>NZ_JACHYB010000001.1:1499151-2248727 GCF_014192515.1 Microbacter margulisiae
GTCATATTATCCATTCGCAAGAAAGAGGCATTCTGAATAAAATAATCAGAAAAATATTGGATAGTATTGAATCCTGTAGCTATTGCACTGTGAGTTGTATTAGACAAATACCCGGATGAAGTATATGTGCCTACTAACCCATCCTGACCAGCAGCGTTGTTGTTATAATTATAATTGCCTATATCAGCATGCATTGCAAAATTGAAGAACCACTTTTTATAAGTCATTTTTGAAGCAAATCCCATGGTCCAAGGAGGCGTTCCGGTGTGTTTACTGATATACATTCCCCCATTTCCATAAGCTCCTTCAATAGGTTGACCTTTAGAATCGTACAATTGATGATAAACGTAATAAGCACCCAATGGATGTCCTACTGCAATCAACTCAATATAATTTCCAGTGCCTCCGCTTATAGCTCCAGTAGTTATACCTGGATAATTAGCAGTACCAGAGCGGGTTAATTTAGTTACATTGTTATAGTTATAACTTGCATTCAAGTTTACATCCCAGGTAAAGTCATGGGTAATAATTGGCCTGCCGCCTAAGGTGACTTCAACCCCTTTATTCTCCAGGCTACCAATATTTTGCAATAAATTATTGGTAAAATTGGTACCTGCAGCCACAGGGATCACATTCAACAAATTATTGGTAATTCGTTTATAAACATCTACGCTACCAGTGAAACGCTGATTCATAAACCCAAAATCAACTCCTGCATTATAGGTCGTACATGTTTCCCATTTTAAATTTGTATTATACCAGTTTGGACGTATCAACTGATACCAATTATTTCCAAACTCGTAAGCAGCTCCATTATTAGCTGTACTTGTTGTGTAGTTTGGAATATATGGGTAATAACCAATAAATACACCATTAACAGTAGGAGGTATGTCTTGTTGACCTGTCAGTCCATAACCTAAGCGTAATTTCAAATCACTTAACCAGTTTACATTTTTCAGAAACGATTCATCTTTTATCTTCCATGCAAATGCTGCCGATGGAAACACTCCATAACGATTGCCCGGTGCGAAACGGGAAGTTCCGTCATTACGTATAGTAGCAGTCAACAAATATTTGTCCAGTAAAGTATAATTCAAACGACCATAAAAGGAAACCATATAATATTCCTCAGGAGTATCTACCCGCGGTACATTTTGTCCTGGATTTGTCGCATATGTGGTTGAATTCCAACTGGTGTCAAAATACTTTTGCCATGAATACCCTCCCATGATATCTATTGAATTAATCCCTAACGTTTTTTTATAGTTCAGGTAGAAATCCAATAAAGTATTCACTTTAGACTGATAGTAAGGATTATATTCAGCAGAACCTGTTTTGTCCGAGCCCCATACATAGGACATCGGAGAATTAGCCGCAATTACAACCGAACCATTAGCATGTGATAAATCGTATGCTAAATTCAAATTGGCATGCAAATCTGGTAACCAATGTACTCGATAATCCATTTGCATACTTCCTGAACTTTGATAAACCCACGAATCATTCTGTTCCTGTGTCAAGGCGGACAAAGGATTGCAAGTACCTAAAGACAAAGGTTGTCCATTACTACCCATCCACATAAAGTATCCATTGCCATAATTTTTACCAATTGTAGAATTAACACCATTGGTTGCATAAACCGGCTGGGTGGGATCCATTGACTCAGCTGCACCAATAGCACCAGTATTTCCAAAGCTATTTACAATATAAGCGCCAGTTAGATTGACATTCATTTTTAAATCATCATTCAAGAAGGAAGGGCTTAAATTCACAGAAGCGGTAGTACGCTTAAAATAAGTAGTTTTCAAAATACCGCTCTGATCTGTATAACCTACCGATACGCGATAAGGCAATATCCCTGTTGATCCAGAAACACTTAAATTATGATCCTGACTAATCGCTGTCTGGTAAATTTCTTTTTGCCAATTCGTATTTGCGGTACCTAATAAAGCTGCTTTTGTATTCATCCCTGTTGAAGCATCGGCCCAATACGTATCGATAAAATGACGATACTCATCAGCAGAAAGAACATCCATCAATTTAGAATTAACACTGGCAGATGTATTGCCATCATAAGAGATAGAAAGTTTCTGATGTAGTCTCCCTTTTTTTGTAGTAATCAGGATAACCCCATTGGAAGCACGAGAACCGTAGATCGCAGTTGCAGATGCATCTTTCAAAACAGTAACCGTCTGAATGTCCTGTGGATTAATAAAAGAAAGTGGATTGGCAACCCCATTAACACCTTCAGGAGTCAAAGGAACTCCATCAACAACAAACAAAGGTTGATTGCTGGCATACACAGAAGATCCACCACGCACCAGAATGGAAGCTGAACTACCAGGAGCACCGCCATCCGTAGTAATATTTACCCCTGCAATTTGACCAGCTAGGAGATCTGTCATTGAAGTTGCCAGCCCTTTGGTCAGTTTGTCAGCATTGATAGCTACTACTGATCCTGTTAAGTCGCTTTTCTTTACTGTACCATAACCAATGGCTACGACTTCATTCAAAGCAACAGCCGATTGTTTCAGATCTACAACAAAATGAGATTTTCCTTCTACAGGAACATCCACTGTTTGGTATCCAATATAGGAAACGCTTAACGTGGCTTTAGCAGGTACTGTCAACGAGAAATTACCATTCGCATCGGTAATAGTTCCGGTTGTTGTCCCTTTTACGACAACGTTTGCTCCAATAATTGTTTCCCCCGTACTGGCGTCTTTAACGACACCTTTCACAAAAATGTTTTGGGCTGTCATACTCATCACAAAGAGCAATGAGACAAGCATCATACCCAATCTACGCAGCGTTAGCGCAGAAATAGCATTCAAGTTCTTCATGCATTAATAAATTAATTGTTAACACTCAATTCAATCTACCACAAGTGGGGCTCTTCCACAGAGATAAATTCTTGACAAAAATAGAACGACAAAAAACGATTTAATGTTGCAAACGATTTTTTTACGCTAAAAAAGACCGCAAACGTTTGTTGAATGCAATTTAGCGACAAAAAGATAGGATTTAAGTTAATTTACAGGAATATAAATGCTAAAATCAGAGGATTTTGCAACAAGAAAATGCCTTTTCAACCATATTCCAAACAACATTGTTTTGCACAAAGACATTATTGTACAAAGCAAACGATAGCAGACCGAAACAGTTTCGATAGCAAAAGAGAGATTCTTGTTGTTTGCTTAACTTATAAAGCAAACAACAAGAGGCTATAACATCATTTATTCAATTATTTTCCAGCACCATGTATGAATACGGCTGCAGAGTCATCTGGGAAGATAGCGTTACCGGATTTCCCGTAAATACATCTTTCCATGTAGAATTTGCCAGGGACGAAGGAACCGTGTAATTGATCACTGCATTCCTCAGGTTATCCATGACAAATACAGTATCTGCATTTAATGTTTTGGTAAATGCGCATACATCATAACTGCAGTACGAGGTTAATGTTCCTCTCCTTACAGCAGCATTGCTGTTTCTAAAAGCTATGATTTTCTTGTATGTTGCTGTAACTCCCGGATTGATGCTCCAGTCGATGACGGTTGTGGTAAAGGGAAAGGTAAGCCGGTATGGCGTTGCAACCTCTTGCCCATTGTATATAAAAGGAACTCCTTTCATGTAGGCTACAACAACAAAGGCAGCCATCGAACCGTTGGTTCCTCCAAAAAGATCCAGAGGGGTTCCATCGGAACTGTTTACATCATGGTTGGTCAGGTACCTGACAATTTGATTCTGATCGGTGGAGGCTCCCTGATATTCTGTTGTATTGGCATTATTAATCAATGTACTCACCGACTGATCGTTGCCATAGATCGACTTTAATGCCCCATAAAAGTCAAAACCAAAATTATAATCGAATCCGGAAGTATAATTGGCCGCACGTGTCCCTTCTGCCAGCATCAAATATTTGTGTGCGGGAGTGATTGCATTGAGACTGTCATTGGCCTGCACCCAGAAATCGGCAGGGGCAAAGTCTGCATAATCACACCGAAAGCCATCAATATTTGCTGTCAAAACCCAATACTTCATGGCTTTTATCATCGCAAGCCGCATGGTTTGATTCTGATAGTTTAATTCAGCTACATCCGTGTATCCGTTTGGACTTTGAATATTCCCGCTTGCATCTTGCACATACCATGATTTATTGTTAATCCACGAACAATCCCATGATGTACCATCAGTAATCCAATCCAGGATTACTGCCATTCCCCGGCTATGAGCACCGGCAACAAGATTTCTCAGGTCGGTAAGGCTCCCAAACTCAGAACCAACGGCTTCATTATCTTTTATACAATACGGGGAGTCGAAGGCTTTTAATGTGCCTACCGGATAAATAGGCATCAGGTAGATCACATTTACCCCTAAAGCTTTAATGCTGTCTAAACGGTTAATGACTCCCTGAAAATTATGGGTTGAGCTGAAGCAGCGCATGTTCACCTGATAAATCACGGCATCACGGCTATCAGGAACTCCTGTAAACGGTGTCCCATATTGTACTACTGTGTCTGAAGCAGCAGAGGATGACACAGCAGAGGCAATCACACTATTTTTACTGCAGCTGCCAAGCAGCAAACCTAAACAGACAAACAGACACAACCGGTACATTGGCTAAGATTATTAAGATTAGGGCGCAAATGTATTGCTTTTGAACAAATCACAGCCGAAATCTGTTTGTTTCTCCTCTAAAAAGCCATGCAAACGTATGCTGCATCCAATTGGGTTTGATCAATTGGTAGTGTTCAGGAGTTAGCGTAAATCATTTACCGAAATGCCATGATACGCTTTCACATCAAAAACAAAGGTGTTATTATTCAACGCAGGAAGTTGTTGAAAAGAATGAATGGTAATATAGGTATGGGTTCCATCCCGGCCAAAAACAATAATCGATTGAGGATAATGAGTTTGCGGATTAAGACGGAGTTCTATTTTAAATTCAGCCGCAGCCTGATTGGCCGGAAAAAGATCAATGACTTCCGTAGCAGGGGTGCTTCGAACGTTTGGATCGAAGATGATCTTTGCTGCCTTTCCTTCATAGTTTGACAGTATAGCCAAAGGATTCATCGCTTGCTGGTCTCTTCCCGAAACGGATGCAATCGTTACTTCGTTATTATCGGGTTGATATACCCATTCTGTTTTTCCATCGAAATAAGAAACCGAGCCATCCATGACCAGTTTAAACATAGCCCCTTTCATCCATATCGTTCCGGTTACGGTCTGTTTCCTTTTTGCTGTAGGCATATCAATGATAGTGGAAAAATTCATTTTCACACTCGAATACTTCATGATGGCAACAGCCTTTTCAAATGCTGCTTTTGCCTTAGGTTCCTGCTGCCCAAACATAGCAAACGTCGTCAGCACAAAAACACCCAAAATCGCCAGTTTCTTATACATAGTCCTTAATTTTCTCTTCTTTTTATCAGTAAAGCTCTACAAAAATTTCACAACACCATTTCCCGGTTAAGCGATAGTCAACACCTTAGCAGTTTTTTTCTGAACAGCCACAATATCATTCATGGTAGCAATAACGCCCACCTGTACCTTATCCAATAAAGAAAAAAATGTCAGGCAGGTTTTGCAGATCAAAATCACAGATCCCTTCTCATTAAGCTGCTGCAATTCGGGCAATACCTCTGATCCCTCGCAAGCCAGCTTGACACCGTCCGCATAAAGCGTAATGAACGACGGATAAAACTCCTCGGTCAGCAGTGATTTCAAATAATTTTTCATCAGGAGTTTTTCTAATTCTTCAGGAGCATTCCCCATCCCGGTTTTCGACAATTGCAAAACAACATTTTCCATCGCTCAAATTGATTAAGAATTGCGTATTCTTTCTATATATAATAAGGTATAGGGGTCAATGCACCAAGCACAAACCGGTCCCTATAATTTCTACTTTTGTGTATTAGCAGGAATAAAATGCCTTTCCTCCAGCCAGTTCAGCAATAAGGCTCTCCAATCCTTCCAAAAGGAGATCGTAGTGTTCATTCCCCATCCATGCCCACCTGACGGGAAAATATAAAGGGAAGCCGGAACATGATGGGCATGCAGCGCTTCATAAAAATGAATACTGTTGCTTTGCGGAACGGTATGATCATCATCGCTCAGCATCAATACTGCCGGCGGTGTATTCTTTGTTACATGCAACTCGTTTGAATATTTTTCTACCAATTGTTCTGTAGGATGCTTGCCTAAAAGGTTTTCACGGGAACCCAGGTGCGTTTCGCCCTGTTTCATTGTGATGACCGGATAAAACAACAGCATTAAATCAGGACGTGTTGAATAGCGCATTAACGGATTTGTCGCTGTTGAATCGCCCACATCGTAATGTGTCCCTAACGTCGATGCCAGATGTCCCCCTGCCGAGAAACCGGCTACTGCCACCTTGTTCGGATCAATATGCCACTCGGTTGCATGCGCCCGGATGATACGCATGGCTTCCTTGGCATCAGACAATGGTATGGTAGAATGACCGTTGGGTAACCGGTATTTTAATACAATTCCTGCAATCCCGTGTTCATTCAGCCAGTCGGCAAATTCATAGCCTTCGTGATAAATAGCCTCTTCAATATATCCTCCTCCCGGACAAATCAACACCGCCGCTCCATTGGCTTTGTCCGCAGCCGGAAGCTGCACCGTTATAACAGCTTTCGATATATTAAATACACTATGATGATTCTTGATAAATTCCTTTGCTGTAATGCCGTTACTTTCTGCAGGGCCATTTGGCCAAACCGGCAATTCAAACTTTGTTTGTCCCATGGCAGGGAATGCCAAACTACTCATAATCAAAAGTAAATAAAAAATGATTTTCATTTGGAAAACAGATTTATATGTCTAACAGATTGATTTGCGGATGTAATAATTAAAAAGTCAAGAACCAAGAATCTAAAGAGAACTGCGGTTGAAAGGAACGAAAACATCAGCCGGAAGTACCAAGGTCGAAAGCCAATCTGTTATGGAAATTTTGGATTAACCGAATAGTCGATTTTCCGATTCTTTCTGTAACTTCCTGCTGTTTTATCAGTTATTCTGCTACTCCGTCATTAAGCTATTTGATTCTGCCCACTTGGGAGGTTCTCCTTATTGCTGTTCAAACAAGGTCTCAACGAACTGTTCCCTGTCAAACAACTGCAAGTCTTCCATTTTTTCACCCAAGCCGATATAACGTACCGGGATATGAAACTGATCGGAAATGCCAATCACTACGCCACCTTTTGCCGTACCATCCAGTTTGGTGATCGCCAAAGCCGTCACATGGGTAGCCTTTGTAAATTGTTTTGCCTGTTCAAAAGCATTCTGACCAGTGGAACCATCCAGCACCAGCAATACTTCATGAGGCGCATCCGGAACCACCTTCTGCATGACGTTTTTAATCTTGGTCAGTTCGTTCATCAAATTCACCTTATTATGCAAACGGCCTGCGGTGTCGATAATCACCACATCCGCATCATTTGATGTAGCTGACGTCAAGGTATCAAAAGCCACCGAAGCCGGATCAGATCCCATTTGTTGTTTTACCACAGGAACCCCTACCCGCTCGCCCCAAATCACCAATTGCTCAACCGCAGCAGCCCTGAATGTATCAGCAGCTCCCAAATAAACTTTCTTCCCTGCTTTTTTAAACTGATAGGCCAGTTTCCCGATAGTAGTTGTCTTCCCTACACCATTTACACCCACAACCATAATAACATACGGTTTCTTCGTCAATGCAGCTTCAAAGTCAGCCTCGGTTTCTTTATTGTTTTCTGCCAAAAGTGCAGCTATCTCTTCTTTCAGGATGGCATTCAGCTCTGCCGTATTAATATATTTATCCCGCGCAACACGCTTTTCAATACGGTCAATAATGCGCAATGTCGTGTCTATCCCCACATCCGAAGTCACAAGCACTTCCTCGAGGTTATCCAATACTTCATCGTCAACCTTCGATTTTCCGGCAACCGCCCTTGAAAGTTTTGCAAAAACATTCGATTTGGTTTTGGCTAACCCTTTATCCAATGTCTCCTGCTTATCTTTTGAAAATAGTTGAAAAATACCCATGCGATCTCAGTTTTACAAATTGTCATTTAACTCTACAAAGGTACAAAAAATCAAGGATGATTGCATGTATTGGCCTGTTCTATAAAAAGCAGGGCAGCACAATAAAGACACAATCCTTCTATGTCTGTTCCCGCTTTTTGCAAACTGCCTCTCCTGTTCCCTGTGTTCAAACCTGCTCTGTCAGCATTTGACTGTCGTCTGACAAGACCTACAGACGTTCCGCTTGCACATATATTCGTTTTGTCTGCGTTCGCAGCTCTTTCTCTCCTGTTTTTTCCATTTTTTCTGCGTTCGTTTTTCATTCTCTAGGGTTCGCAGACGTTTCGCTTGCGCATATATTCGTTTTGCCTGCATTAACAGATGTCTCTCTTCTGTTTTTTATGTTTTTGCTTGTGTTCTGCGATCAATTCTTAATGTTTGATCATTAAACAATTGCACAAATAATCGTACAGGAGGGTATCGGGGATGAGGACTCACGTTTGGTGTTTGTTTTAAAAATATACTGGATGGGTACAAGGCTCATGTTGGTTGTTTCCATACAAAATGCTTTATCCTATTTTCCTATGATTTGACTTAATAATTGCTTCAGTTTTGTCAGGTCGTAGTCCTTTTCTTCTTCCTTGTTGTATATCACATAGCCATTCCTGTCTATCAGGTAAAGCTGAGGAATTGGTCCTATGGCGTAACGATTGATTAAATCCCTGTTTGTTATGTAAATCTCTGTCCAGGTAGGCTTTATCTTGGCTATGGCGGCCTTGAATTCGTTATAGTTGTCATCAAGGGAAATAGAAATGAGAGCCAACTTCTCCGGCGAATATTTCTCTCGGATACTTTTTATCTCCGGCATTTCATGCATACATGGGACGCACCACGAAGCCCAGAAATCGAGTAAAACATATTTTCCATGCAGCTTACTCAGGGCAATGGTTTTTCCTGTAATGTCTTTTGCCATAAAATCAGGTGCTTCACCTCCTTTCTTGGTATTGATTCTTCCTGACAGTTTCTTCAGGATTTCTTTACCCTCGAATGTCCGTTTTAAGCTGTCAGGAAATGTCGCATTATAAAACCGAAGCAATTCATTGGCCGGTAGTATGCTGCTTCCGGCTATTTCTAGATTGAAAATCCATATCGAAAAATAGTGGCTTGGATGGAACGATATTCAGGCATGGACAGTTCTTTATGCGCAACTTGCTGTTGTTTGCTTGTTAGCGTATCTTCATATGCTTCATTTTTCGAGTATCGGATACTATCGAAATGGGTCAGATAGTATGTTTTGGAGTCTTGCGATTCTTTTGAAATATAATTGTCTAATTGTTTCTGTCCTTGTTTATCTACCGATAGCGCATTTGTAAGATAAAAATGGCTAAACGGATTGCTTTTCTCTACGTTGTTATCTCTGTAAAAGCGAATAATAGCGGGTTTGTCCGATACCCAAAAACCAAAAGTAGGACTTCCATCTTTTTCAGTGGAGTCAGGGTATGAAATCAATAGTGTGGCATAACGTGAATAGCAACTATCGGCAAGCGTGAAGGAGTTGTTTTTAATCTCTGGTTTGATCTCTCTGTAATTTATCCCGTTGTTATAATCAACGCTCATTTTCTTATAGTCAATTCCGGATGGAAGTTGTACCGTCACTTCGATTTTCTTTTCTCCATAAGAGAATTGACAAACTGTGATCATAAGAACCAGTAACAAATAATTTAATGGGAGTTTCATATAGATAGATTTTAAAGATATGTTGCTAACATGATATAGCAACATATCTTTGTTTAACAATTAACAAATTACACCACAATACGAATTATAACAAATACCATGTTCATTAATATAGCAGCTCCAGTGTCCGCCATTGCAATAAGCCACTTTTTTAGCACAATCATCCACACCGCCGTTTCCTGTAATAATCTTTTTCATCTCAGTTCTACTGAGTTTGCCTTGAATGGTGGCAAGGCTCATTTTTACGGTTTTCATACTAATGAAATTTGAATTGATGGTACGCTATTCTAACAGAGTTTCGGATTCGTGTTTTCCTTCAGACAAACATGTTCTATGGAAGATGCGTCTTTAAAAATTTGGATAGTTCATTCGGAGAGATACTTTTTGCAATAATCTTTCCTTGTTCATTGAGCAGGAAGTTCGATGGGAACACTTCAATACTTAGTTTATGGCATTCTCTTCCGTTAAAGTCCAAATATTGTTTCCAGGGAAGGTGATATTTGTCGATTATAGCTCTCCAATTATTTATATTGTCTTTATCATCTATGGAGATGCCAACAATCATAAATCCTTTATTGTCATACAAGGCATAAATATTTTTCAGATCATTAAATTGTCCGATACAAGCACCGCAATGACTAAACCAGAAATCAATTAATGTATATTTTTTATGAGCAGCTTTAGGATTAAACAAAACCTGTTTCTTTGAATCTGAAATCAATAATTTAGGGAAAATACTACCTATACAAGTAACACTTGCTGCATGTAATTTCTGAGCCAGTATTTCCCCAGTATATGTATTTTTAATCTTAGACGACAGGTGAACATAGATAGAATCATAAATTGATTTATAACCATCTATTGTAAATCGATCAACCAATTCCCATAATGCCACATATGAATTTGGATGGATTTTGGTATACTGAAAAAGGACAGAATCTTTCTTATGTATCAATACATTATATTCTTTTTGAATGTGAAATATCATATCTTGAGGAATCTTAGATTTAAATTCAGCAGATAGACGCGAATGTTCTTCATTTACTTTATTATATCCAGCTTCTACTTCATGGGATGCATTCTTGAAAGAAGTTGTATATTCTGTCATGCAGGAGTTATTGATTTTCGGAATTTCCCATATTGAATCTTTATTACACAAAACATTCTGAACTCCGGGGCAAACAAAGAAGATGTCAGATATGTATATTAATCTGGACTCTTTTTTTAATCCTAATCGAAATGCAAGAGGATATGTGGCATTATTAGTAAAAGCAAATCTTTTGTTTATGACTTGGCTAGCACTAGGACTATTTTTATCCGGATAAAATATATCATCACCAACCGGTATTAATGTTACTGTACCTGAGTCCGAATTTACCATTCCGTGCATGATAATAGATGTATTTCTGGCGAAAACATTCATCATACAAAAAAGCAAAATGATTGGGGGAATTAAATATTTATACATATATGTAAATGATTTTATTTGGGGAGAATATATTCTCCCCAAATTTACATTAAGATACTGAGGTACAAAATTGATTAGGAGTGCCAGCATTTCTAGATTGACAGTTATGTTCTACATTGCAATTTGGATCACAATTTAGAAGACAATTATCTCTTGTTCCAAATTCACTTCCTGCCATTATTTTTTTCATCTCAGTTCTACTGAGTTTGCCTTGAATGGTATAATATAAGGTAGTTCGATAGATTTGTCATAAAGTATTTTGAATCCGGGTATTTTACTACTCCTTTATTTCCCTGCTCTTTCCAAAGCCTTATTTTTCGATTCACGATACACACTGGCTACCCTTTTGTTCCCAAAGGAATAGGTAACGGATACGAACACATCGCGTGCATGAAAATTAAGTTTGTTGATAAAAACATAGGTTGCGTAACGGCGTTCGGTATTATTAAAGTTCTGTCGTAAAATATCTGATGCGTGAATGGCAAATTTCAGGTTGTCATTGAGCATGGAATACCTGAGACTTGCACTGAGAAATGCAAAAGCCCTGGTATCTGTCATTCCATCTATTGAGGGAAAAAACTGGTTGTAGCTGATCTCTCCCAGGAGGGTTTTCTGTTTGTTCATGACAAAGTCGCTGCGTATGCTTGCGGAAGATCCATAACCGTATTGATTCACTGCCTGCAGTTCCGGCCGGTAGGATTTGCTTTCGCAATAGTAGAGCGTACCGTCGCAAAACAGGTTCCACCAATTGAACAGATCCAGGGTATAGTTGGCGTAGATGCCTATCTTATTCATGTTGTACAGGTTCTGTGCCGTTGTGCTCTCTACATTCTGGCTGTTGAATTGCGATACATAATCAATTGCTTTGAGCAGTTGGTAATCCCACAGGTTGATGTTGAGTTTGTTGTTAAGGGAATAGTCGATTTCGATATTGTTTGACAGTTGCGGCAACAGGTATGCATTCCCGGATGCATAGGAATTCACAGTGGAGTAATAGCGGAAGGGGTTCAGGTCATAGAAGCTCGGGCGTTCTATCCGACGGGCATACGACAGCGAGATGGAGTTTTTGTCGTTCGGGTTGTAGAGCACGAAAACCGTGGGGAAGAGTTTTCCGTATGATGATGTGGTTCGCAAACCGGTGGTGGGGGAATAACCGGTCACATGGGTATATTCATAACGTAGCCCTGCCTTCATCGTCCATCGCTTGTTAAGATTCCGGTTGGCGGAGAGGTATGCTGCCGAAGTGTTTTCGTTGTATTTGAATGTATTGGTTCCGGAGGCGTCGATTTCTTTTTCTCCTCCGGTAACATCATAGAGGGTCACATTGCTGTTGTTATTGATCCCGACAAAACTTAATCCGGTCTCTACATCCGCCCATTTGTAGGGTAGGGTGACATCGGCCATGGCCGAATTGATCAGGTAAAAGTTCCTCCCGTAGGTCGACAGCCCTTCTTCGTATTGCCTTGATGTGTTATCTATTGTGGAGGTAAGATCACTGCTGGATGGATTGATATTGGATGAATGGTTATAGGTAAGGCTTACTTTCTTGCCCAGCGTATCAATGGTGTAATCGCAATAGGCGGAGAGGGCAAAGTCATGTATGGGGGCACGGTCGGAAGAGAGGGTATTGATGGTGGAGTCCATCGTGCCTGTGATTTTATTGAAATAGGAACTGTGGCAGGTGTTGGTTCCCGTAGTTTTCCAGAGGCTATAGTCTATAGTGGCTCCCACGTCTATCTTCGAGGTCAGTTGATATTGCAGGATGCTGTTGAAAGAATACATCCCCAAGTTGAATAGTCTATGTTCGTCAGACTGGATGGTGCTGTTTGCAAAATCATACGTGGCGTTATCGTCATTAATGCCTTTGATGCCATTATAGTTTAACCCGGTCATCATTTCAAATTTCTTTGACCGGTAGTTGAGATTGACTCCGCCTAATACGGAAGTTTGTTCATTATCAAACGCACTTCCGTTCACTGTACCTTGCAAACCCAGGGAGGGATCTTTCTTCAGCACAATATTAATGAAGCCGCTGTTCCCTTCGGCGCTGTATTTGGCTGGTGGCAGGGGGATCACTTCAATCCTTGCAATATCTTCAGCTTGCAACGAACGCAAACGGGCGGCAATCTCTTCTTCCGGCATGTGCAGGATGCGTCCGTTAATCATGACTACTACATTGCCTTTCCCAATCATCTGCAGGGCGCCATCGGGACTTACTTCAAGACGGGGTGTACGGGCAAGTACTTCCAGTCCATTCAGTCCTTTGCTGAAACGGTCATTCTCCACATTGAATACCAACCGGTCTACCTTTTGTTCGAATACTCTCTTTTTCCCTTCCACCACTACTTCGTGCAGCATTTGGGTGGGGTCTATGAATATGTTGCCTATATTGACATTGTGCTCCAATAGTAGCGTGGTGTCTTTCAATAGCTTTCCCCATTGCCTGACCTGCATGTCATATTTTCCTTTCCGGACTACGATTGAGAAGACTCCAGAAGTATCGGACAGGGCCTGTTTGACAAAGGTGCTGTCTTTCAACAGGTCGATCTCTGCGAAATCAACGCCCTGGTGGTTTGGGGTTACGACTTTGCCCCGCAACTCCACCTGGCTCCAGATCACCAGGCTATTGAATACAAAGAGCAGTAGCAAACAGCGCCTGCAGGAATGGTTGGTTAATGGAGTATCCATATTATGAGAATATAAAACAATTAAATACTTTATCCTCAAATCGATCACTTAAAACTTCTTGCTAAAAATGATCGCTTTCCTGAATATCAAAGTTGGTGTTTCTTGCCATAGACATACAACATGTATATATTTGGTTCTTGCATGAATCGATTCATTGTTGTCAACATGCTCGTTTATAGAACGCCTTTTGATCTTTAATGTTGGCATAGATCATGATGAACTCTCTATTGATACAAATCTTTATTTTTATACCCTAATGAAATATTTCTCTTGCAATTTATTCCTTGCTCTTGCTAAAGTTACACAAAAGAGAAATAGGAAATACGATATTCCCACAAACACGAACTTGACATTACGTATTTTAACCATTTTATCTCTTTAATTATCAAGACTCTGCAAATGCCCGTTTTAAATAAAACTTGACAGCACGAAAAAAAGGAAGGTTTTAATACAAAACAGGCTGTTTTTTCGGCGTAAAAAGAGCAAGTCTCTGCTTTTTTGTCGTTTATCTTAGGAAGCATCTATTCCATTCCCAATTTCAATAATTCAGATGGATCCATGCTCTGTATATGGCTCTTTTTCTATCTTTTATATCGGGTGAGCAGTGTAGGAAAGAGCAATAGGAAATCAATTCTTCTGTTTGGTGTCATGAAGGAATGTTCTCTTCATTACATCAACAATTTATTTCATTGCTCCATTCAAAGTAATATGAAAAAAATCGGAATGCTACCAAATTGCAACAAGAAAAGACCTTAGTTTTAAGAATATTAATATTACACAGATAACTAAATAACAGTGTTTTATGTCAAAAATAATAGCTTTTATACCTTAAGTCTTCCACTTTTGTAGCGGAATGAGGCGTTTTTGGGGGTAAAAAAAGGAAGAAAACAGGGGAAGAAATGGATTAAAGGACTGAAATGAAACTGACCGGATGACTTAGTGTCATCCGGTCAGTAAAACAGCAAGATCAGAAAGAAATTCGTGCGTTCTTATCTTTTTATTTTCTTTCTGTTCTTTCCTACACTACCAATTTCATTACGGCAGGAGTATAGTCGGTATTGCCGGTTGGCGTAATGGCAGCCACCCTGAAGTAATACCTCGTAGCCACTGTCAGTTCGGTTAACTGGAGGTAAGCCTGGGTGCTGTATCCCACAATTCCCCATCCTGCTTCCGTCTCGGGCAGTTTGTCCTTTGCCATTTGCCAAATGTAAGCGCGGGATTTGGGTATTGCCTTTGCCACCAAATTGATAGCACCTGAGTTATCACCGTCAATGGCTGCCAAAACCGGCTTTTGAATGGAAGCGGGCTGTTTTGAAGTGTGAAACCCGGCACTCAGGATAGCCGTTTCGTCTCCATTGGCAATCCGGTTGACATAAGCCGCCGTAAGGCGGAGATCATGATCAACTACTTCTTCGGCATCGTACATGGCCGAGATTGCCGTATGACTCCCGTCTTTGGATGCCAGGTAGGTAGTATTTAACTTATCCACCTTTGTTTTGGCTTCAGCGAGGAGAACATCAGGTTCCGGGAACTTGGTATTTCCGGTGAGTTTTTCAACCACGTTGTTGTAAAATGCAATCTTTACCGGAACAGGAAATTTGACAAAATCAAAAAGAGCTCTTACTTTTTTCATACGCATTGAGATTTAGATGAATAATAATGGATATATAGAAACGCTGTCCTTGTTTTAGCTATGTACTATCTTTCAAAATATAACCTGCATATTGTCTGTATAATGTTGTACAGGATGGATTCCTTCTTCTTTCCGCGGATAGTATATGGGATAGATCAAATTACATATGCTTTCCGCGGATTCTATATGGAATAATGTCTGTTCTTTATGTTATCCGCCGATTCTATAAGGAATAATATGTATTCCTTGTGCTTTTCGCCGATAGTATATGGAATAGATCGAATTACATATGCTTTCCGCGGATTCTATAAGGAATAAGATATATTCTTTATGCTTTCCGCCGATTCTACAAGGAATAATATGTATTCCTTATGCTTTTCGCCGATAGTATATGGAACAGATCAAATTACATATGCTTTCCGCGGATTCTATATGGTATAAGATATATTCTTTATGCTATCCGCCGATTCTATAAGGAATAATATGTATTCCTTGTGCTTTTCGCCGATAGTATATGGAATAGATCGAATTACATATGCTTTCCGCGGATTCTATAAGGAATAAGATATATTCTTTATGCTTTCCGCGGATTTCACAGGAAACAGAGCACATTGCTTTTATTTTCCGCCGAATCTATAAGGAATCATGCATATTCCTTCTGTTATCAGCGAATTTCATAAGATACAAGACATCTTCCTGCGGTTTGCCTTCTTTCCTGCATTATCAAAGAAACGATACTCCCTGGTAGCGTAATGATACCGTTTTGCTGAAGGCACATGTAATATCCCGGGAATCCTGTTCTGTTTATCAAAGAACTCTTGCTAAGTAACATAATAAAATGGATTAATGATGCAAAAGAGGATACGGATTGCATATTAACTATGCATTATTGGACACCTCATATATCATTGTATATTAACCACATAAAAACAGGATAAAATAGCAGCATATTAACTGGGTATAGAAAATGTAAAATGGAGCAAAAAAAAGCTTCTTTTGTAATCAGGAAATGATAGAATCCATACTGAAAATGCAGTATAGTATTATATCAGATGCAATGGATAATCGATAATGAAAACATTGCAGGGAGGCGAAGATCAGAAAATAAAAAAGGGATGTAGTCCTGCAACCTTCCTGGGACAGAATATTCCATCATATAAGAGAGGAGCATAGCTCTGACATCTTACCCAGTAGATGGGGAACAGGAGATGCTAGAAATTGAAAAAGTGAATGTTATAACTTCCGGCAACTTCCCGTTTTTGGCTATTGAAGGGAGTGTTATACGGTTTCAACCTCTCCCTTTGTGCGGTTGATGGTGGTAGCCGCGTAGTCCATAATCCCTTTAAGGTGGGTGCGCATAATATCTGTAGCCGCTTTCACATCCTGCCGTTTAATGGCATCAACCAATAAGACATGCTCTTTCACGGCAACATTCTCAATCGTCTGGCACACACGGAATGCATGATAATTGCGCATAATATCAGGGGTAATAATCAGCATAAGCGATTTGATGACCTTATTATGGCTTCCGTCTGCAATAGTCCGGTGCAACATCAGGTCTTCTTCTACGGCAGAAGGCCCCGACTGTGCCTTTCTTAAATAAACATCCAGGGCTTCTTCCAATTTAGCAAGATCTTCCTGTGTGCGCCGCAATGCACACAAACGGGCAGCATTAATTTCAAGAATCAACCGGGTTTCAACCAATGAAAAGAAGTCATAATCATCCAACTTCAGCACTTCGGAGAGCAATCCCTCCAGGGCAGTTATTTCCAATCCGGCAATATAGGTTCCGCTTTGAGGCAATGTTTTCACAATGCCATACATTTCGAGCTTCTGAATGGCCTCGCGCACATATGCACGACCAACACCAAACTGTTCTGCCAGTTTTCGTTCTGCCGGCAAACGATTCCCGGGTTTTAACTCTCCTGAATCAAGTAATCCTTTAATATGATTAATAATTACATCCGAAGGGGATTCAAATGTAACCTCCTGAATCTGATCTGTCAGATTGGGTGCTTCCATAAGCTTACTATTAGATAAATCAATAATGATAGTTGCATGATACAAATGCAGGCCTCATTTAAAAATTACGCCTGAAAGAGATACAAAATTACACTATTTTTTGCTGCTCTCCATATGAATTGCCATACCAAAAAGCGTTGTTGAACATGTTTTCTTTGGTTTTTATCATAAAAAAGCAAAAACTGAAAATCAGAAATGAAAGAAGTCCCAAAGTTAAAGAAGATGAGAAATCGGGAAGATCAGAAGAAAACAACCTAAGTAGTCTAGTAGTTGGTAGGTAGTTTGTTGCAGACCTCAAAGGTTTTAAAAACCTTTGAGGTCTCTCTACGTCAAAATTTCCATAACAGATTGACTTTAGACTTTCGCCTTGTTGCCCTTACACTTTACACCTTAAACGTTCAACCCGTTGTTGCCCTTTGACTTTCGGCTCTTGATTCTTTCCTCAATCCGTCAGTCCTTCTATCCCTCAATCTTAGGAACGTAGTCCTGAAATCTTCGTAGAACAGAATATTCCATCACATCCCTGCTTTACCAATTCTTCAGTTCTTTCTTAACTTCTCAACTTCCTGAATCTTCTTCTTTAACTAAAAAAAGCCCTCGTCAACTCCACATCATGACGAAGGCTCTTAAGCACATCAAAGAATATCTTTGATGGACAGAAGCTTGTTTCCCAACAACACAACCGCCTACACTAAACAAAAAATTATCGGACAAAAACCATTTTCCAGGGATTCACTCCGGTAGTGAAACTGAATAGTTTTTTCCCTGTTGAATCGAAACAATAGATTGTACCATCGGAAACATAATCAGCTGCAGATGATGCCACATAGACATTCCCTGTAGCTGCATCTACAGCGATGCCGGCAGCCAGGGGAATGGATGTCCCGTCCGTAATAAAATCAGTTGAAGTTCCGGTAGTAAGATCCATCACTTTGACAGATGATTGCATGGTTGAATAATCAAAATTGCAATAATAAAGCTTCGTCCCATTCAATGCAAAATCGACCGCTTCCGAGTTTGAATAGGTCTGCGTAACAGCATCGGTTGTTGGGTCAATCTGTTGTATTGCACCTGATATAGAACCATAGTTTCCATGCGATAAGAGGTAAACTTTTCCGTCAGAGCCTGTTTTTAAAAGATAGGGATTGGTTACAACCGTAATTGTTTTTGTTTGCGTAAAAGTAGGAATATCAATCACCGAAACGGTATTGGAATAATTAGGATAATTCAATCCGCCTGAATTTGAGACATAGAGTTTCCCATCTATTGCACAGATACCATCAGGGTTGGAACCTGCCTTTGTAATTGCATCTACGGAAAGAGTAGAAGTATCGATGCGGGCTACCGTGCTATCAAAGGAGCAGACATAGGCTTTGTTCTGGTAAAAAGCGATTTCACGCGGCTCCCGCGCCACTGTTCCGTTAAATAAAGGAATCTGTTTTAATTCATGTCCTTGCAAATCGGTCACCTCAACATAGCTCGAAACATTCATCACAATATAAATCTTACCGCCATAAATGGCCATATCATTGCCCGTATCACCCAGGCCTTTCCCGTTCTGCGTATTGAACCAGTCGGTGGTAGCTGTTTCATTTGACAAATTATACATAGTGAGCGTCGAATTGTCCTGGTTCATTGTCCCCTGATTTAACACATAAATGGATTGGGCACTTTGAACAATAGTGCCGGAATTTGTCGGATCATTAGTTGAACATGAGCTGACCAACACAGCAAACAACATTGTCAAAACAAGAAAAAAAGCGTTCTTTTGTCTCATACTGCAATTAATTAAATGATTGATTGAATAATGATTATATTAAAGCTAAAAAGTTATCCCAATAGTTGCACGCCATGAACGTCCCGGCATCGGATAGTTTTTGACCACCGCATATTGCTCATTCAGCAGGTTCAATATTTCTCCTTTCACCTTAAGGGCAACGCGGTGTAATTGAAATGAACGCCACACAGCCATGCTGCTTTCGCTATATCCCGCCAGAGGAGAATGGCTCAAATCATAACGCATCCCGGAACATAAAATATTATAGGAGACATTGACCCATGGCATCTCAATACCGATTGTCCCCGATCCGGATTGCCGGGGAGTGTAGGCAATCTGTTCGTTATAGGTAGAAGTCTCTGCATTAGTCTTGTCTAAAGCGGACTGATAGCTATAGCTTCCTTCAAAAGTGGCATGAATAGTACCGGTCAGACGAATTTCGCTACGGCACGACAAATCCATCCCGTGAATCGAAACCAATCCTAAATTCAACATCGACCAAATAAACAGGTTGCCCGAAGGCACTGCTACAATCTTATTAAGCACTCGGTTGTAATATCCATCAAGAGAAACGGATAAATAACCAGCCTGTCCCGATGTCCAGTACGACGTACCAACATTCAATTGCTGCGCTACCTCAGGCTTCAGACGCGTATTCCCAATACCGGTATAATAGAGTTCATTGAATGTGGGCATACGGAATGTCTCTTTATAAAACGCCCTCCACTGCCAATGTGCAATCTGAAAAGGTTCTGCACTGACACTAAGCATCGGCGACAAACGGAAATGATGGGGAGATTCACTTCCCAACGCAACCCGGTCGGCAATATACGTAGATAACAAGGCCGCTTCTGCATGAAAGGAGTTCAGATGAAGCCGCTCTTTCACCGAAGTATAGGAAGAAAAACGACTTGGCTGTGCAAATTGCGCCAGATTAGCATTCAAATGATTATAGACAAAATCGCTGGCTAAGGAGAGATTCAGCAAGCGACTCCATGTCCGGGCATATGCTCCCGACAAATCATATTCCTGCTGACGAAAGCGATTATCAAGTCCTCCGGCAGCATTCAAAAAATAAGGGTCCACATAACGCGAATAGCTGTTTTCGGCTTTTGCTCCCAGGGCGTAACTACTTTGCGTTGATAATATAGATACAAACCGGGCTTGCACAAAATAATCCTGATCATAAAGCCGTTGCCCCTGGGCTGCATAAGGATTATAGAAAATAACAGCGCCGGGTAATCCGCGAACTCCGTTGGAAGCAAATATCTTGGCAGTCAACCGATGGCACGAATCCGGGATATAAAACAAATTGGCTTCTCCGTGGTATAGATGCACATCATCATTCGTCCGTTGAAGATGTTGAATGGAATCCCCGTTATGAATTGTAAAAGGATAACGGCCATTGGCATATTGGGACTCCAGGAACAGGGTTGAAGAAAGATGACGGCTCAGGCGATTGCCCATCCAAAAAGTAGGATGCTCCCATCCAAAAGAACCGGTCTGAAAAGCAGCTTCTCCCTTAATGCAATGCAATGAATCCAGATGAGGCCTCTTTGTCACCACCGACAATAATCCTGCCGCAGCGAAAGCTCTGGCGCTTTCCAGCACATCTTCGTCATCTCCGTTGGCTAATGAGATTTCCTGTACATGGCTCAGAGATAGTTTACCCAAATCGATTTCTCCGTTTTGGGCGTCACTCATCAATTGTCCGTCATAACTGACCGCCGTATGCGTTGGCCCCAATCCCCGGATTGAAACAGTCTTTAATCCTCCGATGCCTCCGTAATCTTTTACGGTAACGCCTGCAAAATGTTTAACCACGTCTGACAATTGCAGCGCATCCATACCGGCAATATTGGCGGCATTAAATGTTTGTACAGGTACACTTGTATTTGCCAGGTGAGGCAGCGGTATTGCTGTGACGGTGACTTCCTTCATCACATGCACACTGTCTTTTTGCGCCTTTAAAGAGCATATACCAAGCGAAAGGCACACAAATAACATGATCTTTCTTGTGCTATGATGCAACACAGAAAGCTTACTGCGGTCAAAATGCAAATAAAATGACATAAAAAAAACTGTTTGACATTCAAACAGCTTTCACGGGAATGCAAAATCAAATGGAAGCCTTGCAGATTCTCATTTGGTTAGAAGCTCTTTCCTCGAAAGCTTTACCTGTTTATTTGCATGGCAGGTCTCCTGACTTATCCTCGTTTCAAACAGCCTTCCCATTTCTCGGAAATAGTGGCTAAAGATTGTGTTGAAACGTTGCATAGGACTTACAGTAGCGGGACTGTCCAGGAATTTCACCTGATTCCCTTTTCATCGCCCGGCACGAATGCACCGTCGGCGAACCAATGCACCGGCAAAGGTAAGACTAATTTTTGATTCAGCTAAAAAGATGGAAAGAATATTTTGAGAGATACGTAGACAGCAATGACAATCTGGAAGTTAAAAAAGTTACGGGAAGACGCATTCAATTGAAAATTGACAATGAAAATCTGAAGATAATGGAAGATGAGAAGTTAAGGAAGTTATAAGAAGAATTATTGAACTCTGGAAATCAGCAATCCAGTTGATCCAAAATTCCCATAACAGATTGTCTTTAGACTTTCGACCTGTTGTTTTTTTACACTTTCAATTTTACACCTTAAACTTTCAACCCGTTGTTTGACTTTAAACCTTCGACTTTAGTCTACTGATTCCTGCCTTTAGACTGATGACATTAATGTTTTGACTACCAGACTGGCAATGGTAAATCCAAAAACAGCGGTCACATAAACGACCGATCCATTTTCACGATGGGCAGGTTTTAAAGCAGAATTAGCCTCGTTTGTTATTTTATCTTTCGGCCCGATAACATGCTCATCACTGTAAACTGCCAGAAATTTTTTCTCAGGGAAAAGAGATTGCTTACGGAACCGCGTACGCAAAGAAGACGCAAGAGGACACCCTTGCACCTTCCAAAACTCAGCAACCCTGACACGCGTCGGATCCAGTCTCCAGGCAGCTCCCATCGAAGAAAAAAACAGAGCCGAAGTGTGTGTCGCTTCCAGAATCAGATGCATTTTATCCTCGAGGCTATCAATTGCATCAATAATAACATCATATGAATTCAGCGCAAACGAAGCAGAGGTGGATGCATTATAGCGGTTGGCTATAGCGGTGATTTGCGCATCAGGATTAATACTCAATAAACGCTGTTTAAACACCTCCGTCTTTAATTCCCCGAGAGTCTCGGTAGTTGCATGCAATTGCCGGTTGACATTCGTCACATCTACACGATCGCTGTCCACAATCGTCAGATATATAATGCCACTGCGGATCAACGCCTCCGCGCACCAGCTTCCCACTCCGCCAATACCAAAAATGATTACTTTCTTTTCGGCTAAACAGGCCATTGCCTTTGCTCCAAGTAATAACTCCGTACGATGAAAAATATCTTCTTGCAAACTCATTACAACGCTGATTTATTGATATGACAATTCCGGGACATCCTCAATCCCCGATGCTGAAACCGCTAAAAAGAATGCAAAGATATTGCTTTGCATTCATCTATCCACGTTACCGGCATTCAGAATGTATGGTATAACCCCAAATAATAAGCAAAATGTTTATAGGCAGTAAGGCCATTGCCAAGATCAGTAGAAAAAAGGATTTGAGTGTTCCGGGCAACAGGAATGCCTCCCCCAACATGCAGACCAGTATTGGCAGGTGTATCCACAGAAGACGGAGTCTGATGAAACAGTTCAGCACCCAGGAAAAAAGAACCGGTAAAATTGTATTGAAGCAACAAGCCGTAGAATTGCCAGTTTTTATTGTCGATACCAGGATTAATCCAATAGCCTCCACCTCCGTAAACAGTCCATTTGCCAAAGTCTTTTTGCAACCAGATAGGTAAATAAAGCTGAGGTTTCCCATTGCCCAGATGCCGGGCAGCATTTCCGGTAGGTATTTCTATAAGAGGAAATGTAGCAATATCCGGAGTCATGGCAGACTGGCTAACAAAACGATATTTAATTCCTATCTCTGTATCTCCATAACCCAAATAGGACGATCCCTGTTTAGGAACGGTAAACGCCAGTGGCGCCACCATATGGAATTGCACATTGGGAAGAATTCCATAATTGAATTCAAACGCCGGGCCTATGCCATTCAATCCCGAAGCATCAAACACGCCCGAGGAGAACAAATAGACTTCCCCATGCCGGAATGGAACAGGGACAGGATCATCCGTTCGGAAAGGAGGACCGGCATCTATTGGAACACTCCAGAATAATGCAACGCCAATCAACAAAAAATATAATGCACTTCGTCGCATGCAATAGTAGATATCATCAGGCTAAGCTTCAGTTTGAAGGAAATCAGTCCGCATCGGGCTAAAAAAATCGACCACAACGCCTTCTTCCAAACAAATAAGACCATGAAGCTGATCCGGTTCAACATAAAAGCCATCACCCCCGCTTAAAACTTTCATTTTACCATTCACCGTAACCTGAAACTTCCCACTTGCCACATATGAGCATTGCGAATGAAAATGTTCGTGCATATATCCTTCGGCGCCTTTCTGAAACCAAACCTTAACCATCATTACCTGTCCGTCGTAACCCATGATCTGGCGGCGCACGCCCAATGTCATTAAGTTAAGGCCATCAGAAAGTATTTTTATTGTTTTTCAGCAACTTCGGTTTACCTCTTTTTCTGTATTTGTCAGTATCTCTTTCAAATCTTCTATTTGGTCGTATTGGTATCGTGTGTTTTTTAAACAACGCTTTGAGTTCTGATACTATTTCGTTCATATCCTTTTCCGAGAAAAACAGTAAAATTATCCTGTCTTTGAGAAAGCCGTATGATAAATTGCTATTGACTTTGTATTGATATTGATATTTGGTTGATTCTTTGGCTAATTCATCATTTATGTCTCCAACGATTAAACTCTGAACGTTTGACACAAATAAGGCTGCATAAAAATCCTGCAATATACAATGCTCTGAATAGCCTGAAAAATGTTCTATTTTTATCTTGTTCTTCAATTCATCATAAAACGTTTCTACTCCCCACCTTAAAAAATACAGTTCTTTAAATAAAGAGACTGGATATTTTTTTGAATCAAACAAAGAAGTTATCAGTATTTCTATTTCTCCATCAGGTAGTTCAACCCGAACCAACCGAACTTCTTTGAATGCATTCTTCGAATACGGTTTATCCGACAGTTTTATGTTCTTTCCAGGTTGCATTCGAGCAATAGCTGACTGTAGTCCACTCTGGTAAAATTCCCGGGTGAGGTTACTAAAATCAGCTTTAACCCGGATGAGAAAATCTACTCCTTTTTCAAAATGCTCATAAATCAAATTGAAAGAAGGATAACCTCTATCGTAAATAATCAAGTCGTTAGCTTTTGCAAAAACCAAATGATTCAACGCCAAAACACTCTCTCCAGTTGACAGTGGAGCTAAAACACCATCCAGGACAAACCGATTCAAAACATCGTACAATACCGATATTCTTGCCTGTACCACTCCTGTTTCAGATTGGTTTTTAGTCCTGCCATAAATGCTTTCCAACTCCTGAGTATCGGGCAAAACCAATCTTGACCCATCAATAGCCAACAACCTAAATCCATTCCAGAGCTTTATCGATGCATCATTGTCTGTATAAAACTCCTCAATCAAACTATCTGAAAGTGATTTAAATACTTCAGGTTTTATTTTTTTTCGATACTGTACAAAAGCACTTTTTGTAATACCATTTATCGAAGCACCAGGCATATTGTACTTTATGAAACTAATAAAGTTAGCTATCTCAACCGAAAGACTTTTAGTGAGAAAATTTATCATAAAGACAATGGTGCTGTGAAATGATTGCTTCCTGTTTCTTGTAAAATCTGTCTCTAACATTCTGAACTTTAAAACTATTTCCTGCGAAAATACTCTTTTCCTTATCAGTTCCAATATACTTTCCGGCGTTTTTTTTCATGATAATAACTATTTGATTCTGAAACAAATATACAAAAAATAACTCATATACACAAGCGTTTATTGTTGATAATCAGATAATTATATCGCTAACTTAATGACATTGGGCGCACGCCTTCCCCTATTTTAATCCATTCTTTTTCCTGTTCAATCAGAAATGTATCGCTTTTCGTTCTCATTTTATCAAAATATGAAGTGAAGTCATCTTGACTTTTTCTGTTTAGTAATTTTCTTAAGTAGTATCACGATAAAAGCGATAAGGTTAAAGCTTTGCCAACTGGAGCAAGTAACATCAAATCTGTTCAATAGAGATCTGAAACTATCCATCCATGCATTGGTTCTTTCTATGCAATAGCGTTGCTGATAGAGCAATTCATCGAAGAATATATCATCCGTATGTGCTGCGTTACGCCAGTTAATAGCGATGTTGGGTATTATTTCATGGGAAGAACAGAATTCTCTGAACTCCGCAGAGTCAAAACCTGCATCGGCATTAAGAAAAAGACCATCAACTCTTATATCGGAGTTATTCAGCGAATCAATAATGTCGGTAAAACGTTCTTTAATTTGATGTAAATCATTGTGATTCCCTTCTATCGGGTCTGATATGGCCAATGGGATACCTTGTCTGTCTGTAAGATAAAGAGCATTGGTAGTCTTCCTTTTCTTCCGACCCTGATAAGCAACCTGTTCTCCTCCACGTAATGCGGGGGTATGGCTGCCATCCAAATCAACACTGGACATGTCCAATGAGGCTCTGTATTTATTCAATAAACCAAACCAGATTTGTTGTAACACTCCTGATTTACACCATGTACGAAAATAACCGAAAACAGTCTTATAATGCAATACGACATTAGAAAATAAACTTTTAACGGGCAACATATGCCATTGACAACCTGTTTTTAATTTGTACAATATGCAGTTAACAATCTCGGCGATATCACACTTTGTCCTGAACCCTCTCTTGGGTACAGGGATGAATGGCACTATTTCTTTATTTATTGTATCTTTGTCGAGTACTAAGTACATGGGGAAGAGTGGTGTTTTATAGTTTTGCTTTTCATAAAACGGCTCTTCCCTTTTTTTAGTATTTAAAGCTTGTAAAAGTCAAGACGAATTCGTATAAATTTACTATCCGCACAAAAAAAAACAAGCTGTTTTCCCAGATTGAAAAGCAGCTTGTTAGAAAATAAAGATTATTCAATCGAAATTTGTTTGCTGGGTTTTGGCTTTTCTTCTTCTTTCTTTGAAATAACCACTTTCAAAATACCATTTTCATACTTGGCCGAAATACTTTCACTGTCAGCACTGGCAGGCATCTCCAACGTACGGCTGAAAGATTGATAGCTAAATTCCCGGCGCGTATATTTTCCTTGTTCTTCTGTTGTATTTTCCTGTTTTTTTTCGGAAGAAATAGTCAACATTCCGTTATCTAATTCAATTTTGAAATCTTCTTTGTTCATTCCGGGAGCAGCCATCTCAATCTCGAAAGCATCGGGAGTCTCTTTTACGTTCATGGACGGAAGTGTTGAATTCGGACCCGAAAAATGACGGAGTGACCAATCGAACAAATCCCGATTAAAAAAATCGTTTAAAAAATTCGACCATGCAGGAACCAAATCATCTCTTTTAATCAGTGCCATAATTACCTCCTTTTTTAATGGATTAAACTTATTTATTTTCATTCTCAAACAAATCTATCAAAATCTGTGCCATTTCTCATTTCCTAATAACTCGCAAAGTCTGAATATTGAATCATAAACCCTTACCTCTCCCCCTCTCGTAACTGACAAATTGACAGAATCAACACCCATTGATTGCCAGATAACTATTGCTTTTATTTTTTTTAGTCTCCTGATCACAATCTGTTCTTCATCCTAAAAACAGCATTTTCAACATACCAGACAACAATATATCACAAAAATAGCATACTCGTTGTTATTTTGATACCGACAACATGCTTTTTTTTACAAAATATCATTATCCATGAAATATCAACCTGATTTTCTTTTTCCACAAAAGAACTTTACCTTTGTGGAACAAAAATCAACATTTTATCTTCAAAAATAACAAGCTAATTATCAATGCGTTTTATATAATACCATTCCATACAATCATGTTTTGTTGGAAAAACACGAATCCTCACAACGCAAAAATCTTTTGGCAGATTTCCCTTTCGTAATTAACATCTCAATACAAATATAGATTCACATGAAAAATGATTCATTTGTCGATCGTCATAATGGCATCACGGGAAACGATTTACCTGTAATGTTGAATGCCATAGGAGTTAAAACCTTAGATAATCTGATAGATCTGACAATTCCGTCAGATATAAAACTAAAAAAACCACTTCAGTTACCTCCGGCTATGAGTGAATATGAATATTCAAACCATATTTTATCATTGGCCGAAAAAAATAAGATATTCAAAACATACATTGGGATGGGATATTATAATACAATAACGCCGGCTGTTATATGGCGCAATGTATTTGAAAATCCGGTATGGTACACATCCTACACTCCCTATCAGGCTGAAATTTCGCAGGGAAGGCTAGAAGCGCTACTCAATTTTCAAACGATGGTTAGCGATTTAACAGCACTTCCATTGACCAATGCCTCATTGCTTGATGAAGCCACTGCCGCTGCAGAAGCCATGACTATGTTCCACAATACCCGAAGCAAAGTTCAGGAGCAAGCCGGAGTGAACACATTATTGGTTGACAAAGAAATTTGGGATCAAACATTATCCGTTTTACAAACGCGATCAGTCCCTCAGGGTATTTCGTTATTGATTGCCGATGTCAGCACATTCGATTTCTCGACTCCTGTATTTGGCGCCATTATTCAATATCCAAATGCTAATGGAGACATTATTGACTATGCTTCATTTGTTGAAAAAGCCCATGCTCATGATTGTCGGGTAGCTGTTGCCACAGATTTATTGGCACTGACACTGTTAACTCCTCCCGGTGAATGGGGTGCTGATGTAGCTTTTGGCTCATCGCAACGCTTTGGGATTCCGCTAAGTTACGGAGGACCTTCAGCTGCTTTTTTTGCCACACGTGACTCGTTTAAGCGTGACCTTCCGGGACGGATCATCGGCATTTCAAAAGACACTCAGGGACGTCCTGTATACCGTTTGGCATTACAAACACGTGAACAGCACATTAAACGCGAGAAAGCCACATCCAACATCTGCACAGCCCAAGCTTTGCTTGCCACCATGGCCGGATTTTATGCAGTTTATCACGGACCGGAAGGATTGAAAAGAATCGCAAACCGGATTTATCATCACACAGAAACATTGGCCAAAGTCTTGACATCACTTGGCTTTTATGTCATTAACACCCAATATTTTGACACTTTAAAAATTAGCTGTCCAGCAAAATTCTCATTAAAAACACTGAGAGAAAGGGCATTGAAACAACAAATTAACCTTCGGTATTTCTCTTCCGGAGAGATCGGTATAAGCATTGATGAAACAACCGGAAATGAAGATATTGCAAAACTTATCAAGCTATTTTCGACAACATTAGGGAATATGTCTTCGGTTACCTATTATGAACATAATGATACCACCTTGCCGCTATACCTTCAACGCTCTTCCCCTTTTCTGCAACAGCCCGTCTTCAATAAATATCACTCTGAAACAGAGATGATGCGTTATATCAAAAAACTGGAACGAAAGGACATCTCATTAGCTCATTCCATGATTTCGTTAGGGTCGTGTACTATGAAACTGAATGCTGCCGCTGAAATGCTGCCGCTAAATCATCCGGCATGGGGAACAATGCATCCATTTGTACCATCAGATCAGGCGCAGGGATACCATGAAATGTTTGCCCGCCTAAAAGACTTTCTATCAGAAATCACTGGATTTCCTGCTGTCACCTTTCAGCCTAACTCAGGCGCTGCAGGAGAATATACCGGATTAATTACCATCCGCAATTATTTTAAATCCCAAAAGCAATCACAGCGTAACGTTATCTTAATCCCGTCATCAGCACATGGAACTAATCCGGCCAGTGCAGTGCAGGCTGGTTATGAAGTAGTGGTTGTCAACTGCGACGATCGTGGCAATGTGGATGTAGCTGATCTGCGGACTAAAGCCGAACAACACAAAGAGCAACTAGCCGCTCTGATGATTACATATCCATCTACACATGGCGTTTTTGAAAGTGCTATTCGCGAAATTTGCGATATAGTACATAACAACGGTGGTCAGGTTTATATGGATGGAGCAAACATGAATGCCCAGGTAGGTCTTACTTCGCCGGCCACCATTGGGGCCGACATTTGCCATCTCAATCTGCATAAAACCTTTGCCATTCCTCATGGAGGAGGCGGTCCTGGTGTTGGCCCGGTTTGTGCAGCCAGTCATTTAGCGCCGTACCTTCCTCAACATCCTGTTATTGACAATGAAGTCACCTACACAGCTGTTGCTGCAGCTCCTTACGGCAGTGCTGCTATTTACGCCATTTCGTATGGTTATATCTGTATGATGGGAGCTGAGGGATTGACTGACGCAACTAAAATCGCCATTCTGAATGCAAATTATTTGGCCGCTAAGTTAAAAGACACGTACGGAATTGTCTATAGTGGAGAGACCGGACGTGTCGGACATGAAATGATCCTCGAATGCCGTCATTTCAAGGCAACATCAGGCATAACCGAAACCGATATTGCGAAGCGGTTGATGGACTTCGGATTTCATGCTCCAACTCTTTCGTTCCCTGTCCATGGCACTTTGATGGTAGAACCAACAGAAAGTGAATCACTGGCAGAACTCGACAGGTTTGTAGAAACCATGCTGACCATTTACAATGAAATCAAAGAAATTGAAAATGGCACAGCCGATCGAACAGACAATGTGCTCCTAAACTCGCCACACTGTGAATTTGATGTTATGTCCGACGCATGGAGTCATTCCTATTCACGCGAAAAGGCTGCATATCCTTTGGAATGGGTTCGTGAAAATAAATTCTGGTTACAGGTTGGACGTGTTGATAATGCCTATGGCGATCGGAATCTTGTCTGTACATGTAAATAGAAAAAATATTTGTTATCTTTGCAAAATACCTAGTTATTCAGCAAATTAAAACAATGGAAAATTCTGTACACTTACCGGAACCTGCGATACGAAGATTACCATGGTATTTGTCGTATGCCAAATTAGCGTTGGAAAAAGGAGAGACAACGATTTCATCAACACAGATTGCTTTTGCTATTGGCGTAGATTCTTCAGTAGTCGCTAAAGACCTGTCATACATAGATGTAGCAGGAAAGACACGAGTAGGTTATAATACCTTTACCCTGATTGAAGTTCTGGAAACATTTCTGGGATTTACCAAAAGCCATCCTGCTTTTTTATTTGGCGTAGGACGTCTTGGCGGAGCATTATTACAAGACAATGGATTACGTCAATTCGGACTCGAAATTATTGCTGCATTTGATGTGAAATATGAATTAGCCGGCACTAATATTAATCATATTCCTATTCATCATTTCGACAATATGTGCGAATTGCGACGTAAAACAGGTGTCGACATAGCGGTACTGACCGTTCCTATCAATCGGGCACAAGAAGTAGCTGATTTTTTGATAGAAGTCAATTTTAAAGCAATTTGGAATTTTACCCCTATCCGCATTAAGGTCCCTGATCATATTGTTGTACAGAACACTTCCATTTATGCACACCTAGCGGTAATGTACAACCGTTTGGAACAATTAAAAAACGAATAAATCACTATCCCGGTATTTCAAAATCCTGATAAAACTCAATCATAATTTACATGAAAGTTTTTGCTATCGGATGGAACTATTTGGATCATAATAAGGAGTTGGCTCATGATGAAATACCCACTGAGCCAACTTTTTTTATGAAAGCAGATACGGCCATCGTAAAAGACAACAAGCCGTTTTTCTATCCATCATTTTCACAGGAAATCGACTACGAGACAGAAATCGTTGTTCGCATTAACCGTTTAGGGAAAGGTATTGATGAAAAATTTGCCCCGCGCTATTACGGAGAAATCGGATTAGGAATTGACTTTACAGCCCGTGATTTACAGCGACGACAACGTGCTTCGGGTGGTCCGTGGGAAATCTGTAAATCATTCGATCAATCCGCACCGATAAGTCATTTTCTGAAAGTAAGTCAATTCCAAGACATTCAAAATATCAATTTCCATTTAGCCATTAACGGCAAAACTGTGCAAACAGGCAATACGCGTGATATGATTTTTCCAATCAATCAAATAATAGCCTATCTCAGCCATTTTTTCACACTAAAGACCGGAGATTTAATCTTTACCGGAACTCCTGTCAACGTAGGACCGGTCAACATTGGAGATCACTTACAAGGATTTATCGAAGATAATCTAATGCTCGACTTTTGGGTACGATAATTTTATGGCTATCTTTGACCTTTCAATTAAATTTCACCCATGACCCGACAAGCCTCCCTGTGGATATTGGCTTTGTTCTTAACCAGCTTTGCTAATGCCGCTTTTGCATCAGTGCATACCTATGCCAATCATTCAGTGCTTGCCCAGGGGACATGGATAAAAATCAGAATTGCTTCAACCGGATTTTACAGGCTAACTTTTGATGACCTAAGGAAAGCTGGGATAACCAATCCTCAGGATGTCCATGTATATGGCTATGGAGGAGCGGAATTACCAGAAGACTTCACAAAACCGTTTATCGACGATTTGCCTGATAATGCCGTTTATGTAGGCAGCAATTATATTGTTTTTTATGCCCAGGGGCCTATCAGTTGGCAATACAATACGACTCAAAAAAGATTCACACACGTCACCAACTGTTACTCTGATTATGGATACTACTTTATAAATCAAGGAAGTACACCAACAAAACGAATTTCATTAGCTACGGCAGACACCTCAATCCCGACAGACACAGCCGACTATTTCCTGGATTATGCCCTTCATGAAAAAGACCTGATCAATTTAGCAAATTCAGGCCGGGAATTTTATGGAGAAACGTTTAGCTATACCAATTCTTATACATTCCCTTTCACTTTCGTGAATGCCGACACTCGCAGAAATAGTTTTATAAGTATTGATGCTGTAGCCAATTCCACCAATACCAGCAGCTTTACGGTAAATGTTAATTCAGCAACAGTAGGTACTGTTGGAATTGCAGCGGTTAGTAGCATGTATGATCTTGCCCGTGATGGAAGCGGAGCTTTCCCATTTACACCAAATATGGATAATCTAAATGTCACGCTAACCTACAATCAGCCAAATTCTGTTGCAACAGGATACCTGAACTGGATCGAAATGAATGTTTATCGCAAGCTGATCATGACAAATAGTGTGATGTTTTTTCGTAATCCTGATTTTTTGAACACAGTAAAAATTCCACTTTTCACTCTCAGTAATGCCAATAATAATGTAGCAATCTGGAATATTACCGATCCGCAGAATATTCAAACGGTTCCAACAACCCGACAAGAGACAACACTTCGCTTTGTGTCATCTGCTTCAAACAAAAATTTACAACAGTTTGTAGCAATCGACACCTCTCAAATGTCCGCTTTACCATCTCCTGAAATAGTTCAGACAAATGTTCCCAATCAGGATCTTCATGCTCTTTCAGCGCAGGATATGGTTATTATTTCTCCTGATGCGTTTATCTCCGAAGCTGAACAACTGGCACAAATACATCGCGATCATGACCATTTAAAAGTGACCGTTGTAACCCCGGAACAAGTCTATAACGAATTTTCATCAGGGACACCAGATGCAACTGCCTACCGCAAGATCATGAAAATGCTGTATGATAAATATGGAAGCAATCCGACCACAGCTCCAAAATATTTATTACTCTTTGGCAGAGGCTGTTTTGACAATCGTGGCATCATTCCTACTTCAGAGCCAATACGACAACTTCTTGATTTCGAATCCTACAACTCCATTAGCCAAACAGCATCTTATATGTCCGATGACTATTTCGGCTTTTTAGATGACAATTCGGGAGTTAATCTTAATTCTGACATATTGCGTATTGGTGTCGGTCGTTTCCCAATCTATACCGTCGATCAGGCCGAAGCAACCGTTAACAAAACGATTCAATACATTGAAAATCAAAACACCGGTTATTGGAAAAACCAGGTTTGCTTTGTAGGTGATTACTATGCCGGCGATGCTCCTGACTACGACATTCACATGACACAGGCAGACAGCATAGCTTCCATTACGGCAAGTGCCAATCCCTATGTTCAGGTCAACAAAATTTATCTGGATGCTTTCCAAGCAGTTACAAACGCAACCAGTGTCACATATCCCACAGCAAAAGATAAGCTATTGAACCTCATTAAATCAGGAGTACTGTTGTTAAATTACACCGGACATGGTGGAACGTCAGGTTGGTCGAATTCACAAATACTGACCACAGACGACATTCAATCTATGTACAATCAGAATCTAGCCCTTTGGGTAACAGCCACGTGCGATTTCACCCGATGCGATTATACGGATTTAACGGCCGGAGAAGATGTATTTCTGAATCCCAATGGCGGTGGTATAGCTCTTTTTACTACCACAAGAACCGTTTTTTCAACCTCCAATTTCATTATCAACCAAAACTTTGCACACAATGTATTCTATCGGGATTCCAATGGCAACTCCCTACGACTTGGAGATATGATGATGCGTACAAAAAATGCCATGCCCGGAGATGACAATAAAATGAATTTTATTTTGATAGGCGATCCGGCATTGAAGCTGGCATTCCCTGCTCCCAACTTCACTGTCGTGGTAGACAGTATCAACCATGTTCCCATTTCAAAGACAGATACGCTTAACGCACTTTCCACCATGACTATTAGTGGACATGTTGATGAACCAAATACGAATAATGTTTGTACCGATTTCAATGGGTATGTTCAAACGAAAGTTTTCGACAAAGTGGAAAAAATGACAACGTTAGCCAATATCTCAGGATCAAGTCCTTTTGTGTATTACGACCGACCTAACATACTTTTTTCAGGCAAATCATTGGTGAAAAACGGACGCTTTACAGTGGAAGCTATTATTCCCAAAGATATTGATTATAACTTTGGCACAGGAAGAATGAGTTTTTATGCCGCAGATTCTTTAGGCCACGAAGGCCAAGGTAATTTTACAAATTTCTTTGTAGGAGGAACCAATAACCAAATTGCATGGGAGAACAATGGACCAGACATTCATATGTACCTCAACACACCGGAATTCCGGAATGGAGATAAAGTTAACTCAACACCTCTTTTCGTAGCAGATGTAAGCGACCAAACAGGCATTAATACTATTGGAAGCGGCATTGGCCATGACATTACCTTAACACTGGATAACGACCCGAATAATTATTACGTACTCAATGATTATTTTCAATCCAATATTGGTGATTACCGCAGTGGAGTGATTCAATATAAACTTCCTACGCTCAGTAACGGCAAACACACACTGACATTTAAAATTTGGGATGTATTGAACAATTCCAGTGATTCTACTATTAATTTTACTGTTCAACAAGGAATTAGCCCTGACTTCTATAAAATTTACAATTATCCTAACCCAGTTACAGGAGAAAGTACTAATTTTGTCTTGCAACATGATCGTCCTGACAACATATTGTCGATCAAAGTATTTGTATACGATATCACTGGTCGTTTGTTAAACATCATACAGCAAACTGCTGTCACAGAATCGTCCACGACAACTATCCCGTGGAATGTAACGGATGCAAACGGAGTTCGCCTGCAACCTGGAATTTATCTTTATAAGGTTGAAATAGCATCTGACAATGGTTCATACAGTTCAAAAACACAAAAAGTAATTATCAGTCAATAATAAAAGAGCGATTTTTTCGTTTTATATAACAAAGTTTACAACAACGTATTATACGAACAAAGCCAACATAAACAGACAAATTATTTACCCAAAAGCATTTTTCAATGAAAAAAATATTGTTTCTATTCGTGTTTGTATTGCTTATTGCCACGGTTACCTCAGCACAGAAAACGGTTGATAATTCATTAAATCCGTTGGTAACTGGAGTGCCTTCATTATCAATTGCTCCGGATGCTCGTGGAGGTGGCATGGGTGATGTAGGAGCAGCTACAACTCCCGATGTCAATTCCCAATATTGGAATCCGGCTAAATATGCTTTTATGGAAAGCGGTGCAGGCCTTTCTTTATCATACACGCCATGGCTTCGTAAATTGGTAAGTGACATGAGTTTATCCTATCTAGCAGGATATTATAAGATTGGTGATCAACAAGCAATAAGTGCCTCTTTACGTTACTTTTCCTTGGGATCAGTAGATTTGACTGATGCAAGCGGGAATACATTAAATAGCATTAATCCCGCTGAATATTCCATTGACGCAGCTTACTCGCGCCAGCTTTCCGACAAATGGTCGGCTGCCGTAGCTCTTCGTTTTATCTATTCGGATTTATCCGGAGGACAAATTACGGATATGTACCCAGGTTCTGCTGTAGCAGCGGATGTAGCTACCTATTACCACTCTACCATTCAGGCAGCTAATGGTGATGCAATTTTTGGATTTGGAGCTGACATTTCAAACATCGGATCAAAAATCTCATACGATAAAGGAAATACCAGTAACTTCCTGCCAACTAATCTTCGACTTGGAGTCTCTTATCAATACCCAATGGATAACTACAATTCTATTTCGTTTAATGTTGATGTAAATAAATTATTGGTAGAGCCTCAAGACACAATGACTACCGAACAATATTCACAAATATCCCCAATTACCAGCATCTTCAAATCATTCAGCGATCCAAATTTCATCAAGCGGATTCAGGCTTCGGTGGGTGTTGAATATGGCTATAATAACCAGTTTTTTGTGCGTGGTGGTTATTTTTATGAATCACAACTCAGCGGGAATAGAAAGTACTTTACATTAGGTGCCGGTTTTATGCTCAATGTATTTCGCTTAGACGTAGCCTATTTAATTGCTACTTCGCAAAGTAATCCGTTGGATCAGACGTTGCGCCTATCTCTTGGATTTGATCTGGCAGGAATTAAAGGTCTTATGAAATAATCAATTACCAAAATAGATAATGAAATCTCCGTGTTGCGTCAGGATGAAATTACCAACTGCAGCATGAACATTTCTTCAGTTTTGCATAAATAAGGTTGTTATGAAAATTCGAGTTGGTATGGGCTTTGATGTCCATCGTTTTGCAATAGGACGTGAATTATGGTTGGGAGGCATACGGATTGCTCATCCAATTGGCTTGTTGGGACATTCGGATGCAGATGTACTCATTCATGCCATTTGTGATGCATTGCTTGGAGCCGCCAATGCACGTGATATCGGGTTTCATTTCCCCGATAGTGACAAAAAGTATGAAGGTATCGACAGCAAAATTTTGCTGAGCAAAACCATGCAAATTGTTCGGGACAAAAACTTCGAGGTCAGCAACATCGATTGTACTATTTGTGCCGAACATCCAAAATTACAAGGATATATCCCTGAAATAACCGGGAAATTAGCAGAAATTATAGGTGTTTCAGAAGATGATATTTCGGTAAAAGCCACAACCACCGAGAAACTTGGATTCATTGGCAGAAATGAAGGAATTGCCACATATGCTGTGGCATTACTTTATCAAACCGGGAAAGAATAGCCAGTCTTTACCCGGGAAAGGCAAAAATCATCATTTATAGGGATACTTTATTCTATAAATGGTCACTTCTGGTGATTAGCCATTTGTGTAGAATGTCGTAACTTTGCAGCGATTTTAAAGCGATGCTCTATGCAAAAAATGACTTATTGGGCTGTATTGTACTTCAAGATTATTGACTCTTTCTATTTGCGTGTACAAAACAGTAACTTTTTCTTTTCTGCATATTCTATTCATACTTTAGCGAATACCATTGCTCGTAGCGCTATCTGCGAGGGGCAAACATTTCTGAGATTACCTGACTTTTTCATCCTTTTCTACAATCAAACAATTAAATCATTGCAAGACAAAGTATTGTTTATGAAGCTTGCAAGTATTGCAAACGATTTAAAACTAAATCGTTTGGTAAGTCATGTGTATCCTCAGCTCAAATTTTATACGCCATTCGCTGTCAGACATTGAATTACAACTAACATTGAAGCATTTATGACAACAAATATCAGAACCACCCCTTTATCGGAATTGAGTACCGGAGAAGAAGGTATCATCATCAAAGTCCTGGGACACGGTGCTTTCAGAAAGCGAATTACGGAAATGGGATTTGTTAAAGGGAAAAAAGTAACTGTCATAAAAAATGCGCCCCTTCAAGATCCGGTTGAATATGAGATTTTAGGATACAAAGTATCGCTTCGACGCACAGAAGCAGCATTAGTACAAATGGCCGCGATAGAAGAAGCTGGAAATCTTACAGAGGCTTCTTTTGCAGGCACGATCGACGAAGAACGCTTAAAAATATCAGCACACGAAAAAAGTTTAAATATCAACGTAGCACTGGTCGGGAATCCGAATTGTGGAAAAACCACACTATTTAATCATGCTTCGGGATCGCACGAACATGTGGGGAATTATAGCGGTGTAACAGTTGATGCCAAAGAAGCCTTCATGAAACATCGGGGATACACGTTTCAATGGATTGATCTGCCAGGCACTTATTCCATCACCGAATATTCACCCGAAGAACTTTATGTGCGTAACTACATAACCGATAAAATGCCTGACATTGTGGTTAATGTAGTAGATGCTTCGAATCTGGAACGAAATTTATTTTTGACAACACAGTTAATCGATATGAACATTAAGGTTGTCATTGCCCTGAACATGTTTGATGAACTGGAAAAAAAGAATATTCAATTTGATTATGAATCACTTGGAAGGATGGTAGGAATTCCTATCATACCCACTATTGCATCGAAAGGAAAAGGGATTGACGAATTATTGGATAAATTAATTGATGTATATGAAGACCGAGATCCGAATGTTCGCCACGTCCACATCAATTACGGCACTGACATTGAAGCTGCCATCAAGTTGATTCAAAATGAAATATGGAAAAATCCATCCATTACGGATAAACTATCATCGCGTTATCTTGCCATCAAACTTCTGGAACAGGATAAAACAACGATGAATCAACTTACGGCAAGTTGTCAAAACGTTCAGCAAATCAAACTGGTTACTGCAACAGCCATTCAACGGTTAGAAAAAGAGTACGGAGAAAACTCCGAAACTATTATCACCGATGCAAAATATGGTTTCATAGACGGAGCGTTAAAAGAGACATATCAAGAAAATATCAAAGATAAGCGCAAAAACAAACATGAACTGGATGATGTATTAACTCATCGGTTTTGGGGATTTCCCATTTTCATTTTTTTCATGTGGCTCATGTTTCAGGCAACTTTTACATTGGGAAGCTATCCGATGGTATGGATAGGAGACGGCGTTGCATGGATCAGTCAGATGGTTAGTAATTTGCTTGCGCCAGGTCCATTGCACGATTTAGTGGTTGACGGAGTAATTGCAGGTATAGGAAGCGTCATTGTGTTTTTACCCAATATATTGATTCTTTTCTTGTTCATTTCCATTATGGAAGATACGGGATATATGGCCCGGGCCTCTTTTATCATGGACAAACTGATGCACAAAATTGGACTACATGGCAAGTCTTTTATTCCACTGCTAATGGGATTTGGTTGTAATGTCCCTGCCATTATGGCAACACGTACATTGGAAAACCGCAAAAACAGAATTCTCACCATGATGATTATCCCATTCATGTCTTGCAGTGCTCGATTACCGGTATATGTATTGCTAATATCTGCATTCTTTGCTGCTTATCAAGGGCTTGTCTTGTTTTCTATTTACTTTACAGGAGTGTTGTTAGCAATTTTAGTCGCTTTGGTAATGAAAAAAATCGTTTTCAAAAAACAAGAAGCTCCATTTGTTATGGAACTTCCACCCTATCGTATGCCTACAATTAAAAGTACCACTGTTCACATGTGGTTTAAAGCCAAACAATATCTTCATAAAATGGGGAGTGTGATTTTGGTAGCATCTGTTTTGCTCTGGGCATTGGGATATTTTCCACGACACAGCAGTAAGGATCAATTTTACGCACAGCAAATAGCCAAAATAGAAGCCAATTCCCAGCTTTCTCAACACACAAAAACCAATGAAATAGAGAATCTTTCGCTTGACAAAGAATCAGCTCAACAAGAAAATTCTTACATCGGGCGATTGGGTCATGCAATAGAACCAATTATGGCACCTTTAGGATTCGACTGGAAAATGAGTGTCAGTCTAATTTCCGGCTTTGCAGCAAAAGAAATTGTTGTCAGTTCAATGGGAATTCTCTATCAGGCAGGTTCTCATGCTGACGAACATTCTCAAACCCTAAAAAACCAATTAATTAAAGAAAAATATCAAAGTGGGCCTCTGATTGGGAAAGCTGTTTTCACGCCCGCTGCAACCATTGCGTTTCTTCTCTTTGTTTTAATCTATTTTCCTTGCATTGCCACTATAGCAGCCATTAACCGGGAAGCCGGATGGCGCTGGGCTACATTCGCTGCGACATTTACCACAGTGTTGGCCTGGGTAGTAGCATTGCTTGCATATCAGATCGGCAGTTTGTTTTCATAATAAATTTTTCAATCATGATACAAGATATTATCGTCATTCTTGTTATTGCTATCGCACTATATTTTGCAATAAAGAAACTTATCAAACAGATGCATCCCAAAAAGAAAGGTTCACTCTGTGATGGTTGTTCCGGCTGTACTCTGAAAAATGACCTGACGAAGCATCACATCTCATGTGATCATATGACATCCATAAAATAAGGAATGGAAAAGATGTGAGAATTTGAAGATAATGACTTTCTTAACTTCACATTCTCCATTCCATTGTAAAGGAGTTATTCAAAGACAAGAGTATTAACACAAAATCTGTAAACAATCTTCAGGACAATACACTACATGGAGCATTGCCGGAACGTTTAATAGAAGGCTTATGGCTGAAACTATTCAAGGCAGTGCAAAATCTATCAAAATTTCACTTTCGTAATATATCGCTCTTCTATCCCAGGCAGGAGTCGGAAAATTATAACCGAAATTTGGCTATCAGCAATTAAGCACCAGAGTTTAGGTAAAAGCTCCTATCATTTGGCGGATTATCCCTGTTTGATTGTTTATGTTTTTTTATAAATAAGATGAAATAATGAAAAATATAACAACAAAAACACCTAATACTGATCAGAGAAGAAAGATAAACGTGTTGGCGCTATTATTCTTTTGTTTTATAGCCAATGGGTATGCCCAATCAACTACGAAAGAGGATCCTTTGCAGGCAAAATATCCTGCAACACTTCTTTATGATTCATTGCGGGAGGTAAAGATCACTGCTTACAGAACGATGAACGGTGTGGGCCGGATAAAAGATGTCAACAAGCAGGTAATTTATGCTGGGAAGAAGACGGAAGTGGTTGTACTTGATAGTTTGGATGCCAATAAAGCCATTAATACTACCCGGCAGATCATAGGCCGTATTCCGGGATTAAATATTGCTGAAACAGAAAGCGACGGTTTTACGGCCAATGGCGTTGGCTTTCGCGGACTGAACCCTTACCAGAGTATTGAAACCAACACCCGGCAAAACGGTTATAATATTTCTGCCGATGTTTTTGGTTATAATGAAGCCTATTATCTTCCCCCGATGGAAGCAGTAAAGGATATCATATTTTTACGTGGCGCATCCTCTCTCGCCTTTGGACCACAAATTGGCGGCATGATTGATTATGAGCTTAAAGACGGCGGCCCAGGGCCCATTAATATTACAACATCTCAAACTATGGGGAGCTATGGTATGTACAACAGTTTCACTTCTGTGGGGGGGCACGTATAAAAAAATCAAATATTATACCTATTTACAGTACCGATATTTTAAAGGCTGGAGAGACAATTCCCAACAAAACCAGTTATCGGGGTTTGCAAGCATAAAGTACTTTCCTACAGAAAAGCTTCATATGGGCATTGAATATTCTGCGTTGCGAAACACCATTCGTATGCCGGGAGGTCTGACAGACGCTATGTTCAAGGAAAACCCAAAACAATCTATACGGGCCCGCAACTGGTTGCAAAGTCCCTGGAATATTATCGAAGCGCATGCAAGTTATACGTTTAACAAGAATACTTCCATAAGCTTAAAATCTGCCTATAATCATAGTGAACGGGACCTGGTTTGGAGAAATGAAGATGACTGGCCGATAAAGGATACCATCACTCCTTCCCTTTCTTATGTTCCGCGCGAGGTAGAACACGAATACTTCAGAAGTATAGCCAATGAATTACGTTTTGTTACAGGATATGATATAGGGAAACAGTACCAGACCCTTTCCCTTGGATTACGGTATTCATATAACACCAAACACAATCTTCACGGAGCGGACGGTACTACAGGAAGTGATTTAGATTACACAACTACTTCTCCCTGGGGCGGCAATATGTATTATTACACTACCAATATAGCAGCCTATGCTGAAAATCTCTTTAGAATCGGACGAAGATTTTCTGTCAGCCCAGGCCTGCGATTTGAGTACCTGAGTACTATGGCCAACGGCTATGATGAAAATACCGCAGGAGATAGTACTGACCCTTTTGTTTACGCAAACAAGGAGAGACGTACCCGCAAAATTTTGTTGAGCGGTATTAGCCTGGAGTATAAAATCTCTGAAACTACAAATATTTATGCAAATGGCAATCAAAGCTACCAGCCCATCACTTATGATCAATTAACTCCATTCGGGAGCATTGCCAAAATAGATCCAAATATGAAAGATCCCAAGGCGAACAATATCAACATCGGTTACAGGGGAGTAATTAAACATGCTTTGAACTTCGATGTGGGCGCTTTTTATATGAGCTATAAAAATGAGATCGGCATCATTAATAAATCAACAGTTACAACAAATTATGAGTACAGAACCAATACCGGCAATTCTGTGCACAAGGGGATCGAAACGTATGTTGAAGTAAATATTCTTGGAGGGATTATTCCCAGCTTGAAAGCAGGAAGGTTGGGCATGTATAATTCTTATGCCTACATAGATGCCCGCTATGTTTCGGGGCCATATAAAGGCAATGATGTGGAATATGCCCCTAAGAATATTGAGCGGGTTGGGCTGGATTACAGTATCAAGCACTTCTCCATGAACCTGCAATATTCCTATACTTCGTCTTCCTATAGCGATGCAGCCAATACAGTTTTTGCTGCCAATGCTTTAACAGGTATTATCCCGGCGTATTACGTTGTTGATCTATCGTCTTCTTATAATATAAATCAGAAACTTAAACTAAAGTTTGGAGTCAACAATTTAACGGATGAAAAGTACTTTACCCTTCGAACTGATGAATACCCCGGGCCGGGTATTATACCTTCAATAGGGAGAATGTTGTATGCCGGCTTATCTGCAACACTTTGATTTATAAAGATCACCTAATTTGATGCCTGAAGCGTCTTATTTCTTTAAAGAAGTGTGATAACTTCATGTACGCAGTGTTTTACTTCTTTAAAGCATTTCCTTGCTTCATATCTACAGAGGGTATTGGGAGCATTCAAAGGATTGCTCCCAAGGTTACTTTTTCGAAAGAAGAAAATTCTCCTGCTTTTTAGTATATTTCTAATAATAGAACAAAGGATGCAGTCCTTTTTTTGACATAAAAGGTACAGGGATATCAATTCGTAGTTATCTTTGCAGCATCTTTTGTTAGTCCTCAACAATACCATTGATTGCTTTGCAAGATTTCTTTGCAAATTCAGCGAAATATTCAATTGAACAGTAAATCTCTGTTTTTCATGTATTTTTCTTCAAAAAAGCGTCTTATATCTTTCGAACGTGTATTGGCAATATTTTTATTGTCACTCATGTGTGGCGCTCTTTTGATTAAACCTGTGCATATATTTTTCATTCATCACAATGTTGTTGTGATGCACGATACAGAAACAAAAATATCTTCGCCAGTTGAAAAAGATTGTCCAATCTGTGATTTTGAGTTTTTTCTTTATACTTCTCATACGGAACATCCGCTTCCACAAGCAGCATTGCTTCCTCATCAAAAAGAACGTGCCGTCATTACAAGCAAAGCTTTTAACAGTTTCGCCGGCGCTCTTTCTTTAAGAGCCCCCCCTGTCCTATCATTCATTTAAGTTTCAAATTCAATCTGTATCGAATAACAATCGATACATGATCTACCTTTATTTAATTACATGAAACCTTGTTCTTGAATAAAACAATAAAAGGATTACGCAGTGGTATGCCATGTGCACAGATACCATCGAAATCCGGTTATATATCTATTCAAATTCATTGATAAGATACATCTGTTTTTGCGTTTTAACGCAATAGTAGATTGATGTATAGTTGTTTTACTTAATTATTTATCCATATGTTATTCAAAAAAATCATCTTCATCATATTAGTAACACTCATTACTATTCCTCTTTTCGCAAGCAACAGTACAAGCATCGTAACCAGTTCGCTGACAGGAGTTGTCGTGGACAAAAGTTCCGGGGCTCCATTAATAGGAGTCAATGTTTATTTTCCTGATTTAAGAAAAGGAGCCATTACCGATGGCAATGGTAAATATGAGATTAACAATCTTCCGGCAATCACCCAAAGTATTGAAATCAGTTACACAGGGTATCAAACGATTACGAAAGACATTAATTTGCGAACCAACCGAACCGCTAATTTTGCTATGACAGAATCGAATTCAGAACTCAATGAAGTAATTGTTACCGGTGTAAGCAAAGCCACTCAAATCAAGCAAAGTCCTGTTCCTATCGTTGCAGTTGATAAAGTCTATCTTAATGAAAATAGCGCTTCAAATAATATTATCGCGGAAATTACTCATATTCCGGGGATAAGCACTGTCACCACAGGGCCCAACATTTCAAAACCGTTTATTCACGGATTAGGATACAACCGGGTGGTTACATTATTGGATGGCATTCGAATCGAAGGGCAGCAATGGGGCGACGAGCATGGCATAGAAGTCGACCAGAATGCCATCAATCATATTGAAGTAATAAAAGGTCCGGCAAGCTTGACATACGGTTCGGGAGCCATTGCAGGCGTTATCAATCTGATTACAGCTCCAACCATTCCGGACGGGAGAATCTTAGGATCTTTCTCAAATGATTATGGCACAAACAATGGACTGATCAATACCTCATTTCAATTACAGGGAAATAACAACGGACTCGTATGGGGAACTGTTCTGACCAATAAATTAGCCAAAAACTATGAAAACCAACATGACGGAAGAGTATACGCCACCGGTTTCAAAGAAAAAGATGCCCGTGTAATGATCGGACTTAATAAATCATGGGGATATTCGTATCTGAACGCTTCTGTATTTGATGATATTCAAGATATTCCAGACGGTAGCCGCGACTCACTCACGCGTCAGTTCACGTATCAGATCACTGATGCAGATACCTATCGGCCTATAGTTCCGGCATCAATGCTGGACTCGTATGCTACGCCAGCATTGCATCAACATGTGCAAATGTATAACATATACGATAATAGCAGCTTTAATATCGGGAACAACACGTTGTTGCTAAATTTGGGTTATCAATACAGCCACAGAAGGGAATATACCCATCCTCAAAATCCATCCGTACCAGGATTAAACTTGGAATTGCATACGCTCAACTATGACTTGAAATATAATTTCACTCCAGGCAACAATTACGAAACCACAATAGGATTAAACGGCATGTATCAGGATAATAAACTCGGAAAGAACAGTACTGATTTTCCGATTCCGGCATACCGCCTATTTGATATCGGAGCATTTGTTTTTGCAAAGAAAAGTTTTGGGAAAGTAGACGTTTCAGCAGGAGGACGTTATGACACGCGTGTCATCAGCTCAAGCGCTGCATATATTGACACAACCGTAACATATTTTCCATCGTTATATTACGGACAAAATCCTACGGGAACGCCAAATGTCATACAACAATTCAATGCATTTCACAAAACATTTTCAGGCCCATCAGGCAGTTTGGGTGCAGCCTATAATGTTTCGAATGCCTTGTTGTTGAAAGCAAATATTGCCACCGGATTTAGGGCACCAAGCATAGCAGAACTATCGGCTAACGGCGCTGATCCGGGATCCCAGATCTATCATGTTGGAAATATTAATTTTAAACCGGAATACAGTATACAAGGAGATATTGGAGCTTACATAACCTTGCCTGTCGTATCAGCCAGTGCCGAATTGTATGATAACAATATTGAAAATTATATTTTCCAGGAACAAATGACTGATGCAAATGGCACTCCGGAAAGAGTCAATGCCAATGGATCTTTAAATCCAAACGGGCAATACAGCCGATTTACCTATACACAAACCAAAGCACGCATTTTAGGGGGTGACTTTACATTAGACATCCATCCATTAGCTTGGTTACATTTCGAGAACTCTCTCACATTGACATACGGAACCAACTTGGGCAATCACGGAAACGAACCGGATAGTCTCCGATATTTACCTTTTATTCCTCCTTTGCACACCTATTCAGCATTACGCGCCACATTTTCAAAAGGATTTAATTGGTTCAGAGGCATGTACGGTTATATCGGATTGACTCATTTTGAACCTCAAAAGCGCTTTTTTGCAGCTTATGGTACTGAAACATATACGGCAGGCTACAACCTTTTAAGCGCTGGATTCGGGGGAAATATTGTAAACAGAAAGGGAGAAAAAGTCGTTGAACTTTATATTGAAGGAACCAATCTTGCCAATGTGAATTATCAATCCAATATGAGCCGCCTAAAATATTTCGACAATCCGGTTGTGCCGGCAGGAATTCAACCAGGGATTTTCAATATGGGACGTAATGTCAGCTTAAAGGTAGTAATACCATTTGATCTGTCGCCAAAAACAAAAGTAACGAACAAAATATAGCCCAGATTAATAAAAAAGCGGCTATGTCTTTATTGAACATAACCGCTTTTTTATTATGGCCATCCAAGCATGCACTGTCAAATAATCAATTGAATAAATTTATCATTGATTTATCTTGCCCATTTCATTTTTAGAATCTTCCCTGAAAATGCATTCAAATGCATAGAATAAGGCGTATGCGAACTGAATTCCTGCTCTAACTCTTGTTCTCCAGAAAGCAAATCAACACCATTCATTTTTGTACCTTCAGGCAGTTCCAAGTAATGAAACGCATGTTGTGGAATATTTATCAGTATATCGGAACACAAAGCATCGAAATTTACGCATATCAAAATAAGCTCATCACCCGCTTTTCGCAAATAAGCAAATTGTTTATCAACATTAAACATCTGATTTTCATAATTGACATACATAAGGTCAAACATTTCGCCATGAGCAATAGCTTTCTCATCCTGTGAGATATTCAGTAATTTCTGATAGAAATTTCGTAAATCACGTTCTTGTTCTGTCAATAGCGCTCCGTCACAATTTCCTTTATTATACCATCGGCGAACAGTATCCATGCTCCAATAATCGAAAATAGTTGTTCGTCCGTCATCTCCGCTAAAACCTTCAACATCAGATCCACGCTCTCCTAATTCCTGTCCAAAATAAATCATGACAGGAGAGACACTTAATGTAGCCGCAATAATCATTGCTGGTACAGCCTGTAAAGGATCGCCTGCAAAAAAACGAGATGCAATCCGTTGCTCATCGTGATTTTCAAGGAAGAAAAGCATGTGAGGCAATATGTCACTTACCTGTTGCCATTTCACACTGACATCTCTCGCCGATTCAAAATCAGTTGTGATGGCACGCAATGTATCGTACATTCCCACTTTGTCATAAAGGAAATCAAACTTACCAATTTCAATAAAATGACGATATGACGAAGGAGTGTAAATTTCAGCAATGAAAACAATGTCAGGAAACTTAGCTTTTACTTGAGGAATTACCCATGACCAAAACTCCACTGGGACCATTTCTGCCATATCACAACGAAAACCATCAATATTCTTCTGTGCCCAAAACAATAAAATAGATCGCATTTTTTGCCACGTATCAGGAATTGGATCAAAATATTTTGACTTCCCATTTACATAATCGACCCCATAATTCAGTTTTACTGTCTCATACCAATCATAGATTGTAGGGTGTGACGTAAATTGGTCATTTCCTGTTGCTTTGGCAGGCGATTCCACATACGGAGATTGTTCATCTCCCGTTAAATCCATCTGGGGAGCAAATAATTCACCCGGCAAATAATAAAAATTATTTTGAGAATCGAATGCAAGTTTTTGATTATCAAGCTCACCCAAATCAAACACATCAGCCGGCTTCGCATCTGAATGATATTGGCGTGCCACATGGTTCGGGACAAAATCAATCAACACTTTAATATCCTGCATATGCGTTCGTTCTATTAATGCCTCAAATTCATGCATCCGGTTTGTAACATCCACCGCCAGATCCGGATCTACATCGTAATAATCTTTAATAGCATACGGCGAACCCGCCTTCCCCTTAACAATAGCAGAATGATCTTTTGTAATTCCAAATGCGGAATAGTCGGTTTGCGATGCATGTTCTATAATCCCCGTATACCAAATATGTGTAATCCCCAATTTTTTGATCTCTTGAAGAGTTTTTGACGTTATATCCTGAAACTTTCCACATCCATTGGATTCGATGTCTCCGTTGTGAATTAGTCTATCGTGGGTATTGCCAAAAAGACGCGGTAAAATCTGATAAATAATCATTTTTGAACTCATAGGTTGGATGATGGAATTTACGAATTAATTGTGCATTTGAAAACAAGGAAACATGCATGTCTTTTGATAAAAAAGGATATATACTGAAAATCATTAAGCAAAGCAGGCGAAATGAAATAAATAGCTCGGAGTAAGTGTGTAGCAATAAGCGTAATTCAATTTTTTAAGCGATTGGATTAGTATCAAAATGGATTCTTCTCAGTATAAAAAGCATGTCATCGCGTTGAACATATCATTGCTCGTTGACCAAACAAAGATAACGATTCTCAATGCCAAATGGTAGTAAAAAAGCTAAAAACATTTGATTGACTGCAAGTCCTGAAAAAAGAGTATCTTTGCTTATTCAAATCAAACAACAAAACACGAATATGCCAACATTGATTTTCGAGACGAAACATTAGTGTTACGACATTTACAAATAAATAAAGATGGAATACCGCTATGATTTTTTGGTTATTGGAGGAGGTATTGCCGGATTAAGCTTTGCTCTCAAAGTAGCATCCAAGGGTAAAGTTGCCATTTTAACCAAAACATCTTTAGAAGAAGCCAATACATTTTATGCTCAGGGAGGCGTGGCTACCGTCATGCTTCAGTCGGATAACTTCGAAAAACATATTCAGGACACGCTGATAGCAGGAGATTTTCTGTGCAACCGGGAAGCAGTCGAAAAAGTAGTCCGGGAAGCTCCAGCTCAAATTAAAGAGTTAATTCAATGGGGTGTTGATTTTGACAAAGATGATTCGGGACATTTTGACTTGCATCGCGAAGGGGGACATTCCGAGTTTCGTATTTTACACCATAAAGATTCGACCGGTAGTGAAATTCAGGAATCATTGGTCAATCGGGTATTACAAAATCCGAATATTGACATTTTCAATGATCATTTCGCTATCGATTTAATTACCCAACACCATTTAGGCCAAATTGTTACACGGCACACTCCAAACATTGCATGCTATGGAGTATATGTGCTGGATCATAACACACGACGTATCGATACGTTTTTGGCAAAAATTACCTTGGTAGCAACCGGAGGTATTGGAAATGTATATCAAACCACAACCAATCCGGCTATTGCCACAGGAGATGGTATTGCCATGGTGCATCGGGCACGTGGAGTAATTTCTGATATGGAATTCGTTCAGTTCCATCCCACAGCGCTTTATCATCCCGGAGAACGGCCCTCGTTTTTGATAACGGAAGCTATGCGGGGCTATGGTGCACTATTACGCACAACGGACGGAAAAGAATTCATGCACAAATATGATATTCGTGGAGAGTTGGCTCCCCGCGATATTGTTGCACGCGCTATTGATAATGAAATGAAAAACCGTGGAGATGACTTTGTTTATTTGGACGTCACCCACAAAGACGCAGAAGAAACAAAACAACATTTTCCGATGATCTATCAGAAATGCATGAGCCTTGGCATTAATATAACACGTGATATGATTCCCGTCACCCCGGCAGCCCATTATTTATGTGGTGGCATCCAGGTTGATCTGAACGCACATACATCAATTAACCGTTTGTATGCAGTCGGGGAATGTAGCCGGACTGGTTTGCATGGAGCGAATCGCCTTGCCTCAAATTCGCTCATTGAAGCTGTTGTATTTGCCGATGCTGCTGCCAAAGACGCCATTCAACGCATTTCACAATTGTCATTCGTAGAAGTTCCTGAATGGGACGATGCAGGGACTTCATTACCAGAAGAAATGGTCTTAATCACTCAAAGCATCAAAGAAGTGCAGCAAATTATGACAACGTATGTAGGTATTGTACGTTCCAATCTGCGATTGCAGCGTGCAATGTCACGTCTTGAAATCCTGTATCGTGAAACCGAAAGTTTATTTGACCGATCTGTTGTTTCAAAAGAAATTTGCGAACTTCGCAACATCATTAGTGTTGGCTACCTAATCATAAAACAAGCCATGCAACGAAAAGAAAGCATTGGGTTGCATTATACAATTGATTATCCGGAACCTTGCGAAAAACATTGAAGTATTAAGATGGATGTTTTTCAATTCATTGAAATTAAACAAGCGAAAAAAGAATAATTATTTAACTGAAAATCAGCATTTATGAATCTATTTATTCATTGGAATGTCAATCCCGAGATTGTCAAGGTGTTTGGCATCTCCATTCGTTATTATGGCATTTTATTTGTCGGAGGTATTATTTTGGCCCTGTTCATATTAGAAAAAATGGCCAAACGTGAAGGATTTACTCAGAAAGAATGGGATAAACTGACTTTATATGGGTTAATCGGCATTATTGCCGGAGCCCGGTTAGGTCAATATCTATTCTATGAACCAAGTCAACTAATAACACATCCTTTGGAAGTCCTTCTTCCAATTGAACAAATGCCTGATGGCCACTATCATTTTATTGGATATCAGGGTCTTGCCAGCCATGGTGGTGCTTTGGGATTAATTTTGGCATTAGCGCTTTTCACATGGAAAACGAAACGTAACATATGGGTAACGCTTGATTTAGTAGCTATTGTAACACCTTTATCAGGTTTTTTTATTCGGATGGCCAACCTAATGAATTCTGAGATTTATGGAAAGAAAACCGATGTACCTTGGGCATTTATTTTCGAAAGAGTAGATCAATCACCCAGACATCCTTCGCAAATTTATGAAGGCCTTTCCTATTTGTTTATCTTTTTTCTTAATATGTTTTTATACAAAAAGATCAAATCGAAGGTTGGATCCGGGTTCTTCTTCGGGCTAACAATAGCATTAATCTTCACGGCACGTTTTATCATTGAATTCTTCAAAGCTCCTCAGGAAGCTTTTGAACGGAATATGACACTCGATATGGGACAATGGCTCAGCATTCCATTTGTTTTAATAGGTCTCTTTCTTGTTTGGAGAAGCTATAAAATTCCAAACCGAATCAAGTCAGTATCCTCGCATAAAAAATAACAGCAAAAACAAGCTGACTCAAAAGGATTATAGCATGTCCTTTAAATTATCGATTATTTCAGAGATAGAACGAGGAGATATCTCAGTCACATCAGCTACGAAGAAATATGGTATACAGGGAAGATCCACAGTTGTTGGTTGGCTCAGAAAATATGGTACCTTTGATTGGGAAAATCAAACGCCGAGTAATATGCCAAAAAGTAAAGATCAAAAGATCCTTGAATTAGAACAAAAGATCAAGGTTTTAGAAAAGCAAAAGGCATTTCTAGAAAAACAGGCAGAGCAATCTGATATGAAAGCAGCTTTCTTTGACATGATGGTTGATATGGCAGAAAAAGAGTACAATATCTCTATCCGAAAAAACTCTTTACCCGAACAGTCGACCGATTCAGCCAAGAAAACAAAGTGAGCAAAACCTCCACCTGTGGATTGCTCGGGGTAAGTAGACAGGTTTATTATCGTTATTGTAGGTCAAAACAGAAGAAACAGGACAAGGCAGAGCAAGTATTAACAATGGTTCGTCCCATACGGAAAAATATGCCCCGAATAGGATTCAGGAAGTTATATTATCTTCTTTATGAACCATTAATAGAATTACATGTTGGCCGTGACAAGTTTCTATCTATACTAAAGGCTAATCAGATGTTGATTAAACCAAAGAGAAATTATCGTATAACCACAGACTCCCACCATCGTTTTAGAAAGCACAAGAATTTGGTGGCAGATATAGAACTGACCCATCCCGAACAGGTTTGGGTATCGGATATAACTTATATCGGGGGCAGGGACAGGAACTGTTATCTGGCATTAGTTACAGATGCATATTCCAAAAAGATCATGGGTTATGATGTTTCTAATAGTTTGTCCACTGAAGGTTCTTTGAGAGCATTAAACATGGCCATTAAACAAAAAAAATATAAAAACAAACTGATCCATCATTCGGATAGAGGATTACAGTATTGCAGTAACGATTATCAAAATGTATTGAAAAAGAAAAAGATTATACCAAGTATGACTGAGCATTATGACCCTTATGCCAATGCGATAGCTGAGAGGGTAAATGGGATATTAAAACAGGAGTTTTTTCTGGAGGATTATCTGGTAGATATCAAAACAATGAAATTATTGGTAGAAGATGCTGTTCATATTTACAATACACAAAGGCCACACTGGTCGTGTTACATGAAAACACCTGAACAGATGCACTGCCAAAAAGAAATAAAAATTAGAAATTATAAAAAGCAAAACCTTATCAAGGCTAGCCTTGATAAGGTTTGATAAAAAGAGTATTTTTGTTCAATAAACCTGTAACGGTTTTTTAGGACTAGTCACTTGTCTACTGAATATCTTCTCTATTAAACGGAGTCATCTGATAGACAAAATAATTCAACCAATTTGTAAATAGCAGATTGGCATGTCCCCGCCACCTAACTAAAGGGGGATTTTCAGGATTATCATCTCTGTAATAATGACGAGGTAATTCAATGGAAAGACCTTTTGCCACATCCCTTTGATATTCCTGATCAAGCGTATCAGGGGCATATTCAGCATGCCCTGTAATAAAAAATTCTCGGCCATTACGGGCCATAACCATGTACACACCGGCTTCGTCCGATTCAGATAATATAGTTAGTTCCGGCTTTGAAATAATATCATCCCGCTTAATTTCAGTGTGGCGACTGTGTGGAACATAGAAAGTCTCATCAAATCCTCTAAAAATTGGATTTAAAGGTTCATTCAACGAATGTTCAAACACTCCAAACATTTTTTCCGACAAAATATATTTAGGAATATCATAGAAATAATGCAGGCCAGCCTGAGCTGCCCAGCAAATGTAAAAAGTCGATGTTACATGTGTCCTAGCCCAAGAAAAGATTTCTGTCAATTCACTCCAATAGTTTACTTCCTCAAAATCAAGCATTTCAACAGGAGCGCCTGTAATAATCATGCCATCATACTTGCCATTACGAATAGAATTGAACGTTTTGTAAAACATCGTCATATGTTCCATTGGTGTATTTTTGGAAATATGACTTTTCATTTTTAAAAAATCAATTTCGACCTGAAGTGGCGTATTGGACAACAATCGAATCAAATCAGTCTCCGTTGTGATTTTAATCGGCATTAAGTTCAGAATCACGATTTTCAAAGGACGGATATCTTGGGTTAATGCACGCGAAGCATCCATCACAAAAATATTTTCGTGCTTCAATTGTTCAACGGCAGGTAATTTATCAGGAATATTAACAGGCATAATGATCAGTTTTATACCACAACATGAGTGGCAATAACAGGTTCATTTATAAACAAAGATGCCGAAGCAGCGAATTTTTCTTCTGATTCGGTCGTCAAAAAATGACATGATCCATTCTTTGCACAGCGTTGCTCCATATCAGGATGTCGATATAAATAATCGGACAAGCGGTCAGCCACAATTTTTCCCTGTACAATTAACGACACATGAGAAGGAGTAAATTGCCGTATCTTATTCAATAGTAAAGGGTAGTGCGTACATCCCAATACCAGTGTATCAATTTCAGGATCAACAGAAAATAAATGATTCAAATGTTTTTCAACAAAGTAATCAGCACCCGGAGAATCATATTCTCCATTTTCGACCAAAGGTACCCACATGGGACAAGCTTCTCCCGTAACAATTATATCCTGAAATAATTTGGCTATTTCCATCGGATAAGAAAGCGACTGGATAGTTCCTGTTGTACCAACTAAACCCACATGGCGTGTTTTTGTCAAGGTTCCGATAGCTTCTGCTGTTGGACGAATAACACCTAACACGCGCCTGTCAGGATCAATATTGGGTAAATCATTTTGTTGAATTGTACGTAAAGCCTTAGCAGAAGCTGTATTACAAGCCAACAGCACAAGCCTGCAATTCAGGCTGAATAACTTCTTTACACATTCCAGAGTATATTGATATACTACTTCAAATGAACGTGTTCCGTAAGGAGTTCGTGCATTATCTCCCAAATATAGATAGTCGTATTGTGGCATCTGCTCCCGTATAGCATTCAATATCGTCAATCCGCCATATCCGGAATCGAAGATACCAATAGGGCCTGTTGCTGAATTAGATCGTGTTACCATCTTTGCGATATCACTGTTTTCGATTATCCAACTCTGCCTGGGTTTTCACACGAAACTCATCAGGATTGGCTTGAATAATCTGGCGTTTAAAATCATCCGGATAACCCGGTCTGTCAATTGTAGGAGGAATGCCTGCGGCATTTTGTACAAACTTTCCGTCTTTTTCAACCTTAATATTGCCATCCATATATTTCACCATCAGATACTCTCCCAGCTTTTTCCAGGCATGAGTAACAGCCTCAGCTTGATCATCACTAAACTCAGTGAGAAAATCGCAGGCAGCTGTTGTATCTGTTTCCATTAAATAAGCAGCTGCTTTATCAACAGCAGGAGTTAAAATGGTAAATTTATTTTCCCACTTGGATTGTTCTTTATTAATATCCTGGATCATATAACAATATTTGCTATATGCCATATTAGAAACCCAATTGAAAATCCAAAATGCTGATGTCCATGAAAATTTCAATAAACTTCCATTGGTTGGAGAAAAACATTCAGGAACTTTATTAATTCCGCAATACATTGGCACGTATTCCGAACAAGCAGCATCGTCCACTCCAAACCAAAGAATTCCCCCTACAGGATCAGGTAACCATCGACGCATTTCCGCCACAAAGGTAAAACCTGTTTGATAAGTTGCAGTTGGCCGTTCATGTAAATATTCTTTCCCGTTATATGTCCATACTAATGGACTGCATCGTAAAGGCGAACCAAAAGGGCCAGCCCCTACTCCCTTTGTGATATCAAATTCAGTACCTTCAAAACGGTCACGCATGTCAAGCATTAGTTCATGTAATGTTACTTTATGTGAAGGTTTGATCCACAATGGCATACGCTCTTTTGTTTCACCTTTCACATAGGTAATATATTTATTCATTGTGGTATCCATCTTTCTAAAGAAAGACCATACGCGAGCTTCGCAAGCGCGTAAAGCTACATAATCTAAGGGGGCATATGTATCTGAAAAACTGAAATCTTTATTTGTGCCGTTATAATAACCTTTAGATCGGGCAAACGAGATAACATCAGGTGCGTACAGACAATTTTTTGGATCATCCAACGGGAAAGTGGTAATCCGTGCCTGATTTGCATGTGCCGAAACGCAATCATCAGGAATACGTTCAGCGACCCACACTGCCCCTTTATTTTTGGGCCCTTTACCTATCATTTCGAGGATCCAGACTTCTTCAGGATCTCCAATTGAGAATGATTCACCTTCACTTCCATATCCGTACTCATTTACCAACGAGGCCATTACCTTAATGGCTTCTCTCGCAGTACGTGAACGCTGTAAAGCAATATACATGAGACTGCCATAATCCAGTACAGCTGTTGTATCAACTAATTCAGGCCTTCCACCAAAAGTAGTTTCGGCAATCGTAACTTGATATTGATTCATATTTCCTACCACAGAATACGTATGCTCAGCTTGCTTGATCTGGCCACGGTAGTTTCCTGTATCCCAATCGTAAATATCCATCATAGCACCTTTAGGATAATTGGCAGCAGGACGATAATAAAGCGCTCCAAACAAGAAATATGAATCGGCATTATAAGTTATATAAGCAGCTCCAGTTGCACTGGCATCTTTACCGACTAAAAAGTTAGTACATGCATAGGGGCGCGAAACAATAACGGTTAATAATAAAATGAGAAAGAAGAATTTTTTCATGCATATTCTGGTTAGATCACTTTTACACAAGAGCAATGCATTTGACTAGTGGAAAACAGACAATATTACAACATTTACGAAAAACATTATGCCTTATGACGATCGCCTATCAAACGACTGATATATTTACCAATGATGTCGAACTCTAAATTTACTACAGAGCCAACGGTAATCTGATTAAAGTTGGTATGCTCGTAAGTGTACGGAATAATTGCAATTGAAAAGCTATTGGGTTTTGAATGTACCACTGTCAGACTCACCCCGTTAACAGCAACAGAACCTTTCTCCACAGTTACGTAACCTTGTGCTTTCATTTGTGAAGTTGTTTTATAACTAAATGTGTAATACCAACTTCCATTTGCCAACTGCACATCTGTACACATAGCAGTCTGATCCACATGGCCTTGCACAATATGTCCATCTAATCGTCCATTCATTAGCATGCTACGTTCCAAATTCACTTTGCTTCCAATTTGCAAAAGTCCTAAATTAGATTTGTCCAAAGTCTCTTGTATGGCAGTGACAGTATATATATCATTTTTGATATCAATCACTGTTAAGCAAACTCCATTGTGAGCAATGCTCTGATCAATTTTGAGCTCATTCGTAAACGAACAACGTAATGAAATGTTCAAATTGCTATTGTCATAGCTTAATGCGACTACCTCAGCCGCTTCTTCAATAATACCAGAAAACATTTTCGTATGAATTTGTGGTTAGATATTCAAATATGCATTTAACATGAGAAATCCATTAAAAATCTGTAATATTGCAGATTATATTCTCATTCATTTTTCATATTGTAACTAAAAAAGAGGTACAAATGTATGAAAAGAGAGCTGAATAGGCAAATTTAAAACAACAATCTCTTCTGTCACTTTATGCAACAGAAGAGATTGTAAATGTGAAATTAAAAACCAATTTATTTCGCCAATTTATTGACGTGCAAAGCTAATTTCGATTTTAGATTATTCGCTTTGTTTTTGTGGATCATGTTGCGTTTAGCCAATTTGTCAAGCATAGAAGCAACTTTTGGCAACATCGCAGCTGCTTCAGCAGGTTCTTTAACACTACGTAAAGCCCGTACAGCATTGCGCGCCGTCTTAGCGTAATAACGATTGTGTAACCTTTTTTTTGCTGTTTGACGAATTCTTTTTACGGATGATTTGTGATTTGCCATAATGTATTTCAATAATGTACGTTTTGTAGCCCATAGGGGAATCGAACCCCTCTTTCAAGAATGAAAATCTTGCGTCCTAACCGATAGACGAATGGGCCAAATCGCTTTTTCAAAAGCGGTGCAAAGATAAGGCGCATATTTGAAACTACAAAATAAGTCGAAGACTTTTTCTCGAATCTTTTTAGCATGCTCATGTCCCCGTTTTTCTGCTTATTAGGTAAAGAACGTCAGAAAGGGCGGATAAGCGCTCATGGCATAGCAATTGTTAACGGATAGTGCTTTCCCGGTTTATATGTATTATCTTGCATATGGAATTGGATAAACACGTGATTAATAGATATTCCTTCATTCCGCAAAGGAAGATGGAAAGAAAGCAGCCAATGACACAGACTGACAAAATGACAACACAAAACTAATCTTTTGACATGGACATTCTACTAAATAAAATTTTGAGTAATGATTCAGATGAATCAACGGGCTATCTTTCGATTGTTGCAGACAATAGTGAATCGGAAAGTATAAATCTATCTCAAGATGAGCTAATTCCGGTTCTACCATTGCGCAACATGGTCATGTTTCCCAATGTAGTGCTTCCTATCGCCGTAAGCCGCAATAAGTCGCTGCGCTTAATCCGGGAAGTATATAAGAACAATGGCGTATTGGCAGCAACTACTCAGAAAGACATTAAGGTAGATGATCCTGGCTTATCAGATTTGTATCCCATTGGAACAATCGCTCGTATTGTTCGCATTTTAGAAATGCCGGATAACTCAACTACTGTTTTACTTCAGGGAATTACACGTTTTGAATTACTGGAAATAACTAGTAAAACTCCTTTTCATCAAGGATTTATCAAAACGATGACAGATCAAATTCCTAATGAAGATAACCGCGTTTTTGTTGCATTAATAGAAGCAATTAAAGATCTGGCAATCAAAATCATTCAAAATTCAGGAACAATTCCACCAGAAACGACATTTGCAATCCGAAACATTGACAACCCGGAACAACTGATCAACTATATAACTGGTAATTTTGCGCTGAAAGTTACTGAAAAGCAAAGACTACTTGAAATAGATGATCTAGAAGAAAGAGGGTACCAACTATTGGAGATTTTGAACAAAGAATCCCAATTGCTTGAAATTAAAGCGAGTATTCAGTCAAAAGCGCGTGAAGACATTGATCAGCAACAACGTGAATACTTTTTACAACAACAAATGAAAACCATTCAAGACGAATTGGGTGGAGGCACTTCAGAACAACAGATCAATGAAATGCGTGAAAAAGCAGCTTTAAAAAAATGGAATAAAGAAGTTGCAGAATTATTTGAAAAGGAATTAAGCAAATTAGAGCGCACGCATCCACATTCTCCTGATTATCCGGTTCAAATGAATTATGTTGAAACGATATTAGAGCTTCCGTGGAACGAATACACAAAAGATAATTTTGATTTAAAACGAGCTAAACGAACACTTGACCGTGATCATTTTGGGTTGGAAAAAGTAAAAGACCGAATTTTAGAACATCTGGCCGTTTTAAAATTAAAAGGTGATCTCAAGTCTCCTATTTTATGCCTTTACGGCCCTCCGGGAGTTGGAAAAACTTCATTAGGAAAATCCATTGCAGAAACATTGAATCGAAAATATATTCGGATTTCATTAGGTGGGTTACACGACGAAGCCGAAATCAGAGGTCATCGCAGGACCTACATTGGCGCCATGCCGGGACGAATTATTCAAAATATCAAAAAAGCCGGTTCGGCAAATCCTGTCATAGTACTGGACGAAATTGACAAAGTCAACTCAGATTTCAAAGGTGATCCCTCTTCAGCCCTACTTGAAGTGTTGGATCCAGAACAAAATTCAACATTTCACGACAATTATCTGGATATTGATTTTGATCTTTCGAAAATTTTGTTTATTGCTACGGCAAACACTATACAAACCATTTCGCAACCTTTATTGGATCGGATGGAATTGATTGATGTATCAGGATACATCACAGAAGAAAAAATCGAAATCGCTATACGTCACTTGATTCCGCGCCAACGTGAAAACCATGGATTAACAAAAGAGCAATGTATATTATCCAAAGAAGCAGTACGTGCAATTATTGAATCTTACACACGCGAATCAGGCGTAAGAGAACTGGATCGTAAAATTGCAAAAATAATGCGTCAAATAGCCAAGAAGGTGGCTACCAACGAAACTTACGAAATAGATATTCCTGTTGAAGAACTGAAGAATTACTTAGGAGCTCCATTATTCACTAAGGATTTATATGAAGGGAATGATTATATCGGAGTTGTTACAGGCTTGGCATGGACATCTGTAGGAGGCGAAATTCTTTTCATCGAAACTTCTTTGAGCAAATCAAAAGCGCCAACTCTAACCTTAACTGGCAATTTAGGAAATGTGATGAAAGAATCGGCTATTCTTGCTTTGGAATATATTAAGGCTCATGCAACACAGTTAAATATTGACGAATCTCTATTTGAAACGATGAACGTACATGTGCATGTCCCCGAAGGAGCAATTCCTAAAGATGGCCCATCTGCCGGAATCACAATGGTCACTGCCATGACATCTGCATTTACAGGACACAAAGTAAAAAAAGCATTGGCTATGACCGGCGAAATGACCTTACGAGGGAAAGTATTGCCTGTAGGAGGTATAAAAGAAAAAATATTAGCAGCAAAACGTGCCAATATTAAGGAAGTTATTCTATGCCATGAAAATCAGAAAGATATTGAGGAAATCAAATCATCTTATCTGAAAGGTCTTAAGTTTCACTTTGTCAGCGATATCCGGGAAGTATTAGATATTGCTTTAATCAAATAACAAACTCAGTACGATTCAGTTTAAAAAACAAAAGCTGTTTGGGCAAAATCCAGACAGCTTTTTTTATTGCAACAGAATCTGACTTGCAAATACGGCAGAAATTAATCAACTTTGAACCAACATTCAGGTAATTTATAATTGCCTAGTGAATAACATATAACATCAAATGAAATAGATTTTATGCGTCAATTGGATATTCTTGGTGGTGTTTTCAGGGACTTACTTTTTTATGGTCATATCCACGCCAACAATGTATTGGAAATGATGGGTGGTACAGGATATAATGTTTATACAGGCTTAGCTGCTTTGAATATTGATGCTAAATTTCACGGCGCATCCGGAGATGACTTCCCGGTAAATGACACAACTACTATTATAGGAACGCGTACAGGTATTTTTGTCTGCCGTAATGAAAAAGAAGCACTTGCAGTTCATCGTGGAGCCAATTTGCATGTTACCCCTAAAGCTCTTACATCAAATCTTCTTTTTGCCACATTGGAATGTGGAGGAGACACATTCTTAACATACGCAAAAATGATGAAACAAAAAGGAGGAATGGTCATACTCGATCCGTCGCCTGTTTTTGAATGGGAAGCATCCTTCATTGAATATTGTGATGTACTAATTCCTAACGCAAAAGAATATCAAAGAATAAAAGATATTATTCCAAAAGATAAACCGGTTTTCTTGAAACGAGGAATCAATGGTGGAAGTTATTTCCATTTGGGACGTGAAATCAATCAAACAATCACCAATCAAGGAGAATATCCATTAGGATGTGGGGATGCCTTTGATGTTGCCGTTATTTACGGGTTATTGAATCACTATATGCCAGAAGAAACTGTCAGGTTAGCCGTAAATTTTGGAGAAAAAACCTCTTTTATCCGTGGGAGTTCAAAAGCAGTAGAGCAAGTTGCACGTGATTTTCTGAAATAGAACAAAAAACGCTATCAGATTCTGAAATCAATGGCAATTGGATAGAAAACATTGATAAATCTCAGATTTTACCATTTTAACATGCTCATTTCATATCAAAAAGCTACCTTTGTATTCAAATTAACATCGTTTTTAACCCTTTGATTAATTCCTTTCACATGACACGTGACAATGCTATTTTTTCAATTATCGAGCAGGAACATCAACGCCAACTTAAAGGTATAGAGCTTATTGCATCCGAAAATTTTGTAAGTGATCAGGTTATGCAAGCTATGGGAACATGGCTTACCAATAAATATGCCGAAGGCTATCCTGGACATCGATATTACGGAGGTTGCGAAGTTGTAGATTTAAGTGAACAACTTGCCATCGATCGTATTAAAACACTTTTCAATGCTGAATATGCTAACGTTCAGCCTCACTCAGGTGCACAAGCCAATGCTGCTGTTTTTCTGGCTGTAATGAATCCTGGCGATAAGTTTTTAGGATTAAACCTTGCCCACGGAGGCCATTTATCTCACGGATCGCCTGTCAACAGTTCAGGAATTTTGTATCAACCTCTCGCTTATAATGTTCGCGAAAATACAGGGCGGGTTGATTATGATCAAATGGAAGAAGTAGCATTACGCGAACGTCCAAAATTGATTGTAGGTGGAGCTTCTGCGTATTCTCGCGACTGGGATTATGCCCGGATGCGCGCTATAGCCGACAAAATAGGTGCTTTGTTGATGATCGACATGGCACATCCCGCCGGTTTGATTGCGGCAGGATTGCTTGAGAATCCTCTAAAATATGCCCATATTGTTACCTCTACCACTCATAAAACATTGCGTGGTCCCCGTGGTGGAATTATTCTCATGGGAAAAGATTTTGATAATCCTTGGGGGAAAACAACGCCTAAAGGAGAAATCAAGAAAATGTCTTCATTACTCGATTCTGCTGTGTTCCCTGGAATTCAGGGTGGCCCTCTGGAACATGTCATTGCTGCTAAAGCCGTGGCGTTTTACGAAGCGCTTCAGCCTTCTTTCACAGAGTACCAACAACAAGTTCAGAAAAATGCAGCTGCAATGGCAAACGCATTTCTGGCAAAAGGGTATCATATTATTTCCGGCGGAACAGATAACCATTCCATGTTAATTGATCTGCGCACTAAGTTTCCACAATTAACGGGAAAAGTTGCCGAAAACAGTTTGGTACAAGCAGATATTACGGTGAATAAAAACATGGTTCCATTTGACACCCGTTCCCCTTTCCAGACTTCAGGTATCCGAGTTGGAACACCAGCCATAACAACACGTGGCGCAAAAGAATCTTTTATGGAGGAAATTGTTGAACTGGTTGATCAGGTTTTGAATCACGTAGATGATGAAAATGTATTGACCACTGTTCGCAAAAAAGTAAATGCAATGATGGCAGAATACCCTTTATTTGCATACTGATATTCAAACAACAGAGGAAGGTGTTTTTCAGCTTTTCCTCTGTTGCCTATTCCACCTGAACTCCATCCTTAATGATTGAACGTACAATATTTCTCAATGAATCAGTTGATCCGGTAACTTTTTTCGGCGTCAACAACGTCAATATCCAACTGATAAAAAATCTCTTCCCAAAACTGAAAATTATTGCCCGGGGCAATGTTATCAAAGTATTGGGTGATGCAGAGGTAATGACGGAATTGGAAGAAGCCTTGGTTAAACTTCAGCATTATTGTTCTGAATATAATCAGCTCACGGAAGAGGTCATTATTGATGTCATCAAGGGAATCCCCCCTGTTGAAATAAGACAGGAGAACCTGATTATCCATGGCGTTAATGGGAAAGCCATTTTAGCCCGAACCTCGAATCAACAACTGCTGGTAGAAACATTCGCAAAAAAAGATTTGCTATTTGCTATTGGCCCCGCAGGATCAGGAAAAACGTACACTGCTATAGCATTAGCCGTACGTTCGTTAAAAAACAAAGAAGTTAAACGCATCATTCTCAGTCGTCCAGCTGTAGAAGCTGGGGAAAAGCTCGGCTTTTTGCCAGGAGATATGAAAGAAAAGATTGATCCTTATCTCCAGCCTCTTTATGATGCACTTCAGGACATGTTACCGGGAGCAAAACTTAAAGAATATATGGAATCCGGCGTTATTCAGATTGCTCCTTTAGCTTTTATGAGAGGGAGAACGCTTAATGATGCGGTAGTGATTCTTGATGAAGCGCAAAATACTTCAATCCAGCAAATAAAAATGTTTTTAACGCGAATGGGGCTAAATTGCAAGGTCATTGTCACTGGTGATATCACACAAATCGATCTGCCATATTCTCAAAAATCAGGATTAATCGATGCCTTGCAGGTATTGCATCACGTGCAAGAGATTGCCATCATTGAATTTTCCATCAAAGACATTGTGCGACATCCTCTGGTAAAACTTATCGTGGAAGCTTATGAAAAAAATTATGCTGAAAAAAGCTGATGCCACAACATCGGCAAAGAGGATAATTGAATAAAACCATCAAAGCTCTACTCGTTTCACAGAATTCATTCCATTGATTTTCATTAATTTCAGACAAAGGTTGTTCACATCGTCTGTCCCATGTACATACACATGGAGACTACCTTCGAAAATTCCTGCATCCGTCTGAATATTGATACTTTGAATATTTACAGAATATTCGTCGGTAATGACATTCGTAATTTCCCGCAGCATTCCCATTCGATCTATGCCCTTCATTTCAAGTGTCACAGGAAATGATTTTTCATTACGTGTTGCCCATTCTGCTGAAATAATCCGATCACCTTGGCTAGCTTGTAATTTTAATGCTTCTGGACATTGTCGTTTGTGAACTACAACTATCTCATTATCGTCTACGTATCCCACAATATCATCTCCTGGAATAGGCTGGCAACATTGCGCTATCCGAAAGGATTTACTGGAAGTATCGTCTGATAAATGAAATGTTTTTTTACGATCAACTTTTTTATTTTTTTTAATCAAAGGAACCATTTTATTATCAGAACTACCAAATTGTAAAGTGACAAATTTCTTCAAAAGATTTTTCGGCTTTGCTTTGAAAATTTTCTTCGAAATATCCGTTACATCTATGGTCTTTCTTCCTACCTGGCGATATAATTCGCGTTTATCTCTGATATTATAATAATCCAGTAAGGTTTGAATAACTTCAGGTGTTGGGGTCAAATTTACTTTTTTAAGTTCTTCTTCAATCGTGCGTTGACCGTGATGCGCTGTCACGGTTAATTCCTTTCGCAATGCATTTTCCAGCTTTGTTTTGGCTCGTGAAGTAATTACAAAATTCAACCACTCTGCTATTGGTTTCTGCATTTTTGCAGTTAGTATCTCCACTTGATCGCCACTTTGCAATTGATAATTTAATGGAACTAACTTATGATTCACTTTGGCTCCAATAGCTTTAAAGCCAATATCTGAATGGAGCAAAAATGCAAAATCAAGAGCTGTGGCTCCCTGAGGCAAGGTTTTGATTTCACCTTTTGGAGTAAATACGAACATTTCAGAAGCAAACAGATTCAACTTCACATTGTCCATAAAATCAATAGCACTGGGATTCGGATTCTTCAATTCTTCTTTCAATTCCTTCAGCCACCTATCCAGTTCGGTTTCATCATCCCGTTCTCCTGTCTTATAGCGCCAATGAGCAGCCAATCCACGTTCAGCTATTTCATTCATCTGTACACTTCGTATTTGTACCTCAATCCATTTTCCATGAGGCCCCATCACTGTCACATGCAAAGCTGAGTATCCATTTGCTTTGGGGGTACTAACCCAATCGCGAATGCGTTCAGGATGTGGATGATATAATTGGGTTATCGCAGAATAAATGAGCCAGCATTGCTCTTGTTCTGTGCTGCCATCTTTGGGTTCAAAAACTATTCGTAATGCCAATAAGTCATATACTTCTTCAAACGGAATATTCTTTTTTTGCATTTTATGCCATACAGAATAGACCGATTTAATGCGTTCTATCAACTCAAATTTAAACTCCAGAGCAGCCAGTTTATCTTGAATAGGTATTTTGAATTCTTTGTAGATTTGTTCATTTTCCTTCGCCTGAGCATCTATCAACGATTTAATTTGGGCATATGCTTCAGGATGTTCATACTTGAAACTAAGATTTTCAAGTTCTGTTTTGATGGCAAACAAACCAAGCCGGTTAGCCAAAGGGGCATAAATAAAAAGGGTTTCACCGGCAATTTTGTACTGTTTGGCCTGAGGCATGGAAGCCAGAGTTCGCATATTATGAAGGCGATCGGCAATTTTGATTAAAATTACACGGATATCCTCAGACATAGTCAGCAGTAATTTTCTGAAGTTTTCAGCCTGCTCTGAGGCACGTTCTCCAAAAACACCACCTGAAATCTTTGTCAAACCATCGACAATAATCGCAATACGCTTCCCAAAAAGATTTTCTATATCATCTGTTGTATAATCTGTATCTTCAACAACATCATGGAGTAAGGCCGCACAAATAGAAGTAGAACCAAGCCCAATTTCTTTCACCACAATTCTTGCGACAGCAATTGGGTGCATGATATAAGGCTCTCCCGAACGTCGCCGAATACCTTTGTGTGCCTGATTAGCAAAATGAAACGCCTTTTCAATTAGTTCAACTTTCTGTCGATGGGGAGACTGCTTGTAAATAGAAAGCACCTCATCAAAGGCAGCCTGAATCATTTCCTGATCATGCTGTTCTTGCTGTTCCAATTCTGGTATTGACATAGATTTCAGTGCTAAAAATAAGATTTATGCGAAAATCATTTAATCACAAAAGCGCCTTTTTTTCGTTTGAGTTCAAAATCACGACCCAAATATTTCTCTCTCACCACAGGGTTGTCTGCTAGCTCCTCAGCAGTTCCCTGAAATAAAATTTTCCCTTCAAATAGTAAATATGCCCGATCCGTAATTGACAACGTCTCATCCACATTATGATCGGTAATTAATATGCCTATATTTTTATCTTTAAGATGCCATACGATGTCCTGAATATCTTGGACAGCTATAGGATCAACTCCGGCAAAGGGCTCATCCAGCATGATAAATTTCGGTTCAATAGCCAAACAGCGGGCAATCTCAGTGCGTCGCCGCTCTCCTCCTGACAGTCGATTCCCAATATTTTTTCGCACATGGTTAAGACTAAATTCGCGAATCAGATTTTCCAATTTTGCTTCTTGCTCTTCTTTCGTAAAACTGGTCATCTCAAGCACAGCGCGAATATTATCTTCTACGCTCATTTGGCGAAAAACAGAAGCTTCTTGCGCCAAATATCCAATGCCGGCTTTAGCCCGCTTGTAAACGGGATACTGCGTAATATCAACATCGTTTAGTAAAATTGTCCCCTCGTTCGGAACAATCAAGCCGGTCGTCATGTAAAAGGTAGTTGTCTTTCCTGCGCCATTCGGGCCTAAAAGTCCAACTATTTCCCCTTGTTTTACATTAATCGAAACATGATCAACCACTGTTCGCTTACCATATTTCTTTACTAAGTTTTCAGTTCGCAGCACCATTAAATCTTCCATGCTCTTCTTGAGTTTGTTCAGAAGACAAAAATAACAAATCTTTTCAACGAATTATCTTTCCCAATACGAAATAAAAACACATTTGTTCAAGACATATCTATAGCAAGAGTTACGATCTAGTCTTCATTTGATTTTCTTATGCTTTTTGGTTTTGGAAGATGAAATACCAAATGAAAAACAAAACAATTTTATCATATTCTCCTCTCAAGCAATAAGACTACACTTTCATTTAGTCTTCTATCAATCCAGTACAAATAAAACCTTGTATTCCTCACCTAAGAATGTTATCCTCCCTCTGCCTCAAATTAAAAAAGGCTGTCCAAAAAAATGGGCAACCTCTTTTAATTAAGATATTTAGACTAAATTCTAGAATGTAACTTTCAAGCCAACTTGCAAATGCCAACGGCTTAAGAAATCACTTTTAGCAACGCTGGAGCTTTGATATGAATATGTTGGAATCATATCTCCGTTGGAGTCAGCTGTGAGCTTAGTTACCTTTAATGGCTGTACATTGTACGTAGAAGCATATACTGAACCCCAATTCTTATCTATCAAATTACCAACATTCAAAATATCAAATGTCAATGAAACTTTGCTGCCATTTCCTTTAAGATAGTAGAAATCTTCTGCCAAATGGAGATCTACGTGATTTTCCCATGGAGCGCTGTTTGAATACCGTACTGCGTATTGACCACGGTGATTCTTTGCATAACTATCATTTTCAATCCATGTTTCGAAATTCGTACGATCAGTCGGCGTAGCAAAAGTCATTTTCTGAAGCTCATCTTGTGTCGGTATATACAATAATGAATTCCCTCTATAACCATCACCATTGAAATCGGCGCTTTCATTCATTGTCAAACAATAACGCATACCATTATATCCATTATAAATAAGAGATACAACCGTAGCAAGGCGTCCGTTCATGTACTTTGGAGTAGTATATAAAGCCTGAGCTAACACCCGGTTTGGCACATCAAAAACGGAGTAAGAAAGTTCATTCGGATTATTAGGATCCTTAGAATAATTGTATTTCCAGTTAGAATAAGCAACAGAGCTAGTTCCATCATTTACAGAGTAAGAATGGCCGAAAGTATAGCTTGTCATCAAGTCGAGACCAAAATTAAAACTTTTTTCCAGCTTAGCACTTAATGAATAGGTATATCCTTTGTTCGTATTCTGCAGATTGATAATTGCATAATAACTGCCAGGACTCATTGAGTAGTATGTAGTAGCAGAATTCGCATCATCTGCGCTAACGGCATACACCTTTTTGCCGTTATTAATTAAAGCAAGGTTGTTAAACCATACATTATTCAATGTTTTTGAATATAACCCTTCAAAGGTTCCTTTAATGTCAAAAGGCAGTTTCTGCTCCAACGCAAGGTCAACCCGGAATACTTGTGGATACTTGAAATCCTTAGACACAGTATTAATGGTGGGTTTTGAAGCAGTTCCAGCGGCAGAATTCATTGCTCCTACAGGATTATTAGCGTATGTAGCGAATGACGGAACGTTTTTAGTAATTGTAGTCCCTTTCATTTCGACCCCAGTATTGCTCCAACAGTTAGATAACCATACAAACGGGACACGACCTGTAAAAAGTCCTACACCACCACGAATTAAAGTATTATGGCTGTTGTCTGTATACCAACGGAATCCAAGACGCGGAGATAACATCACCTTCGTTGAAGGAATTTCCCCTACTTTTACACCATATGTAGTTGAATAAGAGCTGGCGTTGAAATCACTGTTTGTTGATGGCTTATTAAAAAACGTAGGAATATCAAAACGCAGTCCATATGTTAAATTCAAATTGTTTGTAACATTCCATTTATCTTGCAGGTAAAAACCAAGTAGGCCAGCTTTCACGGTTGCTGCCCATTGGTAACTTCCAGTCAGATTATAATCTGAATAGTTATATACAAACTGATATGCGTTATCATTTATAAAATCATTCAATGAATTATAATAATATGCTCCGTTACTTGCTTGAATAAAGAGGTTGTACATACGATAGAATTCATTGTGAGTACCAAATGTAAAAGTATGATCACCATTATACCAAGAAAGGTTATCTTCTACAGTATATATATCAATGTCGTTTAATTAAGAATACCCATCTTAGAGTCTGACAGGAAATGAATTACCTCAAAGAAAAAGTTGTTTGTATTTTGTAGTGTGAGAATTTCTTCGTATTTTTAAACCATATATTAATGGGGGTAACCCAAGTACTAATCAAAAAGCGGATTACCGTGGAAATGTATCTAAAAACATAGTGTATGAACTTGATAACGAAGAGTTTAGGGGACGCTCACGAGGTGTCCTTAAAAAAGTATTTACACGAGATAGAGTACTGACATTCAAAAATTTAATTGTATTGATCATAACATTTAAGTCATCCATACAACGAGAATTAGACGGTTTTTTCAAAGCGGTTAATCAATCGGATTTTAATATTCGAGCCGTAACAAAAGGTGCTTTTTCGACAGCTCGTTCCAAATTGGATCCATGGGCTTTTGAACGACTGAATGAAGTTGCTGTGAATACTTTTTATGATGAAGCGCCCTATTATTTATGGGAAGAGCATCGGGTGTTAGCTGTCGATGGAACGCGTTTGGTGCTGCCGAATCACCCAAGTGTGGTAGAGGAATTTGGGGTGCATGAATTTGGTCCCAAAGCAGATAGCCCACGTTCATTGGCTTTGGGATCGGTGCTGTATGATGTTTTGAACAAGGTTACTATTGAAGGGCAATTAGCACCTTATTCAAGCAGCGAAAACAGTTTATTAATGAAGCATTTATCCAAAGTCAAAAAAGGAGATTTATTGCTACTTGATCGGGGCTATCCAAGTTTCTGGTTGTTGTTTTTACTTCAGGCCGAGGGGATTGAATTTTGTGTTCGCTTGAAAGAGGATTGGTGGTTAAAGGTAAAAGATTTTACCGAAAGTGAAGAAAAAGAAAGGATCGTAACTTTTACCTTGCCAAAAAAAGACAGAAAGAAGTTGGCTGAATATCCCCACATGCAAGATACAACGATCACCTGCCGTTTAGTAAAAATAGGTTTGCCGGATGGAAGCAAAGAGATATTGTGTACCTCTTTGATAGATGCAGAAAAATATAAATACGAAGATTTTGATGAATTGTATCATCTTCGCTGGGGAGTAGAAGAAGCATATAAGTTGCTAAAAAGCAGAATAGAATTAGAAGATTTCTCAGGTAAAACAGCCATAGCGGTAAGGCAAGATTTTCATGCAAAAATCTTTTTAATGAGTCTTTGTGCTATTTACGCGCATCCCATTGACGAAAAAGTAAGAGAAGAATACAAGGCTGATGAACAAAGAAAATACAATCAACAGATTAATCAAACAAATGCTTTATCAATGACTCAAAATATTCTGATACCACTACTGCTTAAACAACAATTTGAAAAAGCAATGCAGGCATTCGATTCAGTGGTTGAAAAAACCAGAGAAGTCATCCGTCCGGGACGTAGTAACGAACGAAAGAAAAAGCCCAAAAAACTTTACTCCATGAATTACAAAAGATTATAGCTTCACCTTAATTAAACGACATTGGTATATATATCCTGATTTAATTTGTTAGCACCTGAAGAATATTCTGTTCCAATATAACCAGTAACACTACCTGTGCTCCATAAATTTGTTTTTGCATCGTAAGTTCCACCAAGATTATAAATAGTAATACTTGGACCTTGATATGGGACAGCACGGCTATCACGTACAAAAGTAGCACCGGCACGGGCTTCATTATATAAAGAGTTGCTAATATGAGAGTTTAATTCAGCTACGATAGAATTGGTTTTATTTTCCATTCGATAACTGCTGTTATCAAAATAATAAGTTTTCGAACCAACCCCATAATTGTCTTCATACGAATCATTCAACTGGTAGCGCAATGCAAACTTATTGTTTTTGTTAATATTCCAGTCAATACGACCCAAAAGAGAAAGACCTTCTGTATTAATATCACGTGGACTGTAACTATCAGTATTTCCTGTAATTGTAGCATATCTGGCGGCAATAGCCTGAGCTTCAGCATCTGTTATGTAACCATTTGTATATCCAGGAAAGTAATCCGATGGATAGGTATTATATTTATATTCAGCATTCGCAAAGAAAAACAATTTGTCTTTAATAATCGGACCGCCGAACGTAAACCCTAATGTCTTTGTAGATTGTTTTCCTACCTTTGATTTAGCATCTTGCACCTGGCTCCAGGTTCCATACATATTTTGATTAGTAAAGTAACCATAAACAGAACCTTTAAACGTATTAGTACCTGACTTAGTAATTGCATTGATTCCACCTCCTGTAAACCCGCTCTGACGAACGTCAAACGGTGAAACTACGACTTGAATCTCCTGAATAGCGTCCAGAGAAATTGGGTTTGCGCCAGTCTGACCACCATTAGTACCACTACTAGCCAATCCAAAGACGTCGTTGCTCACAGTTCCATCAATCTGAAATGAATTGTACCTGTTATTTGAGCCTGCAATAGAAATTCCACCCAGTTTAGAAGCCATAACCAATGGAGACAACTTTGCAACGTCATAAATATTACGATCAACTGTAGGGGTGTTGCTAATTTGATTAGAATTGAAGTTGCTTGCAGCACCTCCTGCAGCACTTTTAACCCCGGCGGATGCTCGAACAACAACCTCTCCCAATTGTTTGACATTCTCTTTTAGAGTTGCATTTAATGTTAATGGCTCTCCAAGGGAAAGTTGTACATTATCGTATACCACTTGGTCATATCCCAAACAAGCAATAATAATCTTGTATGGACCTCCAACTCGCATACCTTGAATAAAATAACGACCTTTATCGTTTGTTATTGCGCCATACACAGTTCCAGATGGTTCGTGAATGGCTTGAACAGTAGCACCGACAAATGCCTTTCCATCAGCAGTAACTTGGCCGTTAAGACTTGCAGTAGTAATTTGCGCCATAGTCGTCAAAGAAATCATTAGACTTATGGCAAAAAGCAAAAAACGCATACTTGTTTTCTTCATACTAATTTAATTTAATTAAACAATAAGAACCGTCATTAATCTCATTGCAAATGATTTTTTTGCATTTGCACATCTTCATCAATATGTTGATATTCAATTTTTTTAAAGAAATAAAATAGTTCTCCGCGTTGATTCTACAAATATACAACATTCACACATAAACACCTTAGATATTTTGAAAAGTTTTCAACAACAGAGTAACAGAATTGTTAAAGAATACTTTCCTGCACCGTTTGAAATTCACTGCAAAGGTAGCCACACTAATTATTAAAAATGTTACAAAACAATGAAGTTACACACGACACAACATAATGTATTTATTGAAAAGAAAATACGAAACGCATACGATCAAAAAACAAACTTTAGAAGCACTGGTTATCACCACCCGTGTTAATTAAGATATAAAATACGAATACAATACACACTAATTCCTTTTTTTGTAATCTTCGTATTACACCGTTTTTGATATATGCAATACAGTAAGTATTAGAATCAAATATCTTTAGGCAGATCAACCCAAATATTTTATTGAAATCTTTTACACTATCTTATTATTAGTTTAAAACAATATTATCTTTGCTACGTAAATAGTCAAACGAGTACTTTGCGAAATCTAATTCATCAAGATTATTTAGTTCAGCACTTTACGACCTATTTTCATCAGTTTTGATGCTATTAAGATCTTAATGCACTATCAAAATAATAACATTATGAAAACAAGACATCTATTTATCGCAATTGTAATCACATGCGTATTTGTTCCTATTTCTCTAACGGGACAAAATGACATATCACAGTTATTTAAATCAGGGGCTACTGACATTCAAGGCTTAGCTGAAGGCTATCTGAAACCTGCAGGATATGGCTTATCTGAGGGCCTTGGTACCAATTGGTATAATACAGCAGCGACACACAAACTTCTTGGATTTGATATCACTGTCGGAGCTGGAGCCATGTTTGTGCCAACAAGCGACAAAACATTTAGTTTATCTGGACTGCAGGCTTTACAAGTAGTTAACGGACAAACATCGGCTCCTACCTTAAGCGGAAAAGGAGACGGAGTATTATTGAGATTAGCTTCGAATGGGCAAACTATTACGGAATTTAGTACGCCCAAAGGTGTTACGCCAGTGTTACCTGCAATAAATGCCCAAATAACCATCGGATTGCCATTTGGAAATGATTTATCATTCCGGTTTGTGCCAAACGTAACAAATAATCGCTATAACGTAGGATTATGGGGAGTTGGAATAAAACACAATATTAAGCAATGGATACCCGTGGTCAAACTTTTACCATTTGATGCTTCAGTTATGATTGGATACACACGCGTTCATTTTAATTACAACTTTGAAAATCCCATTATCCCAAATGATCTAAACGACAATCCTAACTTTACCCTCAACGTACCGGCTGGCGTTTCTTATGATAATCAAGGAATGAAGCTGACCGCAAGTTCTTTAATGGCTAATATTATCGTATCTAAAAGATTGTTATTTTTCACTCCATATCTGGGATTTGGCGTATCAAGCAATGATTTCCATTTCAATTTTACAGGAAATTACCCTGTGTTAGGCACGGTACATAGCGACAATTCTATCGATGTAAACACACTGACCAATCCCATTCCCTTACATTATGCTTCCGTAAGTCCACAGCTAACACTTGGGTTCAGATTGAAGATCTTATGGGTCTTGGCACTCCATGCACAATATACATTTCAACAATACCCAACAGCATCAGCAGGGATAGGAATTAATATTCGCTAAGCCCTGCTGACAAAAACAAAAAGGAGATATAAATCTCCTTACATAAAATCTATTTTCAGATGAGGTCAAACCCCGTGTATGAAACCAATGCATGGGGTATTCGAATTCCTTCGGGTGTTTGATTATTCTCAAGTAAAGCAGCTACAATACGAGGCAGAGCAAGGGCACTCCCATTTAAAGTATGACAGAGTTGAGCCTTTTTGTCTTCATTTTTGAAGCGACATTTTAATCGATTGGCTTGGTAACTTTCAAAATTTGAAACAGAACTTACTTCAAGCCAACGTTTTTGGGCTGCAGCAAATACTTCAAAATCGAAAGTCAGAGCCGAGGTAAAACTCATATCTCCTCCACATAAACGTAAAATACGCCATGGCAATTCCAATTTATCCACTAAAGACTGCACATAACTTACCATTTCAGTCAATGATTCGTATGAATGAGCAGGAGTGTCAATACGCACAATCTCTACCTTGTCAAACTGATGAAGACGATTCAGACCGCGCACATCTTTTCCATATGAACCAGCTTCACGGCGAAAACAGGCAGAATAAGCACAGTTTTTGACAGGTAACTCATTTTCTTGCAAAATGACATCCCGATACATATTGGTCACTGGAACTTCAGCAGTTGGAATCAAATAAAAATCATCCACCTGGCAATAATACATTTGGCCTTCTTTGTCAGGTAATTGTCCGGTTCCATATCCGGAAGCAGCATTCACCACATATGGAGGCTGTACTTCCAGATAACCGGCTTCACGGGCATTATCCAGAAAGAAATTGATTAACGCTCTTTGCAAACGGGCACCTTTACCTTTATAAACCGGAAAGCCGGCTCCGGTTATTTTCACCCCCATTTCAAAGTCAATAAGGTCGTATTTCTTTGCTAAATCCCAATGAGGAAGAGCATCAGCAGATAAATCAGGAATAATGCCTCCTGTGCATTCAATCACATTATCCTCAGCAATCCGGCCCTCTGGAACTGATTCGTGGGGGAGATTTGGAATCGTCACCAACAAATCGTTCAATTCTTTTTCCACGTTATCCAAATCGGATGAGAGAGATTTAATTGTTTCCTTAAGGTCAGAAGTTTTTGCCTTGGCATCAGCCGCTTCTAATTGTTTTCCCTGCTTAAAAAGCTCTCCGATCACTTTAGACAGGTTGTTCATTTCAGCAGACGTAGCATCCAAAGTAGATTGAATGGATCGACGCTGGAAATCTAGGGCAACAATTTTTTCAATAATTTCAGCGCCATCAAAGTGCTTTTTCGCCAAACGCCGAATCACTTCTTCTTTATTTTCGATGATAACTTTTAGTGTCAACATGATTGTCTGTATTTTTTGCAAAGTTACAATTATTTTGTGTGTCTACCGGTTTTGAGCGACAAGCAATGATAATTTATCCATCACCATAAATAAAAAAAGTCTCATCATTGCTCTTTACCAGAGCAATGATGAGACTTTTTTCGTATAAGGGGATTTACTCCGCAGCCACTTGTTCTATAGAAACAAATGATTTATTATCTTTTCTCTTACGAAAAACTACTTTACCATTGACCAACGCAAAAAGGGTATGATCTTTACCCATTCCGACATTTTCGCCAGGATTGTGGACAGTTCCACGTTGACGAACTATAATGTTACCAGCTTTTGCAAATTGGCCGCCAAAAACTTTCACGCCTAATCGTTTACTTTCCGATTCACGGCCGTTTTTTGAACTACCGACTCCTTTTTTATGTGCCATTATGGTTTAATTTTTAATGTTTACGCAACGATTTCTTTGATGAATAACTCAGTGAAATATTGACGGTGCCCATTCATTTTTTGATAGTCATTCTTACGTACTTTTTTAAACACAAGAACTTTATCACCTTTTACATGAGCTTTCACTTCTGCAACAATTTTTACTCCTTCTACAACAGGAGCACCTACTGAAACATTACCTTCATTCTCTACAAGCAATACTTTGTCAAAAGTAACTTCCGATCCTATTTCAGCTTCTTCCATACGATGAACATACAATTTCTGTCCGGCTTCCACCTTGAATTGTTGTCCCAAAATTTCAACGATAGCGTACATAACACGTTTATTTTTATATTTTATCCGTGAGGTGAGATACTTGCTACCTTGCAACAGCGCTACTTAAAACCCCCTCGAAAATTGAGATGCAAAGGTAAGTATTTCTTTTTGAGTTACCAAAAGCTCTACATTAATTTAGAATAGCACAACTACACCATATTATAAAAGAAACGAAGCAGAAATTGATAGGTTCTATCCGGTACCCAAGCCTTTGATTTTGCAAACCCTACCTGTACTATATTTCCGACTTTATAACGAAATTTAGGATGCTTAGCGTTTACAATGCGAGCAACTACCTTTGCCAATTGTATAGGTTTAAATCCGTTTTGCTCCTCCTTTTCAATATTCTTCAATGTTTTAGCAAACTGTGCTCCATACGCATCACTCTTTTGAGTAATTTCTGATAATACCCGGCTGGCAGTAAAACCAGTTGCAAAATCACCCGGTTCAATAAGGCATACATTAATATGAAAAGATTTCAATTCCAGGCTTAAAGCTTCGCTGTATCCTTCAATGGCAAATTTGGAAGCTGAATAGAAAGCTTGAAAAGGTAAGCCCATAACGCCACCTAAAGAACTAAAATTAACAATAGTACCTTGTTTAGCCTTCCGCATGTGAGGTAGCACAACAGAACAAACATTAACCGTTCCCATAAAATTGGTGTTCATCTGCAAATTGATTTCTTCCGGTGTTGCCAATTCAGCAGCGCCACCAATCCCCATACCGGCATTATTCAATACCACATCGATATGACCATGTTCTTTAATAACCTGCCCGATAGCTTGAGATACAGAATCGGAATTGGTGACATCCATTTGAATGAATTTAACATTTCCTGATGAGATCATTTGACGGCGACCTGTACCATAGACAGTATGTCCAAGCGTAGCCAAATGTTCAGCGCACGCTTTACCCAAACCAGATGTTGCTCCGGTAATAAAAACAACTTTTCCCATAATAAAGTAGGTTTAAGAGATTGTCAGCTTTGATACATGATCACGCAAAATATAGCTTGCTCTATTAATTTCGGCAAAGATATATTTTATTTCAGTCACTACTGATACCCTTGCCAAAAGAATCAGCACCTTTATTTATATTCAGCCCAATGACGGATATCTATATCATCCATGCTCATTTTGCAAAATGCTTTAATAAAAGCACTTGCTAAACGAGCATTCGTAATCAACGGAATATTAAAATCGATAGCTCCTCTTCTGATCTTATATCCATTAGAAAGTTCCCGCTTCGTTAAATTTTTCGGAATGTTAATTACCAAATCAAATGTTTTATCGGCAATCATGCTCATCACATTATGATCTCCATCCTCATCTGGCCAATTCACATCCACAGCTTTGACGCCGTGAGCTTCAAGAAATTGTTGTGTACCATGCGTAGCAAAGATCTGATATTCTTTATTTTGCAGTAAACGACATGCTTCCAGTAGTTCCACCTTTGATTTGGTTTCGCCGGAAGAAACCATCACAGTCTTCTCTGGAATCCGGTATCCAACAGATAACATGGCGGTGAGCAAGGCGTCATCAAAATGATGCCCAATACAACCTACCTCTCCTGTCGAAGCCATATCAACACCTAAAACAGGATCTGCTTTCTGTAATCGGGTGAAAGAAAACTGAGAAGCTTTAATTCCCACATAGTCCAGATCAAACGCTGACTTTTGCGGTTTTGCCGGATTCAATCCCAACATAACCTGAGTAGCTAAATCTATAAAATTAATTTTTAGTACTTTTGAAACAAATGGAAAACTTCGTGAAGCACGCAGGTTACATTCAATAACCTTAATATCATTATCTTTTGCCAGAAATTGAATATTGAAGGGGCCCGATATATTAAGCGATTTTGCTATTTGGCGTGCAATTTGTTTGATTCGACGAACCGTCTCTACATAAATCTTTTGAGGTGGAAACTGAATCGTAGCATCACCGGAATGCACTCCTGCAAATTCAACATGTTCCGAGATGGCATATACCACAATTTCCCCCTTATTGGCAACTGCATCAATCTCAATTTCCTTAGCGTTTTCAATAAATTCGGAAACAACTACCGGATGCTCCTGTGATACTTCAGTCGCTAATTTCAAGAACTCTTCCAGCTCTTCTTCGTTCGAACATACATTCATGGCAGCACCCGAAAGCACATAAGATGGACGAACTAAAACAGGAAATCCCACATTAGTCACAAATTGTTTTACATCATCAAAGGATCTCAACTCCTGCCAGCGCGGCTGGTCTATCTTCAGCTTATCCAGCATACTGGAAAACTTATGCCTGTCTTCGGCATTGTCAATAGAAGCTGCATCTGTACCAAGAAGATGTACATTGGCTTCACTTAGCCGAACAGCAAGATTGTTTGGAATCTGACCACCGACAGAAACGATAGTTCCCATTGGATTTTCTAATTCCAAAATATCCATCACACGCTCATATGTCAATTCATCAAAATACAAACGATCGCACATGTCATAGTCAGTCGAAACAGTTTCTGGATTGTAATTAATCATTACCGACCGTAACCCTTCTTTGCGAATCGTATTCAATGCGTTGACACTACACCAGTCAAACTCAACGGAACTACCGATACGGTAAGCTCCCGAACCAAGGACAACCACCGATCGGTGATCACCTAAATAATGTATGTCATTAGATGTTCCGTTGTATGTAATATAAAGATAATTAGTTTGTGCCGGATATTCAGCAGCTAAAGTATCAATTTGTTTTACTACAGGAGTAATACCACGTTTCTTTCGTTCCGCCCGTACCTCGTTAGCACGTTCAGCCATATTATTTTTTGCATGAAACAGTAAACGAGCAATCTGGAAATCAGAAAAACCGGTTTGTTTTGCCTGGCGGAACAAAATATCCGAAGTGGCCTCAAACGAACCTGCTTGTTCCAGCTTGTGTGCAATATCTACAATATTTTGAAGTTTTTGCAAAAACCATTTATCGATCTTTGTTAAGTCATGAATACGATCAATGGAATAACCCATCTGTATCGCCTGTGAAAGATAAAAAATCCGCCGGTCTGTTGGTTCAGCAAGCGCTTTATCCAAATCATCGACATCCAATTGTTTATTTCCGATGAAACCGTGCATGCCCTGTTGGATCATTCGCAAGCCCTTTTGCAACGATTCTTCAAAGGTACGACCAATAGCCATCACCTCTCCTACACTTTTCATGCTACTGCCTATTTCACGTGAAACACCGTGAAATTTAGCCAAATCCCACCGTGGAATTTTACAAACGACATAATCAAGAGCAGGTTCAAAAAATGCAGGTGTGGTTTTAGTAACCGAATTCTTCAAATCAAACAAACCATAACCAAGAGCCAGCTTTGCCGCTACAAAAGCCAAGGGATAACCCGTAGCTTTCGAAGCCAAAGCCGAAGATCGACTCAGGCGGGCATTCACTTCAATGACCCTGTAATCTTCGGAATCAGGATCCAAAGCATACTGTACATTACATTCCCCTACAATCCCTATATGACGGACGATGCGAATAGCAATTTCACGCAGCTTATGATATTCACTGTTAGTCAACGTTTGCGAAGGTGCCACTACAATACTTTCTCCCGTGTGAATTCCCAGAGGATCAAAATTTTCCATATTACATACCGTGATGCAATTATCGAAGCGATCACGGACAACCTCATATTCTACCTCTTTCCACCCTTTCAATGATTTTTCAATCAATAATTGAGGGGAATAGTTCAATGCTTTTTGTGCAAGAATTCTCAATTCTTGTTCATTATTACAAAAACCGCTGCCCAATCCTCCTAAGGCATAAGCAGCCCTTACAATAATAGGGTATTCCAGCGATTCGGCTGCGCTAATAGCATCTTCCAGGTTATGAACAGCAACGCTCTTGATGGTTTTTACATCAATCTCATCTAATTTCCGAACAAACAATTCTCGATCCTCTGTATCCATTATTGCCTGTACGGGAGTACCTAAAACGCGAAGATTATATTTTTCCAGTATTCCTGTTTGATAAAGCTGAACTCCGCAGTTGAGCGCTGTTTGTCCTCCAAAAGCGAGTAACAGTCCATCCGGATTTTCTTTTCGGATTACCTTTTCGACAAAAAAAGGAGTAATAGGGAGAAAATAAATCTTGTCGGCAACCCCTTCTGAAGTTTGTACCGTGGCAATGTTCGGATTAATCAAAACAGTTTCGATACCCTCTTCTTTCAAAGCTTTTAATGCTTGAGATCCAGAATAGTCAAACTCACCTGCTTCTCCGATTTTCAGAGCTCCGGAACCAAGAATTAATACTTTTTTAATAAGGGAAACCACGTTATCTTTAGATATCATCATATCTGTGACGTTCATATTGTAGTGAATTTTACTTTTAATAAATCTACCTCATTCCAATCAGTCTTGCTGCTTTGATTTATTTATCGATCAGATTCAAGAACTCATCAAACAAAAATTCGGTATCAGTTGGTCCACTAGAAGCCTCGGGATGGAACTGGGTTGAAAAAAACGGTTTAGTTTTATGACGAACACCTTCATTGGTTCCGTCATTCAGATTGATAAACAAAGGTTCCCAATCGTTACCCAATGTCTCATTATTTACTGCAAAACCATGATTCTGCGAAGTAACAAAACAACGATTTGTACCCACCATACGAACCGGCTGATTGTGGCTTCGATGACCGTATTTCAATTTATAGGTTGAAGCGCCGCCGGCGAGCGATAGCAATTGATTCCCTAAGCAAATACCAAAAATAGGCTTCTCACCATGGATAGCATCCCGCAAATGATCAATGGTTGCTTCGCAATATTCAGGATCACCGGGACCATTGGAAATGAATAAACCATCATAATCAAGCGTACTAAAATCATAATTCCACGGCACACGAATCACTGTTACGTCACGCTTGAGAAAACAACGGATAATATTATGTTTTACCCCACAATCGACCAATACAATTTTTTTGGATCCGTTTCCATAGCGAATTACCTCATTGCAGCTTACTTTTGCTACCAGATTTTCTTTATTGGGATCAACAAAGTCAATATTAGGCATGTCAGGAAAAACCAATTTACCTTTCATTGATCCATATTCACGAATCACCTTGGTCAATTCACGAGTATCTACTCCGCAAATAGCCGGCACTTTATTTTCCTTAAGCCAATCGCTTAAACTCTTGTTGGCATTCCAATGGCTGTATTCAAACGAATAATCGGAAATAACCAGTCCGTTGACATGAATTATTTCCGATTCGTAAAAGATTGATAAGCCGTTTTCCATTCCTGTTTGCGGGACTCCGTAATTGCCGATCAACGGATAAGTGACAACTAAAATCTGACCGGAATAGGAAGGATCCGTTAAACTTTCGGGATACCCGACCATTGCTGTGCTAAAAACGACTTCTCCCGCTCGGGGCGATTCATATCCGAACGATTGCCCGTGAAAAATCATGCCGTTTTCCAACACCAATTGCATGGCTTTACTTTTTTCCATGAACATTTTTATATTGAAGAATAAATAAGAGCAACTTTCGGTGTGCAAAGATACAAAAAACTACCTGATGGAAAGCAAAGTCGCTCAATAAAAATAAAAAACAAACCCGAATAACCCATGAAACTTTAAACATAAATTATTTGCAACATTTTGCAATGTCTACTTTGCAAATCGAAAGTTATATCATACCTTTGTTTGTGATTAATAGATTTTCTGGATACCGTATAATAATTTAATAAACAATATTTTAACATGAAACTGCTTGAAACCATCATGCAACGTGCTCAACAAGATCCACAGCACATTGTATTACCCGAAGGGAATGAAGAACGGACACTTCAAGCTGCCGACGCCATTTTAGCAAAAAAAGCAGCAAAAATAACCTTAATTGGAAAACCGAGTGAGATTCAGGCATTAGCCAATCAATTTCAATTAAAGCATATTGACCAAGCCACAATTCTTGATCCAGAGAATTATGATAAAATGGAAGCGTACGCTCAACTTCTAGTCGAATTGCGTAAAAACAAGGGAATGACCCTAGAACAGGCTCAAAAGTTGGTAAAAGATCCGCTTTATATCGGGGCACTGATGATCAAAAGTGGCGATGCTGACGGAGAAGTTGCCGGAGCGCGTAATACAACAGGAAATGTACTTCGTCCTGCACTTCAGATCGTAAAGACAAAACCAGGAGTATCTGTTGTTTCAGGAGCCGTTCTGCTTTTCACTGAAAGTCCTTATGGTGAAAATGGCTTTGTCATGATGGCAGATTTAGCTGTAACACCTAATCCTACAGCACAAGAATTAGCTGAAATTGCTGTTATGACAGGACATACAGCACGCACATTGGGTGGTTTTGAACCTCGGATTGCATTGCTCAGCTTTTCCACAAAAGGAAGTGCTAAGCATGAATTGGTGGATAAAGTAGTGGAAGCAACTCGTATCGCAAAAGAAATGGCTCCGGATATGCAAATCGACGGAGAATTGCAAGCTGATGCAGCACTAGTCCCGTCTGTAGGAGCCAGTAAAGCCCCTGGAAGTGACGTAGCTGGACATGCAAACGTACTAATTATGCCTGATATACAGGCCGGAAACATTGGGTACAAGCTGGTACAACGTTTGGGAAATGCTCAAGCTATCGGACCTGTATTGCAAGGTATGGGAGCCCCAATCAACGACTTGTCACGCGGATGTTCGGCTGACGATATTATTCAAATGATTGCTATAACCGTTAATCAGGCCATCAGCTTAAAACACAACAAAGATGGCATTTTACATTAAATCACAAACAAGATCTCATATCATACTATTTTAACATCGCATCATGGCGGACTTACCCAAAGAACCTATTGAAAATTACGGTCTTAGCAAAAAAGATCGTAAACGTACCCTTTTTTCACGCATCGGCGTAGTAGGATGTGGCAAAGAAGGAAGCCTCATCGCTTCCATTGCAGCCAGCAAAGGAATGGAAGTGGTTTTTTTAGAAATCAATCAGGAAAAAATCTCTAATGCATTTGCTCGTATAGAATCAATACTTGATTTGCGTGTAAACAACTGGGGATTAACTTCATCAGAAAAAAAAGTTATCCTTTCCAGAATTAAGGGAACAACCGAATATCGTGATTTCGTAGGATGTGACTTTGTTATTGAAGCCATTCGTTACGATAACAAAACAGGGCAACAAAGCACCGAAGGTCGTAAAGAAGTTTTCAAAAAACTTGAAGCCATCCTCACTCCGGAAGCTATTATTGCCACGAACGTTTCAACGATTGTAGTAACGGCTTTAGCTAGTGAACTACAACATCAGAACCGATGCATTGGCGTTCATTTTCTAACCAACATCAGGGATTCGCATATTATTGAAATTGTAAGAGGACTCAACACCTCAGACGCCACATTTGAAAAAGTATGCCGTTTTGCAGAACTCATTAACTACAGTTATATTTCTGTACTAGAATCTGTTGGACTGGTAAGCCTCCGCATGTTTCTTATTATGCTGAATGAAGCTTGTTCCATCGTGATGGAAGGCATAGCCACACTAGAGGATATAGACAAACTCTTAACCGTAGGATTCGGCCACCGCCAGGGGGTCTTTTTCACAGCTGACAGAATGGGAATAGAAAAAATTGTTCCGTTAATGGAAAATCTATTCCATGAATATGGCAATATAAAATATAAGCCATCTCCAATGATCATGCGACTCTACCGTGCTAAATATTACGGAGTCAGTCGTCGAAAAGGATTTTACACCTATGACGAAACCGGCCGGATTATAAACAACTGATCAAAAAAATCAAAGACTTACAATGAAAATATTAGTATTAAACTGCGGTAGCTCTTCCGTCAAGTACAAACTATTTGATATGACTACCAAAACTATTCTTGGTCAGGGAGGTGTCGAAAAATTAGGCATGCGTGGTTCTTTTTTGCGCCACACCAGGGCTGATGGAGATCGGGTGACTTTGGAGGGAGAAATATTAACCCACCAAAGTGCTATCGAATACATCCTGGGGGTACTTATCAGTCAAAAACACGGTGCCATTCGTTCATTGGAAGAAATTGATGCTGTCGGTCACCGATTAGTGCATGGTGGTGAAAAATTCAATTCCAGTGTATTGATTGATGATGAAGTCATTTCGAAAATTGAAGAATGCATCGAAATTGCTCCCTTGCACAATCCACCCAATCTAGCTGGAATTAATGCAATTAAAGAATTGCTGCCAAATATTCCTCAGGTAGGAGTTTTTGATACCGCTTTCCATCAAACAATGGAACCTCATGCATACATGTATGCCATTCCTTATTCATTATATACAAAGTACGGCATTCGTCGTTATGGATTTCACGGCACCAGTCATCGCTACGTATCAAAACGGGCATGTGAATTTTTAGGTTTGGAATACGAAAAAGCCAAACTAATCACTTGCCATATTGGTAACGGAGCATCCATCACAGCTATTAAAGAGGGGAAATCGATTGATACCTCCATGGGATTCACTCCGGTAGAAGGTTTGATGATGGGGACAAGGTCTGGGGATATCGATGCCGGTGTAGTCACTTTTTTAATGGATAAAGAAGTGCTGGGAACCGAATCGGCCTCTACCCTTTTCAACAAACATAGCGGAGTACTGGGAATTTCAGGGGTTTCATCAGATATGCGTGATCTTGACAAAGCGATTGCTGAAGGAAATGACCATGCCAAACTTGCTTTAAAAATGTATCAATACCGGATCAAAAAATATATCGGTTCATATCTCGCTGTGCTAGGTGGAGCCGATGCTATTATTTTTACCGGCGGAGTTGGAGAAAATCAGTCTGCTACGCGTGAAGCCGTTTGCAGCGACATGGAATGGTTAGGAATTTCAATTGATTCGGCAACCAATGCAAACACTCATGGCATTGAAGCAATTGTCAGTACCCCCAATTCCAAAATCAAAATTGTTGTTATCCCTACTGATGAGGAACTTATGATTGCAACGGACACTATGCAAATTATCACTAAGTCCTAAAATCAATCAACAAACGTAATAATAACAAGAAGCTATTCTGAAAATGAATAGCTTCTTTTTTGTATGTGAAAAGAATAATTGAAAGAAAAGAAATTAATCACTATTTTTGTAACTATCAACTTCAAAAATTTATATTATGCAGATAGAACCCTCTCCTTCTCGCTATGAAGACAAGATGCAATACATTCAGTGTGGAAATAGCGGGCTACAACTTCCGAGAATTTCACTTGGTTTATGGCACAATTTCGGCGATGTAGATGACTATGATGAAGCGGTACGGATGGTCCAGTATGCTTTTGATAACGGCATCACACATTTTGATCTGGCAAATAATTATGGGCCCCCCGAAGGAACTGCAGAAGCAAACTTCGGCAAAATTCTTCAACATTTTCCTAAAAACACAAGGGATGAGATGATTATTTCCACAAAAGCCGGGCATTTGATGTGGCCGGGCCCCTATGGAGACGGCAGTTCACGGAAATATCTAATGGCCAGTTTAGATCAAAGCTTGCGCCGGTTGAAACTGGATTATGTGGATATTTTTTATTCGCATCGGTATGATCCAAATACTCCATTGGAAGAAACAATGTCAGCTCTCTCCGATGCTGTCAGACAAGGGAAAGCGCTCTATGTTGGTATCTCCAAATATCCGGTTGATAAAACATTAGAAGCATACAAAATACTGAAAGCAAATGGGACGCCTTGCCTGATTCATCAGGATCGATATAGCATGCTGTCACGCGACGTTGAACAAGGAATTTTGCAGGCAGCATCAGAACATGGGGTCGGCTTCATAGGATTCTCGCCTTTGTATCAGGGCATTTTATCGGATAAATATTTGCATGGAATTCCTGACAATTCACGTGCTGCAAAGCCTACCGGTTTTTTACAGCGGAACCAGGTTTCACCAGAAGTTGTAGAAAAGGTATCAAAACTTAACGCTATTGCACTGAACCGAAGCCAGAGTCTGGCACAAATGGCTTTGCAGTGGTGTCTTCGTTCTCCCTTGGTGCAGTCAGTTATTGTAGGGACAAGTTCGTTGGAACAACTACAAAACAATATCAATGCATTGAACTATCCTGGGTTTACAAATGAAGAGTTGGGTATGATCGATCAGATTTTGAATGAAAAATGAGGTCAATAATCGTTGGATGTTATCCTCCAACTTTACAACCAACAAGCATCCATAACAATTTGACTTGATCTGCATTTCTGTGTTACCAGCAAACCCTTTCCTAGTCATTTGACGTAATTTAAAAAGAATGTGGAAAGCTTGCGACAAGCTTATGCAGGCATCCAAAAAGAAAATCTTCATAATCCATTCGGTCTGACATATGAATAATTGATCCATAATAAACTTCGAGGAGATAAGGTTTATTTTGAAAACCTTTAATCAAAATCAGGGCTTAAAACTTTTTCTCAATTTCATCCTGTCCCAGAATGACAACTATAGGTTTCCCGTCGGGAGTGGTATTGGGATTTTCACACGTAAAGAGTTGTCCGAGCAATTGCCCCATCTCGTCCTGAGTCATGGGGCGGTCATTATTAACTGCAGCTGACTTTGCCATAGTAAGCGCAATCGCTTCGTCAAGCACCTCCTTCATTTTCCCCTTGCTATGCTTCACGGTGTCAATCAACAACTCAATCATTGACATGACCGAACTTTTTTCAAAACCCGCAGGGACACCATTAATCACAAACGTATCTTTCCCCAATGAAGACAAATCGAAACCAACATCCTGCAATTCGGGGAGTACCGTTTCGAATAATAAGGCATCATCGATGCTCAGTGAAATCATTTCAGGAAAGAGTAATTGTTGCGAAAATCCTTTTCGTTCGCGAAGTTGCCGCATCCACTGTTCGAACAAAATGCGGATATGAGCACGCTGACGATCGACAAACATCAGGCCAGACTTGCCACCTGCCAAAATAAACCGATTCTTATACAACAGATAGTTTTTCCCTTCATGTTCTTCATCCAGCAATCCTTGCTGAGTATCATCCTCACTTGGGAAAACCTGTTTCTGAGAAAATAGCGTTTCTTTGGGTTTTTCAAAATCCTGATATAATGATTCCCAATTCATCGGAGGACGGGTGTAATGCGAAGACCGTTCGGAATAGGTATCAAAAGGATTGTAGGCCGGATTGACGTTCACTCTGGGTTGTTCCGCAGGAGCTTTCGTTGTGGTCATCGGAGGAATATCAATTGCACCTTCCTGGTCGAATTCAATGGAAGGAATGGCATGCGATTTACTCAGCGACTCTTTTACGGCAGCCAATAAAATAGACCAGACAGCAGGTTCGTGCTCAAACTTGATTTCTGTCTTCGTAGGATGAATATTGACATCAATTGTAGCAGGATCAATTTCAAAATAGATAAAATAAGAAGGAGACAGCGGACTGGCAATCATTCCTTCGTAGGCCTGCATCACCGCTTTATGAAAGTACGGATGCCGCATGTATCGCCCATTGACAAAAAAGAACTGGTTTGGATTACGCACTGATGTTTCAGGAGTTCCCACATAGCCCGAAATCGAAACCATGGATGTTTCAGCACTTATTGGCAACAACTGATGCTGGGTAGAATGATTTCTCGAAGGGAAAAGTTGTCCGATTCGTTGCCGATGATTGCTCGGCATCAAACGCAGCAGTTCCGTATCGTTATGATGCAACGTGAATTGAAGCTGTGGATAAACCAGCGCAATGCGGGTAAGTTCCATAATGAGTTGACGCAACTCCGTTTCGTTTGATTTCAGAAACTTACGGCGTGCAGGCACATTGAAAAAGAGATTTTTCACAAAGAAAACCGTTCCTTTCGGACAACTGATGACCTCCTGTTTCTCAAGATGCGAACCTGAAATAGCAATCAATGAACCTAATTCGTCTTCTTCTCGCCGGGTATGTACCTCTATCTGTGCCACAGCAGCAATGGAAGCCAACGCTTCACCCCGAAATCCCATTGTATGCAAAGCGAATAAATCGGATGCATCCTGAATTTTGGAAGTAGCATGACGTTCAAAAGCCATACGTACATCTGTTTCTGACATGCCTTTGCCGTTGTCAATCACCTGAATCAATGTTCGGCCAGCATCTTTCAGAATTACCTGAATTAATGTAGCTTCAGCATCTATGGCATTTTCTACCAGCTCCTTGAGAACCGAAGCCGGCCTTTGGATCACTTCGCCAGCAGCAATTTGGTTGGCAACATGATCAGGCAAAAGATGAATAATGTCATGCATAAAGCTATCTTTATTATGAAAAACAGCAAAAATAATCCTCTCTTTTCTGCCACATTAAAGCTTTACAAAGATAGGAAAAATAGAGATAATTTTTGATAGTCAAAATCTGAATATCTGAACAGGAGGAACAAAGATGATGTATTTTTGCTTGGCGTTATCATCAACTCAAACTATTAGCATAATGCATAAAAAGAAACATGCCTCAAAGAAAGAGAGTAAATGGATTCCGGTTTTGATAGCCATTTTGATACTACTTTTTCTTATCTATCGCATGCTGCATTTATACATTCATTGGTAAAAAAAAATCCTGCGTATAAAGCAATCTTATACACAGGATTCTTTGTGATCTCGTTGGGATTCGAACCCAAGACCCACAGCTTAGAAGGCTGTTGCTCTATCCAGCTGAGCTACGAGACCTTTTTTTAACACTGCAAAATAAGCAAATTTCTCTCAGACTGGCAAATGTCATTCATCGCATGATAACTACCACATTTTAAGAATCTCATACAGTTGATGGATGGGCAATCCCATCACATTATAAAACGATCCTTCTATCGATTTGACTCCGATATAGCCAATCCATTCCTGTACACCATACGAACCAGCTTTGTCCAGCGGATGATACCTTTCAACATAATATTGAATTTCCTCTTCTGTTAGTTTGGAAAAATGCACTTTACTGTCAGCTACAAAATCAACCTGTTTATTTAAAGAACGAACACAAACTCCCGTATAGACATGATGAATCTTTCCAGACAACTTTTTCAACATCTTCACAGCTTCAGATTGGTCTGCAGGTTTTCCCAATACATGATCATCCAGCCAAACAATAGTATCAGCGGTTATCAAAATTACATCTTCAAGCATGATGGAATGATAAGCTTCAGATTTCTTCTTGGCTAAGTACAATGGAATATTGCCGGCTCTAAGTTCAAGAGGAAAACTTTCGTCAACGTCAGGCAATACTCGCACCGCAAAAGGGATATCAAGCCCCCGCAAAAGCTCTTGACGACGCGGAGATTGGGATGCCAGGATGATTCTATAATCAGATAAATGAGAAAGCATACAATATCAATTTACATAGCAGGCAGAATCATCAGTCCGAAAAAAGGAAACTGATACGTGGTCGCTTGCAAAAAATAGAAGACAATGCTATACAAAATGCCAGCCAACATCACAAGTTTCAAAGTAGTGGCTGCCTTATGAAATCCTTTTGAATCGCTGGCTTTCAACAATTGATAAAATGTAAAAACAAAAGGTGCTACAATTGCAATGAAATAGTAATGTAACGTGATAGTATCTTGAGGGAAATGAATCAGATTTACAAAATAATACAACAACATCAAGACAGCAGCCATTAAGCTATACACAAATATTTTAGTGTGCTTTATTCCCCATATAACAGGCATCGTCCGACATTCCAGTTCACGGTCACCTTGCTCGTCTTCCATGTCTTTGACAATTTCACGTATCCAAGTGATTAAAAAAGCAAATAATGCGAAACCTCCTGTCCATGCAAATATTTTCGAAGGAATCGGAGTTAACCCAATTAAATCACCGTAACGTAACGATAAAGATGAGACTTCCAATATCCCGATAGCCAGAAGACCACTGGCCACAACAAAGGCCACAATGATATTCCCAATCATAAATTGCCGTTTATAACTGGAAGAATAAAACCAAAGTAGGCCAACTACAACAAACAGAAGTATAGCTAAAACAGAAGAACGTCCCTGAAAGGCAGAAAAAAAACCCAAGCAGGCTCCAATGATTGTAAGTACAACATAAAATATCATAGCAGCGCGTTTAGGAACAGACACACCTACAATCACCCGATCAGGCTTATTAATGGTATCAATACGTGTATCAAAATAAGCATTGATCACGTATCCACCAGCCGCAACAAAAATCAAACTAAAAAATAATGACCAGAACGCACCTTCTGATGTTGCCGGAGCAATATGATATGGAGTTAGTAACGGAATAATCACCCAAGCATGCAAAGTCCATTGTAAAAATGCTATAATCAAAAGATTAATAGGCCTGGTTAATCGTGCATAAGCCATTATATCACCAAGACGCTTCATACTTTCCGGTTATTTTCATCATCGTCAATTTCCTCAAAATCAACATATTCTCCCTCATCTTTCGAAAAGACTTTTCGGGTAGATTTACCTGAGTTCTCATCCTGATTTACTTGACCTTCGTGTCGCTTTCGTCCGATCCCAAAGATAGATCCGAAAAAACGTAAAACAGAAGTCAATACAAAAAGAGCAAAAAACAGAAAAAGCAGTAGCAGAAAAAAAATAAAACTCATAAGCCTCTAATTGGATTGATCAATTAAATCCGGAATCCAATCAATCAACATCATTTCAAAGCCCTTCATAAGGCTATTAAGCAGCATTATAAACAATAATTTAGTAGTACAGAATCAAAATTCTCATTCATCCCAATCATATTCAACTTCAGAATCATCCCCCATTTCTTCTTCCAAACCAGCATTATGTTGTGGCAAAATGACATTAGAAGGCAAATGATGGCTTAAGGTCATTACTCTGTTGGATTCATCGTTTAACTCTTCCCACAATATATCTTTCAATTTTGAGAGACCAAAGCCCGTGACAGATGAAATAAATAAATATTTCACATCAGGCAACTCAGATTCCATTTCGGTCATTAACTCCTCATCCAGCAAATCCGATTTGGTAATTGCCAAAATACGTTGCTTATCAAGCAACTCAGGGTTATATGCTCTTAATTCATCCAATAAAACCTCATATTCTTTGGCAATATCTTTGGAATCAGCAGCAATCATAAACAACAAAATGGCGTTCCGTTCAATATGTCGTAAAAACCGCAAACCCAATCCACGGCCTTCATGAGCCCCTTCAATAATCCCTGGAATATCTGCCATGACAAATGATCTGTTATCGCGATATGCCACTATTCCAAGATTGGGGACTAAGGTAGTAAAAGGATAATTAGCAATTTCAGGCTTCGCAGCTGTGATAGCCGCCAACAATGTAGATTTTCCGGCGTTCGGGAGGCCAACCAATCCCACATCAGCCAGAACCTTTAACTCCAGAATAACAGATCTTTCTATACGTGGTTCGCCCGGTTGAGCATATCGGGGAGTTTGATTCGTTGCAGTTTTAAAGTGCCAATTACCAAGGCCTCCTCTCCCTCCACGTATTAATATAATTTCTTGACCATCCTCAGATACATCACAAATAAATTCGCCCGTTTCGGCATCATGGGCAACGGTGCCACACGGAACTTCAATAATCTGATCTTCTCCATCTTTACCAAAGCTTCGGCTTTTACTTCCGCTTCCCCCATCACCCGCAAAGATATGACGGGCATATTTCAAATGAATTAATGTCCAATAATTCTTGTTCGCACGCAAAATCACATGTCCACCACGTCCACCATCACCGCCATCAGGTCCTCCTTTAGGAATATATTTTTCACGGTGAAAGTGCATGGACCCAGCGCCCCCTTTGCCTGAGCGACAAAAAATTTTGACGTAATCCACAAAATTTGATTCTGCCATCTTTTTGCTATAAAATGAATAAGCGGGTTATATATTACTTGTCTTATACGCCTTGACGAAATGCATTAGTGACGCCACGATAAATCATCCTCATCTTCACGATATATGCGTTCCAAACGAATCTCTACTGCGTTTTTGTGAGCAGTCAGTTGTTCGTTTTCAGCCATAATCTCAATAGCATTACTCAGCATCATCAGCCCATCACGCGACAATTCCTGAAAAGAAATCTTTTTGGTAAAACTATCGAGCGTAATCCCACTGTAAGCCTTTGCAAAACCATTTGTCGGCAAAGTATGATTTGTCCCTGAAGCATAATCACCTGCGCTTTCAGGGCTAAAATCACCAAGAAAGACAGACCCGGCATTAACAATGCGTTCAGCCACAACAGTATAATTTTTCGTCATAATAATCAGATGCTCAGGTGCATATTCATTAATCATCCGAATAGCATCTTCTATTTTCGGAATATAAATAATTTTACTATGCTTTAAGGCTTGCTGAGCCAGATCCTTACGCGGCAAAAGGTCCAATTGGACTTCCAACTCCACCAACACCTGATCAATCAGTTCTTCATCAACAGTAAACAAAACAGACTGGCTGTCCACTCCATGTTCAGCCTGAGATAAAAGATCAGCAGCAATATACTTTGGTCGAGCCATGCTATCCGCCAATATGGCTACTTCTGATGGACCGGCCGGCATATCAATGGCAACTTCATTTAAGCCTACCAATTGTTTCGCCGCATTTACATATTGATTACCAGGCCCAAAAATTTTATTAACCTTTGGAACACTATTTGTTCCAAAAGCCATAGCCGCAATAGCCTGTGCACCACCTATTTTGAAAATCTTGGTTACACCACACAAATGAGCTGTGTAAAGAACTGCATCATATACTTTTCCTTCTTTATCAGGAGGTGTACACAAAACAATTTCTTCACATCCGGCAATTTGTGCGGGCACGGCCAGCATCAAAACAGTCGAAAAAAGCGGAGCAGTTCCTCCAGGTATGTATAATCCTACTTTTTGAATAGGAATTCGTTTTTGCCAACAACGAACTTGCGGAATAACCTCCATATAAGGTAATTCATCTTCTTGTGCTTCATGAAACTTCTGTATATTCCGCTTAGCTTGCGAAATAGCCTCTTTCAATTGATGTGGAATTTTCGTAGTAGCCTCTGTAATTTCTGCTTCTGTTACCTGTAACGCATCCAGCGTAACATGGTCAAACTGCTGCTCATATTCCAAAAGAGCTTCGTCGCCTCTGTCACGTACAGCATCCAAAATAGGCTGCACTGTAGCAAACAGTCGCGTTGTATCCATGACAGGACGTTTCAAAATCGAGTCCCAAGTTTCAACAGCAGGATTTTTGATAACTTGAATCATATATGTGATAAAATAGTGGCAATGATTATAATAATCTAAAGAATCATTTTCTCAATCGGAATTACAAGAATAGCCTCAGCTCCAAGTGCTTTCAACTTTCCTATGATTTCCCAAAACTGTTTTTCATCCAATACAGAATGAATTGAGCTCCAACCTTCTTTAGCCAAAGGCATAATAGTAGGACTTTTCATTCCGGGTAATACAGCAATAATATTGTCTAACTGTTCATTAGGAGCATTAAGCAATATATATTTCTTACCTTCAGCAGTTTGGACGGCATCAATACGAAACATCAATTCATCCAGAATTATCTGTTTATCTGCAGATAATCCTGGCGTTCCAATCAAAACAGCTTCGGATTTCATAATCACTTCAACTTCTTTCAGATGATTGCTAACCAGAGTACTACCTGAACTTACAATATCAAAAATCGCATCAGAAAGGCCAATGCTTGGGGCAATTTCAACAGAACCGGTAATAAGGTGAGTATGAGCGTGAATACCCTTTTGAGCAAAGAAAGTATTCAAAATATGCGAATAGGATGTAGCAATTTTTTTCCCTTCAAACCATTGCAATCCCGTATATTCTTCCTCTTTCGGGATAGCGAGCGAAAGACGACATTTGCTAAAGCCCAGCCGTTTTTCGATATTAGCCTCAACGGCACGTTCCACAAATTCATTTTCACCTACAATCCCAACATCAGCAATTCCATCGGCAACAGACTGAGGAATATCATCATCACGAAGAAACAAAACTTCAATCGGAAAATTGGAGGCTGGTATTAATAATGTACGCTTGGCACTGCCCAGTTTAATACCAATTTCAGAAAACAAAAACATGGTATCTTCATATAAACGACCTTTGGATTGAACTGCAATTCGTAACATAACAGGGAAAGTATAAGTTGAGTATTTTATGTGTTGGATGAATAAAAAAGGCCCACCCACAGTATGGCAAGCCAAAATCCACCGAAAAATAATTTTCTTTATTGCCTACTGTTTGAAAGCACAATTAATAATGATGCTTTGTATGCGATAAAAGAATCAAATTCATAGTAGTTTGATAAGAGTACAAAAGTAGTCATTTTTCAGCAAATAATTGGCAGCTATTATGTCAAAATAACAAAACCTCTCATTATGAATTACTTTCGTCTAAAATTATCCCGTAATCTTTTCGAGATTTTTCACCCTAAAATTTCCAACGCAACATAGCTCTGGCATCTGTTTTATGATTATGATGAATAGTTTCAAGTCCTGTTCCTACTGTGTTAACCTCCTCATAAATTGTTTGCGCAATTTTGAACCAGAAAGTCAAGTGTTGATTCATTGTGTAACGCATATTCAGAAAATACCGGCTTCCTTTCCCATACAACATCGGAATGGCAAAGACATAGAGCAAATCTTTTTCATAAACATAAAATCTCGTATCGTAGGCAGGAGAATCAAAAAATTCATAGCGCATATTAATGGCCAAAGGAACTCGCGATGGTGTGTATGAAAAATCCTGAGCGAGCAAATATCCGGTGTGTGACTTAGTAATAGCGTCAATCCCATGATTTACAGCAATAATATTTTTCAATGCAAAATGATTGTCCAACTTATAAGCCAAAGAATAATATCCATTTGTTGTACTGTATTCTCCGGTAAAATAAGTAGTGGTTGCTGTATTAAAATTTTTTTCTTTTTGTTTATACCTTATTTTCCAAAACATTTCTAGGGCATGGGAAGAAACATAATGAGCTGTCAGTAAGAGATCATAACCGTTTGAAGGTCTGCCCACCGAATATTTCAGCCACGGGAATGAATAAGTATCTGCTGCAAAAGAGAATTGCCAGTGTTTAATAGGATTGGCTTTAACTCCAAAGTAATACCCATCTTCATTCTGAATGGATGAACCTTCGGCAAAACCATTAGACAAAAGCACAGAGTAACGGGGAGAATAATGGCGATAAAGTGCCACTATCTGAAAGATTGAAATGGGAGAAAAGGAGCAACCATTGATCGTTGCCACAGCATATTGATCTGTCATAGCTGTCTCTCCAAAAAAATTAAAAGGATGCAACCGAAACTGATAATTCACACCTCCGGCTAATTGATGAGTTCCAGAAAAATCAAATCGATTATCAAGTCGTATAGTTGGATGTAAAGGAATAGATAAACGCATATCCGTCAATGTCGCTCCAACATGAAGATTTCGGAATCGCCAACTCATATTGCCCCCTATTACTTGCCAACCTATAGTTCCTTTCCGTGCTAAATCACTCATTGTTTGGTGCAATCCATCTGTTTTTATGGTTGTAATCGCATTACCAGTGGAATCTCCGTCAAGAAACCGATATGAATAAAATAAAGAAAACGTTGAAATTCCTTTTTTCAACGTAACTCCAATACCTCTCATGTAGTTATATTCATCTGTAGAAGAGCATTTTCGGATACCCGCATTCTGAGGTAAAACATTAACAACATCGTTGGCTTTGCTATATGTCAATTCAGGATGTATCACAAGGCCTTGTCCAAAATTAGCCCGAAAGTTTCCAATAACCAAAGATTTTAGAATACCAATATCATTCAATTGTAAATAAGCCGAATAATAATCAAAGCCTTTATGGTAAGATCCCCAGAACTGTTCTCCGGCATCCTTCTCTGCTATAAGTCCCATATCAATTCTGTCGCGATAACGGAATATATATCGCAACGAGCAATAATAAGGATCTCCAACATACTTTTTATTCGTAGCCAACGCTAAGGAATCGTTATCAGTAGAAGTATAACCTTCTTTTTGCTCCAGTGTACGATCAGTCCTCCACAAAAATTCATGTTTACCCTCACTGAAAATAGTTGCCAGGGATGGCAATTTCGACTTTAGAGGCGTCATTTTGCCAACATAGACGAAAGGCAACAAATTTCGGATAGTAAACTCATCAAAGCCATCTACCAATTGGAGTTCATACAACGAATTTATAGGCTTGTTGCGGTAGAGATAATACAAAAGGTTTTCAATTTGCTGATCAGAAAGAAATTGTAACTTCTGCAGCTCTTCCTTTGTTGTGTTATTCAAATTGACAGGGTTCTGGGCAAAATAATTTAAGTCTTCTTCCAGCGTGGAAAAATCAATATCAGCTTCACTATTTGCAGACATATCTTCATAAATCCGAGCAATGATTTCTGCAGTTTCGTTATCTTTATTTTGTGCTTGAACAACAAGGACATCAAACATAAAAAAGCACCATGCCCACCACACAATTGATACTATGCGATTTATAATCATCAGTGTAAAATAGGGATATTTACTAAAAAAGATATTGTAATCCGCCAACCGAGGTAATTCCCAAGACAGGATGTTTTTCAAAATTCACATTGATACGAAATTGGTTGAGCTGTACACCTGCACCCAGAGTAGGAATAAACGGCGCACCATATCCGCCAAAACGGATCGCCAAAACATTTGTCGGATTATATTCAAATCCAGTCCCCCATTGAACATCTGCATTAACCGCTTTCGTAAGCTGGGTGAGCCATACTAATTGATTTGAAAAACGATAACATGATCCAAGAGTAAACACAGAAGGGATATCTTTGGTTATCAGTTGATAATATACTTTTTGACGAGTCGGATTAAAGGTAGAAAAGCCAATATAGAAATCCGATGTAATCTGAGACAGGAGTCCAACGTGTGCGAACAAAGCTCCTTTATTCCCTTGTTCCCCCGAAAAATAAGCACTATAATAATCTACTTGAATGCCTAAAGTTAATAACTTATCGAAAGTATGAGCTGCTGCTATACCAACCAACATTTCAGAATATGTCGAAAATCCGAAGTGCGAAACTGCTAAGCCTACCTTAAGCGGATGAAAGGGAATCTGAAGTGATGCTGCTTCTGTAGATAATTCTCTGATTGTGAATCTATTTTCAATTATCATTGAGACTGCGGGATGATTAACTCCATCCAACAATGCTGGATTTTGAAAAGGAAGCCACTCACCAATGCGTGCAACCGAAGCATTTCCGGGAGCATACGATTCGGGAATTATCACATCGGCTTGATTATAAGCCGTTAAACACACAAGCAAAAATCCTGCCAATATTAGCCATCTTTTCATGATATAGATTATTATTTACACATACTCATGATCGCATTTTTATTATACAAACAAAAAGCTATTGTGCAAATATAAATAAAATAAATATGACCACAAATGTTTTATCAAAAATAATATATTGTTGCCAAATCCGTCAGGAACAATTAAAAGCAACAATCAAAAAGAAGAGTCAATCATATTACGGATACCATAACTCTATATATCCGGGTAATACGAGTAAGATACTACAAAACAATGTGTTATATACTTTATATCACTTTTTGTAAGAAAAGTTTGTTTTGACAAGAGAAAAGCACTACCTTTGCAAAACCAAATCGCGGAGTAGAGCAGTTGGTAGCTCGTCAGGCTCATAACCTGGAGGCCGGTGGTTCGAGTCCATCCTCCGCAACACAAAAAAGAGGGTATCCAAAAGGACATCCTCTTTTTTATTGCATTCAATCTTGTTATAAACAAGAGTTTAGGTTTATATTTTTTCTATACTGGTTGAAGGAATGAAACCTTCATTCCCATCAGGAAGAGCGATCTCAGTCCATCCTGAAATTTGATTATCAATTGTCACCTTTGTCCCTTCATGAAGCACAAACATATCCTTCGAGTTAAGTGATGGAGAATCCTTAGCTGTAATAGCAGGCTCCATGATAATCCCTGCAGTACTATCCATCACTTTATGACTTTGCTTTTCAGCAAAACCAAAACTTACAATAGTGATAAAAAACATAAAGATAGCGATATTGAAGCTAAATTTTTTACGTTGACGATACGTCGAAAAAAGATAAAACAAACCCATTGACAACATAAGGACAAAAGTAATAATACTCATTATTGCCCATTGATTTGATGATAATAAATCACCAAAATCAGCCATCCATTGCACTAAGAAAAATTCGGATGTCACATCTACATTATCAATGACTTTTTGTTGTGCAATCCTCAAATTAAATTCCGCGTCACCATAGTTCGGGTCTAAAAGCAAAGCTCTATTATAATTCAAAATTGCTTTTCCCAAATTACCATTACGATAATATGCATTACCCAAATTGTAATACAGTTGAGGAGATTCTCCCTGAATTTGGGCAATCATTTCATATTGCTCAGCAGCAGCGGTATACTGCCCTTCTGCATATAATGCATTAGCTTTTTGCAAGGAAGTTTCCTGAGCAGAAATCATCATTGCTGCTAAAAAAAATATCAAAAGAAATTGAATTCGTTTCATCTTGACTATTAAATAGTTATTTAATACTTCCTTCAAGTGCTTCAATAACTGCAACCGCCTCATCGAATATCTTATCCATGGCTTGCACACTTTGCGAAGGTGCATATTGTGCAAATTCACAAGTATGTAACAATTCCATTAAGCGTTGAATTAGTGTAACATCAATCTTACGGTTTAACAATCCGGTTTCCATGGCTTGCTTAGTCAAGTCAGCCGTCGGAATGTTGAGTTTATCACTCATATATCCCCAAATAGCCTTAAGCACTTCCTCGTAAAATTGTTCTTTATTGTTTTGCTTCAAATAAATCGATGCCAATTTCATACGTCTTAGAGCCATTTTATTCGCCTTTTTTGTTCTGGTCAAGGCAATATTTGCATTATCACGTGCTTGCTTTCTGAAAATAAAGAACAATCCAATAACCACTAACAAAACTATTAAATAGGCTAATAGAAAGAGATTAGACTGTATCAGAAATGATTGCCGTCTGGAAATTCTAAAGTTATTGGTATCAATATAACGGATATCCTGATTCAATAATTTCACATTCTCCTTCTGCGTCATATTATTCACAACCGAATTGTTGCTTACCGGTCCCTGATCTACGTGAATTTTATAAGCAGGTGTTGAAAGTGTTTTGTAACTATGTGTTGCTACATCAAAATAAGAAAATGAGACCGGAGCAATAGTATAATCACCCGCCTGACGAGGAATTGCCAAATAGTCAATTGTTTTTGTTCCTGTAATTCCGGTAGAAGTTGTGCGATAATTATTGTCAACTTTAGGTTCGTAAGTATCAAAACTTTGTGGGAAGGTCACAGGTAAATTATTAATCAGCTTCAAATTTCCGGTACCTGAAACTGTAACCTCTAGAGTTACTGCATCATTAGTCTTTACAATAGTTTTGGACAAATTTGAACTAAGTTGGAAATTACCTACAGCCCCAGAGAAAGTAGCAGGCTTGCCTTGAGACGGCAGAGGAGCTACATCAATACGAATTGAGGGAGCTACCAAGACTTTCTTGACATCCTGATAAGTATCAAAAAAGTCATCAAAAATACTTCTGACTCTGGCATGATTACGTAATCGAATAATTGCAGTACATGAAGCAGGATCAATTGTAATGACTCCGGAACGTTGCGGGAATAATAAAACCTGATAAATCACAGCAGTTGTATAATTCCTACCATTGTAATGCTCCAATTGCGTTTGACGATCATTTGACAAATCAATTTGTTGCATTACAAAATTCTTAAAATCAGGGAATTTGACATCTTCAAATCCAACAATATCAGGAATAGAATAAAGTTTATATGTTACAAGAAACGCTTCTTGCTCATACACCTTTGTTTTGGAGACAATAGCCCTCATGAAAACATCCTGATTTGAAGCTGATTGAAACGAAGTTCCTCCTTCAGAACTGAATCCACCTCCACCTGATTGCCGTGGAGCATTTTTATCTGGCGGTAGAACTCTAATAGATAATCCATTAGACATATACCGTTGTTTATTTACAGTAATTGATCCCGGACCAATGGAATATGTACCGACTTTCTTGGGCATCAGCATCAAAGTGAAGGTCATCGAGCTACTATAAACTCCATTTATGCTTTGTTCGGAACGCGTTGTAAAAGGACCGGCAACAACATCAAAACCTGAAATAGGCGGTGTCCGCAATTCGTTGGGATCTGCCAATGTATTAATCGAATAGACCAATTGAAATGCTGACCCCATCACAACCGATGACGGTGCTTTTGCCTGAAAAACAATGTTACCAGCATGAAGATAACCTCCACTGATAGTCATGAATATGGCAATTGCAATTAATCCGACTTTTCTCATAATTATTTTATTCCTTTTATTTACTGATCTTATCGTCAATTACCAATCTTTAGCCGGATTGGGTGAATGCATTTGAACCCGTTGCTGATTGATTTGATTTTGAACCTGATTTTCTTCTTGTTGAATAGAATTTAAAATCTGATCGGCATTCTGCTTGGACATGCCTCCACCCTGGGGCTGTTGTTGATTGTTGTTATTGTTCTGATTCTGATTATTCGAGTTATTTTTTCCGTTGGTATTATTCTTATTCTTCTGTTGATTTTGATTCTGCTTATTCTGCTGGTTTTTCTGATTATTTTTTCCATTATTATTATTTTTATTTTGCTGATGCTTAAGCATCTCAGCTGCATATGCATAATTAAAGCGCGTTTCATTATCGTTTGGATTTGCCAATAAAGCGGAACGATAAGCCTTTAATGCGTTTTCATATTGCTTCTGATCCATCATTATATTTCCTATATTATGAAATGCATGTGCAAGATGTATTTTATTCTTTGTCAAGGGTAAGGCTTTCTGATAAGCAGACATAGCGGCCTTATAATTTTTTTGACGATACAACGCATTGCCTAAATCATAGACAGCATCAAATGACTTTGAATTCTTGTTAAGCGCATTCTGAAAAAACTTGGCAGCACCACTGTAGTTTTGTGTGTCATACAATTTGGCACCTTTTCGAATCTCATTATTTCCTTTTTGTGCCAATGCCGGTACATATATTAGTAGTCCACCCAACAAAACAAAGAAGACTTTCATCCGAAAATACTTTTTTAATTGACGGCTATATGAAACGGATACATTAGCCTTTTCAAATTTTTTCCTGTTTGCAAAGCATGCTTGTCTCATATCATCAAAACCATTTAAACTGATTGATCCATTTATTTTTTCTTTCCAGTATAATCATATCTATCAATAAAAGAAAGAAAGCTAACCATGCTAAATTGACAAATTGTTCGTTACTGGTTGAATAAACCTCATTTTCAATAGGCGCAGTTGCCAATTGCTGCAAACTATTATTTACAGCTCTCAAAGCATTATCTGAGTTGTCGGCACGTACATAAATCCCCTTACCAGCAGCAGCAATTTCTTTACACATTTGTTCATTCAAATGTGTCACAACCACATTGCCCTGCTGATCTTTCATATAACTCATCGTTCCAGAGATCGGAATAGGAGATCCTTGCGGCGTACCGACGCCTACTACATCAACCATAATTCCTTTCTTAGCTGCCAGTTTCGCAGCATCAATGGCATTATCCTCAAAATTTTCACCATCAGTAAGAAGTACAATAGCCCTCCCTGCTTTTGAAGTAGAAGCTAATGATTTAAGAGACAAATCAATAGCTGATCCTATTGCAGTACCTTGATATGAAATCATATTCGTGCTGATATTGGATAAAAACATTTTTGCAGCAATATTATCCGAGGTAATGGGAAGCTGTACCTGTGCTTCTCCCGCAAATACAACAATACCAATCTGATCATTGGACAATTTATCAATCAGGGAAGACAGCAATTGTTTCGCCACATCCAAACGATCAGGCGATACATCCGTAGCTCTCATGGAATTTGACACGTCAACCGCAATCATCACCTGAATGCCATGCCGCTTAACAGTTTCCGTCCCTGTTCCAAACTGAGGTCTTGCCAGAGCTAAAATAATCAATGTCATGGCTGCCAAAAGCAAATAGAACTTTACAACTGGACGTGACGAAGAATAATTAGGCATTAACGATTTGACCAACTCAGGATTACCAAAGCGGGCAATATTTTTTCGTTTCATAATTCTACTGTACAGAAACAGCAGTAAAATGAGCGGAACTAACAATAACAAGAATAAATAATTAGGCTGTGCAAACTGAAACATGTCTTTTTACTATTTAATGACTCAGCAGGTTTCTAAAACAATTTTCATTTACGGAATCTTTCGTAATATGGTATAGCGCAACACCAGTTCCATAGTCATGAACAACAATGCAAGCAAAGCAAACAACATATAATCATCCTGATTATGATAAAATTCCTTAACATGCATCTTATTCTTTTCCAATTGATCAATATCATGATAGATCTCATGCAATCTTTCCGTATCCGTAGCTCTGAAATATTGACCATTAGTCATAGTGGCTATTTGTTGCAAAGTGCCTTCATCAATATCAACCTGCATATTTTGATATTGCAATCCAAAAGGAGTCATCACAGGCATAGGAGCCAATCCACGTGTCCCAACTCCAATAGTATAAACCCTTATGCCATAAGTTTTTGCTATTTCAGCCGCTGTCAAAGGTGCAATATCTCCGGTATTATTCGATCCGTCGGTAAGCAATATAATAACTTTCGATTTCACTTTGCTATTACGTAATCGGTTGATTGCAGTAGCCAAGCCAACTCCAATTGCAGTTCCGTCATTGATCTCACCAAAGTTTACTGTCTTTAGCAGATTTAATAAAGCCGCATGATTCGTCGTCAATGGGCATAACGTAAATGCCTGACTGGCAAAAATAACCAATCCAATATTATCGTTCGGACGACTATTTATAAACTCAGCTGCAACATTTTTAGCAGCTTCAATACGATTCGGGGTAAAATCTTTGGCCAGCATGGACCCTGACACGTCAATTGCCAACATAATATCGATACCTTCAGTTGTTTTATTAGACACCGCATTGGAAATCTGCGGTCTGGCAATAACAATAATCAACATGATAACTGTCAGTAAACGAAATATGAACGGAACATGCCTCAAATACAAGCGTCTTGTTTTAGGAAAACCAGCAAAATAGCGGGTTGATGATATTTGCATGCTTGCATCCGACTGGCGTAATTTCCAAAAATACCCTGCAATCATGGGCAAAAGCACCAGCAACAAAAACAAGAAACCAGGATTTCTAAATACCATATTTTATTTCTATTTAATTCGATTTGTCAGATTGGTGATTGTCAGTCTGTTTCTCTCCAGACAAAACCGGTGCATTTTCCGGGGGAACCACTTCCTCCTCTTTCGTCTGATTGACAAAAAGATAACAAAGATTCAAGCTTAGTTCATTTTCATCAGGCATTGGATGCCATTTGGCAAATTTCACAAGATCGCTCACTTGCAAAACCTTTTTCAGACTATCATAGGCAGCCGGGTATTCTTTCTGAAAATATTTTGTCTCATCTAACAAATCAGAAGAAGTCATCTCCAATGCCGGAATATTAAACCGGCCTTCAATGTAGTTTCGTAATGCATCGGTCAATTGCGTATAATACTCTTTCTCTCGTCCTTGCTGCCATATCTTTTTGTGACTAATTTCATTCAATGCCTCTATAGCTGCTTCATAAGGAGATAAAATACGTTCCGGAACTTTGATAAATGGAATCGGTTTTTTCAACACCCTCTTCCATAAATAGTATCCCCCCAAAATCAATAACAAAAGAATCAGCAAGATAAGAAACACGATCTCCCACAGATGAATCCAATCAAAAGGAGGCATTATAATATGTTTAATGTCAAAAATAGACTGGCGTGTCGTATCAATGGAGTAAGTCAAAACTTTAAATCCAAGGGGCGTAGTTTTGAACGTGTCCTTTCCATTAATAAAATCATACGGAGGAATATAATACAATGCTGTATCAAAAGAAGTTATGGTATAAACTTGTCGCACTTGAATCCGACCGTGTCCTAAATCGGTAGTATCAGGTTTGGTACGGGCTACCACATCGACTCCATTGATCAATGTATCGGTTATCACCGGAAAAAGCACGTTGACATTTTTAGGTTGTGCTACCTCAAACGTCAGATGGGATTGTTTCCCGATCAAAATCAATGTTGAATCAATGGATGCTTTCACAGAGACATTCTGTGAAAAAACCCCTTGAGCAATAAAAATTGCTACAATAAAAAGAAATATGTGTCGAATTGTTCTCATGTTTCAAGTATTAATCCGGAACATTTACAAAAAATCAAAGGTCATGAACGTTGTTTGAAAAGCCTCATCAAAGCTTTGACATAATCCTGATCAGTGCTAATAGAGACATAATCAACATGACTTTTTGCCAGCACTTGCTGCAAATTAATCTGATTTTCGCCCCACCAGTTATGATAAGCCATACGCAAACGACGATCTGAAGTGTCAACCCACAATCGCTCACCTGTTTCAGCATCTTTTACCTTCATCAGACCAATATTCGGAAGCTCGGTTTCCCTCGGATCATAAACCTGCAAGGCTACTACATCATGTTTACGATTAGCCAGAGATATGGCACGATCAAAATCACCATCAATAAAATCCGAGATCAAAAAAGCAATACAACGACGTTTAATGGCCGATGTAAAATATTCAAGAACCATTGAAATATCTGTATTACTATTTTCTGGTTCAAAATTGATCAGTTCCCTAATGATATATAAGGTATGCTTCTTCCCTTTTTGTGGAGGAATGAATTTTTCAATCTTATCAGAAAAAAAGATGACACCAATTTTATCTTTATTTTGAATGGCAGAAAAAGCAATCGTGGCAGCTATTTCGGTAATCATGTTTTTTTTTGTCTGTGACATGGTGCCAAAATCACGACTGCCCGACACATCGACCAATAACATAACTGTCAATTCACGCTCTTCTTCAAAAATTTTAACAAACGGGTGATTAAAACGCGCCGTTACATTCCAATCAATGTTTCTTATATCGTCTCCATATTGATATTCACGCACTTCAGAAAAAGTCATTCCTCTTCCTTTAAATGCAGAATGATATTCTCCGGCAAAGATGTCATTGGACAATCCCCGTGTTTTTATCTCAATCTGACGTACCCGTTTTAATAAATCTGTTGTTTCCATTATTCTCAGCGATAAAAATTGCAATCATCAACAAAAAACCCACAATCAATTTGCAGGCTTTACACACTAAAAGACAATCACTAAGGTACTTCAACAGCATTCAATACTTCGCTTATGATTTCTTCCGAAGTCAGATTGTTGGCTTCAGCCTCATAGCTGAGACCGATACGGTGACGAAGCACGTCATAGCAAACAGCACGAACATCTTCGGGAATAACATAACCACGACGTTTGATGAAAGCATATGCTTTTGATGCCATGGCAAGGCTAATGGAAGCCCGTGGCGACCCTCCATATGCAATCATATTAGTCAAATTTTTAATGCCATATTCATCAGGGAATCGGGTAGCAAATACAATATCAACTATATAACGTTCAATCTTTTCATCAACATAAACTTCACGTACTACATTCCGGGCAGCAACAATTTCAGAAGGCTTAATCAATGGTTTTACGATAGGCAGCGACTCCATCATATTAAGTCGGATAATTGCTTTTTCCTCTTCTTTTTTAGGATAAGAAATAATTACCTTCAACATAAAACGGTCAACCTGAGCTTCTGGCAGTGGATAGGTTCCTTCCTGTTCTATCGGGTTTTCTGTTGCTAATACTAAAAAGGGTTCTTCAAGCTTAAAGGTATGATCTCCAATGGTAACCTGACGTTCCTGCATCGCTTCAAGCAATGCACTCTGCACTTTTGCCGGAGCACGGTTGATTTCATCAGCCAAAATAAAATGAGAGAAAATCGGTCCTTTTTTAATATTAAATTCTTCTTTCTTCTGACTATAAATCATAGTACCAATAACGTCGGCTGGCAATAAATCAGGAGTGAACTGAATTCGGCTATAGTTTGCGTCAACTAACTGAGATAACGTTTTTATTGCCAATGTTTTTGCCAATCCAGGAACCCCTTCCAATAGGATATGACCATCAGACAGCAATCCGATTAACAACGATTCGACTAAGTGTTTCTGACCTACAATGATTTGATTCATACCCATTGTCAAGGTATCTACAAACGCACTTTCCTTTTCAATGCGCTCGTTGAGCTCTCTAATATCAACTGTTGGATTCATACTTGTAAATAAATGTTTATGTGGAGATTCGTCTATTAGCTTCTTTGTTTTAACATTTCACAGTTGCATAAACAGTCTTAAATGATGCATGTATTTTATTATCAACAACTTAATCATAAATATCTATCTCTGCTATGCTCTTAGGCAAAAGTATTGTCCATCTCTATAACATATTCTTCTATCGAGTTAAAAAAGAGTAATTGCTTTCATAATAAATACGAATTAATTGTTTTTCAATAAATTAGCCCTATTAAATGCGACAATTCAACACAAATGCCATACAAAATTCGAATTATGGCACGGGGTCATAGCCGCTCCCACCCCATGGATGACAGCTCAGTATCCGTTTAACAGCAAGCCACAACCCTTTAAACGGCCCATGTTTCTGAATTGCCTCAATGGCATATTGCGAACATGTTGGAGTATAGCGACATGTGGGTGGTTTAATCGGAGAAATAAAATAACGATAAAAATATATCGGTAACAATAATAACGAGGATAGAATCTTTTTTATAAGCATCATTTGTCTGTTTTATAATCAGATATAACTCTTATGCAAAACAGTGCATACAATTGATTTGGTGTTATATTTTTACAAAAACCTGCTAATGACATTCTTTTGCCCAATGATGCTGCAACATATGCATAGCTTCTGTCATTTTTTTTTCAATTAGGGAGAATGGCAATATGTCATTGGCTATGTATGTAATTCCAATCATTTGCCCTTGTTTTTGCTCGTTCATATCATCATAAAGGAGCTGCTTATTCAAACGATAAGCCTCGCGCATACGTCTTTTGAGTAAATTGCGTTTATTAGCCCTCTTAAAACGGCGTTTCGGAACACTAAAAAGGACTTTACAAGGTTCTGCTTGTGTAGAGTTTTGCAAAAAAAGAACACGCAAAGGATATGCTATCAATGATTTGCCATTTTCAAACAATTGTTGGATCTTCTTTTCCCCTGCTAACCGTTCTGATTTTGAAAATGAGTAATGATGTTGCATAGGCAATAATTTCTGTCATTCAATTTTCAAATTGTTATATCATATACTTTAGACAAAGGTACTCTTTTTTTCAACATAAAATCTTCAGATAGTTCATTTACAGAGATTAACACAAAAACTCCAAAGAGCACAAAATATGTTTTCGGCATAAGTAAACACCAGTCTTATTTCTGTCTTGATCATCCCCGCATCACTATTTGTATCATCGAGTTAAACACGGCCTTCCCCATTCAGCGTGCCAGAGTTTTGCTTCAACTCAAAAATCTCATAACTTTGTGTGATCTAATCTCGACAGGCATTCAACTTTTTCCTGCATATATAAAATCAACATTTTTAGCTTATGACTCTTCCAGAAAAGCAACTTTCAACAAAAGGCATGTCACACAACCCATTTTTGTCTCCATATAATACACCGCATGATGCTACCCCATTCAATCAAATCAAATTAGAGCATTATATGACAGCATTCACAGAAGGAATGAACAGACAAAACAATGAAATTGCCGCAATTATCAATAATCAACAAACACCTGATTTTCATAACATATTTGAAGCCTTTGAGCATTCAGGACGACTTTTGGACAACGTCAGTCAGGTATTTTTCAATTTACACAGCGCAGAGACAAACGATCAGATGCAAATCATTGCCGAAAAGCTTTCTCCTATTTTAACCGATCATGTCAATAACATTACGCTAAACGACAAACTCTTCGAACGTATCAAAGCAGTATACAACCAACGCGACACGCTAAAACTGACTCCTGAGCAGCAGACATTACTTCAAAATACGTATGATCATTTTGCTGACAATGGAGCCAACCTGAACGAAACAGACAAACAACAATACCGTGAATTGACCAAACAACTCAATGCTGCCACGCTGCAATTTGAACACAATGTATTGAAAGAAATCAATGACTATTCTTTGCTTATTACCGATACTTCCCAGCTTCAGAGGCTTTCGTCTGATTTTTTGGAAATTGCTGCAGAAAAAGCCAAACAGAAAGGACAAGCCGGATGGATTTTGGATTTATCTGCACCAAGCTATGTGCCAGCTATGAAATTTTTGGATAACCCTGAATTACGTAAAACCTTATACTTGGCATTTGCTTCAAAAGGCATTCATAATGACGCAAATGACAATCAGGAAATTGTACGTAACATTGCCAATCTGCGTTTAAAAATAGCCAGTCTGTTAGGATTCAACACATACGCCGAATATGTTCTACGGCACCGAATGGCTCAAAGTAGCGAAAATGTCTATAAATTACTACAAAAATTATTGTCAGCATACAAACCTGTTGCTAAACAGGAATACGAAGAAGTTCAGGACTTTCTCCGCCAACATAAAGGTGAGTTCACGATCCAGCCATGGGACTGGCCTTACTATGCAGAAAAGCTGAAAACTGAAAAATATGCTTTTAATGAAGACGCATTACGCCCTTACTTCGAGCTGGATAAAGTTATAAACGGAGTCTTTGGGTTGGCTCAAAAACTATATGGCATCCGGTTTGAGCAGATTCAAAATATTCCGGTGTACCATCCTGAGGTAAAAGTATTTGAAGTTTATGATCAAAACAACGATTATTTAGCCTTGCTTTATGCCGATTTTTTCCCGCGGGCAGGCAAACGCGCCGGAGCCTGGATGACTGAATTCAAAGGGCAATGGATGGATGGCGATTTCAATAGTCGTCCCCATATCAGTCTGGTTATGAATTTCACACGCCCAACCTCCACCAAACCAGCATTATTAACCTACGACGAAGTCCGTACCTTCCTACACGAATTCGGGCATGCGCTTCATGGAATGTTGACAAATACACAATATGCATCTTTGTCAGGAACGAATGTCTATCGGGATTTTGTGGAATTACCTTCACAATTTATGGAAAACTACGGCACAGAAAAAGAATTCCTTGATCAATTTGCATCGCATTTTCAAACAGGGGAAACAATTCCTACAGAATTAATCCAAAGACTTAAAACTGCCGAAAATTATATGGTAGGCTATTTGTGTGTCCGTCAGCTTAACTTTGGCTTTCTCGACATGGCTTGGCATACACTCAAAAAGCCATTTGAAGGAAACGTCATTGAATTCGAAAAACAAGCTACCAAAAATACCAGCATCTTACCGGTGGTAGATAACACCTGCATCAGCACTGCATTCAGCCACATCTTTGCAGGAGGATATGCAGCCGGTTATTATAGCTATAAATGGGCTGAAGTGCTCGAAGCTGATGCCTTCTCTGTTTTTAAAGAACATGGCATCTTCGATCAGGCAACAGCAAACGCATTCCGCACGCATATTCTTTCAAAAGGAGGCACGGAAGCTCCAATGGAACTCTATAAACGATTTCGGGGGCAAGAACCCTCTATTGATGCATTATTAAAGGCAAACGGAATAAAATAAAGGAGAACTCATCGGAATAAATGTGTCTCCCGTTAAGATGAATGCATTCTCGGAAAAATTTTCAATGCAACGCACTCTCACTATTTTATAGAAATGCGACAAGAAAAATATTGATCTATTTCAATTATGCACTTGTATAAAGCAAAGCCCAAAAGCTTTGCTTTATTTTTCTATGGTACTAATTTTGCATTCGGATTTAGGAACACAAACCTATAAAATTTTGAGCCATATGCTATACACTAATTTAAAACACATTGAAACAGCATCAGAGTTGCAAAAAATAATTAGCGAAAACGAAAATGTCATGGTCATATGCGGACACATGGGACCAATGTGCATCCCAGTCTATGGTATTGCAGAAGATCTGGAAAATGAATATATACATGTTAAATTCTATGATATGGAATTTGATAATCCAGAAGCTTATGTTATTCGCCAGTTACCTGAAGTTCGTGGTTTTATGGGCATTCCTTTCACCATCTACTATAAAAATGGGAAAGTTGTCAGGGCCACTTCAAGCATCCAAACCAAGCAACAAATAACCAACATCTTAGACACCGAATTCGGGAATTTATAACAAATCGAACGCCAGAAACGATTATGGAAAAAGTAAGTGCATTAGCAGATTTTCAACAGAAAGCCACAGGGCACGACAAAGTGTTTCTGCTATTATATAAAGCCGGAAACGAACAAAGTCTTTGTGCATATAGCAATTTAGATTCAGTCGTTAATCAAGAGCCAAACATTCCTGTTTTCTCGGCTGATGTGGCCGAAGTACGCGATATCCATCCCCATTTTGGTATTACCAGCGCTCCAACTCTTTTGGTTTTCGAAAATGGACAATATGTCAACGCAATAAAAGGATGCCAGGAGAGTTCATATTACAAGGCTCTTATGGAAAGCGCCATCTATCAGGCAAAAGCAAAAGCGGAAGGAAAAACCGTCAAACGAGTGACTGTTTACTCAACACCGACCTGCACATGGTGTAATACGCTGAAAACATGGTTGCATAAAAATAATATCCCATATACCGATGTGGATGTATCCCGCGATCAACACGCTGCAGAAGACCTAGTGCGCCGTACAGGACAACAAGGTGTGCCACAAACTGATATTAACGGACAAATTGTCGTGGGGTTCAATCAGGCCCGTCTCAAAGAATTATTGGAAATCTAACATAACTCTATTGATAAATCATTGAAGTAAAGTATTGGACATTATGATAATACAGAAATTTACTTCATAGTCTCACAATATTTAATCTTTATAATGTATGAAAGAACTACAACCCGTTAATCAACAAGTGGTACTCGATCTTTCCGAAACCACACATGAACAAAAAACTGCATCGGGAATCATCATCCCCGATACAGCGAAAGAAAAGTCGCAAATTGCTCTAATCAAATGGATGGGCGTCATTGACAACGCCGAGGTGAAACCAGGTGATATGGTTATTTATAAATCATTCAGCGGCACCGAAATTGAATTTGAAGGTAGCAAATATCTGATTCTGCCCTACTCTGATCTTTTGGCGAAAGTAGTAGAAACAGAGGAAATATAAATTGTCTAAAAAAATGCGCCGGGACTACTTTACACCGGTGCATTTCTTAACCTGACACTTTATCTTTGCCAAGATTTTATGGATAACAGGGAGTTCATCCCTTCAGTAATCAAACCCACAGACAACACCAATTTCATATGAATGGAAAATTTGAAGAACTTATTCAAAGTGACAAGCCGGTAATTATTGATTTTTTTGCCGAATGGTGCGGTCCCTGCAAAGTGCAATCTCCCATTCTACAAGAAGTTGCCATTGAATTGGGAGATCATGTAAAAGTGATAAAAATCGACGTCGACAAAAATCCTCAGATAGCAAACAATTACCGCATACAAGGCGTTCCAACATTGATGGTTTTTAAGAAAGGTCAGCTTTTATTCCGTCAGGCTGGGCTGATGCAAAAGCCGCAATTGCTAAACCTCATCAGACAAAATATTTAGGTAATTCATACCCAATCTATATTAACTTTTTAGTTAGACGCCGCATAATGAACTGGCAAAACCAATGGTGGGGACAGTTCTTCCATCATTGATTCCATAATTCTTTGTTTTTTATTGCGTGAGTGCGTACAGTGCGCATGTGCTCACGCTTTTTTTGCGCTTTTTTTCAGGCTCACAAATCAACGCTATGTATTATAAAACAATACATTAAGCCACAAATACGCTACAATTAATTCTATCTCTAAATATTCAAACTAAACCTGCAAATGAAACAAAAGCTACAATTTTTCCCTGTTACTATTTTCTCGATGGTTATGGGTATGACTGGCTTATCCATTCTGATCGGTAAGTTTTACCATCTCCAATGGCTTCCGTACATTCTTTATCCCATTTCCATTTATGTGGCATCAGCACTCTTTCTGACCTTCTTGTTGCTGTATGGGCTGAAATGGATTTATTATCCTGCCGAAGTAAAAAACGATTTTCATCACCGTATCCGGATCAATTTTTTTTCAGCAATATCTATATCATTGTTGCTAATTTCCATTGATTATTATTCGTTTATGCCGCTGTTGGCAGTACCGTTGTGGTGGATAGGAATGCTCCTGCATTCTTTTTTATTGCTGAAGACCATCCGCTTCTGGATTGAGCATAATTTTGAACTTCAACATTTCAACCCAGCATGGTTCATTCCCGTTGTTGGCGTTATCTTAATCCCGATTTGTGGCGTGGATATTGCTCCTCCATTTTTGTCCTATTTTTATTTTTCCATAGGATTTTTTTTCTGGATCATCCTTTTCGTGTTGTTTCTTTACCGTGCCGTTTTCCATGTGCAGCTTCCAGAAAAATTCATCCCAACGTTTTTCATCCTGATAGCCCCACCGGCTGTGGGATTTGTATCGTACATGCGCATCACAACCAGCTTTGATAACTTTTCCCTGTTTCTATTGTTCATAGGCTATTTTTTCCTTATCCTCCTCGCCTTCATGGTAAAAAACTTCATGAAGCTTAGATTCTTTGTTTCATGGTGGGCATTCACTTTTCCTTTAAGTGCAATCTCCATAGCTTCCGTAGCCGCTTATCAGATTACGCATATGCCTTTTTTTGAAATCATTTCATGGATTTTGTTCTTTGTTACTGTAGCAACAATTGGGATCGTGGCATGGCAAACCATCGTTAATATGCGAATAGAAAGAATTTGTGTGGAAGAAGAATAGAATCGTCGCATGAACAGATAAATCAGCAATATTATAAACAAACAACACAAAGCTTCTTATGCTTTGGGAAAAAAAATCATCATATGAAAACAAAAATTACCATCATTATAGCAACTTTATTCGGTGTATTGCTCGGCATCATTATCACAGGCGTAACCCTGAATCTTTCGGCTGGAGACATGATTATCAAAGAAATGAAAAGTCCCTACGATTTCAACAAAACAGTGACTACCATCGTAAACAACATTAACACACAACCGGGCTGGCATGTGGTAGCCGTGATTGATCAAAACCAGGCGGTACAGACCCATGGTGGATTTCCAATCGGCAATTATGATATTATTCAATATTGCAACGGGAGAGCGTCAGCAGAAATGCTTTCTGCTGATGATCGCAAACGGATCGGCGCCATGTTGCCTAAGAACCTGGCCGTTTACGAAAAATCAGACGGACAGGTTTATGTGGCAACATCAAACGGAGCTGTCATAGGAAAATTATTCGGCGGAAAAACGGGACAACTGATTGAAAAAGTATCATTGGATGTGGAAAGTATTCTGCGTTTTATGAATTTCAAATTCAATATATTTTAGTGATGGGCAGGCACAAAGATTATTGTATCTTTGTGTCTGCTTTTCTTTTTATCAAATGAGTCTTTTCAGGGTAATTCTGGCCATCATCTTCCCTCCCCTGGCTATTATCGACAAAGGATGCGGAAGTTTTTTAATCGTGCTCATCCTCACTTTTTGCGGATGGATCCCCGGCGTATTGGCTGCCCTGATTATCCTCAATCAAAAGAAATAAAACAGCAGGAAGTTAAGGAAGACACATTCAATTTGACAATGGACAGTTGACAATGAGAATCAGTATACAGCAATTAATTTTCAACTTTACACCTTTCACCTTCAACCCGTTGTTTGTTGTTCAACCTTCGACTCTTGATTTTTTTACTCAATCCGTTAATTATCTTATCAGCTCCTTATCACATCACCACATTATTTCAGTTATTCTTGTAGCTTCCGATACTTGAAGAAACTTCCTCAACTTCTTGCTGTTTTTACATATCAAACCGCTTTCTCAAAGCAGAAATTACCCTAACCAACAGTGCAACGAACCATATCGTTGGGAAAATTACCAGCCGCATTGCTGCGCGGCTAAAGAACATTAAGAATATTGTTTCCCTCACTGATGCGCAGATAAAGAACGTTAAAAATATTGGTTTCTGCACGAATGCACGGCTAAAGAGCGTTAAGAATATTGCTTGCCGCACCAGTGCGACAAAGTATTTCACATTAAAGATTCATCCGCGAAGGGTTGTTCGCTTGCAATTCGTACTACCGGGGAGTGTTCATACGGTCAAATACCTGCTGCCATTCCTCCAGTCCAATTTTGGATAATGATTCGCTATACCCAAACGTAAGCGTTGTTTCTCCCTTTGTCAATTGTTCAAAAATATGGGCAATAAAATCGCTCACAGATGGAGCATAATCATGAAGCCCCTTGCCTCCGAGATCAGTATTAAGCGCCGGAGGAATAATTTCGATCACTTCAACGTGACTCGATGCCAAAATGGCACGCATCGAAGCTGTAAAAGAATGGGAAAACGCCTTTGTAGCTGAATAGTCCGCTACCTGCGACATAGGTACCAAGCCGAGTGCGGAAGTAACATTCACAATGGTGTTCAGCGATTTTAATTTCAAAAACAAAGATATCAGATGAACCGGAGCCTCAACATTGATAGCAATCTCTTCATGGGCACGTGCCGCAAAGTCATGGTCAAACAAAGACATGCGCTGCTGGATGCCGGCATTATTCACTAGCACATTCACATCAGGATGAGCTGCAGCAATCCATTGAAAAAGGCGTTCCCTTTCGAATGGCAATGACAGGTCACACACCTTGGCAATCACAGACGGATGCTTGTCCACAACCTCCTGCAGCACCTCCTCTCTTCTGCCGCAAATGATAACCGTATTACCTTCCTGCAAAAACCGCTCCGTAAGCCCCAGCCCAATGCCAGTCGCTCCCCCTGTAATCAAGATTTTATTGTCGGATAACTTCATGTGTTTATAATTTTACTGATTTTTTTTGCCAGAAAGAGATTTCGCAACGTTTGATTTCGGTAACCCTTGATGATTTACGAATATTCAACGGCAAGTCAAACGGTTTTCCGTGAAGCATAAAATGAGGCTCCAGGATGGTCTGAATACCCTCGAAAGAGGTCAATGGCTCGCCATCCAGTTTGAATCCGCCCGGCCAGAATTCCCGGGAAGCCATCTGTCCATTCCATGCATATGTCGAGGCAATTACCAGCCAACCCTTATCATTAAGCCTTTCATGAATATGTTGCAGGAAAGCGGTCGGATAGCGCAACTCTTCCAGTAAATTCGGCATCACAATCAAGTCATAGCCCGAATACAGTGATTTCAGATTATGAGCATCAGCCTGCATAAACAGGATATGATCCTTTCCTTTGGCTAACGTTTCGGGAAGCACAATCTCACGATAAAACACCAGTTCTCCCTCATCTTTCATAATATAACGCATAAATCCCTTTTCTTTTAGTTGATCCGGTATGCGAATAAAACGGGCGGAAAAATCAAGCGCCGTTACATCAGGAAAAGCAGTAGCCAGTTCAAAAGCCAATCGACCGGTATCCGCATTCAGATCAAGCACTTTCTGAATAGACCTCCCCCGAAGTACGTCAAGGATAGAACTACCCAGCTTTTGATAAAAATTAGATAACGAATCAATCGTATCGCTCCAATTAGCCTCGCATGACAAAGCAACTTCCACATCGGTTTCATATTCGTCGTTATGAATAACCAAAGGCGTTTCAGACTCTACATAACGAAACCCGGCATGCTGATAAAAATGACGGCGAAACGCATACCGCGCATGGTGCGTTGCTTCGTTCCCCGTAGAAATCCATGAACCTCCTTTAATCAAATTATGTTTGCCATCAAAAGTCGGTGTCGAAAAATCATCATACACCGGATGTACTTTAAATCCGGGATAACCGGTTATCGGCGTCTCCGTCCATTGCCATACATTCCCTATCACATCATAAAAGTCGCCCATGCGAAAACGATCGACAGGGCAAGGTGATGCTCCATGCTCCAGGTTAATATTTCCCGGAGCCACTTCCCATTCCGGTTCGTCAGGCACCTGGCAAACTTCCGCCAATCGTACCCATTCCGCTTCGGTAGGCAGACGGTATGTCTTCCCTGTTTTAAGGCTTTTCCAATTACAAAAAGCCTTCGCTTCAAGATAGTTCACCTCTACAGGCCAGTTCCATGGCATGGAAATCTCTTCAGCTACCAGTCTCAACCAATAGGATTCTCCGTCACGACGCCAGAAAAGAGGCATTTCGGCTTGCTTATAATTACGCCAGCTCCAGCCTTCTTCCGTCCAGTATTCCTGAATATGATATCCATTATCCTGAACAAAAGCAAGAAATTCCCCATTGGAAACCAGCATGGCAGAAGCTTTAAAATCAGGGACTGCTTCAGTATATTTACCATATTCATTATCCCACCCGAACAAAGGATGATCAGCAGGCTTACCTAATGTCATCACAGCTCCAGCAACCGGCAACATGCTGTTGTGAGGCGCTTCACCCCATTCCTGACAAATTTTCCCAAACAAGCCGGACGCCACTTCATCCAGTGGCAACTGACGAATCAGTACTGATGATGTTTCCAGGTGAATACGTTCATGTTCAATGCCCATCAGGATAATCCACAAAGGATTTTCCCAATTGGTGGGCAATGCCACAGGCATGCTACGGATTACCTCCAAAACCACTTCTTTCGCTTTCTCCCTATACGCGCGAACTTCCTCCACAGGAGGCCAGTTATAATGTTTTTCATTCAAATCGTCCCAACTCATCTCGTCCACTCCAATGGCAAACATGGATTCAAAGTCGCGGTTAATTCGCTGATCAATAATCTTAGCCAAAATCAGTTTATTGATATAAAATACAGCAGTATGCCCCAGATAAAAAAGAAGTACGTGCCGAAGCGGGTCGCCACGATGATAAAACACCTCATCCGATTTCAACTGAGTGTACAGCTTTTCGTCAATAGCCCAGGTTTTTTCAAAATAATCCAGAATTTCTCGCCTCTTAACCTCTGGATCGCCATGTTGCAGATCAATAGTTTTGGTAATGAGCTCTTTCATTCGTTTATAATTTATCTTTAATTGCACTCATCGGATGACTTAAAGTCATCCGATGAGTTAGTTGTTAATTATATAATGAGTTCGCCAAGGTCATTTTTTTCAAGATACACATGCAAAAGCATGCAAAACTTTTTCAAAGATATAATTTTTAATTTCGGATGCCAACCGAAAGCAGCATTTTTTATCGGAATCACCAAGAACCAAGAGTCGAAGGTTGAACAACAAACAACGGGTTGAAGGTGAAAGGTGTAAAGTTGAAAATTAATTGCTGTATGCTGATTCTCATTGTCAATTGAATGCGTCTTCCTGTATCTTCTTTAACTTCTCCTCTTCCCGTATTTTCTCTAACTTCTTGCTGTTTTATCATCTTCTCTCATTTTCAAGTTTTTGCATAAAAAAAGAACCACTTTCAATGACTTGAGTGGTTCTTCCTTCTTTTCATATTGCAAGATTCCTTCTATGCTTGTTTTTTCTTGTTATGGTCAAGTGGCACAATACCAGCCATTTCTCCAATAATATTCACCAGCTCTGTGCCGGTTGGAATAACAATTTTTGCATTATTTTCCAGTGAAGCCTGCAACGTATCCAGTTTCTTCAGCAATTGAGCATTGCCTATAAAGTATTTATCAGCAGCTTCGTTGACCAGTCGAATAGCCTCGGCTTCACCCTCGGCATGCAGGATTTGTGATTGCTTGTAACCTTCGGCTTCTTTAATCTTAGCTCGTTTTTCACCATCGGCAGCCGTTTCGCGTGCAGACGCAAAGTCAATAGCAGCAATCTTTTCGTTTTCAGCCTTTACAACTTTATTCATCGTTTCCTGTACATCGCGCGGCGGATCTATCTCTTTCAACTCCGTGCGCACAATTTGAATGCCCCATGTCTGTGTTTCAAGCAACAAAGTCCGATGCAACTCGGCATTGATCTTTCCCCGTTCGCTGTTGGCAGACTTCAGGGTCAGCGTCCCAATAATGTTACGAAGCGTTGTCCGGGCAAGGTTCACAATCTGCCACTTGTAGTTATTTACATTATAAAGTGACCCTTTCACGCTCTCTTCGTCTTCTTTTACCTTGAAATAGACTTGTGCATCCACACTGGCATTCAAATTATCGTTCGTAATAATTTCCTGTGGATCGGCATTCACCATTTGCTCCGTAATGTTCACCGCATACATTTTTTCAATAATTGGGATTATCCAATGAAAACCCGGTTTGGCAAACCGGTGGTATTTTCCCAACCGTTCAATTAAACCGCGATGTGTGGGCCGTACAATACGCACTCCCCAGAAAAACACAACAATAGCTGCTACAACTACATAAAAAATTACCATAATCGTTATCCTTTCCATTTTTTAGGCTTCATGCAATACACATTTGCCTGGTTAATAATATTGAATTCATGCGCAACGTTCTATACGATTTTTTATTGTTAGGATTACTTCGCGGAAGCCCTTCTGGCAGCCTGCGAGATTTTATGAATCATGGAAGCAGCATGTCTTTTCTTGGCAATGAAATAAATGGAAAGACCCACCGCCATCATGCTGAATAATTGGAATATAACGACATAAAGAACAGAAAGCAACAGAGCATTCCCTTTTTCATAGAAAAACACTCCAATCAATACCGATACAGAAAACCAGAGCACGGCAAAGAAGATCAACAGGATAATCAGCAGAAGCCCTATTAAAGCCATGTTTTGCAAATCTTTTTTGATCGCGTGAATTAATTCCTGTTTCAAAAAACGCGCTGTCCAAAGGAATGGGATTTTAATGGCATCAATCACAAACGAGAAAAGCAATGACATCACCGAACGGAATGAATATTTCTTTCTCGCTTTCGGTTCATCCGATGCATTCTCCTGCGACACGTCAGACATCTCAGGAGAATCATCTTGTTTCCATTCTTTGTGTAAAGTTGTTTCAAGTTGTTCCAACAAATCAATAATATTCATCTGTTTGGCATTTATTTTCAAAAGATCAGATCGATATCATGTTTCACAATAACATAAACCATTTTTTCAAAGCACTTTATGAAACATCTCTTTTGTGTTCGATCATTTAATCATCCATTTTGACTTACAAAAATAAACCAAAAAGGGAAAAATGATATTGTATCTCAGATTATTATTGCAAAAAAGGACAAAAAATCAGATATTTGCATCATCAAACGAACATCATGACATTAGAAACACTCCGGATCATCGCCTTTATTTGGATTGCCATGGCTGTGATTGTACATATCACCCTGTTTTATGTCACGGCTCCTTTCGGAAGGCACACTACAGACAAGTGGGGCTGGACTGTCAACAACAAACTGGCTTGGGTTGTAATGGAATTTCCATCTTTATTCGTGATGGTTTACTTCCTTTTGGCAGGATCTAACTCTATGCAACCCTTTGTTTGGTTACTGTTTGCTCTTTGGATTATCCATTACATCAATCGTAGCCTGATTTATCCTTTCCGCATCCGAAAAACACCAAGGAAAATGCCGGTAATCATTATGCTAAGCGCAATCTTTTTCAACATAATTAATGCAGGATTAAACGGATATTATCTGGCGTCATTGGCTCCGGTACAACATTATAATGCGACATGGTTAGGAACGCCTCACTTCCTTATAGGCATAATACTCTTCCTGACAGGAATTTTCATCAATTGGAAAGCCGACAATATACTCATTCATTTACGGAAACCCGGCGAAACCGAATATAAAATTCCCCAGGGGTGGTTATTTGATTTTGTTTCGTCGCCCAATCTGCTGGGTGAAATCATCGAATGGACAGGCTTTGCTCTCATGGCCTGGAATTTGCCAGCATTTACCTTTATGATATGGACATGGGCCAATCTTATCCCCCGTGCCCGAAATCATCATGAGTGGTATTTGCTACATTTCCCCAACTACCCCCGAAACCGAAAAATTATCTTGCCATTTATGTATTAAAGCTGTACAACTTCATCCGCGAATCTCAATTTTTCTCCAGACATCAAATATTTTTCCTGATAATAAATTGCCGAAGTTTTGTCACATTTTTCAGAAACAAAGCAAGCATGGGACAAAAAATTTGATTTCGTTGCAAACTTTGGTAGTCTTCCCGCATCTTCTGTACTATATTCGGTAGGTTACGATTACTAATGCCACCACTTCTCATCTTTACGATAAGAGTGGATAAATACACCATCCGTAATTTTTCATTCTTAAAGATACGCAATAAAAAATCATAATCAGCAGATATCTGTAGCTTGGGATCATACAACCCATTATGCTGATAAACTTCCCTTCGCACAAAGACAGTTGGATGAGGTGGCATCCATCCTCTTTGAAGTAATGCATCCGTAAATTCCTTGCTTTCCCAATAACGAATGGCTTTAGTAAGGTTTGAATGCTTTACATATACCAGATCCCCATAAACCACATCGGCGTGGTACGTTTCAAAAACATGATGAATACGGGATAATACATTAACTGAAGAAAAGACGTCATCCGAATGAAGAAACCCCACGATGTCTCCCGTTGCCATGCGGATGCCTTTATTCAGTGCGTCATATATACCGCTATCCGGTTCACTGATCCAACGCATTCGATTCCCCAATCGACAGGCATATTCTTTAATAATTGCTACTGTATTATCCCGCGATTGACCGTCGATAATGATATATTCAATATCTGAAAAAGTTTGTGCTAATATTGATTCTATTGCTTCCCGTATGGTATCAGAACTATTATAAGCTACAGTAATAATGGAAATCCGCATCTATGCTTTTTATTATGTTAAACACTGATCTACGACTTTGCCATATTCATCAAAATCGAAAATCCCGGGAAGAATCTTTCAATCATTAAAGATAGACAAACAATTTATATATAACGGAGAATTTTTAATCTTATTGCATATTGACCGACAAAAAAAGCAACTATTCATAGCTTATTTTCCACAAATAATTGATTTTAAATATTCTGCAACAATTGAACAGTTTCACAGCCTACCTTCTCCCACGAATACTTTTGGGCAACGATAAAAGCTTTTTTCTGTAGCTTTTTTCTGATTTCTACATTCTGCAATGAATCTATCAACTGAGAACATACGTGAACATCATATCGATCAAACAACAAGGCTCCCTCTCCTGCAATCTCTTTTACAGCGGGACACGCAAAAGCAACCACAGGACATCCGGCACGCATGGCTTCCACCACCGGTACTCCAAACCCTTCGTATTGGGATGGATGTATCAGACACGTTGCAGCATTATACAATTCATTCAATCGACTCTCGGTGATCCCTTGCAAATGTTCCACCCTATTCCTTACCTCGGTCATTAAAGCCAATTCCCGCTTCGAAAAATCGCCTCCTCCCACAACCGTTAATCTCCAACCTGGGTTATGTTTCAACAATGCTATCACAAAATCAAACCGTTTATATGCTGCCCGGCTTCCGACAAACAATAAAGAGTTGGGACGAATAGTAGAATCCATTGGGAAGAAGCAAGGACTCACACCGCTGTAAATAACCGATATCTGTTGTTCAGGATAGTTATACACAGCCATTAAATCGCGCTTTGTAGTATATGAATTGCAGATAATATGATCCGCTTTTTTAACAGCACGCCTTTTCATAAAAATGGCCACCTTATTCTGCAAACCCTTCATATAAAACTCCTGAATGCAGTCATGAAAAGTGAGCACATTGATCGCATTCCGATTCGATGACACCCTGTAATAGCTCGAATAAAAAATAAATTTATCTTCTTGCTCAGGTAGGTGTAATGAAAATAACCTCGAAAAGTAATAATGCTTCCTCTGGATCATATGATCTGAAGGCATCATCCTCTTTATTTCCTGATCGTAAATATTGGCGCTACTGTTTTTATACTGAATATAATACACAGCTTGTTGCAATTCCGATCGGCTTATACTCGACAACAACTCTTTCCAGCGAATAGAAATGCCGCCCGCTTTTTGAATGGAAAAAATAATGTTATCTAAATAGATCTTCATAATTGCGTTAACAATATTATCATCCTTTAATACATCGTTCTGAAATAGGTTGTATTGAGAAATAATCCTTTGTAAGGATCAAACAGATCAGGAAACGAAGCAATGCTTTGGTATAAAAACAACACAGCAAAAACCAAAAGGACACACGCGACAATAGTTCTGTTCTCTTTACCTTTAAATAATAAAAGTTGCGACGAAAGCAACAAGGGTTCCATCATATTAAAATAAAAACTTCCCCGGCTGATCATCACCAACAATGTATTCGCAAACAGAAAGTAAATTACCAGGCCCAGAATATAACCGTTCAATAATAGCGTATAATAGGGCAATTCATCCTTGAGTTTTTCTCTTTGGTAAAGAAAGAAAGCAACAAACACGATTCTTTTCAACAAGCCTGTAATAGATAATTGATTCTGTCGCACATTATCATTCAAATCGTTCAGATATTGATTGATATGGCTTGCCGCATTCCCTCCCAATAAGCTTCCTGCTTTAGAAAAGAGCATCAAAGGAACCTGACTCTCCCCAATCACAAAGGCAATCGCTAAAATCAATACGATATAATACACACGGATTTGACGGTTCATGAAATAAAACACGCCAAACATAATGGCAGAAGTATGAAAACTGGCAGCAACCGCAACCAGCAAAAAGAAGATCCAGGGTTTGGCTTCAACAACATACCGCAAAGCACAAAAACAGATGGCAAGAGCAATAAGCTGGCGGTTTGAGCCCAACATCCCCATTGAAAGGGTATAAAACATCAACAGGGAAATATAGAAATAAGGAGCATAACGCTCAAAACTTTTAAAAATAAGCAGATAGAAAATGATGGCATGTACCAGTAAAAAAAGCGAATAACTGGTGGAGATCATCTTCATGAGATAAATAAAAACATCATACCCGATCTCCATCCCATTTTGCAACGGCGACACGGAACTCCAGTCGGTAATGGAATTGAAGTGATCCAGATAGGTATTCCAGTCAGTTCCGGTCTCCCATCGAAGTCCGACCTGCAGCACCAACATCAAAAACATCGCATATTTCATCCACCGCCATGTTCTGTCCGATAACTCATAATTGATATCCAACAGGGCAAAGAGAAACAGGACAAAAATGGTAATATAATAAACCGTCATTTCAAAGCTCTGTTATACAACAATTTATACGCTTCCATCATTAATTCGTTAGAGAACCGATGTTCATAATAACCCCTAAAATCATAGTTGTCCCGATTTGTCAAGGCAAACCGGATAGCACAATCCATAGCTTCAACCCGATTGTCAAACAAAAAATCGTTTGAAATAATAATCTCGGGAATCGCACAACAATTCGAAGCAATCACAGGTTTATTGAACAGATACCCTTCTATAATAGGCATTCCAAAACCTTCCCCGTAGGTTGCTGTAACCATCACTAAAGCACATTGTGCATATAACGCCAACAAAAGCTGATCATCCACATATCCTAACATCCGGATATTTTGCAGTCCTTTTTGGGTAATTTGCTCCTGATAATATTCCAGTAAAGGACCTTTCCCGGCTACGACAAATGTACGCCCATCAACTTGGGAAAACTCTGCCAGCTTGATCAGCAGATCAATGCCCGCCCGCTCTTCTATACTTCGTACAATCAGGATAAAATCATCCTTTTTTACAATATCATCTGCCCAGCTCCGACCATTGTTACTCATCGGTTCATAATGGGAAGTATTGGGGATAATACTATAATTGGTTCGTCTGCCAAACAACGATTGCTCCATAGCAAACCGTGAAACAAAATGAACCCGGCCACACCGATAATAGAGCAGCTTTTCGAGCAGATAAAAAATCAACCTCCCACGTTTATGTTTGCTCTTATCCAAATAATAAAGAGCGTCATGCACCGATAAAATACCGGTTCTATAGATTAAAAAAGCCGAAAGCAGGGCATTATGTGAATGAATAATCAGATGCTTCTGCTTTTGTTTAATTTTGAAAAGGATTGCATTCAGTCGCACCGGCCAAAACCAGTCATTCTTAAGCGATAGGCAGATATAGTGGCGTCCACCTTTGTATGCGGTTGTGCTCTCTCCCCAATGGATATAATAGATGCGCTGAAAACTATACGACTGCGATTGCATTTCAATGACGTTTTCGACCCCGCGCTTATGGGTTTGATACGCGTTGCTTCCAAAATATACAATGGCAGGTTGTTTTTCAGTCACAGTTCTCTATGGTCAAAAGGGGTGAAATTTAATATAAATCCGTTTTACTCATAAAATACAAAGCTACAATGTTTCGGTCTGTTTACCGAACGCATATTGATTTTTTTGTAGCTCCTAAAGCGAAATGTGACATAACGTTCTATTCCGCTCAAAAACAAATCAACCTCATACCTTAAGCCGGGATTGTAAAAATTGAAGATATACTCGTTTTTCCTTCGTATGCAACCGGGAATCAAACACAATCGGTATTCTGATAACAAAATAGAGAATACGAAATAATAGGTAGTTCCAATATTTCGAATGCTTGCGAAAATAGTAAAACATACTCGTCTCATGCTGCATACGCCTTGCAGTTGAAAAATCCGGTCTTTCATCGCTCCTGCCTTCTAAATGAACTATTTTGGGCTCTTTCATAATAATTCTCTGGTATCCGCCACTTGGCTTGCCCATTCTGTATTGTAAATCAGCATCTTCAAAATACATAAAAAAAGCAGGATCAAAACCATTGAATTGCTCCATGACCGATGCCTTTACAAACAGGTCAGCACCCGTAATGTAATCTACCATGTAAAATGGCGTTGAAGCATCATAACAGTACATCTCCTGCCCCCGTTTCCGGATTAAATATCCTCGTTCCACATAACCCGACAAAACGTCATGAATCGTTCTCCACATGGAAGGATATCTTCCCGAAGAATGAACAATATTGTCATTTTTATCCCGTAAAATAGTTCCCAGTGCACCAATATTTCCCTCTGCATAATGCGTATAAAAATCATAGAATAGTTTGATGGCATTGTTTTGGATCAGGGTATCCGAATTCAGCAACAACAGATAAGTCCCGCTTGCGACCTTCATTCCCATATTATTTGCCGCACCAAACCCTACATTCGTATCGTTTTCAATCAACTTCACCTGGGGAAATTCAGTTCTTATAGCTTCTAAAGAATCATCCTCCGAGTGATTATCTACCACAATAATCTCATACGCTATATCGCAGGTATATGTCACGATCGAACGAATACATGGCATAACCAGTTCTTTCGTATTGTAATTCACTATAATTACAGAGACATCCATCTAAGTACACGTATTACTTATGTTAGTCGATACTGGACAGTATATAAGCAGATTGAAGGATCGAAGGATTGAGTGATTGAGGGTTCTAACTTCCGTAACTTATTTAATTTCATACTGTTCAGATTCCTACTATACTACCGTCCACCAGCTACTACACTACTTTGAGGTTGTTATCTTCTTTTCTTCATGCAACTTCCTTAACTTCTGACCTTCCTTAACTTCCTACTGTTTTATCGGTTATTCTGTTACTCCGTCATTCAGTTATTCAGATTTCCTACTACACTACCATCTACTCACTACTATCTACTGAATAGTTATCTTCAAATTTTCATTGTCAATTGGATTCCTTACTCTGTAAGTGAATCTACAAATTCTCCACACCTCAAAATCTTCCCGCTATTGGTTTTATTGAATAGCAAATGCTCAAAATCTTTTTGCTTCTTTTTTAAATCAACCGTTTCCAGTAGTTTGGCTGTTGCTTGTTTGAACTCTTGCAAATTGTGCACCCCACAACGTTTTGAAAGAAAACTATAGTCTGGTTTGGTTTGCGCCAGTAAAAACATCACGTCATAAAAATCACGTCCTTTAGAACGGGCTAACATGGCAGCTATCTTCATGCTGCACAATACTCCGTCGGAGGGAACCGGGAAAGGGAAAAAGAATCCGCAGCCTTTGATATTCGTGATCACTGGTGGATAAGCGACTCCCTGACCCTGGCTTTCGACCTTTACAAAAAAACGTTCTTCCTTATGTCCGCTTAATTCCAAAGCAAACAACAGCTCCGGGAAATAGATATTACGCCTAAAAGCTGTCAGTCTGGGATTGTCTTTGTCTTTTGTTTCTACCCGTAATCCGGAACGTTTTAAAAACCGGATTATTTCGTTTGTCATTTCAATAAATTCATCTTGCGAAAGATCTGTGCAATCAAAGTCCAGGCCTTCGGAGAATCGGTCTATTCCTTTTACTAAACGGAGATTTGTTCCACCGATAAAAACTATCTTCCGGATATAGGGTGTAGAAGAAAGGTAATCCAGCATCATCAACTGTAAATACTCTTTTAATATATGTTTGTCGAAAATCGAATTTTTACGGAGTTGATCCGGGAAATAATTTCTTATCTGTTCAATGGGTATCATAAATGGTAGGTTTTAAAAAGTAACCTGGCCCGATGGTCGAGTGCCTTGCTTTGAAACCGGACGCAATAATCAGCCAGTAAATCCTTATTTAAATTATCATGCAAGAAACTCCCATCCAAGCGTAACTCTTTCAATTCCTGTTTGTTGTTGTAGAACGGATAGAGGTACAGTAAGTCAAGCAATGCCTTTTCGGGTGTGGCAAACGGTATAGCGTTAGTTCCCTTCATTGGCTTTAACTCGTATCCAAAGATCAGGTTTTCTTTGACATTATGATAAGCGTATTCTCCAAAGTCATTATGAAATGAGGTTGTCTTTAGGGACGTTACGCTCGTGATTTGCACTACTGCCTCAGGAATCATTCCATAAAATGCCAATGCCGTATGCAGGCTGATATAAGAGGGTCGGTAAATGCGGTTGGCAAAATAAAGGGAATAATCCGGCTTGTTCTTATATTCTGAAAAAGCAAAATATCCCTGTCTTAATCGGATGATATACCCCTTCTTAGACCACCGGGTAAGATTATTGCGGTCAAAATCAGGCTGCCATGCATATATCTGATAGATACTGAAGCATGCTAAATCGAACATTTTATCTTTGAATTCCAGAAAAGTCATTTCGTTTCTATTATGCTGCAAATATAGTGCATTTTAGAAACAAAAGAATGATTTTAACATCCTATCCCCGGAATTTTCAAAGAGCCAAAGGATTGATGGACTGAGGGACAGAATAAAAAAGCCAAGAAATCTGCTGACTCTTGACTCTTGGTTCTTTTACTCAATCCTTCCATGCCAAAATCTTCACAGTTTGGTCAAAAGAAAATCTTTTAAGTGCATTTGTTCAATGCCGTTATAATTACTTCCTGCACTATATTCATCCATTGTTACCACATATTTACGATAGTTATCCTCAATTTTTAACAAATTTCCAAATTCCCGGTTCACCGTGCTTTCATCAGTAAGCATGTATGCCACCTGAACATAAATGAATTTCCCTTCTTTTTCCGCCACAAAATCGACTTCCGTTGATTCAAATCGTCCTACATACACTTTATATCCTAAACGAATTAAGTGAAGGTAAACAGCGTTTTCCATCACTTTATTGATATCTTTTCTTCTGTTAAATCCACGAATACTATTTCGAAGGCCTATGTCTTCAAAATAATATTTCTCTCCCACTTCAAATACTCTTAATCCTGCAATATCATAACGTGGCACTTTATAAACAAAAAATGCAGCAGCAAGCGGCTTCAAATAATTCAACACGGCTTGTGTGGTAACAGAAGTACGTTGCAATTTCAAATACTTTGCTATGTTATTAGCCGAAAACAGATTGCCAACATTGTCAGCAAGAAACTCCACCAAGTTTTCCAAAAATGTGATATTACGGATTCCTTCACGAGCCACAACATCTTTCAACAAAATAGTGGAGTACACATTACGCAAATACTCAAACGCGGAGGTATCGTCTAATCCTATCACTTTCAAAAACGGCATCCCGCCAACCGTAAGATATTTATTCAGATTTTCCGTCGAACTATCCAATTGGAAGAAATTCAAAAACTCATCATACCCCAACGAATGAACGGTAAATTCAATATATCTTCCGGCTAAAAAAGTGGCCAATTCCCCCGAAAGCATGTTGGCATTGCTCCCGCTACAAAACAGATCACAACAATTTTCGGCAAGCAAACTCCGCAACGCTTTCTCAAAATGTGCAATCTCTTGTATCTCATCCACAAAGAGATAGTTTTTAACGCCATCCTTCAAATGATCCTTTACAAAATGATACAGGATGTCATCATCCGTAATATGTTCGTATGGATTTAGCTCTTTATTGATATATATTATATTAGATAATGCATCTGCCTGTTTAATATCCTCTATTAATTGAAAAAGGATATAACTTTTCCCCACTCTGCGCTGTCCGGAGATCACTTTTATAATTGCTTTATCAATAAACGGTTTTATCCGTTCGGTATAGATCGGACGAGGAATAAAGGGTCTGGCTTTTAATATTTCATCTATCATAATGGATATTTTTCGGATAAACAACAAATTTATCTATTATAATTGACAAATATACACATAATTCTCCTTTGTAGTTCTTTCTGTCCATGCCTTGCCATTTTTTATTCAGATCTCATCACCACATTAGCTCAGATTGCTTGGCTCTTGATTCCTGGTTCTTGGCTATTGGCTATTTTACTCAACTCTTCAGTCCCTTTGTCCTATAAGCTAACGAACTCAATAACAGGAAAAAGCACCGTATGTTCTTCAAACCTTCAATTTCCAGGGACATAGTCCTGTCATCTTCGTAGAAAAATGTATGCAACAGAACAAAAGGAGCGTTAGCTCTGACATCTTCGCAAAACTGAATAACCTGTAAACAAATAACACAATAACATAAAGATGTACCGTAAACAGATTTGGAAGGACATTGGCCGGTGAGCCAAAAAACAAGCAAGGAAACGGAAAGAATCGTCCTTGTTTGAAGTTTCCGACGAAGGAGGAAACAAGTTTGGACGATTCCCGTTTGCGAGCGCCCGTTTTTTGAGCGAAGCGGGCAGAGTCTTGAAAAGCACGTTTTAGTGAGAGTAGAGACAAAATGATATTTTGTCTCTGCCGAGCGTAGTGCTTTCAACGAAGTTAAGTTCTTTGCTTCCTTTCTGGTATCAAGACAAGAAAGGAAGTAGGGTTTGGGGCAAAGCTCCAAATCAATGGACAGTTGACAGTTGACAATTGACAATGAAAATCAGAATACAGCGGTTAATAGTAAATGGTAAATGGACTCTTGTCTATTTTACGCAACACTTCATTTCCTCTCTTCTGTAAACTAACAAACATAATAATAACATGAAGAAGCGCCGTAAACAGATTTGGAAGGACATTGGCCGGTGAGCCAAAAAACAAGCAAGGAAACGGAAAGAATCGTCCTTGTTTGAAGTTTCCGACGAAGGAGGAAACAAGTTTGGACGATTCCCGTTTGCGAGCGCCCGTTTTTTGAGCGAAGCGGGCAGAGTCTTGAAAAGCACGTTTTAGTGAGAGTAGAGACAAAATGATATTTTGTCTCTGCCGAGCGTAGTGCTTTCAACGAAGTTAAGTTCTTTGCTTCCTTTCTGGTATCAAGACAAGAAAGGAAGTAGGGTTTGGGGCGAAGCTCCAAGAATCAATAACAAAACAGCAGGAAGTTAAAGAAGATACAGGAAGAAAAGAAGTTACCGAACAACATCACCTTGCGGTGGAACCGCTTACTATTTGTAGCAAACTTCCTTCCTGTTATTCACATTTTCATCCATGCAATTTCAAATTTTATATTTATATTTGCATGATAAAACAAACATTCCTCACCTATGTATATTCCCAGGGAAATAGAGAACAATATCCTTACATCACTAAACAACAATCCAGTGGTAGCGCTAATCGGGCCAAGGCAATGTGGAAAATCCACATTAGTCAGGCACATCCTCACAAGCCAGCCCAACAGCATCTATTTAGATATGGAACGGCCATCTGATTTGCAAAAACTGAATGATGCAGAATGGTTTCTATCCACCCAAAAAGGGAAACTGATATGCATTGACGAAGTGCAACGGCAACCCATGCTATTCCCATTGATACGAAGCCTTGTGGATGAATGGGGAACGAACGGCTCGTTTTTGTTACTTGGATCAGCTTCCCGGGATCTATTGCAACAGAGCGCTGAATCACTTGCCGGCAGAATAAGTTATAAGCGACTCACTCCTTTCCTATGGAAAGAATTACACGGAACCGTCAACTTTGAAACCTATTTCTCAATGGGGGCCTTTCCCCGGAGCATTCTTGCCATAAATCCTGATGCATCGTTTGAATGGCGCGAAAACTTTATCTCTACCTTTCTGGAAAGGGATTTGCTGTTTTGGAGAGGGGTTACTCCATCTGCCATGAGACGTCTCTGGCAAATGCTGGCCCACGTCAACGGGCAAACGGTAGACTACTCTACCCTGGCCAAATCACTGGGAGTTTCGTCGGTAACTGTGAAAAATTATATCGACTTACTGGAAAGTACCTTTATGGTGGAAGTTGTGCCTGCCTACATCTCCAATACAGGGAAACGCTTGGTAAAAGCTTCTAAAGTCTACGTTGCTGACACAGGCATTACGGCTGCTTTGCTTAACTTGCGAAGTTTTGAAGAGATTGCGGGTCATCCATCACTGGGCGCTATCTGGGAGCAAATTGTCTTATCCAATCTGAAAGGGTTATTTCCGGATGCGATATTTAACTTTTATCGAACCAGTAATGGCGCTGAAATAGACTTCGTTGTAACTGTCAAAGGAATTGTTTTAGCCATAGAATGCAAATCAAGCTATGCCCCTGTTCTCTCCAGGGGAAACTACCATGCAATTGCAGACATAGCCCCACGGCATGTGTTTATCGTATCTCCAATAGAAAAAGGCTGGCAGATGAAACCCGAAATGGATGTAGTATCGTTAAATGAACTGGAATATAAAATACGGGAAATAACAGAATAACCGATTCTGTCCATGCCTGAAATAAGTTGACCACTTTAGAGTAACAAAAACAACTAAAAAGTGAAACAACATGGCACGACCAGATCAATTAAAAATGAGTACAGCCGAACGTCGTCGGCGTAAATTCAGTGACAATTTCAAGATTCAAAAAGTTCGGGAAATTGAAACGGGACAAACCAAAGTATCAGAGATTTGTTCTCAGTATCAGGTTGCTTATAAAAATGTCTATCTTTGGATAGATAAATTTGGCAGCATGAAAAAGGACAAAGGAGAACGTATGATTGTCGAAACCCAGAGTGACACCCGTCAACTTATTGAACTCAAGAAACGGATATCTGAACTTGAACGCATCATTGGTCAAAAGCAAATACTCATTGATTTTCAGGATAAGATGATAGAGTTAGCAGAAGAAACCTATGGAGTGGATATTAAAAAAAAATTCTTTTCCACACCATCCAGTACTTCTGGGCAAACCGGAAAGTGATGGCTTACAGCTTAAACAAACTCTATCAAAGTATCGGAGTAAGCAAACAGGCTTTTCATCAGCGCATGGACAGATACCTGCAAGAACGCTCTATTGAAGAACAAATTCTAATGTTAGTATATCGTGTCCGTGAGGATCATCCTACGATGGGATTACGCGATATGTATTTCAAAATAGCTCCCATTGATATGGGCAGGGATCGTTTTGAAATACTTTGTAAGGAATCCGGCTTAATGGTGGAGCGCACACATAACTTGCGAAAAACCACCGATAGTTCGGGTGTAATCCGGTTTGATAATCTGCTGATCGGATTGGTTATTAATAAACCCAATCAGGTTTGGCAAAGTGATATTACTTACTTTGATCTCAACGGAAAGTTTTATTACATAACCTTTATCATGGACGCTTTCTCCAGAGTAATTGTGGGTCATGCCATTTCACAACGATTAAAGACCGAACAAACTACTTTGCCTGCTTTACAAAAAGCAATCAAATCCTGCATGGATTTGAATATATGTATTCATGCGCTTATTTTTCATTCTGACGGAGGTGGGCAGTATTATGATAAAGATTTCCTGAAACTGACTGAAAAATACAAAATCAGAAACAGTATGTGTCAATATCCCTGGGAGAATGGAAAAGCTGAACGCATTAACGGCATTATTAAAAACAACTATCTAATTCATAGAGTTATCAATTCTTTCGAACAATTACAGATAGAGGTTGACCGAAGTGTGTTTCTTTACAATACCCAAAAACCGCATAGTAAGTTACAACGAAAAAGTCCAAAGCAGTTCGAAAATGAATATTTTTGTATGGCTAATTATACTGAACATGTAAACACTGACTCTAAGGAGTCAAATTGTTGATAACGAGAATAACTTTCTTGACGCTTCGCTAAAAGTTATTGCCCATTATCAACAATAGTTGCATTATCATCATTTTGTTCTGAAAGTATAGATGAAAAAAATAGGTAACAAAACGGTCAACGATATTCAGGCATGGACATCAATTGACAATGGACAATGGACAGTTGACAATGAAAATCTGGAAGTTAAAGAAGATACAGGAAGATGAGAAGATAACTATTCAGTAGATAGTAGCAATCAAATTACTGAATAACAGAATGACTGAGTGACGGAATAACAGAATAACTGATAAAACAGTAGGAAGTTACAGGAAGAACCGGGAAATCGGCAATCTGGTTAATCTAAAATTTCCATAGCAGATTGTCTTGGTTCTTGACTCTTGGTTCTTGGCTCTTTTGAATAGCAGTGTCAAAGCCGTCTATATCAAGAGAGGGATAAGAAAGAACTTTGGACAAAAAACTTCATGTTCGCCATCAACGGGAATGCCGGGTATATTTTACACCGTAAGCAGTTCGGGATCCGCCGGTATTAATAATTCAACTTTCGCAAGCTCTATAAGGTGTTTAATGAAAAGAGATTACGTTGGTGCATGGGGAACGACCTTGTCCGGTGAGCCAAAAAGCAAGTGAGGCGGCGGCTAAAAATCGTCCTGTTTGAGCGACGAAGGAGTGAGTTTGGACGATTTGAGTCGACGAACGCCCGTTTTTTGAGCGAAGCGGACATAGTCTTGAAAAGCACGTTTCAGCGAGGGCAGAGACAAAATCCCATTTTGGTTCTGCCGAACATAGTGCTTTCAACGAAGTTAATTTTTTGCCTACTTTTTGTTTCAAGACAAAAAGCAGGTCGGGGTTGAAGGGGCGGAAGCCCCTTGCAAGGTAGTTTGTTATATGTTCTTGATAATCAATCATGATATTGTAATAATTACTTATTGACAGGTGTTGTATGACATGCAAAAGTTCAATGAATAATTTATGCAATGACAATCACTTATGCATGTTCACATTGATCTTTGTTGTATGTTGTCTTCCATGATTTTTTGCATGGGTTAGCATAATTTGTTATATTTTTTCCAGTAAGGTGGTTTTTATTTGAATGCATTATCCGTCAATTTCAATATCAGTATTGATAATGATTTTCCATTTTTTATCCTGATTTTTTTGTTCTGCAGTTTTACCAGTTTTGAGTGGAACCAGTTGAAAGTTACAGTTCGCCTGAATCGCTTTTTCATAAAGTTGATTGGCTAAATCTGTCGATTCAACTACATTTTCCAACAAGTATCCCAAACGTTGAATTGTTGCAGTGCTCACAATATCGAAAAAACTATCCGGAGTTTTTGTGAAATCAAGTGACTCAGTAAGATCATTCAAGACAGTACATGCTCTGTTAAGTCCCCCAATTTCTTTTTCATACTGAATGATATCTGCCGCAGTAAGTAATGCTGATGAAATACGGACATATCCAGTTTGTGTTTTACGCATTTCGAGTAAATCGTCTGTGGGAAAGTTACGTCGAGCAACAAACTGCAGGCGAACATTCTTTTTTTTATTGTCGCGTAAAGTAGGGTGTTGAATCACTACCGAAAATATTTGAGGTTGTTGCAATGCTGCTCCATAAAAAGCAGCGGCATTGAGTAAGCCTACATAATAAGGACGTTGAACATGTTTCATCAGGTGATCGATATACATAACCGGAGGTAGTATACCTTTGGATGTATATGAAACAGGAACAATCACATAAAATCCTTTCCAAACCGATACTATATTGTTTTTTGCTGATAGTCGGGAGAGTGCACTACGAATACCTGTTGACTGAAGCCCGGGAAAAGCTTCGGCAACCTGCTCTACAGAAAAATATAGTTTGCCATTTTGCTGAAGTTGATTTATCCAATCTTTTATACTTGAAGCTGTATTCATTTTGCTAATTTAAGATATTCTGGTTGCAAATATAATCACTTCTCGGATATAATTGCAGCCAGAATATAGGCATTTTCAAAAAATCAGATAAACTATGGATAATAAAGAAATGGTATACGAACTAAAGCTTTCATCACAAAAACGTTGTATGTTCAATACAGAGTATACATACCAAAAAATAAATTGGCTGCAATTATTACTTATTTTCGGATATTATCGCATCCAAAATATTGTATGATGTTAGATTTAGATTTTATAGTTAGCATTATTTGTCCCGTTTGTTACGTAATAAACGGGACAATTTAACTTGAATTTGAGTTGACTTTGGCGACATTGAGGACTATGGCTGCCAAGTAAACGGCGCAAAATATTTGTTATTTTTGGTCTAAGCCTTCCTGTTGGATAAGAACAGAGTATAGCAGATTTGGTAATGAGTGGCATTTATTGTCAGATTTGTTGTGTTTTGAGACGCGGCATGGAGCAAAGAAGAACGAGACGTGGGTAAGCATTCTAAAGGACGTGATTTTTATGACTTGATGTTTTTACTGGCGCAGACCAAACCAGACTAAGATTTCCTTTCAAAGCGCTGTGGAGTGCACAATTTGCAAGAGTTCAAACAAGCCACAGCCAAACTACTGGAAACGGTTGATTTAAAAAAGAAGCAAAAAGATTTTGAGCATTTACTATTCAATCAAACCAATAGCAGGAAGATTTTGAGATGCGGAGAATTTGTAGATTCACTTGCAGAATAAGGAATCCAATGGACGATGACAATCTGGAAGTTAAGAAATTACGGGAAGTTACAGGAAGAAAAGAAGTTACCGAACAACATCACCTTGCGGTGGAACCGCTTACTATTTGTAGCAAACGGATGATACGATATCGTCAGGAAGATGCAGAGCATCGTGATATCAATGCAATGGAATCAGGTCATCATATGAATCATAGTGCTGACAGTCATTTCCCCTTCATCAGAAGGGCAGAATTAATCTGTCAAACAAGCTAATGCTACCATGGTTGCCGAAAGATCGTGCTCAAGTGTTGTCCCCTTTGGTTAAAGGGGACGAGCGGAGCGGGTGGGGTTGGAGGACTCAAATAACTGAATGACAGAGCAACAGAATAACTGATAAAACAGCACGAAGTTAAAGAAGATACAGGAAGTTAGGGAAGTTAGAACCCTCAATCCCTCGATCCTTCAATCTTTCCGGGGACGAGCGGAGCGGAGGGGTTGAAAAGTGAATAACTGAATAACCGAATTACTGAAAATTTGCCCGACTGTCAGATAAAGCCTTATGTCAACGATATTCAGGCATGGACAGCTTGTTTACTTTCAACTTTACCCCTTAAACTTTCAACTGCTGTTTGTTGTTTCTCTATAAACTTTACACCGAATTCGTCTTGACTTTTACAAGCTTTAAATACTAAAAAAAGGGAAGAGCCGTTTTATGAAAAGCAAAACTATAAAACACCACTCTTCCCCATGTACTTAGTACTCGACAAAGATACAATAAATAAAGAAATAGTGCCATTCATCCCTGTACCCAAGAGAGGGTTCAGGACAAAGTGTGATATCGCCGAGATTGTTAACTGCATATTGTACAAATTAAAAACAGGTTGTCAATGGCATATGTTGCCCGTTAAAAGTTTATTTTCTAATGTCGTATTGCATTATAAGACTGTTTTCGGTTATTTTCGTACATGGTGTAAATCAGGAGTGTTACAACAAATCTGGTTTGGTTTATTGAATAAATACAGAGCCTCATTGGACATGTCCAGTGTTGATTTGGATGGCAGCCATACCCCCGCATTACGTGGAGGAGAACAGGTTGCTTATCAGGGTCGGAAGAAAAGGAAGACTACCAATGCTCTTTATCTTACAGACAGACAAGGTATCCCATTGGCCATATCAGACCCGATAGAAGGGAATCACAATGATTTACATCAAATTAAAGAACGTTTTACCGACATTATTGATTCGCTGAATAACTCCGATATAAGAGTTGATGGTCTTTTTCTTAATGCCGATGCAGGTTTTGACTCTGCGGAGTTCAGAGAATTCTGTTCTTCCCATGAAATAATACCCAACATCGCTATTAACTGGCGTAACGCAGCACATACGGATGATATATTCTTCGATGAATTGCTCTATCAGCAACGCTATTGCATAGAAAGAACCAATGCATGGATGGATAGTTTCAGATCTCTATTGAACAGATTTGATGTTACTTGCTCCAGTTGGCAAAGCTTTAACCTTATCGCTTTTATCGTGATACTACTTAAGAAAATTACTAAACAGAAAAAGTCAAGATGACTTCACCTTAAACTTTCAACCGTAATTCTCTTTAGACATTTAAAAATTCTTGATTCTTGATTCTTGCTCTTGGTTCTTGATTCTTGGCTCTATCCAATCTTCCCATAACCTTTCAGCTAGTTTACCTGAAAAAACGTATCTTTGTACCGGTATTCGGTACCCGAATAACACATTTTCATATTACGCTATAAAGCAAAGCCTTCACGTATTCAAAGTCACAGGCAACCTAATTGACCCCTATTCAGTATGAAGATACATCGCCTTATCCCCGCATTAATTGTTTTTGCAGCCTTCTGCAACACAACAGCCCAGACACAACATATAACCTATAACACTGAGTTTTCCACCAACGTGGGATCCGGCGGGTATGCTCCCTTCTGGCTGATCACCAACAAAGACGGCATTCCCGATATGCAACCCAACAGCGCATATCTTCGCGCCGGTATCTTTCAAAAAAGCGATACGGTGAAGCGTTTCTCCTATCAATACGGAGTCGATCTGGTAAAAACCACCCACACCTCAGCCATCCTTTTCCCGGAACAATTCTACGTCAACTTGCAATACCACCATGTAGCGCTCCATATCGGCAGCCAGATCCGGAATGACGGACTTCAAAACCGGCTGCTGAGTAGCTGTGGAGGAGGTACCTTGTGGTCTGGCAACGCTCGTCCTTTGCCGGAAGTGGCATTTGTTATCCCCGATTTCATCACTGTGTTTCATCGTATGCCCTGGTTAAAAGCCAAAGCGGAGATCTCCTATGGCTGGTTGGTGGACAACGGATACCAACTACAACCTGCCCATACCCAAAACGAATTTGTCTCGGTGAATGGTTTTTTACATCGTAAAATGGTGGCGTTACAGTTTAAGGGAAAGTCTCCCTGGAGCTTTACCGCTTTGGGGGAGGTAGATGTGGAGTTTGGGGGGAATCAGATTACCTATGCCAATGGACAAATAGTTTCAAATTTTCATAATGCTGCGGATCTGAAACACTTCCTCATGGTAATGATCCCATTTAAGGGAGATAAATCAGCGCCTGGTGTAGATCAGGCATGGTTTTATGGCAATTATGTAGGCGATTGGCAGGGCAGGTTAACCTACGATATGGGGAATAAGGGCCAGCTTCATGCCTATCTGGACAATTATTTCGAAGATTCTTCCGGACTTTGGAAGCTAAACGGGCTGGATGGCCTGTGGGGAATAGAATATGATGCTGTCGGGAAGAAGTTGATTAGTGGAGTAGTAGTGGAATATTACCAATCTACCAACCAAAGCGGACCGATTATGTTTCGTCCGGCAGATTATAATTACAAAACCAATCTAAAATATTGGACCTATGGCGATGATAATTATTATAATCACAGTTTTTATATCGGTTGGTCCAACTATGGACGGGCGATAGGCTCACCTATAGTTACATCCCCTATTTACAACCAAGACGGAAATTTGACATTCGAGGATAACCGCGTACGGGCCTACCATATCGGCCTCATGGGCTATTTATCCAATGATTGGTCTGACCGGCTACTGGCTACCTACCGGGAAGGATTTGGCACAATGAGCACTCCTTTTATCAATCCACAACAGGGCTTTTCCGGCATGCTCGAAGTCAATTATACCCCTCACCAACTCAAAGGATTTTCCGTGTCTGCTGCGGCTGCATTTGATAGAGGAGCGCTGACGGGCAACAACTGGGGCTGTAATCTTACACTAAAGCAAAACGGTATATTGGATTGGTTCAGAAAAACAGAAAAGTAATACCACTTTGCCGAGACCGATCTTCATTGTCATATAATAAAGGCCAAACAATGAGATATCATTATGATTTTGTAGATAATATCTTGGAAGGCTACACTCATTCATACTCACATTGATTAAACTAAACAAGTATCAAATCTTATAAGCGAACCAACGCATCTGCACATCTCAATTATTAATATTATCAATTTACTCTAGGATCTGGACTTAAGATTGATCTTTTATTCCTTTAAAAAAATATTCATATTGATCAATGATATTCTTCCAACTATAAATATTAGCTATTTTGTGTAGATTATGTTCAATATAATGCTGAAGCTGAGTTTTCATGGTATTATTAATGATATTTGTTAAAGTTTTGGAATCAGAAAAAGCAAATCCATCTTCATTAACAATCGCTCTGTTAAATTCATTATCATGATAACAGATGAGGGCTGATGACCCCATCGCTTCGAGTAATGAAGGGTTAGTTCCACCTACGGAGTGACCGTGAAAATAGAGATTGGAGAAATATCTCAAGTTATTCAGGGTTCTTTGATCGTAAATAGCTCCAATAAAACGGATACGTTTATCTACATTATTATATTGGTTAAACATGCGTAGCCCAAATTTATTATGTTTGTAATTACCCACAAGAAGAAGTTGTCTATGAGTTATAGATTGCACATAAGCTTGTAATATCATTTCAATATTATTTTCCGGTTCAAAACGTGCAACTAACATATCATATTCATAAACTTGGACATCAAAAGTTTTTATCTCATCTTGATTTGCATCTATAAAAATAAAACTACCGTAGGGTAGATAGGTAGATTTAACATTATATGTATTTTTTAAATATGTTTGTATCCCTTTAGAATCAGCAATTAAATAACTACTATTTCTTACAGCAAGCTTTTCTGCAAATCTAAGAAACAATTTCACTTTCTTAGAATATTTATTGCGTTTCCACTCTAGTCCATCCATATTTGTTATAACAAAGGGCTTGCTTTTGCAGAATATTCCTTGCCAAATAGAGCTACTTCCATATCCAAGCATATATACAAAATCAAAATCTCTTTTACGCGCATCTAATATGCATAAAAAATCATAAATAAATTGACCTATGGTTCCAATTCTATTTTCAGGATCATATTTATGTATTAGTTGTACTCCATTATACAGGTGGCTTTTATATAAATGGGATCCAGAACAATATACAGTGACTTCATGCCCTTTTTGTACCAGACCTTGCGATAATATATCAGCAAATTGTTCAAAGCCCCCATAATTATTTGGTATTCCTCTTGTCCCCAGAATGGCTATTTTCATATTTTTTTATCTTCACATAGACAACAACATTTTTGTGTCATATCTATTTTGTACATAATATAAAATCAATAATTGTATTATAGCAAACAAACACATGCTTTTCATCATAAACGTTAATCGCAAGTTGACGGCCCTTAATCCCCATCTCCTCTCTCTCAGATTGAGACATTTTACAAATTTTCATCATTGCATCGACCAAAGAGCCAACGCACTTTTGTTTTACCAAAAAACCAGTTTCACCATCAATAACCATTTCTCTACAACCTTTATTATCTGTAGTAATAATAGGAACACCTATTGACAAAGCTTCCATAAGCGATCTATTCATACCTTCATTATAATATGATGGCAAAACAAAACAATCACTTGACTGCATTTTTTCAAGAACATTAGTAATACGACCTTCATAAATAATTACTCCGCAATTATGGTCATTCATAACTACATCTTTGGGTACCGCAGATGGATGGCCATTATCTATTTCACCACATAAAATAAATTCTGCAGAAGGGAATTTAATCTTAACCATTCTTGCCGCCTCCACATACTCTGAATAACCCTTTTGATATAAAAGACGTGAAATCATTAAAAAGACAAGATGATTATTTTGATTTTTGTCTGAATTTGGTTTATAAAAATCTGTATCTAGGCCTTCTCCACTTTCATATAGAACAGATTTCTTCTCTGGAACAACTTGTTTTGAAATTAAAAAGCGTCTATCATCTTCATTTAAAAAAACTGTTTTAACAGAAAAACGAAGTGCATATTTTAGCACTAGCCTCATTATTTTATTAATAAGCGAGTCTTCAGTAAGGATGTTACTCAACCCTGCAAATATCGAAACAGAAAATATGTGATTTAATTTTGCTGCTAGATTACCAAATAAAATAGGTTTTATCGTGTAATGAAAAATCACGTCTGGCTTAATTCTATGGTATATTTTACACAGGGATATAAAATATTGAATATTTACATAAATACTAGTAGTAGTTCTATTTAATTTGATGGGAATAAATTCCACTCCCTGGATAGAATTATCTTCAAGATCATTAGTCTCTGGAGCCACAACGACAACCTTATATCCTTGATTCAATAAATTTTTAATTACCCCTCCCCTAAAATGATATAACGCCCACAAATGATTATCCGAAAATAAAATAGTTGCCATTTTACTATAAATACAGCATTAATAATTCGCAATACAATTAAACAATCTCAACATATTTAGTTTTATTTTGTAATACATATATACAAATACATTTATCTTAAATCTATAGGCATTTAATTCTTTTTTAAGAAATGGCATCAAATACACAATCTTTAAAAATCTCTTCAGCATATACTTAGCATCAACATGCTTAGAGCCGATACTATTATTACTATGCTGACGATATAAGATAGTTGCACTATTGACAAATTGACATTTCCCGTAATAGGCTATATTTGTTGCTATCCAATGATCATGCGTCAGAAACAAGGGCATTGGTAGTATGTATTCTTTAGCTATTTTATTTACCATCATAGTACAACCGGCAACTACACTTAGCGCTAACATTTCATAATAATTTGGTGATCGTATTGAAAATAAGCGATGTGTATTTACAAATGACTCAGAGATTAAGTGTAAATTTTGATCTACCTCTTTTAAATCTGTATAAACTAACAATGGAACAGTAGGATATTGTATCTCCATTGTTCTCATTTCTTTATAGGTAATATAGATCTTATCAGGCAACCAAACATCGTCTTGATCACAAAACATAATATAATCACTAGTAGAACTTTCAAGAAGTGCAGAAAATGAGAATGTTGATCCTAAATGACCCTTCTTGTCTTTAAGAAGTAAAATTTTATAGGGATTCTGCTTAATAAACTCATTTATAATTTTAATCGTATTGTCGGTTGATCCATCATCTCTAATAATAATTTGCCAATTGGTGTATGTTTGGTTAAAAATAGAATATAATTGTTCTCTTATATATTGTTCTCCATTAAATGAGGCTAATACAATATCAATTTTCGCGTCCAATCCCATAAATCAACATTTTAACATATACAACAAAATGATAATATACATTACACAGTAGATATTCTATTTTATGCATAAATTTCTTTCCAAAATAATTATTCTTTATAATAAAAGCCTCATGTAGGGATTCTGAAATTAAATGATTACTTATGCCTCCGAAACGCATATTTGAAATTAACACATTAGACATTTTAAAATTCACACCTGATAAATAACATCTTAAAATGAAGTCATAATCCATAAGTACTCTTATATTTTCATCATATAACCCTATTTTATGATAAATTTCTTTTGGACAAAACATACCTGGATGCCAAATAGTCATTTGTAATTTAATATTATCAAGAGTGCTACTTTTTATTTTATAATGAGTTGAATTATTCCACAATTTGACATTTCCGCAAATAATGGTATTGGAATTTACGTAATTATTTATGATTTTTTCAATAGCATCAGTCTCATACCAATCGTCTGAATTGACCAACCCAATAACTTTACCTTTAGCTAATCGAATACCTTTATTAAATGCATCTGAAATTCCATTATCTTTTTCCGATACCCAATAGGCCAATCTATCTTGATATTTTTTAATGATTTCAACTGTTGAATCAGTAGAACCTCCATCTATAATTATATATTCTATATTCTTATAAGTTTGTTCAAGTACACTGTTAATTGTTTTTTCAATAAACATTTCACCATTATACACTATGGTTATTATTGAAACTAAAACATTCTCCATATTAGGTTTGTTTTACGTATTGTCATTTTACACAATAATTATCATCAACTAAAGGTTTCTTATTATATATTTTAATATTTCTTTTGCCAAATACTAAAGTAGAAATTACAAAAATATAAAAGAATGCGGTATCTGTCAATCCTTCGCTCATGTTTGCAACAATAACCAAAAGCAAGAAATAAGAAGCATACTTCGATGAAGGAAAAAATTTAGATTTATAAAATAAATAGTATATATAAATTCCAATAAATAATCCCCAATTAAGTAATAGCCCTAAAAAACCATTAGTTAAACCTCCAGGTATTGAGCCATATTTGTATGGCAAAAACGGAGAATTAGCACCCCAAAAGGCTTCTTCAATATTATTAAATTCTATGTTATCTATAAGTGAATGTACATTAAAATCCACCCCAACTAAAGGATGTAGCATAAGTAATTTAAATTCTACATATGTATTAGAAAACCGTATCAAACCAGATAAATTAGTTGTCAATTTAGAATAAATCGCATTGGATAGAACTGGCATAAAAAACATCACTATAATACTTATAAAAACAATACTATAATTCATTCTAGCCATTTTTCTATTTATATTCATAAAAAACAAAGCATTAATCATCAGCAATACAAAGCCAGTTGATGATATAGTAAAAACCACTACAACTACGATCCACATTAAGTGCTTTAATTTTTTCCCATTGTAAATACTAATAAATAAAAATACATTTGCAAGAAATTGCAATGTACCAGGCTCCCAGAATAAGCCAGTAATCCTAGGAAACCCATCATTGGGAATAAAATAATAAAATAGATAATATATAGTTACATAAGGCATTCCATTTAATAAGAAGGGGCGAATTAATGGATGTAAAATTATAAACACAAAGATCGAAATAAAAGCATGTATTATAAACAAGCGCAGTGTAACGTATAAATCGATTAACATCTGCTGAGGTTGCCCTATATATGATAATGAGAACATATAAGAAGCTACCATGATTAATACAGTATTTAATGTTGATTCTACAGAACCATTTTTAGAATATTGAAGTATAGAAAAAATTATTATTAAGCCTGCAAATAACAACAAACCATATATTCTTATTTTTTTTACATATCTTAAATTAAATACAATTACTAAACAAAGCAACAAAGAGCCCAACCCTTGAAAAAACCTGATGCCACAAGTTTCTATTAAAATACATGAAAGAGAGAATATTTGCAGATATCTCGAATGTAAGAAATCACTTGTTTTAGACATATAAATAATATCTAATGTTCATTGAACAGAAAATAAATGATCATCCATTATTGTAATTTAGTAGTTCCAAATTATATCTATTTATGTCTCGTCATTGTCCCCCAATTGTTGAGCGACGAACATAAATATCAATGATCCATATATACATTAGTAGTACCCTAGTGCATTTAGATCACGAGGGACTTGATTAGATTCATATTACGATTTAATAATTTGTTTATCACTTCACTAGTGTCCACTAAAAAAACAGCACTGTATAAATATTAAAAAGCAAATAAACTTGGTTCACTTGAACCGCATCGTTCATTGAAATTGTTGAAGTTAGATTTGTTGAGCAAATCATTTATATTGGTTTTGTCCGTTAGTGACATGTCGAGAATCTGAAGCATTTCGTAGATGGAGCATTCCCGCTTCAAGCCATGATGCATTATTGCCACAAGGCAGTAAGCGGTAATTGCTGAGTATATCTGGATTCGGACAGCATTTTCAGTTACGCCCCAAAACTTTTGGATATTGAGATGCTGCTTCAGCCATTTGAAAAACAACTCAATCTGCCATCTGTTCTTGTAAAGAAGTACAACTTGCAAAGCATCAAGACTTAAAGCATTGGTTAGGAAGGTGAACCCTCGGTCTTGTTCTTCGTCATAGAAGACAATCCTTCGTAAGGGCTTCGGATAATGCTTTTCACTCGTGTATCCTGTGAATATCAATACAAAGATAAATTGAAATCGTCGCACCCAGAAATCGCTGCAACTATCTAATTTTCAATATTTTCAAAGATATTTTTCGATTTTTTAGTGAACACTAATGTTATCATTTAAATAATAGTCAAAACGGTGATATTCGACAGTATTCCGTTTTTATAACCATCAAAGGATTTAGCGTAATTGTCACCGTTCATAAATTGATCGCAAAGCTGTGAAAACAGAGTCTCAATACATTTTATCGTTTTTCTCAACATATAAAAGAGCTTGTTAAGATATCTTCTTTACAAACCGTAGTTCGTGAAGATCAACTTGACTTACAAATTTCCAAAGGTATGTTATCAATGATAAAACAGATTTCTGAGCCAGTCAACTTTTTCGCTATTGCTTTGCGGATACGTTCTTTTTACAAAAAACAGCATTCGTCTACGACTATTATAAATACTACGTTCAATCTCCCAGTGATTCAGGAATAATTCTAAATAGCTTATTTTCAGAATTAATACCTAAATATTCTGCCGTCAAATCCATTGAAATTGATTTCATGTCGCATAAGCGTGGACAACGAATTTGATTCAGAAAATTTCTTTTTGGCTCAAATTGCTTTACTATCTCGGAATTTTCTCGTACTTTGTTATAAAGTTGTTCATGTATTTATCAGATGGGTAACCAAATAAATATACGGATTTTATCCGAAATGGACAACTTTTCCAGTTTTAAATTACAAATGCACTACTGATATATTTAGTTCATATATAGAATAAGTCATCAAACAAATCTAAACAAACAACAACTTATATATTTTATTTAACAATCTAGTATAAACACGCAAGCATAACCATATAATAGATTTTGGGAAAGAAGGCGAATCATGCTCTTCAAATGAAAGGGTATGATACCCTAAATTTGATAAAATATTGATCTTTTTAAATGTGATTAAACGATGATACACAAGTCCTGCATGACGATACGTCTTTAAGGACTGAATCTTATAAATAAGCGGATAATAATTAAGCACATATGTTCCGTAAGTCTCAAACTCAGAAAACCCATTAGGCTGATCTTTATCAACTGCATTGATTATTTTCTCATACCAAACTTCCCCTAATACATTGAATCTCTCTATATCAGAAATCATACTCTTTACAATTGGCACATTAAAGATCATATGCTCTGCAATAAAAGAATAATCATTTGTTTTCTCCAAACCAAGAATATGATAAATAGTGTCAAAGTATGGTTTATGATACTCAGATGTTTTAGTAAAAAAAAGACTTGATTCATCCTTAAATCTAATAAAATTCACTGGAATCGTATCAGCATCCCAGACTAAATAATTTTCTTTGGGGTAAGGTGTTAATGCAAAGCCTAATTTCATAAACTGTTGAAAATACCAACCAATATTATAAGGAGGGTTCAAATGATTTTCGATCATTTTTTTTATTTCTCCAAAAGTAAGACCTGGAACTAATTTATCTTCATCAAGAACAATAACATTATTGATAGAGCAAAATTTATGTGAAAAATGATGCATTTGGTGCGATTTTGTTATTACATATATTTTATCGTGTTTAATATATAAATTAATGTAGTAAATTACCTTTTTTACGATCACACAATGATTTGGACCCACAACTATAACAATATCAACATCCATCGTAGTAGAACATTATTTTAAGTTTAACACAGAATCGTATACCACAATTAAATCTTTTAGAATAGAAGCTGGATTATGCCTGCTTTTTGCTATTTTTCGTTCGTTAGCACCCATTTTCATTGATAATTCATGATCGCACGCAATTCTTATTATCTGTGTAGCCATATAATAAGGATCGTTTGCGGGGACCAAAATACCGGACAAATTATCCTCAATTAGACTAGAAACACCACCAACATTTGTTGCTATTATGGGGATACCAATCATTTGAGCCTCACAAATACTATTAGGGCTATTCTCAATATAAGATGTATGTACAAAAAGATCTGAATCATATAATTCAGAAATTAGTGCTTCAGCAGTGACAATTCCTTTCAAAATCACATGAATATTTTTTGCTTTTAACCCCGTTTGTTTCTCAGCAAAAAAACAGTCATTTACACCAAAAATATTCCATTCAAATTCAAGTTTCGTATATTTCATCAATATATTAGCACTTTTAAGTACTAAATCCAAACCTTTATAGGATGCTTCAGATAAAACAGAAGAAATAATAATTTTTTTATGAACATGAGGTTGCCAATCACTTGTATTATAAAAAGGTTGCCTAAGGACTTCACTGCAATAGAAATAAAAAGAATCAGGTGCTAACAATTTCGAGACACTCTTATCCCAGAGTGTTCGACCAATAATGAATTTGCAGTTTTGAAGAATATCAATTTCTCGTTTTGAATTATGTTTCCACCATCGCAATATTTGTATATTTTTTATTATTTTTGTAATTCCACTGCCATTTTGATTAATAAAACTATATCTAGAACCGGAACCGAAGAAAGTATTCAGATAAGGATTAAGGATTCCTTGTAAATGAATTACAACTGGAATATCAGTGTATTTTCCAATTAATCCAAAACTTATTTCAGTACCCCAGACATGAATAATATCTGGATTAAAATCAACAAGTATTTTTTGGATCCACTTAGTTTCAATATTATCATAGAACTCATACAATAGATGATGTTTAATTTTTTTTAACTTAGAGTCATATAAATTTATTGGGTAATATGTTGTATTATTGATTTTAACCCTGAAGCAATCATCATTATAAAAGAAAGCAATAGCCAATTCAATATCACTTCGTTGAGTAACAATTGACTCTAAAGCACCAATCCACCCTCCATTATTATAACCTACCCGATGTTGGGAGTACAAAGAAGGATTTCCACTTAACCAAAGAATTTTCATAGAATTATTAACTATTGTTATGCTAGTTTATAAATGACGGATAAAGTCTTTTTAGTTTCACCCACGCATCTTTATTTGTAAATTGCCAATTGATTTTAGCATTTTTATTATTTCGATATTCTTGCCATGCTTCAACTTCATTTTTTACTTTCTCAATTGTAGCAATATGACGATTCAACATTGTCCGTTTAGTACATGTAATTCTATCTCTGCCATGTTTGGGTATAAAAACAAACTCAAATCGATCCCATATCCTTTTTGCCTCTTCCGATTCAAACTCCTCATAGAATACAGAAGCATCGTACGTTTTGAAGTTGTCCATTACCAGTTTTATCTTTTTTGCATGGGATACATCTCACCTACAATTCGTTTTGCAAATTTAGCCCAGTCTTTTTTTGTCTTATATTCAGTGACTTCGACTATTCTATTTCCCTTTAATGGCTCGTTTGCAATAAATATATCAATGTCGTTTAATTAAGGTGAAGCTATAATCTTTTGTAATTCATGGAGTAAAGTTTTTTGGGCTTTTTCTTTCGTTCGTTACTACGTCCCGGACGGATGACTTCTCTGGTTTTTTCAACCACTGAATCGAATGCCTGCATTGCTTTTTCAAATTGTTGTTTAAGCAGTAGTGGTATCAGAATATTTTGAGTCATTGATAAAGCATTTGTTTGATTAATCTGTTGATTGTATTTTCTTTGTTCATCAGCCTTGTATTCTTCTCTTACTTTTTCGTCAATGGGATGCGCGTAAATAGCACAAAGACTCATTAAAAAGATTTTTGCATGAAAATCTTGCCTTACCGCTATGGCTGTTTTACCTGAGAAATCTTCTAATTCTATTCTGCTTTTTAGCAACTTATATGCTTCTTCTACTCCCCAGCGAAGATGATACAATTCATCAAAATCTTCGTATTTATATTTTTCTGCATCTATCAAAGAGGTACACAATATCTCTTTGCTTCCATCCGGCAAACCTATTTTTACTAAACGGCAGGTGATCGTTGTATCTTGCATGTGGGGATATTCAGCCAACTTCTTTCTGTCTTTTTTTGGCAAGGTAAAAGTTACGATCCTTTCTTTTTCTTCACTTTCGGTAAAATCTTTTACCTTTAACCACCAATCCTCTTTCAAGCGAACACAAAATTCAATCCCCTCGGCCTGAAGTAAAAACAACAACCAGAAACTTGGATAGCCCCGATCAAGTAGCAATAAATCTCCTTTTTTGACTTTGGATAAATGCTTCATTAATAAACTGTTTTCGCTGCTTGAATAAGGTGCTAATTGCCCTTCAATAGTAACCTTGTTCAAAACATCATACAGCACCGATCCCAAAGCCAATGAACGTGGGCTATCTGCTTTGGGACCAAATTCATGCACCCCAAATTCCTCTACCACACTTGGGTGATTCGGCAGCACCAAACGCGTTCCATCGACAGCTAACACCCGATGCTCTTCCCATAAATAATAGGGCGCTTCATCATAAAAAGTATTCACAGCAACTTCATTCAGTCGTTCAAAAGCCCATGGATCCAATTTGGAACGAGCTGTCGAAAAAGCACCTTTTGTTACGGCTCGAATATTAAAATCCGATTGATTAACCGCTTTGAAAAAACCGTCTAATTCTCGTTGTATGGATGACTTAAATGTTATGATCAATACAATTAAATTTTTGAATGTCAGTACTCTATCTCGTGTAAATACTTTTTTAAGGACACCTCGTGAGCGTCCCCTAAACTCTTCGTTATCAAGTTCATACACTATGTTTTTAGATACATTTCCACGGTAATCCGCTTTTTGATTAGTACTTGGGTTACCCCCATTAATATATGGTTTAAAAATACGAAGAAATTCTCACACTACAAAATACAAACAACTTTTTCTTTGAGGTAATTCATTTCCTGTCAGACTCTAAGATGGGTATTCTTAATTAAACGACATTGATAAATATATTATGAATTCGTCTTGACTTTTACAAGCTTTAAATACTAAAAAAAGGAAGAACCGTTTTATGAAAAGCAAAACCATAAAACACCACTCTTCTCCATGTACTTAGTACCCGACAAAGATACAATAAATAAAGAAATAGTGCCATTCATCCCTGTACCCAAGAGAGGGTTCAAAACTAAATGTGATATGGCCGAGATTGTTAACTGCATATTGTACAAATTAAAAACAGGTTGTCAATGGCATATACTGCCAGTTAAAAATTTATTTTCTAATGTCGTATTGCATTATAAGACTGTTTTCGGTTATTTTCGCACATGGTGTAAATCAGGAGTGTTACAACAAATCTGGTGTGGTTTATTGAATAAATACAGAGCCTCATTGGACATGTCCAGTGTTGATTTGGATGGCAGCCATACCCCCGCATTACGTGGAGAAGAACAGGTTGCTTATCAGGGTCGGAAGAAAAGGAAGACTATCAATGCTCTTTATCTTACAGACAGACAAGGGATCCCATTGGCCATATCAGACCCAATAGAAGGGAATCACAATGATTTACATCAAATTAAAGAACGTTTTACCGACATTATTGATTCGCTGAATAACTCCGATATAAGAGTTGATGGCCTTTTGCTTAATGCCAATGCAGGTTTTGACTCTGCGGAGTTCAGATAATTCTGTTCTTCCCATGAAATAATACCCAACATCGCTATTAAATGGCATATCGCAGCACATACGGATGATATATTTTTCGATGAATTGCTCTATCAGCAACGCTATTGCATAGAAAGAACCAATGCATGGATGGATAGTTTCAGATCTCTATTAAACAGATTTGATGTTACTTGTTCCAGTTGGCAAAGCTTTAACCTTGTCGCTTTTATCGTGATATTACTTAAGAAAATTACTAAACAGAAAAAGTCAAGATGACTTCAAAGAAGGAACGCTGTTAATCCAAAGAATTTTCATAGTAATATTAATCATCTAAATACACATCTTTAATACATCTATATTCTCTTCTTGTGAAAAAATAAGTAACATATCGATAAAAATAAAGAATCGCAAAAGGAAATAAGAGTAGAAAACGAAATGGATATCTTAAAATTCGAATATAAAAAGGATGAAAATAAAATCTTCGGAACATAATCTGATCAAAAAGATATATTGATGTCAAAGTGTTATATGAAGGACCATCAGACAGTGTTGCAATCAAACGAAACATTTGTTTTACAGATGGACTGTACATTTTCATTTTTAATGCAAGTTTTTTGCTTAATCCGTGTTTGACTATTGATGGTAATTCAATTATTGAATAATAACCAAGTGACTGAAGAACATGAGACCATTGCCGATCTGGTGAGGGTTTTCCCCAATTTACAATTTGCTCTGCTGAAAAATATGTTTCACTTCTCTCATCTAATGATTGTAATATAATAACTATTTGAGATGCGCATGAATATATATAATGATAAGCAAATCTCAAATTAATTATAACCTCAGGAACTTTGTACACATTACAAGAAATAAAAAGTAGATTAGAATAATCATCAATGCCATCAACAAAACCAGTAAGACCTTTTGATCTAAAAGACTTGTTTCTAAAATATATTTCTGAAGAAAAATTAAAAAACATCACTTCTGGATATAAAATAATATGATTAAATATCTTATTTACAGCATCTAAAATAGGAATATCATCATCTCCTAAAATCCATAAATAAGGACTAGTGCAATATTCAAAACACCTTACGATATTTGCATCTCCTCCTATGTTTATTCTATTGCGAATAAATTCTATATTTATTTTTTTTATATCAGGAATTGTTTCATATAGTACATCTTGCATTATTTCATCAGAATGATTATCAATAATCAATAATTTTACTTTTTCATTCAATTGTGGCAAAAGATGAGTTACATTATTAATGAGAAATTCTTTTCTATTATAAGTTGGAATAGCAATTGTCAGTAGTACTTCGTTATCCATGCCATATTTTTTTACTGTGAATAAATATTCTATATTCCCATATTTTCATCAAACAAATAATTGTCACATAACCAATTACCAAACCATTAACACCAAATTTTCTACCTAAGATAAGGGTTGAAGCTGCCGCCAATATGCCGGTAACAACGGAAGTAATCAAATAAGGTTCTTTCTTGTGGCAACGTAAATAAGTAGCCCACGAAAACACCATTTGATTGACAAAAATGCCAATTCCAAGAATAACAACCAAATGCACGGGCAAAAAACGGCTCCCAATAGAAAACTTAAAATAACGAAGCAATACTATAATACTGATCAATGCCAGTACGCCTAAAAAATTAAGCGATAAAACCTGTTTAAATGTTTTGTTAAATAAATTATCTGCAAACTTAAAGTCACGCTTTGCAAACAATTTGGAAAATGTTGGCACTTTAGTTGTAATCCAGCTCATAGTAAGTCCTGATAGCCCATTAAAAACTGCCATAGTCATCCCCATTTGTCCTGCAACGATAGCTCCCGAAGTTGCAAACAAAACCGGATTAAATAACTGGAAAATAAAATACCCACTGATCCAACTAACGGCAATTTTCCATTGATACGGAAAAATTTCTTGTTTATAATTGATGTGCCATCTTCCTAACAGTTTCCAAATACGTAATAGTGTAATTCTAAATTCAGAAAAAGCTAATAGGACCAAAGCTATCAATAAAGATACAGTTCCGGCTACAGGTGCGGAATACAAATGCCCTCCAAAATACAACAATATCCATAAAACAATTAGATTAACAGACTGCTGGATCAATCTTAATTTAGCCATCTCTTTTACTTTTCCTAATCCTTGAATAAAGGAAAAAATAGGAATTACAATAAATGCCAGACATGTATTAAAAACCAAAATGATCCATGGGTACTTCCATTCAACATTTGAGTTATGGCTATATTTGCTAAAAAATAGATAACCGGCGATCATTAAGACCACAAATAAGCCGATACTTAAAGTTGAAAACCATCGAATACAAAAATGCAATAAACTGGAGAGCCTGGATTGGGCTTTTTGTTCTGTTTCATTTTGCGATATATTGAATGTCGAAATATGTGCTGTTTCATGAGCAGCATATTGAGTAATAATAGTATCAAATCCCAGTTGGAAAAATACCTGAATAGCTAGAATGCTACCAAAAGTATAATAAAAACCTTGTTCCTCTTTTGTTAAAAATAAAGCTATAAGAGAAAGCGAAACAATGCTTCCCGCAGCCTGAATTAAATTACCGCCTATTGTAAATCCGATAGCTTTATCAATGCCAATTTTGGATGATATAAAGTATTTTATTTTTCTTAGCCCTTCCACAAAATATAAAGCTTACTAACAATTAATACACTTAAAATCTTCTATATGCAACTCAAGCCCGGCTTGTTGCCGTAAATAGCCTTGTGATCCAGCTACTGAAGCAAAACAATCTTGAATTCCAATTCTCTTTATAAAAGGAAAGGTTGATAAACTACCTGCCTCTATTAAATCATTAATACTCTCTAAAACAACGGAACCAAAACCGGCTGCTTTTTGATGCTCTTCTATCGTAATAATTTTTTGATGGGTTTTACATATTGCAGCTAATACTTCTATATCAATGGGTTTTGCAAAAGGGAAACTATAAACAGATGCTTTTATATTATTATCTTTAACAAAATCGACTACGTACTTCAACATAGCACCCGTAGATAGAACCGCAACTTTATTTTCTCCTTCTTGTATCTTTAGAATTTCGCCTAATTGAAGATGTTCTATTGGGCCTTTATGCACTAATGGCTCTCCTGCTTTACCAATTCTTATATAGCATGGACCTTGGTAATTACAACAAAATGTTGTAATGGCTTTTGCTTCAAAGGGATCTCCTGGAGCGCATACAACCAAATTAGGAATTGTGCGTAACATTCCTATTTCTTCAGTGGCATGATGGGAAGTCCCTAAAGGGCCATAAGCATATCCACCTCCCACAGCCACAATTTTAACATTAAGATTATGATAACAAATATCGTATCTTATTTGTTCCATACAGCGCAAAGTAGGGAAATTTCCAATCGAATATATGAATACACAATATCCTTCCATTGCAAGCCCAGCGGCAATTCCAGCCATATTTTGTTCTGCTATACCAACATTCAGATACCTTTCAGGAAACCTTTCTGCAAAAGGTTCAATTACACTAAAGCCCAAATCACCCACTAACAAAAATATTTTTTCGTTATGCGTAGCTTCTTCTATTAATTGATTAATAAATGCTGTTCTCATCGTATCTCCAGTTCTTTTATTGCTTCATTATATTGTTCTTCTGATGGTGATTTATAGTGCCATAATAGATTATTCTCCATAAAGGAAATACCTTTCCCTTTAATAGTATTGGCTATTATAACTCTGGGTACCCCTTCTATTTTTTCTCTTGTAAAAGCATTAAAAATTTCAGCATGGTTATGCCCATCAATTTCAATAACATCCCAATTAAAAGCCTTAAATTTTAATTGTAACGGTTCTAATGCAATAACGTCATTCGTATTACCCAAGCTTTGAATTTTGTTGTAATCCACTATTACATTTAAATTATCAAGCTTATGTTGAGGAGCAAACAAAATAGACTCCCAATTAGATCCTTCGTCTAGTTCACCATCACTAATTAAACAATATACTTGCCACAATTCATGTTTCCTTTTTGCCGCAAGCGCAAGTCCACAACTAACAGGTAATGCATGTCCTAAACTTCCTGCTGAAATCTCAATGCCAGAAACATAGTGACTTGTATGAGACAAATAAATACTATCATTTTTACTGTATGTATTCAAATCTTCAATAGGAAAAAATTGCTTTAAGGCTAAAGTTGCGTATAAACTGGTGCAAGCATGACCTTTAGATAATAAAAAACGATCCCTCGCAGGATTAGAAGGATTTGATGGGTCTAACGAGAGTATTTCATTGTATAATACAGCTAAAATATCAACCATGGATAAAGCCCCACCAATATGAGATGCCTTTGCATTAAAAACCATTTGCAGAGTTAATTTGCGAATACTCTTGGCAAAGTCCTCAGTTTTTTGAGGATGATCATCAATTCGTTCTTTAATTTTCATTATAACTTACAATTGTTCTATAAAACCCTGTTTTTATATCAACTTTTGGAGCCCAACCAATATTTTTAATTTTATTTATATTAGGAAGAATCCGATTAATATTAGATGGTATGTATCCTGGAGATGTAAATTGTTTATCCATCTTTAACGAAAGTGATTTTTCGGGGAAGAGATCAATTAAAATTTTTGCTAGATCTTTAACACTATACTCTTCTGAGGGATTACCCACATTATAAGCTTCACCAATAGACCCATTTAACAAAACATAGAAATAACCTAAAACAGCATCTTTTATATAGCAATACGCTCTTTGAGCACATCCATCGCTTTTCATTATAATGTCTTGATTGTTGAGAATATTAAACACAAAGTCTGCAAAAACTCTACCATCATTGGGACTCATCCCTGGTCCATAAGTGTGAAATGGTCTAATTATTTTTACTGGGACATTAAATTGTTTATACCACGAAACACATATGGTTTCTCCCAATCTTTTGCTTTCAGCATAACATGACCTAACATTCATTGGATCAAGATAACCAAAGTCTGTTTCGTCAATTGCATTACTTGTGTTTTTATTTCCATAAACCTCAGCAGAGCTAAAAAAAATGAACATTTCTGTTTGTTGTTCTTTTGCTAGTTTTAAAAGATTAGTTGTTCCTATGACATTAGGATTTATTGTTCCTACAGGATCTATTCCATAGTATTTGGGGCTCGCTTGGCTTGCAGCATGAATTATGATGTCAATTTTATTTGTTATATTAATCGGGTCACAAATATCTTGAACTATAAGACTAAAAAAACTCTCTTTCAAATAATCCTCGAATCGAATATTTGCCTTTTCTTCATTCCTTACAATTGCAAAAATATGGGTATTGAATATTATTTTTTGCTTGATAAGAAATAAAAAGACTTCAATCCAATATGAGGGGAGCATGCCATTTGCACCAGAAATAAGAATATTTTTATTCGATAATTTTGTCCAATCTAGGTTTTCTTGACAAATTTGTTCAATGTCTTCCTGAATAATAGTATTTTTCATAGCCGTTTTATTTGTTATTCCCAGTCATCGGTCAGCACATTCCCAGCCGAAACTCCTTTGGAAATTAATGTTTGTTTGAACGCTTTAATCATGGGAGGTGGACCGGAGACAAAATAGTTTGATTCTAAGCTATTTTCATCTGCAATGCTTTGTATATTAAGAACCCCGTCTTTATCTTCGTAATACGACTTCACGAATTGAGACGAATTGCACGAACGGGCCAATTCACCCTCGTAAATATTAAAAGCTTTCAAACGAAATCCCAGATAAATCTTCGGATTAATATACTCATTAAAAGATTGATGCGTAAAAAGTGATAAAAAAGGAGTGATACCGGTTCCTCCTGCAATAAATACGGTATTTGTTTTATTATGGGGTTGGGTAAACAGCTCGCCGTAGGGAAGTTTTAGCCACACAAATGAACCCTCTTTCAGGGTAGATTCCATGAGTTGAGTAAACCTGCCTTTAACCGCATAGGTTATTTTAATAGTCGCTTCATCGGGATTACTCTGCATGGAAAAACAACGGGATTCCGGCCATTGTCCGGTGCCATCGTACGCTTCGTCAATGGCAAGGTGTAGGAACTGTCCCGGGGAATACTTATAAAGACGATCTAGAGATTCAAATTCCAGCGTATATATCCCGCTAAAGGGATTAATGATTGATTTAACTTGGGATTTATACTTCTTTGATAACATATTGTTTTTTTGTTACATTGAGTTTTACAGAGGAAACACAGAGTTTCTCGGAATCAATTATCGGACAACCCGACGAATACCCGCTTTCAGACTTTTTACATTGAAATTGATCAGTAAACCAGTATTTATATGAGAAAATTTAAGGTAAGTCAGAATCTGGGCAAGATGAACATCATTTAGTGCTTCAACAACTTTCAACTCAATAATAACTTTATTCTCAACCAACATATCTATTCGGTATCCGCACTCTAATTTGATTTCTTCATAAACCAAAGGTAATGCAACCTCTGTTTCAACATGAAGTCCCCTTTTACGAATTTCGTAAGCCAAACATGCTTGATAGGAAGATTCTAACAAACCAGGCCCAAGTTCAGAATGGACTTTATAGGCTGCTTCAAGAATTAACCTTGTTATTTCATTAATCTCCATACTTTCTTTTAATATTACACAGAGTTTCACGGAGGGAACACAGAGTTACACGGTGATTTAAAACTCTGAGAGACTCTGTGAATAACTCTGCGCTACTCTGCGTACCCTTTTAAAAAAGATTCAAGGATTTCCTCTGCATAATCAAACATCTCCTTTGTCAACCCCGGATAAGTTCCTAAAAAGAATGTATTATTCATGATATAATCCGTCTTGTCCAAATGATCCGCAATGCGCCAGTTTTTGTTTACATAACCGGGCTGTTTGGTAATGTTTCCTGCAAATAAATTTCGGGTTTCGATTAAGTTACTATTCAAATAACGGGTTAATTCATCGCGGGTAAAAGGCACATTGTCTTTTAACGTAACAATAAAGGCAAACCAGGCCGGATCAGCATTTTCTGTAGCTTCAGGTAAAAGAAAATAATCGGAGTATTTCGTGAAAATTCGTGTCCATTCGTGAAAATTAGCCTTTCTGCTTTCACAGAATGCCGGTAATTTATCCATTTGTGCGCTTCCAATAGCCGCCTGAATATCGGTCATTTTCAAATTATAACCTATTTCCGAATAAACATACTTATGATCATAACCTACAGGAAGCTTTCCAAATTGCTGGGTAAATCGCTTGCCACAGGTATTGTTCTCTCCTCCGGTACAGTAGCAGTCACGACCCCAATCACGAAAAGCGCGTATTAATCTGGCTAACTGGGGATCATTGGTACATATAGCGCCACCTTCCCCTGTCGTGATATGATGAGCAGGATAAAAAGATATTGTTGAAATATGGCCGAAAGTACCTGTATATTTTCCTTTGTATCTGCTACCGAAAGCATCGCAATTATCTTCAATTACCCACAAATGATATTTTTCCGCTAAGTCCATAATAACATCCAGATGGAAAGGATTCCCCAAGGTATGAGCAAGAAAAATACAACGTGTCTTAGGAGATATCGCTTTTTCAATCATTTTTACGTCGATATTGTAAGTAGGAATATCCACATCAACAAAAACAGGAATCAAACCATTTTGAATGATAGGGGTAATTGTAGCCGGAAATCCTGCAGCAACAGATATCACTTCATCCCCGGGTTTAAGTCGTCTGTCCCCCAGTTTTTCGGAAGTCAGCGCGGAGAATGCAAGAAGATTGGCGGAAGAGCCTGAATTGGTGAGCAAAACATGTTCAACACCTAAAAATTCAGCAATCTTTTCAGCAAAAGCTTCAGAAAACCGTCCTTCGGTGAGCCAGAAATCCAATGACGCATCGACAGCATTCGTCACTTCCTGTTCATCGAATACGCGACCGGCATAATTAACCTTCGATTTACCCGGAATAAATTCCATCGGCTGAAAACGGGTATGGTGGTATATTTCGGTTTCATTGATTACTATTCGGCGCAGTAACTTAAACATTGCCGAAGCATTCAGTTCTGCCAACTCTTTTAGAATAATATCTTTACTGAGAAGAACAATTTTATCCAATTGAAGATAAGAAGCAACGGGAAGAGGAATAGATTTAAAATCAGTTTGTTTTAAGATGATCTGATTTCTACTTGGGTAATTTTTTGTTGTGATAAAAGCAAAACGGATATCTCCATATTCATTGGGTTCACTAAGCGCCAAAACCGGCCTTTTCTTGCTAGAAGATAAATCAGTGTATGGAAACGGCACTTTAAAAATCTTTCCTTTATAATTCATTCCAAATATCCTCCTCCGGTTCGTTCAACATTTGTGTCATACCACTTTGTTCCTGTATTTTCATAAGGTCGTATGATGACGTTTCAGTCCCTGTTTCACCTATATTTGTGGGCAATATAATCATTTCGGCTTGTACCCCGAAACTGTCAGGTATATTATATTGCTTAAATTCCTTTCTTGGAATAATTCTTTTGATTGCTTGCATATGATTCTGTTTTTATACAATGTTACACGTAGTGATTCTGTTTTATCTTTATTGCTATTTGAGATTTTGACTGAAAAACTGAATAATAAACAATCGAAAATAAAGCAATTGAATGCGATTGACAGTTGGCAATAAAAATTTGAAGAAGAGAAGTTCTGAAGTTAAGGATGTTATAACCTTCAATCTTTCGATCCAAAATTCCCATAACAGATTCCTTTTACTCAATTCTTTCTTCAGTCCTTCAATCTAAAGGGACGTAGTCCTGAAATCTTAGTAGCACGAAATAGCAAATTACATTACAAGGGGCGTAGCCCTGAAATCTTAATGTTAAATTAACAAAACAATAAACATCAAGAAATGAAGGAAATTGTGGTCGTTAAAAGAACTATGAACAACAAGCATTGAATTATCTCATCTTCAAATTTTCAAATCTATATATTGTTCTATTTGTTTCTCAGTAATTATTCTCACATCTTCATTGGACAAAAAGGCTTTATTCCAATCGACAATCGATTTTAGGGTGGTTTCAATATTCCAAAGAGGTTCCCAGCCTAATCTGGCTTTAGCTTTCGAGCAATCCAGTTTCAAATAGGTAGCTTCATGGGGCTGTGGATGATTATCAATAGCATACGAAGCATCATTGCCCCACAAGGCACAAATACGTTTTACGATCCATTCGACATTTTTTGCATCTTTATCATCAGGCCCAAAATTCCATGCTTCGGCAAATGGCGCTCCATCTTGATAAAGACGTTCCGCCAGCATCAGGTATCCTGCCAGAGGCTCCAATACATGTTGCCAGGGTCGAATTGCATACGGGCTTCGTATCTTCACCTCTTCACCTTGTGTAATAGCCCGGATAAAATCGGGAATCAACCGGTCTTCTGCCCAGTCGCCTCCTCCAATCACATTTCCGGCACGGGCCGAGGCAATAGCCACACCATGTTCAGCATAGGTCTGAGAGTTGAAAAAAGAATTGCGAAAAGCCGATGTCACTAATTCAGAGCAGGCCTTACTGTTCGAATAGGGATCATATCCCCCTAAGGGTTCATTTTCACGATATCCCCAAAGCCATTCCTTATTGTCATAACATTTGTCAGTTGTAACATTGACAACTGCTTTTATTCTGGTGGTGTGCCGGATGGCTTCCAACAAATGCACTGTCCCCATCACGTTCACTTCGTAGGTTTCCATCGGATTCTTATAAGATTCCCTTACCAATGGCTGGGCAGCCATGTGGATCACAATCTCGGGCTTTACCTGCTGCAAGGTTAACAATAATCTATTATAATCGCGTATGTCCCCAATAAAAGAAGTAACAAGTTCATCAATATGTGCTTCTTCATATAAACTGGGAAAAGTAGGCGGTTCAAGGGCATAACCAGATACAGATGCACCCAGCTTATGAAGCAACAAGGAAAGCCATGAACCTTTAAACCCTGTATGTCCGGTAATCAATACCCGTTTCCCTTTATAAAAATCTCCAAACATAATTCGTGTAATTCGTCTTAATTCGTGAAATTGGTAAAATTCGTAAATACACTCACCAAATTTTCCATTCGCAATGTTCGGAATTCCACATTGCCTCCAACTCTATTTTATCCCGTAATGTATCCATAGGTCTCCAAAAACCGGTATGCCGGTATCCTGCCAGTTGGTTATCTCGGGCAATGGTTTCCAAAGGAGTGCGTTCCCAAATGGTTTGATCTCCTTCCGTAATGTATTGGAAAATCTGAGGTTCTAGTACAAAAAAACCACCATTAATCCATGCGCCATCGCCTCTGGGTTTTTCCTGAAAAGCGGTAATCATATTTTCTGCATTAAGTTCTACTGCCCCGAATTTACCCGAAGGCTGTACAGCGGTAAGTGTTACCAATTTGCCATTTTGTTTGTGAAAATCTACCAATTGATGAAGATCTACATTGCTTACGCCATCCCCATACGTCAACATGAAGGTTTCATTACCAATATATTTTTCCACCCGCTGAATACGTCCCCCGGTCATGGTATTCAATCCTGTATCAACTAATGTGATTTTCCACGGTTCTGCATGGGAATCATGAATTTGAATATCGTTATTACCAAGATCGATGGTAACATCCGCCTGATGCAAAAAATAATTGGCAAAATACTCCTTAATGATATATCCTTTATAGCCACAACAAACAATAAACTCATTAAAGCCATATGCTGAATAAATTTTCATGATATGCCACAGAATAGGCTTGCCTCCGATTTCCACCATAGGTTTTGGCTTCAAATCGGTCTCTTCACTCAAACGGGTTCCCAACCCTCCGGCTAAAATGACGACTTTCATGTATAAACAATTTTAAACGATATATAAATCAATATCAACAATTTATGAATTCCATAATATTATAAGAGGCGTATGATTGATATAGATAAATTACGGTATGCCCAAGCAAAATTATGCTTTTGAATGATGGTCAGGATATAATAGGTTCTCTTTTAGCTTTCGATAAAAATAGACAAGCACAAGAAACATTACAATCACAAAGCCACCAATCAATCCTCCCAAAACAATCCCTTTCGCTTTCCCTAATTTATGTTTCTGCAAAGGTAAAGTAGGCGAATCGATCACCTGCACCAAAGGCGTATCCTGATCAATGCTTAATTTCAGTACTTCCAGATTCTTCTTCATCTCTATTAAGGTGGCTGCAGCAATTTGCATATCGGTTGACTTTCTAATCAGGCTTACACCACCTATCTGTTTTACCATATTAGGAGCATTATCCGCCAAGGCTGCTCTTGAAGCAACAGCGTTATCATACACAGCCTCGACCGAATCCGCCTGATGGAGTAATGTTTCATAATTCTGTCGGGCTACTTTGGTTTTTGTGGCTACGTAAAAATTTGTAGTAACTTGAATCAGATTCTCTACAAACAACTGCGATAACAATTCATTTTGGGAAACGAAGGTAATATCCCCAATGCTTAATTTCTTATCTCGGCTTTGAGCCGTCAACATCGGCTTTTTGATAATGGTAGTATATATCGCCTCTAAAATACTATCCTGTGCACGGGTAAAGGTACTTTGCTGCTGATTCACCGGGAACTGCATATTACGCATCGTTGGATTTTTGCTTTTTGCCCATCCTTCCCGCAAATGATAGGTGTCTATATAGAGGTTTAACAGATTGGTTGCCTTTCCATCAATCTGAACCGGCTGTAACAAGGTATTCTCAATAAGCCGGTGTGACATAAAAAGTGCATACAAGTTATCTCCTCCGAAAGCGCCACTGGTTCCTCCACCTAATGAAAAACCAAATTGGCTGGCCAAACTCGAAATATTTGACATGCTACTGGATTGATCATCCTGTATAGCAAAAGAAAGGGTAGCCGTGTATGTCGGTTTAATCAGGAAAGAAGCAATAAGGCCAATTACTGCCCCTGCCAAACCCATTCCAACCACCCATTTCTTTTTTTGTAAAATAAGCTTTTTAATCTCTCCCAGATGAAAAAGAATTTCTTGTAACGATATTTCGTCATTTGTTTTTTCCGGCCCCATATACTGATGGATAAATATGTATATAAATTATATGATAGCTATCAGTAGTTTTAGTAGATGACAAATTGATAGCCATAGCTTCTCTAACCTCTTGTTGTTTTATCAGTTATTCAGTTATTTAATTTCGTCTACTTTACTGCCAATGTGTAGGTTTTCGCATTGGCTGTTGTGCGTTAAGAAAAATCATGAAGCGAAACGTTAAAACAAAAACGGTTTGAGCAAAGCGAGTTTTTTTGTTTTAGCGTAGCAGAATGATTTTTTAGCTACAACAGGCAGAGCGGCGGCATTTTTTGTTTCCTTTTTTTTGCTGCAGCAAAAAAGGAAAAGCCTGTCCGGCTTGAGGACAGAATAAGATATAAAGAGAAACAACAAACAGCAGGTTAAGTATCAAAAGATAGGAATCTGTTGACAACGCTGATGGCTCTTCTTTAGCTTCATTCTATTCAATCATTATGTTACTCTGCTATTCCGTTCACTTTCCAACCCCACCCGCTCCGCTCGTCCCCTTTAACCAAAGGGGACAGCACTTGAGCATTATCTTCCGGCAACCATGGTAGCATTAGCTTGCTCTGGCAGATTACTCTGCCCTTCTGATGAAGGGAAGTACCCGCAGGGGGTAGGGTTAGATCTTCTATATCTTCTTACCATCAGATTCTCAGATTTCTACTATCTACTTTCTACCAACTACTAAACTACTTTTCGTTTGACATCTTCTGATCTTCATTGTCAATTGTCAACTGTCCATTGTCAATTGAATCAGTTATTCAGTAATTCAGTCATTCAATTATTCAGATCGCCCGCTGTTGTTATTTCCCTATAAACGTTACACCTTAAACTTTCAACCGCAGTTTGTCGTTTGTCTTTAGACTGCTGCTTTTTTTGCCTTTGCCTATCGATCTTCGATACCTCCGCCCCGTAATCCCGTAATATAATGCGTGTATGTGAACTATGCTCGTTAGATTTAATGATATAAACCGATCAGCAATACGGAAATAAGCCAAGCCATTTCAACTGCAAACAAAACGGTAAATAGTTCAACTTTCGCAAGTAAAATAACTTGCTGATATATAAGAAAAAAGCAGCATATACATTTGGTAAAATCACTGAATATCAGTAACTTTATGTTGTCAAACAAAATCCAAAAAATATGTTGCGACACAAAGATACAATAATACTTTCAGAGAAAAATAGCTTTTTTACTTCAAGTGAAAAAGCAATAGGAACAATGTTTAGTCTCCTTGTTTATGTTTTTAAAAGTTGCCGTATGAAATTTGAATTCCATATCTGATAATTTGGATCAGGTAACCATTTCAGAACCTTATTTTGGATGTAGCTTAACCCTTAGTAGGAAAACCAATAACCACACTGGGAATTAACCTTATTTCCTTATTCCATACGATAATAATTTGTTTGGAGGAGGGTGTAAAGGATTCACATCCTAACATTATCATATTTTGGATGTGAAAATTTACTGCTTGTTTCATGTAATAAGGGAATAAGGGTTGCCTGATCTTCATATGATCTATTGCTACTAAGGTTCAGCTACTTACAAAATAAGGTTTAAATCTCAACAACCTAAAGCAATCGGGTTAATTGGAGCTTGCGAAAGTTGAATAAATAGTAAAACTGAATAGGTAAATTAGGTAATTCATTTTCAAATTACCATATCTTCAAATCAGCACTTGTTGATTATTCAAGTTCTTTTTTCTTTCGAAATTCTAACTGCTTTGCATTCAATCTTGAAACTATTTTCTTCCCTGTTTTTGCTTCAATTTCTTTACGTGTATTGCCAGCTATCATTCCTCCTTGCTTGGCAATTTTACGACTGTCTTCAAAGGTTTCAGGATTCTTCTCTTTTGATATCTCTGTGGTTGTTGCTTCAGCAAGCATATTCAAAACCAACTCTAAATTAGTCATGTGATCCCGTAAATTTTCCTTCTTCAGATTCTTAAAGGCTTTATATTGTTTGGTAGTAAACCCACTCCATGCTTTTGAAATCTCATCAGTAAGAATGGCATATTCTTGTCCTTTTTGTACTCCTCTGTTATCCCATTCGTCGGTCAGATCTTTACGTATTTCAATACTCTTGAGTCTTTGATTAATCCAGGCAGTAGAATAACCCTTGCGTAAATAGGTTTCCATTAATCTATCAATTCCAATTTCAGGATCTTCAATTTCATCTATTCGTTCACGGGCAACTTGTGCCAACCAAAGCTTAAAAGGTTCCGCTTTCGGGGATGGAATAGATTGAATAAGACGAAATAATTGCTCTGTATCAGCCACATCTGTGAATCGCATCTTCCCATCTTCAGCTAACAATTTCAACCGGTTACAATTTGTAACCGTTTCATTCCCCTCTTTAAGAAGTCGGCTTTTCAATACTTTCCAATAATTTCGGGATCCTTGAAAGTGGGGTTGATCTGTTAGAATTCCAACAACGTCAACTATTGAAAAATACCACTTTTCTCCTTCTTCATCCCAATACGTACGAATTTTTTGATCATTAAATAACTTGATAGCTGTTTCTTTGGTCATGTTTAATTAATTGATTAGTTAATTCAACTTTCACAAACTCTATAAAGTACCTAATGACAGGTAAAACGTCTAAAGTTTAAGGTGAATCTAATATCTAATGTAAATCTGTTGCCTTTTGCTATTTTCTTTAGACTTTTTAGACCTTAGACTTTGGGGTTTAGTGAGACACTAAACAACTGCTTAATATCAGGATTTCGTTCAAAATTTACTTCCAAAAAATACTCGAATGTTTCACCTAAATGCCGCACGGCAGATGATTTCCCAACTTGTCGAGCACCGCGTAACAACAAAGGCTTATGATGTATATCCTCTTTCCATGTTTTTAAATGGAGGTCAATATCGCGCGAAAAATACAAGTTATTACGTTGTGACATACAGATTCTAATTTACAGCAAAGATAATGGTTTTACAGAAATATACCATCACAAAATACGCATTACACCAGAAATATGCCATCACAAATTTGGAATAATTACAGAAAAGCACCACCGTAACTAATCATATACACACTACACTACATTCTTATTGCTATCTGAATAACCGCTAACCACTGTATTTTGATTTTCATTGTCAATTGTCATAAGAGATTGAATCAGTTATTCGGTTATTCGGTTATTTGAGTCATCCAACCCAACCCGCTTCGCTCATCCCCGAAAAGATTGAAGGATCGAGGGATTGAGGATTCTAACTTCCCTAACTTCCTGTATCTTCTTTAACTTCGTGCTGTTTTATCAGTTATTCAGTCATTTAATTTCGTCTACTTTACTGCCAATGTGTAGGTTTTATCCGCATTGGCTGTTGTGCGTTAAGAAAAATCATGAAGCGAAGCGTTAAAACAAAAACTGTTTGAGCAAAGCGAGTTTTTTTGTTTTAGTGTAGCGGAATGATTTTTTAACTACAACAGGCAGAGCGGCGGCATTTTTTGTTTCCTTTTTTTTGCTGCAGCAAAAAAGGAAAAGCCTGTCCGGCTTGAGGACAGAATAAGATATAAAGAGAAACAACAAACAGCAGGTTAAGTATCAAAAGACAGGAATCTGTTGACAACGCTGATGGCTCTTCTTTAGCTTCATTCTATTCAATCATTATGTTACTCTGTCATTCAATTATTTGATTTCCAACCCCACCCGCTCCGCTCGTCCCGGAAAAGATTGAAGGATCGAGGGATCGAAGGATTGAGAGTTCTAACTTCCCTAACTTCCTGTATCTTCTTTAACTTCGTGCTGTTTTATCAGTTATGCTGTCATTTAATTTCGTCTACTTTACTGCCAATGTGTAGGTTTTATCCGCATTGGCTGTTGTGCGTTAAGAAAAATCATGAAGCGAAGCGTTAAAACAAAAACTGTTTGAGCAAAGCGAGTTTTTTTTGTTTTAGTGTAGCGGAATGATTTTTTAGCTACAACAGGCAGAGCGGCGGCATTTTTTGTTTCCTTTTTTTTGCTGCAGCAAAAAAGGAAAAGCCTGTCCGGCTTGAGGACAGAATAAGATATAAAGAGAAACAACAAACAGCAGGTTAAGTATCAAAAGACAGGAATCTGTTGACAACGCTGATGGTTCTTCTTTAACTTCATTCTATTCAATCATTATGTTACTCTGTCATTCAGTTATTTGAGTCCTCCAACCCCACCCGCTCCGCTCGTCCCCGAAAGGATTGAAGGATCGAAGGATTGAAGGTTGTAGCTTCTCTAACTTCCTGTTGTTTTATCAGTCATTCCGTTATTCCGTTATTCACTTTGGGGACAGCACTTGAACATCATGTTTTGGTAACCATGGTAGCCTCAGCTTGCTCTGGCAGATTGTTCTGCCCTTCTGATGAAGGGAAGTACCCGCAGGGGGTAGGGTTAGATCTTCTATATCTTCTTACCATCAGATTCTCAGATTTCTACTATCTACTTTCTACCAACTACTAAACTACTTTTCGTTTGACATCTTCTGATCTTCATTGTCAATTGTCAACTGTCCATTGCCAATTGAATCAGTTATTCAGTCATTTAATTTCTAATTACCGTAGGAACAATTAAAGCCTCGAGCACTTCAACATATTGATAAGCTAATTCAATTAATGGACTTACTTCATCTGAAGTCAATCTGTAAAGATCATCATAATCGCCTGCTTGTCGCAATTCAAAAAGCTTGGAATAAAATTTAGATTGTTCTTTAGGTACAATACCTGTAGCTACAAAATTCAAACCAAAAAGGCGAATGACTCCGGAATGCGTCTGAGCCGAATAGCCATGATACAACAACAAGGCGCTTGTCATATAATAACAAGCATAATATAACCGATTCACAACAGCATTCCAATATCCTAATTTAGCAATTCCAGATGCCTCTTTCAATGTTTCTTTGGCTTTTTGAATTCGGTAATAGATAATAGCATCCCTTTCTTCGCGACTTAAACTCATAATTCAATTCCGTCTTTTTCTACGTTTTTATAAAAAGGAGTAAAACTTCGTAGTTTCCATTCTTGAAAGGTGTACATTTTCGGACTGAATTGTTCTCCGGCTATCCATCCGGTTTCATAAATTGGATATGCAATACGGTCAAAATCGGAAGATTCTATATGCTGTTTATCCAATAAAATAAGCAAATCCCAGTCCGAATCAATGCGGGCATCACCACGGGCATGCGATCCAAACAAAATTATTTTTCCATTAGGATCGACAGAAAGCAAAATAAATTTGGCTCTTTGCAGTAATTCTTGTTGCAATTTTTCCATTTTTATCTTTTATTCCTGAACAACAAAACACCAGTAAGTTAATAAAATTGAATCAGTTATTACGACTTTGGGACTATGCCTCCTTAGATTGAAGGACCGAGGGACTGAAGGATTGAGGGTTCTAACTTCCCTAACCTCCTGTATCTTCTCTAACTTCGTGCTGTTTTATCAGTTATTCTGTCATTTAATTTCGTCTACTTTACTGCCAATGTGTAGGTTTTATCCGCATTGGCTGTTGTGCGTTAAGAAAAATCATGAAGCGAAGCGTTAAAACAAAAACGGTTTGAGCAAAGCGAGTTTTTTTGTTTTAGTGTAGCGGAATGATTTTTTAGCTACAACAGGCAGAGCGGCGGCATTTTTTGTTTCCTTTTTTTTGCTGCAGCAAAAAAGGAAAAGCCTGTCCGGCTTGAGGACAGAATAAGATATAAAGAGAAACAACAAACAGCAGATTAAGTTTCAAAAGATAGGAATCTGTTGACAACGCTGATGGCTCTTCTTTAGCTTCTGATTCTCATTATCAATTGAATGCATCTTCTTTAACTTCTTTCAGACAGAATTAAAACCCAGGCTTCTCACTTTTTAAATAACGTTACTAGCACCACAGCTAAGGTAGAAAGCGATGTTGAAAGCGTTAGTAGTTCTCCTAAAGACATACCCTTTTTCATCGGTTTTGTTGGCACAACAATATGTGCACCGGGGGTAATAGATGGATAAGCCTTGATTCCCAGAAAGCTGGAAGTAGCATCCACAGAACCGTTGGAATAAATCACATAGGTCTTCCGATCAAATGCATTATCAGAAAATCCACCGGCATGTTTGATGTAATATTGCAACGATTTCCCTTTCTCATAACGGATCATGGAGGGCATCAACACTTCACCCGAGACAATCACTGTTTCCGGGCGTCTGGGAATAGACAACACATCCCCCTCCTCCAATACAAGATCCTCTGATGAGCCAGGATGCGTCAATATCTTAGTTAAATCAATCGAAACCCGGCTCGGTTCCTGAAGTAGATCCTTAGGCGGATTGGGATTCAGGGAATCCCTGATCTCCCGTTGTTGTTTTTCGATGGTTTTTTGCGTCACCTGTTCCAGCCATTTCCGTGTGCCGTCTTTTACAGCCGCCGGGTTACGAATCAACATCGCCCCTGCTGCATAGGCATAAGTAGTAAGCCCTCCCGCCTGCCGCACAAGGTCGGAGATGCGTTGGTTTTTCGAAAGCAGGATGTAATTACCCGGGGCTTCAACTTCACCTTCCACTTTCACCTGTCGCATATCCTCCGCACCGAAAATGGCATGCACCACCACATGGTCATCCCGCTTAAGCAGGAATGTGGCCGCCGCTCCATAATCCAGCGCATGATCCATCTTCACTTTAAAGGAAAGGGCTTTAATCACATTAGCATTCAGCGTCTTCACATCGGTTACACGTCGATACACCACGATCTCTGCCAGATTGGCCATGGGTTTAAATCCATTAGACAGGAGGATCAGGTCTTTCAGCGTCATCCCGGGGGCATAGGCATAGGTGCCCGGGGTAATCACTTCACCCGAAACATCCACAGAATCGCGCTCCTTCATGGTCAGTACCGAAGCAATATAAACACTGTCATCCCGTTGCAACAACACATTATCCGAGTCGTTCATCGCCGCCTTTGGGGTGAACGATGTCATCTCCGGAAGCTGTAATGCATTCTTCCGGAAAATAACGGCGCTATTCACAAAGGCATCTTCCCGTAAACCATCGGCTTTCAGAATGAGGTCTTTCACCCGCATACCCGGAGTGAGGGCATATACGCCTGGACGATAGACAGCTCCCGATATCTGCACACGGTTTTCAAAACGGTTTAACAACTTGCCTACAGTATATTGATCGCCCGGTTGGGTCAGAAACGTAGCAAAATTTGCATGATCCACATCAATCACCTCTTTCTCTTTCAGGGTATTGCGATATACAGTAATCGTTTGCCTGTAAGCATTTTCCGTAAACCCTCCTGCAAAATCAATCAGCTCCTGTAAGGTTTCCCCTTTCCGCATCTCGAATATAGCAGGATGCTTCACTTCTCCTGTCAGTGTCACACGGTTTTTATAGGGTAATACTTTAATGACGTCCTGATCCTGCAACCGCAGGTTATTTTGCTTCCCATACACCAGAAAGTCATACAGGTCGATAGTGGCAATCACTTTATTATCCCGGATCAGTTGAATATCGCGGAACGAACCACTCGCTTTCGGTCCACCCGACTGATACAATGCATTATAAACCGTAGCGAGCGATGGCACAGTATAAGAACCGGGATAAGTCACTTCGCCGGTGACAAAAACCGTGATGCTACGGATATCCCCTAATGTGATATTTACAAAGGTATTGCCAGTGGTAATTCCTTTATACACCGTTGCTAGCCGTGCTTTAATCAATTTTCGTGCTTCAGCGATGGTTAGTCCGTTCACATTAACAATACCTACATTGGGGATCATAATGGTACCGTCAGGGCTGATGCTTAACTTATAGTTCACCTCCGACACCCCGTAGATATCAATCAACAACTGGTCATCGGGACCTAGAACATAATCCAGGGGAGTTGCCAGCCGTAGATTGGGTTCAAAACTCAGGTTGACATTTTTAAAAATAGAAGCGCCGAATATCTGAAGAGGTCGTACAGAATCGGTATCTGCCGCACGATTTAAAAATAAAGAAGCCGTATCCGCTGGATTAGGTTTACGAATTTTCACTCCATATCGGGTGCTGTTGTATTTCACAACCCTGGCCTTGAACTGATCAACCTGATTTTGGGAAATACCCTGGGAAGCAGCATATTGATCCAGTTGATTCATCGAAACCCCTTCCGATTGCATCTTCTGTTGAATAGCGCTGATCTGTTGATCGCTAAGGCTGCTAACATCCACATTCTTCAACATACTCAGCGATTGAGCCTGCATGGCGCAAGCGAACAAAATGCCTGCCACCAAAATAATAAACCGTGTTGACAACAGCTTACCTGTAAAAATTACACCTTTCATATTTTTATAAATAAATAAAAAATCATATGCCACATTCACGGGATGATAGAAAATGTGATAATTAAATGCTTGTTGCTTCCGACTTCTTTAACTTCTCATCTTCCTGTATCTTCTTTCACTTCCTGTTGCTTTATCAGTTATTCTGTTACTCTGTCATTCAGTTATTGGATTGCTACTAAACTACTTTGAGGTTTTCCTCTTCTCCTCTTCCTGCAACTTACAGATTTTCACTGTCAATTGTCAACTATCCATTGAATCCATTTCCTTCATTACATAGCTAAACTTTTTGAATAAATATGATTCAACTGTTGACCAGATATGAAGCAACGTGCTATAGTTCACATGAATTTGATTTAATCCCTCTATCACTTCCTGTTGATGAAACGGATATTCATGCGCTATTATATTTCGGATATCCCGCAAAATCAACCAATCAGTTGCATTATCGAGGATAGTTAATGCCTCCAGTTTATTCAACAGATCGATAAATGGAACATTACGCGTCTCCTCTCCCAGGTTTTCAAGAATAGCCTTAAAAAGTTTTCCACCCATGCTATCCTGTAATTTCGAGAAGCGATACACAAACTGGTCGAAATAAGCCAGCAAGTCCGGCTCCATAGTATCGTACCTTTCAATAGTAAGGGGGAAGCAGGGTGCAATTTTGGAATAAGCAGACATCATACGCTCCAAATGCAGCTTACTTACTCGGTAGGCTTCTTTCAGTTTGTCATCTTTCTCGTAAAGAATCATGATTCGGATAGCAGAAGGGAGTGCTGTTGTATAGATTTATAGAATGACTGTTTAGATCGTGTTAACCCATTATCAAAAACAACATCGATTTTACGATCGCCCAATATACGTTTCAGATCAACCAAATAAAGGATTTTTTTTCTTATTGTCAGTTGCGATTCGTCAGGATGTTGAATCATCAGGTCGATATCTCCTCCTTTGAGTTGATCATCCACACGCGAACCAAACAAATAAACCCTGACGCTTTCAGAAAAATGTCTTTGAGCAAGGGTTACGATCGTATTGATTTCAAACTGGGTTAACCGCATCGGGCAAAAAATCAAATGCAAAACGATTCATCTTCTGTAATTTCTGGCTCCGGACAGATGGCTACTACCTCTCGGGCAGATTGAAGGACTGAGGTTATAACTTCCTTACCTTCGTATCTTCTTTAACTGCAGATTTTCCTTGTCAACTGCCAACTGAATTTATCTTTTTTCCACAACAAAGCTCGTCACTCCCAACTGGAGCAACGAACCAACAGTAAGCCATTATCATTCCTCAAAACCCACACCTAAATGACAATGGTTCACTTTTCATTCTATATCAGACATGTTCCTATACGTATAACGCAAAACATCCGAAAAACGTATACCAACATTTTAACCCTCTCTATGAAGTGGCAAGGGTGCTTCTTTCGTTTTTCTGTTCTGTAACAACACTAACACAAAGTAGAACAGGAGATACAAAACCAACAACAAGGCCAACAAAATATGGATATTAAGCGCTCGTAATAAAAAAATCAGCACTACCACTGCAAAGTTAAACAAAATAAGGATTAGGCTTGAGGCAAGATGAGAAAATTTTAAATCCAAACATTTATGATGGATATGGTTTTTATCTGGTTTGAAGGGAGATTTGCGATGCCTTATCCTCACCAGCATCACCCGGAAAACATCCAGAACAGGAAACATCAGAATAGACAATGAGATAGCCGGTGAAGCAGCGCCATGTCCCGTACCAATGGCGAATTCGTTATACCGGATCACCATCACCGAGATGAGCAATCCAAGAATCAACGACCCCGTATCGCCCATAAAAATTTTATTCGTTTTCCCGAACAGATTGAAATAGAGAAAAGGCATCACACTACCGGCAGCGGCAAAAGCCAAAATAGCATAAGCAGTCTGCCCGTAACCGATAAAGAATACGCCGAAAATGGAGGTGATCATCAGGCTCAATCCTCCTGCCAGTCCGTCAATGCCATCAATCAGGTTCATCGCATTGATGATGCCAATAATCACAAGAAAACTCAGCACCACACTTTCCACATAGCCAATCTCTTCAATCCCGAAAATACCATGCAAACTGGTGAGGCGGATACCTCCCAAAACAATCAGAATTCCTGTAGCAAAAAACTGGGTAACAAACTTGGTGGTAGCAGACAAAACCAGGATATCATCTTTGATCCCCAGAAAAAACAAGAGTGTCATGGAGGCAAAAATATACCTGAAATCAGCCACCTCTATTTTATCAATAGACAACAGGGTACCGATGGTAATACCTAAAAACAGGGCCACTCCTCCCAGATTGGGGATGGGGACATCATTCACCTTTCGCTCATTCGGTTTATCAACGAGCTTCTTCATAGCCGATATCTTCACGATAACCGGAATGGATATATACACCAGAACAGCGCTGATTAAAAAAGCAGCTATGATGTGCATCGTTTCAAACATACCTTAAGCAGTCAACTTATTTTGACTGCAAAATTACAGAAATTTTGGTTTAGTCGAGCATCATCTCTCTTTAAATCGCTTTGCATTTTACTTATTTATCATTCATTCGTAATATTATTGCACACAAAATAAATATTTCACGTCAACACAAGAGATAACAAACAGATAATCAAATCAATCTAATATTTAAAAAATACAGATATGCAAGAAAAACAGAGATACCCTCCTATCCGGCAGTAGAATAAATTGCAACCTCAATTTGCGCACGTTTACCCTGTTTTTATACTGTGTATTGTAAGTATGTTATATACTCTTTACCAACACCTGTTGTACTTCTCCCTCAAAAACTATTTTCCCTTTTTCTTTCCCTCTGGAGAAAGTCTCCAAAGGAGAATAGAGGTTGGAGAGGACTTAGGCATAAGGACGAAAGGAACAAATAACATTTAACGCAATAATTTCATATTCAATATTTTTTATGATATAACGCAGATTACCATAAACTCAAACACCTCCAAAAGGTGAATAATTCAACTTTCGCAAGCTCTATATCGTACTAACGATACGATCTTTCTTTGATACATAGGGAACGACCTTGTCCGGTGAGCCAAAAAGCAAGTGAGGCGGCAGCTAAAAATCGTCCTGTTTGAGCGACGAAGGAGTGAGTTTGGACGATTTGAGTCGACGAACGTCAGTTTTTTGAGCGAAGCGGACATAGTCTTGAAAAGCACGTTTCAGCGAGGGCAGAGACAAAATCCCATTTTGGTTCTGCCGAACATAGTGCTTTCAACGAAGTTAATTTTTTGCCTACTTTTTGTTTCAAGACAAAAAGCAGGTCGGGATTGAAGGGGCAGAAGCCCCATGCAAGGTAGTTTGTTATATATTCTTAATAATCAATCATTATATTGTAATAATTACTTATTGACAGGCATTGTATGACATGCGAAAGTTCAATGAATAATAACCAGACAAAACAGATGAAGCTTTATAAAAGATAAACACAGAGAATTTAATGATTCAACTTTCACAAGTAGAAAAACTTGCTGATATGCAATAAAAAGCAGAATAATGTTTTGACAAAGCCACTGACTTGCAACAATTTTATGTCGTACAAAAAAAAACCAACACAATATGCTGCGGAACAAAGATACAATAATACTTTCAGAGATAAACGGCTATTTTAGGGACAATGTTCTGTTTCATACGTTTATGTTTTTAAAAGTTGTCATATGCAACTCGAATCCCACGTATGACAATCCGGATCAGGTAACTATTTCGAAACCTTATTTTGGACGTAGTCTAACCCTTAGTAGGAAAACCACCACCCCCCTGGTAATTGCCCTTATTCCCTTATTAGATACGATAAGAATTCGTTTTTAAAAAGGCGTAAAGGACTCACATTCCACTATTAACCTCTCCTCGGATATGAATAGTTTACTGGCATGTTTCATAATAAGGGAATAAGGTTTGCCTGATCTTTATATGATCTATTGCTACTAAGGGCCAGATGTTTCAAAAATAAGGGTTTAAATATCAACAACCTAAAGCAAACGGGTTCATTGGAGCCTGGAAAAGGTGAATGAATGATTCAACTAAAATGGAAACAATTAGGATACATCCGGGATTCGTAGTAGATAAAACAATCATCCGGTAAGCTAAAAAAAGACTCTCGGATCCCGGCTGATGTATATGCCTTAACCTTTATCGGCAATGATACTTTTATCGTATTCCAGCTTATTGGCCTCTCCCGGCCTGTGGATGCCCCCTCCCAAAGAAAGGGAAATTTGAGAACAGGATGTGCGTTATAAAAATACTCAAAGATATAATTGAAAATCAGCAAAAGTCCCTCTACTCCGGAGAGGGATTTAGAAAGAGGTCTGATAGATGATATGCTAAAAATATTCAACAAAGGGCGACGATACAATAGAGACCAGGTATAATTGCTACAATGACATTCAAAAACCAAGAGGAAACAGGGAGGCTCTCAATTTGAAGAGTTGGGTTGTAAAATGAGATAATCTTTATTCATTTTGCAACACTAAGCCTCATTTTTTTCGGGAGGCTGGAATTGAAAAATAAAAAGTCAGGATGAGTTCGGTTATAACCCTTTCTGATCCTGTTTTCTTCTTCGTTTGTTCTGTTCTTCTGTCCTGACTGAGTGGTTTTATAAAAGCTGACCAACGAGTGAACTTTGTTGTTTGTTGCTCTCATTAACCTTTACACCTTACATTTTCAACCGCAGTTATCTTTTGGCTCACTGTTTGTCTTTTTCCTGCCATCATGTCATACAAAACCTGACAAAATACCAATGCCATTGTGTCAGGGTTACATTCCATTTTCTCCCAAAAAACAACATCCGTCCTGACACACAATCAGATTTAATGACACAGATTCCTGATGTAAACAACAAAAAGCGGATATCAATATGAATTTTGACCTTATTCTATATTTAACTTAATATCAACGAATTAACAATAGTAACGATATTGAATATTACACCTAATATCAACATTTAAAAACATTATTAAGCCCACTACCTCGTCATTTACATAACAATTAGCTTAAAAGGCCATATTTATTTTATAATATTAATTACATGGCACGGAATTTGTATTTATTATTTCACAAAACAAAGTTTGAATATTTTGTTAATTATACAAACACCATATAATACATGACACATCTTAATCGCTTATTTTATATCGCAGACAGGCATCCGCCTCCCAGAGGACAACCGCTGCCAGAGCCAACACGCCGGGTTGTACAATGTGAATATGCACACCATAATGATCATTCCCATGCCCGCGCGCCGCCCTGAAGCCAAAGGGAAGAAGCAACACAGCCCGACAGCCACCCCAACAGCCATCGAAGAAGGTTCGGTAAATCACCCCTACAGGTTCGACATAGGTTCGATAAAAAGAGGCATTCATCCGACCATGTTTCGATAAAAAGAGCAGGAGGCCTCGACTGACCATTAATGTAGGTTCGATGTTTGTTCGATATTCTTCGACACTTCTTCGACGAATCGCCGATGAGTCATCAATGTAGCTTCAACCTACCTTCAAGGCTCCCTTTGCCCAACCTTAACAAAACATCGACAGGGATCGGGTTGGGGTCGATAAACAAAATAAAATAACGCCGCGAAAACGGCAATATAAACATTTAACAATTTAAATTATGTCGAAAGTTAATTCTTTCGCCTATGGCGAAATCTCAGGAAAGTTCGGCAACACCGTGGGTGCTGTCGACAAAAAGGGTAACACAACTATGCGTGAATATCGAGCACCAAGTGATCCCAAAACAGAAAATCAGATGAGGCAAAGAAATCGGTTCAGTTTTGTGAATACAGAGCTGAGCCTGATGAAACTGATGTTCAAACAAACCTATGTGGCTTGCAAAACAAAGGAAGAGTTGCGTAAAGCCGGATGGGGTGCTGTGAACAATGCCGTCAGTGGTGATTATCCCGATTTTTCGGTCAATTACGAAAATCTGGTTATTGCAAGGGGATCATTACCCAAGTTGGAAAAGATTACCGTGACAACCACGGGGGATACTAAAGTGAATGCCACATGGGACACAACTCCATTTCTGGGGATTGATCCGGCAGATCAGGTAAAGTTTGTTTTCACCAACCCTGATTCGAAAATATGGCATATGGCTGAAGAGGTTTCCAAACGGTCGGAGGGTGCCGTTGATATTCAGCTTCCGGTTGTGTGGACGGGCATCGAAGTGCATTGCTGGGCCTTTACGATGCGGTTGGATGGCAAAGCTACCTCCACCAGTCAATACATCAGTGCGCTGCAACTTTAATGCCCTGAACCAGGCTTCAATGCCCTTCTGATGAAACTCCACCCACATGATATTGCGAGTATCGGGTGGAGTTTTTTGTACTCTATAAACGTGAAGCACGAAACACGGCAAACCACTTTGCCCTGGGTCTGTAGCCACTCAAGCTTCTCTCCTTACCCCCTTAGCTTCTGCTACTTTTTTATTCTGCTACTCAATGGTTCGACCATTCACAGGTGTCAATCCAACGCCTTTCGGTGAAGAATAATTTGCTGGCCTCTATATTCTCAACCAATTTTTCCGTCATTTCAATCACTTCCGGCACAAGATCATGAAGCCCTTTGGGAAGATATTCATGAGCAATCTGGTTACGCATATCCCGGATGGTTATCATCTGGTCGGCAGAATGGATAAGGTGCATTTTTTCACACATATTCATCATGTCGATAAAAGGAACGAATGATTCATGCAATAGCATCCAGCTCGTTCGCAGTATCTTTTGGGTAAACAGATCCGATGTCCTGTTAAACTTGGAAGTCAGGGAGTCAAACGATTCCTGTTCTTCAAATGAAAAAGCCGGTTTTAATCCGATCGCTTTACATTTTTCTACAGAAAGCAGTAACGTTTCAATCGACGTATTCAAAAATTGCCATTCTGTTTGGAGTAATTCGATCAATAAATCTTCCTGAGCTGGCTTCATAATTCAATAGCATTAGGTTCTATCAATTGGCGGAATACAGATGCATCGTTATGAGTAAAATTCACAAAATCAATTTTTTGCCATCCATACTGCTTATAAAAAGCAATACGGATGTCTCTAAATATTTTCTTATCAATTGGTTTTGAAGTCAATATCATCAGATCAATGTCGCCTCCCAGGGCTTGATCCTGCGTACGCGATCCAAACAAAAAAAGCCTTGCGTCCGGAGCCTTTTCTCCGAATATCTGTTTCAGAAAGCTTATAATATGATTATTTAATCGCATGGCAATACATGATAAAGCAAGTTTTGTATCTACCTGCAAAGATATATGTTTTTTACACAATGTGAAAAAGAAAGCTTTAATCTACTGCCTACTTTGCAGTTGCCATCTGCAGATTTTCTTTCATTGTCAACTGTCCATTGAAAATGTCTCAATAAAAATATACCTTTGTAGCAAGGTTTATTGAAGGTGGTCAAAAATTCTACTGCCCAGGTTTAATGTAAATTAATTCATTGAAAAAAATAGCTATCTCATGCACAACTGGTTTGAATGTAAAGTAAGATACGAAAAGACAGGAGAAGATGGTCTCCCCAAAAAAGTGACGGAACCCTATTTGGTAGATGCGCTCTCGTTTACCGAAGCCGAAGCACGAATCATTAAAGAGATAACTCCATTCGTTAGCGGAGAATTCACGGTGAGCAATATCCGCAGAGCACGCATCGCTGAGCTCTTTGACAATCCGAGTGGCGACAAATGGTACCGGAGCAAGGTCAATTTCATCTCGCTGGACGAAGAAAAGGGGGTTGAAAAAAAGACAGCATCGACAATGATGGTTCAGGCCGAAAACCTGAAAGATGCCCTGGCCCTGTTGATAGAAAAACTAAGTGCCACCCTCTCCGACTGGGAAGTGGTCTCTATTGCCGAAACGCCTATCATGGATGTTTATCCTTATGTACCTCAACCGGATGCAGCAACGAGTATTGAGCAGGAATAACCTTTTTAATGAATAGTCAATATGTCTATTGCTGAAAATTATCACGCTCTGCAAGCCACTATTCCGGTAGATGTTATGCTCGTTGGAATCTCTAAATTCCACCCTGAAAGCGCTATTCTTGAAGCCTACGAAGCGGGTATAAGAACATTCGGGGAAAGTCGCGTACAGGAACTGGTTCAAAAACAGGCTGAACTCCCGAAAGATATCGAATGGCACTTTATAGGCCACCTGCAAAGCAATAAGATCAAAACCGTGCTGCCCCTTGTCACGCTCATTCAAAGCATTGACTCCACGCATCTGATGGATGCTATTGAGAAAGAAGCTTTCAAACAGCAGCGCCCTGTCAACGGTTTGATACAGGTACACATTGCCCGTGAAGAGACAAAATTTGGATTCTCTATCGACGAAGCCCAGCAGTTTTTTCAATCGGAACAATTCCGCTCATTGCAATATCTCAGGATCATCGGATTAATGGGTATGGCTACCTACACGGAAGATCAATCGGTGATACGGCAGGAATTTCGTTCGCTAAAAACTTTGTTTGACGAAATCAGGCAAATGTATTTCGTAGAAGAAAACAATTTCAATACGTTGTCTATGGGCATGACAGGCGATTACACGCTTGCCATCGAGGAAGGAAGTACGATGGTGCGTATCGGGACGGCTTTGTTTGGACTTCGTCCGTGCGCTATCCGTTGAATCAGACTGTTTTTTATTTATTGTTATGGATTACTCATTTTTTCATATTGCACAAATCCTTGGCGGCACACCGTTAGTACGTCATGATACACTTATTACAAGGTTGTTGACTGACAGCCGCTCACTGGTTTACACCGACGAAACTCTTTTCTTTGCCTTGCGTTCGTCCAGCAATGACGGGCACCGTTATGTCCGCGATCTCTACCATCGTGGCGTGCGTAATTTTGTTGTCAGTGATTTTCTACCGGAATTTTCGGCACTAAAAGAGGCTAATTTTCTGACTGTTCCTGACACACTGGTAGCTTTGCAGCAATTGGCGGCTTTCCATCGTAACCATTTTGCATTGCCAGTGGTAGGCATTACCGGAAGCAACGGGAAAACCATTGTCAAGGAATGGCTGTCGCAACTCCTGCATATCGATTACAACACGGTGCGCTCCCCCAGAAGCTATAACTCCCAGATCGGAGTCCCATTGTCGGTATGGCAACTCAACGAACAACATACATTGGCGTTGTTTGAAGCCGGCATTTCCCAAAAAGGCGAAATAGAACGTCTCGAACATATCATTCGTCCCACCATAGGCATATTGACTAATATCGGACAAGCTCATCAGGAAAATTTCAATTCGCTGATTGAAAAATGTCAGGAAAAACTGCAACTGTTTACTAATAGCGAATGGCTTATTTCCTGTAAAGATCAGAAGCTGGTGGAACAATGCATTGAAGAATCAGGACTCTCCTGTCATCGTTTCACATGGGGATACAGCGAATCAGCCGATCTGCAAATCCAAAACATTGAGAAAGCAGGCAAAAGCACCTCCATCCGCTGTATACACAACGATCAAGCTTATCAATACACAATCCCGTTTATTGATGATGCTTCCGTGGAAAACAGTATGCACTGCCTGGCAACATGGATTCTGCTCGAAGAAATAATGGGAGGAAAAAGAATTGTACCCGCCATATTGACAGGACGAATGAACAAACTGGAACCGGTTGCTATGCGCCTCGAAGTAAAGGAAGGACGCAATGGATGCCTCGTGATCAATGACAGCTACAATGCCGACATCAATTCGTTGAGCATTGCCTTGGACTTCTTACGCCGGCAGGCCAAAGATAAACAGATGGACAGAACACTCATTTTGTCGGATATTCTACAAAGCGGCGAAAAAAGTGAAATCTTATACACCCGCATTGCACAACTGGTAAAAGATAGTAATATACAACGGTTCATTGGCATTGGTGACGAAATTTCACAACACGCCTCCCGATTTGACACTACCACAAGCTCTTTTTATGAAACAACAGAAGAATTTCTCCAGTCCGAAACATGGAAGAAATGGAAAAACGAAGTGATCCTCCTGAAAGGTTCACGAAAGTTTCATTTTGAATTTCTCTCCGAACAACTTGAAAGTGTAGCCCATCAAACTATACTTGAGGTCAATTTAGGAGCTTTGGTACACAATTTCAACTATTTCCGGTCGAAACTACGCCCGGAGACACGCATCGTCAGCATGGTGAAGGCTTTTGCCTACGGCAGTGGAGCTGTGGAGGTGGCGCGTACCCTACAACAACAACATTGTAACTATCTGGCTGTAGCTGTAGCAGATGAAGGGGTAGAACTACGCCGTGAAGGGATTACCATCCCGATCATGGTGATGAATCCCGAAGCCAATAGTTTCAACTTGTTATTCGAATACCAACTGGAACCGGAAATTTATAGCCTCAACCTATTGAATCTTTTTATCCGAAGCGCTTCACGCCAGGGAATCACACACTACCCTATCCATGTAAAAATAGATAGTGGTATGCATCGCCTTGGCTTTGGAGAAACAGATCTTTCCGAACTGTTGTCCCTATTGTCAAGCAACGATCATGTGCATGTGCAATCAGTATTTTCACATTTGGCCGGTGCTGACGAAACACGTTTTGACGATTTCACCCATCAACAGGCAGCGGTTTTCTCCAAATGTGCAGAGCAAATCGAACAGGCGTGTGGTTATCCTGTCCTGAAACACATCCTGAACTCAGCGGGTATCGAACGTTTTTCTGAATATCAATTCGATATGGTAAGGCTTGGCATCGGGCATTATGGAATCAGCGCCATAAATTCTCCCGAAATCGAAAATGTATGTACTCTGAAAACAACAGTTCTACAGGTTCGTCATGTAAAAGCGGGAGAAACAGTAGGATATAGTCGCCGTGGAGTCCTTACACGTGATAGTGTCATTGCAGTGCTTCCTATTGGATATGCCGACGGGTATGACAGACGCTTTGGCAATGGAGTCGGCAAAGTATGGATCAATGGAAAGACAGCTCCGGTGGTGGGTACCGTGTGTATGGATGTTACCATGATTGACGTCACTGGATTGGATGTCCACGAAGGAGATTCGGCTCTTATCTTCGGAGATCAGTTGCCTCTTGCTGAGGTTGCCGCATCCATAGGAACCATCTCATATGAAATACTGACCAATGTGTCAAGACGTGTAAAACGAGTCTATTTTCAGGAATAACAATAACAAACGTGCGCTACTCTTCAACAATACAGGTCGCGTTTCAGATGTTAGTAAGTTTGATTTTAATAAACAGCTATAACTCCCCGAAAAAATTGGAGTTATATCATGCAACTGCAGAAAACACCTATGGCCACAAAGATAGATGAACCCCGCTGGTATGCCGTATATACGGCACCCAGAGCTGAAAAAAAAGTGAGCGAACGTTTTACAGAAGCGGACATAGAACATTATCTTGCTTTACAGACCGTAAAACGTCGATGGAGCGATCGTATTAAGGAAGTTATTGTTCCAGTCATTCACGGGTATATATTCGTGCATATACCTACTGCTGATTTTGCAAAAGTAACCAAAATATATGGCGCTATTGCGTTTGTCCGCAAGGACGGCAAGCCTGTCGCCATTCCGGACAGCCAGATGGAACGCTTCCGCATGATGGTGGAATATGCAGACGAGCTTGTCGAATTTAGTATGGAAAACTTTGAGCCAGGCGAAACCGTAAAAATTACCAAGGGGCCTTTGGCAGGTGTGATTGGAGAATTAGTTGATATCAAGGGAAAACATAAAGTAATGATTCGTCTCGATCAGTTTGGAGCCGCCCTGACTACCGTGCCTGCTTCCTTTGTCTCGAAAATCGACGAATAACAAACTAAGCTATTCTTCTTTAACTTCCAGATAATGAATATTCAGCTATTCGGTTGAACGATTCAGAAACGCATTTTTATCCAGATAAATAGCAGGTTTTGGCATACCATACACCTGTTGGCGTAAAAATGCCCCCATCGAACGGATATCGTCGAACTGCGCCAATTGTTCCGGAGCCACAATCTCCCCTATCCCGATGCGCGGATGTTTGTTTTTCTTGTTGAACATTTCATGCGCCATGCGTAACGTGCGGACACGCCAGTTAATCAGACCCAAGAAATAAAAAAACGGAGAATTACCATCAAAAAAACGAACAGGTACGACAGGAACCTCTGCTTTCTGAATCAGTTTTAAAATGCTTTCCTGCCATTCACGATCAATAGCATGAAACTTTTTAAGACTAAAAAACGAAACTCCTCCTGCAGGGAAAAATCCAACAGGATGTCCTTCTTTCAACCGCAACAAGGTTTCTTTCACCCCATTAAAGCTTGCGGAAGGATTCAGCGGATTATTCCCAATACGCGGTTTCACGGAAATAAAGTTATCATTCATAGCCTCAATCAGAGTAAGTATCTGATTAACCATGACTTTATAATCCGGACGGCTACTTGCTATCAAATCAATAATCATGATGCCATCTAGCGCACCATAGGGATGGTTAGAGACGGTGATAAATGCCCCCTGAGGTAATTGTTGCAGCCGTTCTGCATTCCCTACTCGGTAATCTACCCCAAAATCTTTCAATAATCCGGACGTAAATGTAGCTCCTGAATGATCACAAGATCTCCCATAGGCCCAGTTTACTTTATCAATAGCCAGAAAATGCATTAAAAAACGAGCCAAACCATGCCCCCATTTACCATTAAAAAGTGGAGATGCCTTCTCCAAATAATCTATATCAATTACCGTTCGCTTCATACACAACCTCTTAAACCAATATCATTTTCTTACAACGTTTCCGGGGGCATCTGCCGAGAAGGCTTATGTGGATTTACCTTCATCAGTAAGATACCAATTCCAATCCAGATAAGTTCACGAACACGCATCACCAGACTCACATATATACCCAAACCAGCATGAAATCCAAGCGCTTTGAACGCCAACATAAACCCACCTTCACGTGTCCCGATCTGCATTGGAGAAAAGAAAAGAATATTGGAAAACAAACTCATAAAGGAATATATCACAACAGATTGAATCACAGAAATAGATAAACTCAAAGGGCAAAGTATTACAAATACTTCCAATGAATTTCCAATGCGCGCTAATAACTCCAGACTCAAAGCTTTAAAAAATGCCCGACGTCGGGAACCATACAAAAAGGAAATTTGTTTGTCAATATCTTGTAGCTGATGCTGATTCTTTTCCAGAAAAGGTACCCCCCACTTTTTCAAAAACGGGACGCGGGAAACCCATTGAAAGAACTGCAATGCCATCCCCTTGCGATACCCACGCCACAGAAAAAAAAGGATTACAATAAAAATGACAAAAAAGACCAGGAGAAAAATCTTATCCATCATATGCATTGGCAAAAATAAAGCAGCAACCAGAATAGAAAGCAACCAAAAAATGCAATGCGCCGAAATATGTGTCATGGTATACAGTACCACAGATGATGTAGCTTTTTCAACCCCTAGTAATGATTTGAATTCCATAACTTTATATGGATCTCCCCCGAAGAATCCCAACGGAGTCGCCGATTTCAAAGCGAATCCACTCAATGTAATTTTCAATACATGCAAAAAGGGCACTTTGCGGTTTTCCGGTTTGTCATCCCGTATAATGGTATTAAAAGCTGTAGTATTGATGAGGTAGATAGGCAACCACATGCCAATGATAGCGAAAAACCACCAACCGGTTTTCCGAATATGCAAAATGATGGTATTAAATCCAATAGCCCAAGCCATCACAGCCAAAGCGATAAGACCAATAATAAAAAACAAATTACGAGCAAGATTGGGATGTCGTTTCTTCATGCTGTTCAAACTATAGATCAATCAATAATCATTCTTTCATAACGACTGACAGCAACCAGCAATAGCGGGTTCAGTACAACGATCTCACAAAAGAAGTATAACCATCCAACATTTAGTAACACAGCGCAAAACAGCACTATGCTACGTGCATTAAAGGTAAAAAGATCAAGAAGCGGCATCATTTTCAGACTTTTCTCCCTGAATCGTTCTATCTCTTTTTCCGGAATTCCATTTGGATTGTTCGTTCTCAAATAGGTCAGATAAGATTGCAAATGCGGCGTACGCTTTTCCTGATTCAAAGTATACACATAATAAAGGGTATATATCAGTCGGTGAGCTGGTTTTCCCTTCCATGAAAAAGATCGGGTACGCATAAGAATAGTTTGAGATGTCTCAAACTCACTGTTTACCCCACCTTTAAGCATATAGAGATGTAATGTTTTATAGTAATCCAAAATGGAAGCTTGCATAAAATGAGATGCCCCCGAGGCCAAAGCAATGAAAAACACCCAACTGCCCCAATGGAACTGATTCATCAGTCGTAAACTCAAGACTATATAAATAGTCAAAAACCAAATTTCCCCGCATAGTCCATCCAACACCCGTCCTATTTTTGACTTGATGCCGGTAATCCGCGCTAATTGTCCATCTACGCAATCCAAAATATTAGCCAACACCAGCAAAACAACTCCCAGCAGGTTCCATCCAAAATTAACCGGGTAAAATAATATTCCCGCAGCTACCCCCACAAAAATAGAGAAAATGGTAATCATGTTAGGAGTAACCGATGTAGATTTTAAAGACATTGCGACCTGAAAGCCGATAGGCCGATAAAATTTTCGATCAAGCCAATTTTCAGTATCCAAAGACTTTAAAGAGGATTCAAATGATATGGATGTTCTGGTTCCCATTCAATTAAAGGAATTTATACCAACTTTTTTAAGTTGCAAAATTTGTTGGCAAATTTAGGCAAAAATTCATACAGCACCATTGTTTATTCATGCAGAAATGGAGAGTTTTCCGTTCAAAAGGAATTTCAAACGCATCAAAAAAGGGAATTTTGACAAAGAGATACACCTCAGCGAAACCCATAGCCACCATCGCACACTATGATTTCTCCATTCATGTAGCGATTCTGAATCAACAACATATAAACGTCTATCAGTTCATCTGGTTCGCAAAATCTTCCGGCTGTCATTTTTCGTGTGATATTTTGCCTTATGTCTGCTGGTTTATTTTTTTGCCATTCTGTGTCAACAAAACCAGGTGCCACGGCATTAACCCGAATTTCTCTTTCTTCCAGAAACTTGACCAGATTTTTCACTAATGCATGCACTGCTGCTTTGGTCACCCCATAGCCCAATGAAAGAGAATGTGGATGGATTCCCATTAACGATCCGGTAAAAATAACATTTCCTCCCCGTTTCATCACAGGAAAAATTTTCTGCAATAAAAAAGTTGGAAAATGAATATTTACCATAAAGATTTTCTGCCAGTTATCAATCTTTATTTCAAGAAACGAAGATCGGTCGGTCATTCCGGCATTGAATACAACAACTTCGGGCATCAACCGATGTTGTTCCAGAAAAGAAGCAATCACGTCAATACTATCCAGAGAACTACTATCAGCCTGCAAGACAAAGAAATGATTAGGATATGATGTTGCAAATGCAGAACAAACCGCATCTGCAGCCTGACAATCAGAAGCGTATGTAGCTACAACAAGATAATTCTCTTGCAATAATCTTTCGGATAACGACTTCCCGATTCCTTTAGTTCCACCAATAATTAATGCAGATCTACTCATGTTTAACTACTTCTGGTTTATTTTGACGTTCAACCAGCAAGTGCTGTTCGTAGCTATCATAAATCGTTTTTTTCAACGAAGATGAAGACACGCCATTCCCATAAGGAAAATAAAAGACCTCCACGCCAAGCTCTTTCAAATAATCGTATTTTCCAAACCAATCATCACCAACCACAAATGCATCGATATTCAATTTATGCACAATCTCGGTGTGATCCAGTGTATGCTGAGGAATAACAATATCGGGAGCCTTAAGCGCTTCAATAATTTGCATGCGCTCCGTGAAAGGAATGACAGGCGGTGTCGCCTTATAAGAAGCTACCAATTCATCAGTACTAACACCCACAATTAAAATATCAGCCAGTCCGCGTGCATAATTAATCATCCGTAAATGATTGACATGAAACATGTCAAAGGTACCAGATGTATAAACGGTTAATTTTCTATTAAACATTAGAAGTCCATTTTGTATTTTGGCATTTTGGAAAAAAGAGGTATCTTGCAAGCGCATTCGTAAGCAATGCTTTTATTTTGCTTTGCAAAGATATTTAATTATTTACGGACAATAAGAGCTCCTTATGTTTTTTTGAATTAAATAAGTCTTTGACGCAAATTGCTTCATCTCCCAACCATATGGAGTTCAAGACAAACAATCAACCACGATAATCGTTTTATTATGAGCACATTCACAAAGTCAGACCTACAACAACTGAAAATCAAAGGAATCACTTCGGAGCAAGTTGAAAAACAATTACAATCTTTTGCCAACGGGTTTCCACCCCTGGATATTGCAAAAGCAGCCACCATTGGCGACGGAATCATGAAAGTGGAAGGGCATGACATAGACCCATATATCAAAACTTGGGAAGAATATCAAAACTTAAATAAGCAAATAGTCAAATTTGTTCCTGCCTCAGGAGCAGCCACCCGAATGTTCAGTGAACTATATTCCTTTTTAAACGGGAAAGAGCATGTTCCGACGCAACCTCATGTCGTCCAGTTTTTCCAACATATCCAGGATTTTGCATTTTATGAACATCTGAATGCCATTTGTTTTCAACATACAGGTAGTTTTATTCCCGAATTAATCAAGCAACAGCAATGTAAGCCCATTATCAATCTGTTACTAAATGCCGAGGGAATGAATTACGGGAATCTTCCTAAAGCTCTTTTGTTGTTTCATCATTATTCAGCCGAAACACGAACTCCGCTACAGGAGCATCTGGTCGAAAGCGCTTACTATGCAGCAAATTCAGGACACGAAGTGCAACTTCATTTTACAATTTCGTCAGCTCACGAAAACTTATTTAAAAATCATCTTGAGGGACATATCAAGTACTATGAAGAATTGATGAATGTGAAATATAAAATTTCTTTTTCTCAACAAAAATCGTTGACAGATACCATTGCCGCTGATATGAATAACGAACCTTTCCGCGACGAAACAGGATTGCTTGTTTTCCGTCCCGGAGGTCACGGTGCACTTATCGAAAATCTCAATGCCATTGATGCCGATATTATTTTCATCAAAAATATTGATAATGTCACAACAGACAAACTCAGAAAGCCAACGATAACCTACAAACGATTACTCGGAGGAATTCTGGTAGAAACCAAACGACAAATCTTCACATACCTGAACGAACTGGATCATCCTCATGGATTGACATTGGAAAAATTGGAAGCAATGAAACAATTCTGCAAGTTGCAGCTTAATGTTCAACATCCGATTTTGCAACAGGACAACACACCTGAATTAATCAAGTTTTTACACAACACATTCAACCGACCTATTCGGGTTTGTGGCATGGTAGCCAACGAAGGTGAACCAGGAGGAGGCCCTTATTTTGCAAAAGAACACGATGGGAGCGTCTCTCTACAAATACTTGAAAGCTCGCAAATAGACACTTCCAAACCAGAGCAAGCAGCCCTCTTACAGCAAGCAACTCATTTCAATCCGGTAGACTTGGTATGTGCTGTCCGAAATTATAAAGGGAAAAAATTTGATCTAAGAACCTTTATTGATCCCAAGACAGGGTTCATCGCGCAAAAAACCAAAAACGGGAAAGTGCTCAAAGCATTGGAATTACCTGGATTGTGGAACGGCGCAATGAGCAATTGGAACACAATCTTCGTAGATGTTCCTTTGGCAACATTCAGTCCAGTAAAAACAGCAAACGATTTGCTTCGTCCGGAACATCGCTAATACGCCCCTACTTTTGGCTATAAATTCTACAAAAACAACTATCTCAACCGGATAGTTGTTTTTTATTGGCAAACTTTGACATCTTAAAACAGGGAAAAATTGCCGGATAAAATGAATTTTGTATCTTTGTAATCTGCTTACAATCCTAATTAATAATTGATATTCAACAATCTAAAACAAAAAGAAATGATTTATTCGCACGAAGTTGAACACATGTGTGTTGTAAAAAAAGGAGCCAACCACGGTCCAGCCCCCATTCCACAAGAAGGGAAATGGGTAAAAGCAAAAGAAATCAAAGACATTTCAGGTTTAACTCACGGAGTAGGTTGGTGTGCACCACAACAAGGGGCTTGCAAACTCACCTTGAACGTAAAAGACGGTGTAATTCAGGAAGCTTTGGTAGAAACCATCGGTTGTTCGGGGATGACTCACTCGGCTGCAATGGCATCTGAAATTCTGCCGGGAAAAACCATTCTGGAAGCCCTCAACACCGACCTCGTTTGCGATGCTATCAATACCGCCATGCGCGAACTATTTTTGCAAATTGCCTATGGTCGTTCACAATCAGCATTTTCCGAAGGCGGACTGCCCATCGGAGCTGGTCTTGAAGATTTGGGGAAAGGTTTGAGAAGCCAGATCGGAACAATGTATGGTACATTGGCAAAAGGCGCAAGGTATCTCGAAATGGCAGAAGGATATTGCACACGGTTAGGATTGGACGAAGAAGGCACCATCATTGGATATGAATTTGTACACATGGGCAAATTTATGGATATGGTCAAAAAAGGAATCAATGCCAACGAAGCTTTGGAAAAAGCAAAGGGTTCTTATGGACGTTTCAAAGAAGCGGCTAAATACATTGATCCTCGTCAAGAATAATACTGTAAAACAACAGCTTATATTCTTAGTACAAATTAATTTCAACAATATTCAACCTTTGTTCAGTTGAACAAGCAAAAAACATCCAATTATGGTATCATTTGAAAGTTATGAACGTCGTATTGCGCAAATCAACGCAACACTGACAAAATATGGAATAAAAGACATCGAAGAAGCAAAAGCTATTTGCGATGCAAAAGGCATAGATCCTTATAAAATCTGTGAAGAAACTCAACCCATTGCGTTCGAAAATGCAAAATGGGCTTATGTTGTTGGAGCGGCCCTTGCTATCAAACAAGGATGCAACACTGCTGCCGATGTAGCTGAAGTAATCGGAGTTGGACTGCAATCATTTTGTATTCCAGGATCCGTTGCTGACGACCGCAAGGTAGGTATCGGTCATGGTAATTTGGCAGCAATGTTATTGCGCGAAGAAACACAATGTTTTGCTTTTCTGGCTGGGCACGAATCATTCGCTGCTGCCGAAGGAGCTATCAAAATTGCTGAAATGGCCAACAAAGTACGGAAACAACCTTTACGCGTAATTTTGAACGGATTAGGAAAAGATGCTGCTCAAATCATTTCCCGTATTAACGGGTTTACATACGTACAAACCCAGTTTGATTATGCAACAGGAGCTCTGAACATAGTAATGGAAAAATCTTATTCTACAGGACTTCGTTCTTTTGTAAAATGCTACGGAGCAGATGACGTACGCGAAGGGGTTGCCATTATGCACAAAGAAGGTGTAGATGTTTCAATTACAGGAAATTCTACAAATCCTACCCGTTTTCAACATCCAGTCGCCGGCACCTATAAAAAAGAATGTGTTGAACAAGGCAAACGCTATTTCTCGGTTGCATCAGGTGGTGGAACAGGACGTACTCTGCACCCGGACAATATGGCTGCCGGGCCTGCTTCCTACGGTATGACCGACACAATGGGACGCATGCACTCTGATGCTCAGTTCGCAGGATCTTCATCTGTACCGGCTCACGTAGAAATGATGGGATTCCTTGGAATGGGCAACAACCCGATGGTGGGAGCAACAGTTGCAGTTGCAGTTGCAGTTGCGCAAGCAATCACTAAATAATAGTTTCAATCATATGCAAACTGCCTTGTGGAACGACAAGGCAGTTTTTCTTTTAAATAACTTCTGACTTTATATGTGGCTTCTCTTTGGATTATTTTCTGCGATATTATTAGGATTGTATGATATTTCAAAAAAGCTGGCATTACAAAACAACGCTGTTATTCCTGTTTTGTTTGCTGCAACATTGTTTTCCAGCCTGCTTTTGCTTCCGCTACCCATTCTTTCGCATTTCTATCCAAATGAGATGAAACATACTTTGTTTTATGTGCCTCCCATTGACGGAAGAACTCATTTTTTTATTTTTCTTAAATCGATGCTAGTGCTGGCATCCTGGATATTCGGATATTTTAGTTTTAAGCATTTACCAATAACGGTAATAACTCCCATTGAAGCCACGCGTCCACTTTGGACCCTAATGGGAGCAATCGTACTTTTCTCAGAACATTTATCCTTGATTCAATGGGCTGGTGTTGCCATTACATTGATTTCTTTCTATCTTTTTTCTCTGGTAGGAAAAAAAGAAAACTTTCATTTTCTGCATAACAAATGGATTTGGTTTAGCATCCTGGCTTCACTTTTAGGCTCAGCCAGCGGACTGTATGATAAATTTCTGATGCAACATTTCAATCGTGTTGCCGTACAGACTTACTATGTTATTTATCAGGTTATCATCATGGGCGTTATTCTTCTTGTGCTTTGGTATCCCAAACGAAAAGAAACAACCCCTTTCAAATGGAAAAAATCCATACTCGGAATCTCCCTTTTTGTAACATTAGCTGATTTTCTCTATTTCTTTGCCCTTTCTGATCCCAATTCTATGATTTCGTTGTTAACAGTTGTTCGCAGATCCGGTGTAGTTGTCTCTTTTTCGCTCGGAGCAATCTTGTTTCGGGAGAAAAATATCCTCATCAAAGCCATTTGTTTGCTTGGTGTAATCGCCGGAACTCTCTTATTATTGCTTACATAAACTATTTAAGCTCCAAATCATTTTGTAAAGCGAAATAACCTTCGCATCTCGCTTTGTCGTTTTTACTTCACCCCCCGCTTTCAAGTTGCAAGAAAAATCATTTTGTTAGAAAATTCTTGCTTTGTGTCTTGTCCCCCTTCCAGCACAAAGTCTCAATGATTTAAATCAATATAATTTTTATTTGGCATATTTAATCCAATTTCTTGCGAAAACCTGCAAATTTGTTTGGATTTGCACGTAAAAGAGCGTAACATTGCAGAAAAAATCTTATTTTATGGATATCGAAAAACTGCTAAATTCGCTTGAGGCAAAACATCCCGGCGAGTCGGAATATTTACAAGCGGTACGCGAAGTATTGCTAAGCATTGAAGAGGTGTATAACCAACACCCGGAGTTTGAAAAGGCAAAAATTGCCGAACGTTTAGTGGAACCGGATCGTATTTTCACATTCAAGGTACCTTGGATTGACGATCGTGGTGACGTGCAGGTAAACATTGGGTATCGCATCCAATTCAACAATGCGATCGGGCCTTACAAAGGCGGGCTTCGTTTCCACCCTTCTGTAAACTTATCTATTTTAAAGTTTCTGGGATTTGAACAAATCTTCAAAAATGCATTAACTACCCTCCCGATGGGCGGAGCGAAAGGTGGTTCAGATTTCAACCCAAGAGGCAAATCGGATGCAGAAGTAATGCGCTTTAGTCAAGCATTCATGTTGGAACTATGGAAGCACATTGGGCCGGACATGGATGTCCCTGCTGGCGATATTGGTGTCGGGGCCAGAGAGATCGGATATCTGAATGGTATGTACAAAAAACTTACGCGAAATTGTACCGGTGTTCTGACAGGTAAAGGGCTTGAATTCGGAGGATCATTGATGCGTCCGGAAGCAACAGGATTTGGAGGCCTTTATTTTGTAAAGCAAATGCTCGAAACCAGTGGAGACACAATTGAAGGAAAAACCATTGCTATTTCCGGGTTTGGCAATGTTGCCTGGGGGGCGGCTTTAAAGGCTACCCAGCTAGGAGCAAAAGTCATTACCATTTCGGGCCCAGATGGATACATATACGATTCTCAAGGCATTTCTGGAGAAAAAATAGACTATCTTCTTGAACTTCGCGCAACATGCGAAGATATTGTGGAGCCTTATGCAAAGCAATTTAAGGGTTCTGTATTTATTGCAGGCAAGCGTCCCTGGGAAGTCAAAGCCGATATCGCATTGCCATGTGCCACACAAAACGAATTGGATGGTAGCGATGCCAAAATGCTTATCAAGAACGGCGTAAAATGTATCGGAGAAATCTCCAATATGGGCTGTACTCCTGAAGCCATTGATTTATTCGTTGAAAACAAGATTCTTTATGGACCTGGGAAAGCTGTTAACGCAGGTGGCGTGGCAACATCGGGATTGGAAATGTCTCAAAATGCGATGCACCTGGGTTGGCCTGCCGACGAAGTAGATGCAAAATTGCATCAGATTATGGCAAGTATCCATCAGCAATGTGTGGAATATGGACGTCAACCGGATGGATACATTAATTACATGAAGGGGGCAAATATTGCCGGATTTATGAAAGTTGCCAAAGCAATGATTGCACAAGGAGTCATTTGATAAAATATTTAATTTTATCCGCTAAAATAAGAGTAAATCCTTCGGTAAAAGTTACAATTACCGGAGGATTTGTTTTAATTTTGCACTCATATTAATCGATTCAAATATTCTACTATGCGAAAAGACCTCAGTTCACAAATCACGTTAGATCGAATTCCTGAAAAATTTTATAAACCCGGTGATGCTTTTGAATTAGCTGCATTAACCAGATTTGAGAAAGTTCCCGTTGAAATTTTTGAAACTGCAACGGAAGGTTCTAATAAAGTTGCTTTAGACATAGCCCAGCAGATTCGCAAAAAAAACAGTGAAGGAAAGCTTTTTGTTCTAGGACTTACAGGAGGACGAGCTGCAATGGAGCTCTATGCTGAGCTTGTCCGCATGCACAAAGAAGAACAATTAAGTTTCAAACGAGTAGCAGTAGTTAACTTATACGAATATTATCCGTTAGCACATCCCATGAAGGCAAGCTTTCTGGCACGTATAAAAGAAATGCTGCTTGATCATATTGATATTGACCCGCAAAATATTTTATCACCAGATGCTACCATTGATCGCACCAATGTGATGAGACATTGCAAAGAGTTCGAAGAACATATAGAAAAATTGGGAGGAATTGATGTACAGCTATTGGGTATCGGCCGTGGTGGTAATATTGGATTCAACGAGCCAGGGTCACAACCAGCTTCACACACGCGACTTATTATGCTGAATAGTGATTCGCGGAAAGAAGCTTCCCTCCATTTAGGTATCACAGACCAAGTCCCGGTAAGCGCTATCAGTCTCGGAATTGAAAATATTCTGAATGCTAAGCAAATCTTTTTGCTGTCATGGGGAGAAGATAAAGCTGAAATTTTGAAAACTGCTATTGAAGAGCTCGCCTCACCCGCTTGTCCTGCATCTTTTCTCCAATTGCACCAAAATGCTTCCTATATTATTGATATCCATGCAGCAGGTGATCTGACCCGGATTAGTAAACCCTGGCTTGTCTCTTCGTGTGCTTGGGATGACAAACTAATCCGGAGAGCTATTGTCTGGCTATGCCAAAAAGTGGATAAACCCATTCTGAAGCTCACTGATAAAGATTATAACGAGCATGGACTAAGTGAGTTATTGACTATGTTCGGCTCAGCATATAATGCTAACATAAAAATATTCAATGATTTACAACATACTATTACCGGATGGCCCGGTGGAAAACCAAACGCAGATGACACACATCGTCCAGAACGAGCATTGCCATTTCCGAAAAAAGTCCTGGTTTTCAGCCCACACCCTGACGATGACGTAATTTCAATGGGTGGAACATTAAAACGGCTTGTAGATCAGCATCATGAAGTGCATGTCGCTTACCAGACTTCAGGCAATATTGCTGTTAACGATGAAGAGGTCGTCAGATTTTTAGCTTTTGTCAAAGGCTTTAAAGATATGTTTGACCCGCAAAATGAGCATTTGCAAAAAACGTACGAAACATTAGCAAGCTATGTAGTAAACGGTATATCAAACAGCAAAGACGATCCACAAAAGGTATTGGCCATGAAAGGATTGATCCGGCGAGGCGAAGCAAAAGCAGCTTGTCGTTACGTTGGTGTAGCCTCAAAAAATGTCCATTTTCTCAACTTACCTTTTTACGAGACTGGATCTATTAAAAAGAATCCTATTTCAGAAAAAGACGTTCTCATCGTAAAACAGCTGCTGAATGATCTGCATCCTCATCAAATTTACGTAGCAGGAGATTTAGCGGATCCACACGGAACGCACAAAGTTTGTTTGGACGCTGTTTTAGCAGCTATTGATGATCTGAAACATGAAGAGTGGTTCAAGGATTGCCGAGTATGGATGTATCGAGGGGCATGGATGGAATGGGAAATCGACCATATCGAAATGGCAGTTCCCATCAGTCCTGAAGAACTGCGCTACAAGCGCAATGCCATATTGAAACATCAGTCTCAAATGGAAAGCGCTCCTTTCTTAGGCAACGACGACCGCCTCTTTTGGCAACGTTCGGAAGCACGTAACAAAGCCACCGCAGAACTTTATAACCAATTAGGCCTTGCTGCATATGAAGCTATTGAGGCTTTTGTTCGCTACATCCCGGTATAATTTTTCTCAGGAACTAAAATGATTTATCTTTGCAGGGAGCATTTACAAATACAAGTAGATGCTTCTTTTTTTATACATTGATAACAAACGTAGTAATCTAATATCTATCCAAAATTTCCAGATATGAAAAGTGATATTGAAATTGCCAGGGCAGCCAAAATGCAGCCTATTCAGGAGATTGCAAAACAGCTTAATATACAGGCAGATGATCTTGAGTTTTATGGAAAATACAAAGCTAAATTACCTTTGCATCTTATTGATGAGAATAAGGTCAGAAACGCTAAACTCATTCTGGTAACAGCAATTACACCAACGCCCGCAGGAGAAGGAAAAACAACAACATCCATCAGTCTGGCAATGGGGCTAAATAAAATCGGAAAGCAAGCGACAGTAGTGCTTAGAGAACCGTCGTTGGGACCTGTATTTGGTGTGAAAGGCGGCGCTGCAGGAGGAGGATTTGCGCAAGTCATTCCAATGGAAGATATCAATCTTCATTTTACGGGAGATTTGTCTGCTGTCGAAAAAGCAAATAATCTTTTGGCCGCTCTCATTGACAACACTTTACAAAATAAAAAAAGAGGACTTAACATAGATCCACGTACAATTAACTGGAAACGGGTAATGGATATGAATGATCGCTCGTTGCGCAACACAGTTATCGGACTTGGAGGAATCGCTAATGGAATTCCACGCGAAACAGGATTCAACATCACGGCTGCAAGCGAAGTAATGGCTATTCTTTGCTTAGCCAAAGACATGCATCATCTGCGTAAAATGCTAGGAAACATTTATATTGGACAAACATTTGACGGTGATCCTGTTTTTGCCCGTGATCTGAAAGCAGAAGGTGCAATGGCTGTTTTACTCAAAGATGCCATCAAGCCAAATTTGGTACAAACTACTGAAAATACACCTGCTATTATCCATGGAGGACCATTTGCCAACATTGCTCAGGGAACCAATAGCTTAATAGCTACCAAAATGGGGCTTTCTTTAAGCGATCTTGTGGTCACAGAAGCCGGTTTTGCATCCGACCTTGGAGCTGAAAAATTTTTTGATATCAAAAGTCAATATGGCAATTTAAAACCCAATGCCGTTGTGATAGTTGCAACAATCCGTGCATTAAAATATCATGGAGGCATCAACAAAAGCGGCTTTTCTATCCCTAACCCTCAAGCAGTCGAACAGGGCTTGGCTAATCTTGAGAAACATATTGAAAACATGAAACTGTTTGGCTTCAATCCTGTGGTGGCACTCAATCGTTTTGCCACGGATAGTGATGAGGAAATTGAAGTTGTCAAGGTAAAATGTACATCTCTTAATGTGAAGATGGCTATCAATGAGGCATGGGAGAAAGGAGGAGAAGGAGCTATTGATCTGGCTGAAAAAGTATTAGAGGCTGTTACCCACTGCCCCTCGTGTTTTAACCCTCTCTATAATCTGGAATGGACTATTGAGCAAAAAATTTCGGCAATTGCTATCCAGCTTTATGGAGCTAAGGCAGTTGAATACTCGCTCAAGGCTCATAAAGATATTGAACTGATCAATAAATTAGGGATGAATTACTTGGCAGTATGTATGGCAAAAACTCAAAATTCCCTATCTGATAATCCTGATTTACGTGGACGGCCTGAAGGGTTTACTCTGAATATCAGAGAAATTGAAATTGCGTCAGGTGCTGGCTTTGTCATTCCTATTGCAGGAACCATCATGCGAATGCCCGGTTTACCTGCTATTCCAGCTGCCGAAAACATAAACTTTGATGATGAAGGAAATATCACAGGACTGTTTTAAACCTCATGTCGAACGGAGAAAAAATCATATATAATTAATAATTAAACAATTGCACAAGAGCCGAAATATCAACTAATGTGAAAAATTTTGATAAATCTATTATTTAAGCCCATATATGTTGAAACATATAATGTTCAAACGTATCTTTGCATCAAACAAATTCAAATAATACTTTTATGGAAACTAAGACTTTATTGCAAAACAGACGTTCAGTCAATTACTTTGATACAAATAAAACCCTATCAAAAACCACATTAGAAGAAATAATCAATCTGGCGGTTCTTGCTCCTTCTGCATTCAATTTGCAACCGTGGCGCATCATAGTTGTAGAGTCAAAAGAAGCCAAAGAAACATTGAAAACCCTATCAAACAATCAGCCAAAAGTAACAGAAGCAGCTATAAATATGATTATTGTTGGAAACAAAAATGGGTGGGATGAATCAAATCCAGTTTGGGAAGAGATGCTTCAAACGGTAGGCAGCCCCGAAATAGTTGCCGGCGCAAAACAGGCAGCCGCTTTTTTATACGGGTCAAGCGAAGATCGCAAACTGAAATTTGCAGAAAGTAATGCCGGATTGTTGGCTATGTCCATTATGGTAGCCGCCAAAGAGTTTGGAGTAGATTCACATCCCATGAGTGGAATAGATTTTGATGGAATCAAACAGGTATTTCAATTACAACCAGAAGAAACCGTTGTAATGACAATTGCCCTGGGATATTTTGATAGCAGCAAAGCTCTTTATCCACGGCGTCCACGGCGTGGATTTAAAGAAATCGCCTCAATTGTTTAAGATTGAGAAATAATAACAACCAAAATTTTGTGTGTGTATCATGCGCATTGAAGATGAAATAGATGGACACTTTCGAAATGAATACCACAAAGGGATGATAAATTTGATTTATACCACCAATGAAATTCATTTTGAATTTTTGAGTTATCTCCGTAAACACAGTCTAACCTCACAGCAGTACAATGTGCTCAGGCTGCTGCGAGGCTATGGCGGAATACCTCGTTCAATTGACTTTTTGCGGAACAGAATGTTGGATAAAAAATCAGATATGAGTCGAATCATCGATCGCTTGTATGCGCAACAACTGGTAGACCGGGTTGAAAACAACTCCGACAGAAGACAAAAAGAAATTTCTATCACACAAAAAGGGAAGGATTTACTTGATAAAATGGATGATTGTGAGAAGCATAGTGATTCGTTATTGAAAAACCTGACTGAAGAAGAAGCAAAAGAGCTAAATCGGTTGTTGGACAAAATCAGAGATAAAAATGAAACGCATTAATATTTTTAACCAATTTATTATCAGTATATTTGCGAAAAAATCATATGAACCCCAATATATCGCGGTTGAAAACCAAACATTTCCTTTTTTTAGACCGAGACGGTGTCATTAATGTGCACCGTCCCAATGATTATGTAAAAGCATTGGACGAATTTGTGTTTCTACCCAGAGCGCTTGAGGCATTGGTCAAATTGTCAAAACACTTTTCACGTATCGTTATTGTCACTAATCAACGTGGAGTAAGCAAAGGCAAAATGCATGAATCAGCTGTGCAAGAAGTACATGCTTATCTACAAAAGCAAGTTGAAGACGCCGGTGGAAAAATTGATGGTATTTATTACTGTATCCATTTAGACGATAATCATCCTAATCGGAAACCTAATAGCGGAATGGCATTTGAAGCAAAAAAGCATTTCCCTGAAATTGATTTCTCTCAAAGCATGATGGTTGGAGATTCTCGCTCAGATATTGAATTCGGCAATCGATTAGGAATGACTACCGTTCTCATCAAAAAAGAAAAACCAGGTTGGCAAAAACCAGTTCCTGATTTTATTTTTTCTTCCCTAGCAGCTATAGCTGAACTGTGGGAAGATAACGCAAATTACATTGGGGAAGATGCTTTAGCCAATAAATAGAAATCAAACAACGTCATGGCCGTCATCGCCTCAACAATAGGGACTGCCCTGGGCAAGACACATGGATCATGCCTTCCGCGGGCTTTAATTATTGTCTCTTCTCCTAAAGAATTGATAGTATGTTGATTCTGTAATAACGTAGCCACCGGCTTAAAAACAGTTCGAAAATAAATATCCTGCCCGTTTGAAATACCACCTTGAATGCCTCCCGAATGATTCGTCATGGTAACTACCTCTCCTTCACGCATCACAAATTCATCATTCGATTCGGATCCACGCAAACTAACGCCCTCAAATCCATTGCCATAGTCAAAACCTTTCACTGCATTAATGGATAACATAGCATTTCCCAATGCAGCATGCAACTTGTTATAAATAGGCTCTCCCCACCCAGTAGGTACATTACGGGCAACACATGTAATAATGCCACCAATTGTATCTCCTGTTTTACGAACATCACGAATCAAGTTTTCCATTTGTTCAGCAGCATTCGGATCAGGACAACGCACTGGATTTGTTTCGATTAATGAGAAATCATACGCCTGATAAGGTTCTGTGAGTCGAATATGTCCTATCTGAGAGGTAAATGCTGTAATTTGCACATTCAAAGATTGCAATGCTAATTTTGCAATGGCTCCGCCTACAATACGTACTGCTGTTTCACGAGCCGAACTTCGTCCACCACCACGATAATCACGAATACCATATTTGGTTTGATATGTATAATCAGCATGAGATGGGCGATACGTCGTTCTGAGATTCTCGTAATCAGAAGAATGTTGATCTGAATTACGAATTATAAAACCGATAGGAGTCCCTGTAGTTTTACCTTCAAAAATACCTGATAGAAACTCGACTTCATCTGCTTCCTGCCGGGGAGTAACGATAGCCGATTGTCCTGGGCGACGACGATTTAATTCCTGTTGTACAAACGACGTATCAACAGTAATACCAGCAGGGCAACCATCAATGACACCCCCAATGGCAATACCATGCGATTCTCCAAATGTAGTCAGGCAAAAGATATTTCCAAAAGTATTTGACATAGCAAGGGATAAAAAATGAAAAGAGATGGTATTTGATACACATCCCTTTTCGCATTTATTTTTTTAAGAATGGCAACCACAGCCACCACTACCGCAGCCACAGCCATCTTCTTCATCAACACCACAGCTACAACCGTCGCTACCACAACTGCAACCACCTTGGAAAGCAGCCAAATCCTCGTCAGTAGCTTCGCGCACTTCTAATACAGAACCTTTGAAGTGCAATGTTTCGCCAGCTAAAGGATGATTAAAATCAACCGTAATAGTAGAATCAGCAATTTCAACAATCTGAGCATTTAGTCGGTTCCCATCACTATCCATTAAGGGAACAACGTTACCTTCAAAGATAGTATCTGAATCTAATTCACCATTAACTTCAAATATAGAACGAGGAAGAGCGACAACGTTTTCGTCGTCATACTCTCCATATGCATTTTTACTGTCAATGCTAAACTGAAAAGTGTCACTTTGTTTGAGCCCCCGCAAATTGTTTTCAAATTCGGGAAGCATCATCCCAATTCCAAAGCAGAAAGTCAAAGGATTTTGAGCTGTGGCTTGTTCCATTAATTCCGGTTCTTCGTCATTACCTCCGACAAATAAATCGTAAGTAACTGAAACCATTTTGTTTTCTTCAATTATCATATTATTGCTGTTTAGAAAGTATGAAATTTCTTACAAAGATAGGCATTACAAGCCAGAAAACGATTGATAGTTTTGGCTTTCAGTTATTTTTAGAAAATCACCGCAAGATAAAATGCAATCAAAAGGGAGTATATGTTCCATTATTTGAAAAAAAAGCGTATCATTGCAAATAATATGTTGATACTTATAATTTGAGACCACAATGATGCTATCAAAAAAAATAATGTTTGCTATTGTTGGCAATCTACTTTTTTTCAGCCTGCTTTTGGCTCAAAAGCCTCAAAAGAATGGGATTATTCCCATTGACAGTTCATACACGGTAGCGCATGAATGGGAGCAAAACCATAAAATCTATCCATTCATTTCAATAGTTGAAGATGGAGATACGAGGAATTTACTAATTCATAATCATATAACATACACTCATTATGGAGAACGATATCTCCATCTTGATGTAGCACAACCTAAAATCATTCATGGGACAAAACAGCCTGTTGTATTAATCATCCATGCAGGTGGGTGGTGTTCTGGAACCTATCAAATGGATAGACCTATCGCCTATGAATTAGCGAGACATGGTTTTGCCACCGTCTGTGCAGAATACCGAATGTCTCCGGAAGCAAAATATCCTGCTGCCATCAAAGACGTTGAAACAGCCCTACGTTGGATAAGGGCTTATGCGAAACAATATCATTTTGACCCAAATAAAGTCGCTATTCTTGGATCTTCTGCCGGTGGACAATTAGCGGCTTTAGTTGGCAGTCTGAATACGGCTTACCCAACTTTTGAAACAAATGCATATAAACGTTGTTCAGTACACGTCAATGCTGTCGTCGACATGGACGGAATCTTAACATTCATAGGACATGGATCAAAAGAAGGGAAAGATCAACCAGGCAAATTATCATGTGCTACCCGCTGGTTTGGTGTTTCGATGAAAATAAATCCGGCCCCCTATCTACAAGCCTCAGCTCTCACCCATGTCAACCCACATAGCGCACCTTTCCTTTTTATAAACAGCAGCCTAGCTCGTATGCATGCCGGACGGAATGCTTTGATTGCCAAACTCAACCAATATGGAATTTACAGCGAAGTGCACGAGATTCCAAACACACCGCATACCTACTGGCTTTTTCATCCCTGGTTTGACGAAGCAATGCGCTATACTATCAATTTTTTATCTAAAGAATTATTCTACAATCCAATAGTACAAAACAATCCACGTAACCCATAAACTTACTGTCAAGTATCCATGGTAGCGTGTTCTTATATAGGTTGCTATGAAAAAAGAAAAGATTCAGTTAGAATACGTATTTTCCAACATTTCAATTAATGTTTTATGGAATAATATAAGTACAGCTGCAGGATTGTCGGAATGGTTTGCTGACAAAGTAGAAACCCAAGGTCGTATTTTTACTTTCACGTGGGGTGATTACAGCCAAACAGCAGAAATGATTCAATTGCATAATGGATCCTCAATTCGTTTCAGATGGCAAGACGACGCTGAGCACACCTATTTTGAGTTCAGGCTTGCTGTGGACGAATTAGTTCCTCAAACTGCATTGATTATTATTGACTTTGCAACTCCAGACGAAATAAATGATGCTACTTTACTTTGGAATAAGCAAATAAGCAATCTCAGACTGCACGCAGGAATTTAATCATTGAATTATAGCTGCAAAAAATTAGTCAGAATTTGTTCTCCAACTACACCGGATTTCTCTGGATGAAACTGCACAGCAAAAAAATTATCTTGTTGCAAAGCAGCACTATACGAAACCATATAATTTGCTGAAGCAATTGTGTATTCGCTTAAAGGAGCATAAAAGCCATGTACAAAATACACATAACTATGCTCAGGAACTTGTTGAAAAATAGGCCCCTTCAACCCATAGATATCATTCCACCCAATCTGCGGAATCTTCATACCCAAAGAAGGGAATCGTTTAATTGGTTGATCGATAATGCCTAAACAGTTAGTTTGATTTTCTTCAGAGAAACGACAGAGCAACTGCATACCAAGGCAAATCCCTAGCACAGGTTGTTTTAATGATCGAATGACGTGATCCAAATCATGCTTTTGCAAATAATTCATTGCAGTAGAAGCCTCTCCAACACCCGGAAAAATAACTTTATCAGCTTTGCGAATCAACGCTGGATCATCGGTTACCTCTGCATTATACCCAAGCCGTTCTAATGCAAACAGTACGGATCGAATATTTCCCGCATTATATTTAATAATCACAATGTTCATATGACATACTTTTGAATAACAGGATGCTTAAAAAATGATTTGCCGGTATTTTCACAAACACCGGCAAAAGTAATCAATTTCAGGTAAAAAAAGATGAAAAAAATCAAGTTGTAAAAGCGCTGTCTGTTATTTCGCTATTTTCTCTAAATCAGCATGAGATAAATTTCCTTTCATAAGGATAAGACTCAATTGCTCTTCATTTTGAGATTCAATAATAAGTTCAGAATTATCATCGGCACTCGTCGATCCATAAACGATGGAATGATCTTCTTTGTTTTTCGTTACCATCATTTTCTCAAAGTTACCGTGTTTTAATATATTATCCAGTGTCAACTGAAAAGTTTTACGCATTTCTGCCCGCGGAGTTAAATTTATTGTCAGAATTTTCATACTCTTGATGCGGGACAATACTTCTTTTGTTTCCTGATCAATATCATTTGCGCCAAGCCACTGTGTAAGATTAAACAATCCTTTTTGAATAGAAACATATTCGCAATTTTTATTGTTCGCATACCTATCAATCAGTTTTTCAACAGTTTGACCACTGGCAGAAATAGCAGCAAAAAATATCAAAAGAAAAATCAATTTAGTTTTCATTCTTTCTTATAGTCGTTTGGTTAAATGTTATCGTATCATCTTCGTTCAGCGTATCATGTTTTTGAAACAATGAAACAATACTCAAATGTTTACCTAACCGGCCGAATTGTTCGACCTGATAAAGGCTTGTATTAAATTTTCCTGTTACTAAATGTAGCTTTGCCGCTGCCATCATCAACGCCTTTTCCGGATCATTAATCCGCTGGCCATTAACAATCATATAATTATTCTGACGTTGAACATAATAAATTGTTCCTGTAGCAATAAAGAAAGCCACAACTGCAGCACTGCTCCACAACATAAAATGATATGCGAATGAATGACGATGCCTATGTGATAGTGCTGCTATCACATGTTTATCAAACTCACTATCAGGTATTTCTTCATTTCTTTGATCGCTAAGACTAACAAACAGATAACGATACTTTTCCAGTGATGATGAAATATGATTTGAGAGAAAATAATTTCTCAACAACGCTTCTTCTTCCAAAGAAGTTTCTGCATCAAAATATTTTTGCAAAAGTGTTTCTACGTTGTTCATATATTTTCTTTGTTTAATAACTCTCTAATTTTTTGTCTTGCTCTCGACAGATTGACTTTAATGGCATTCTCGGACATCCCTGTTATTCGGGTTATTTCTTCAAATTCTAAATCATCAACATCACGTAAATGAATTACCGTCCGCTGCTGTTCAGGCAAAAATGCCATTAACTTTTTTATTCTCTCAGCTAAATCTTGCTGCTCTACCTGTTCATACGGAGAGCGATCTGTAGAAAAACTAATATCAGTAAGTTCATCAAAATCAACCCTGCGCAATATTCTTAATCTATCCAGACAATAATTTCTCGCTACTTGCAGACAAAAAGCCTGAATATTATCCGCTTTTTCAATTTGCTCCCTTTGTGCCCACAATTTCAAATAAACATCCTGCACTGCATCTTCTGCGTTCGTAGCATTGCCCAGCAGTGCTTTTGCTAAACGATAAATTTTATTTTTTAGCGGTAGGATTTTTATTTCAAACTGTTTCAAATCCATGTACATAATAAATGACGAATTCGCTGGAAAAAGATTACAGCGATTATTCTTTTTTAACTAATCCCTTATTAAGGCTATCTTATTCCACTGTAAAAATAGCTATTTTTGCAGCCCAACAGGCAAGTTTTAAATATAAAATTTTATTGTTATGAATAAGAAGAAAACACCTCTATTGCTACTTTGTATCATAGGATTGATTATTCCTCAAATGACTTTCGCTTGGGGCATGACTGGGCACCGGGTTATCGGAAAACTGGCCGAAATGAATATCAGTCAAAAAGCTAAAAATCGCATCAATAAAGTGCTGGATAATACAAGTATTGCTATGGTAGCTAATTGGGGAGACTTTATAAAATCAGACAGTACCCTTGCTTATACCGCCGTGTGGCATTACAAAGATATTCCTTCCGGATTAACACGGGAAGAGTTCGACAAACAAGCTCTTACCAAAGACGATGGCCAAGTAGTTTACCAGGTTTTACGTTTGATCAAAGAATTAAAATCACACCCAAACAATGCTATGGATTTGAAACTATTAATTCATCTGGTGGGCGACATGCATCAACCGCTACATATAGGACATCCTGAAGACAAAGGCGGCAATATGATTAAGATCAGATGGATGGGACGAGAGACAAATCTACATTCTCTTTGGGATAGTGGACTGATCGATATGCAACAACTCAGCTACCGTGAATATGCCGATTATCTGTTCAGAACTCAGAAGTTTGCTTTACCTGTTTTTCAACAGTCCATGGTATTGGACTGGGCATGGCAAACTTACGAAGCAGCACAGATCGTCTACAATTCGGTTTCTGACGTAAAAAATCCATTCTATTACGATTACAAATATCGAGCTTTGTTAGAAAATTGTTTATCTGATGCAGGCGACCACTTGGCAATTGTTCTCAACTATCTATATGGAAAATAAAGAAAAAAATTCCGCGATTCAAGCTCAAATTATTATTTTACAAAAAATTGCATATCAACAGCTTAACAAGAAACTCCTAACATGACAAAATCAGAATTTATTGAAACAATTTTACCTGTTGAAATTGTATATCATCCTTCATGGTGGCACAAAAATGCCGGAATTACTTTCGACGAAGACTTCTTTTTCCATCCATCAAAAAGAGTAGAAAGTGAACAAACCATGGAAAAACTCCTTTATGAGAAATTCGGGAACTATGGTATGGGGAAAGACCATGATATCTTACGCCCTGAAGTAGGAGCTGTACACAACGCAGCAGGATTTATGCTCTCCGAAATGTTAGGTTGCAAAGTGAAATATTCGGAAGATGCATCTCCGACAGTCATGCCACTTAACAAGGATAGTTTGACCATAGATCAAAGTGATGTAATGCATAGCAAAGTTTTAAAAAAGTTTCAAGACCTATGTGATGCATTAAAGAAGAAACATGGCTATTTAAGTGGAGATGTTAATTGGGGAGGTGTTCTTAATTTAGCTTTGGATGTGAGGGGGCAGGAGATTTTTACCGATTTTTTTATGCAACCAGATGATGTCAAATCCTATTTTGCAAATCTGGCTTCTGTTATCGAACTCTTTGTGGTTGACATCCAAAAAAAGACAGGAACGTCATCAATATCGGTAAACAGGATGGTTGGAAAATTCAAAAAGCCTGTTTTTCTACACTCAGAATGCACACACACAATGATTGCCAACGACCAATACGAAGAGTTTCTCTTGCCTATTGATATCGAATGGAGTAAAAGACAAAGGCCTTTTGGCATTCACTATTGCGGCCCTGATCCTCATAGGTATGCTAATTTATTTAAAAAAATTCCACATCTTGATTTTCTTGATGTCGGATGGGGAGGTGATGTGAAACTTTTAAGGGAAGCCCTGCCAAATACCTTCTTGAACATCAGGCTTGACCCTGTGAGCATCAATAGTCAATCAAATGATATGATCGAGCAAACAATCAGAAAATTAGTAACCGATTCTAAGAACCCATTCCTTACGGGCATTTGCTGCATCAACATGGATGATCAGGTACAAGACTCTAAGGTCGAAACTATATTGAAACCAGTTCAGCAAATAAGAGAGGAATATATGGCATCTATAAACTAATTGACAAAATAAACCTTACTCCTACCCGCATAATACATACAAATCATCACGTGGATTCAGTATCAGCAAAGGCACTCGGCTATTGACAATCATCTTACGTTCCGGTGGTCCAAATAATAAGTCATCCAATCCATATTCCCGTGAAGCAGTTAGTACAACTATATCTGCTTCACCTTGCGAAGCACGCATTACAGCTTCTTGCTGAATGCCAAAACTATCCTTCCGACCTTTAGATAAACGATAAGGAATGGAAAACTTCGTTAGAAGAGTTTGAATAGCTTCTGCATTGCGAGCAGCACGAGGACCATAATCATTAGCCAATAAAATATCAAAAGACGAAGGATAGAAACGCCCAAATGAAGAAGCAATTACTCCTTTCTCTTTTTCTTCGGGCAAAAAACCAACAGGAATCAGCCATCTCCTACAAGCAATTAAAGAGAATCCCTCTTTGATAAAAACATAAGGCATTCGTAAATCACGACAAGCCGACAACAAAGGCATCACACGATAAAACCTTGTTTGTTTAGCTAAAGGGATGATCAATATGGCAACATCCAATTCATTCAAAATTAAGGATAAGAAAGGTAAGCTCCCTGTTTTACAATATGTCAGGAAGACATCTTCCTTTTCTTGTTTCCATTTCCGATGCACAGATTCTACCCCAGACCGTTCCTGCTCATCCGAAACCAACGAAAGCAAAGATATTGGTTTGTTGAAGGCCTTAGACCATTCTGTAGCCAAACGAAAGGCCTGTTCCGGGAAATATCGGACATCACACAATATGGTAAAGGATTCCTGCATAAATTCGAAAAGATGCTTAGTCTAAAAACAGCAACACACAGCCACCAACACTTACAAATGCACCTATAACTTGAAAAAGAGTAATGCGCTGTTTAAACATTATAGCAGAAGGAACAATGATGAAAATTGGCACTAGCCCAATTAATGTTGCTGCAACACCAGCTGAGGTGTGTTGGATAGCATACAGCGAAAGAGCAACACCAACAAAAGGGCCAAAAAAAGAACCAACAAATACAGCGCTTAAACCTCGGCGGTCCTTAAATGCAAACCGCAAATTCCCCCAACGACGTAGAACGGTCACTAAAATAATAAAAGCAAAACCACCTGTCAGTGCTCGAATCTGCGTAGCAGCCATTGCATCATAATTACCAATCCCTTTCTTACTGATTACCAAGCCTAATCCCTGACCGATTGCACCTCCCAAAGCAAATAAAAATCCTTTCAAAGGGACATTAAAATTAAGCTTTTCCCCGGATTTTTTCCCCAGCATTGCCATAAAAATACCTGTAACCGTAACGAAAATACCGGCTGTTTTCAGCAACGATAACCGCTCTCCCAAAAACACGAATCCGATAAAAGCAGTGATCGGTGGAGCAAGCGTCATCACTAACTGTGCCATTCGGGATCCAATTAATGTGTAGGAATAAAAAAGACAAAGATCGCCCAAAAAAAATCCGATAAAGCCTGACAACGATAGCCAAAACCATTGATATGGTGTAGCGTCTACAGGAAAGAAAAGTCCACGGGTAATCCATGTAGCAATACCTAAAAGCAGAATCGCCATCACAAGCCGAATGACATTAACAGACAGCGACCCGAGACGGCTTCCTGCCATTTCAAAAAACAGGGCACTAAAAGTCCAGCAAAAAGCTACTGCAAGTGCAGAAATCTCACCAATATGCACCTTGAAAAAGAATAAAAATTGAACTGCAAAAGTAGATAATATCTTTTGAATGAGCAGCCATTTGTTGATTTTAAGTTTAAACTCTACCTTTGTCAAGAAAACCTGCAAAGTAAGTTGGTAAGTTTAGACAACACAACCTTGGATTCTCACGTTTAGACACTTTTCATTATGGCAACAACTTCAAAAGATAAGATTCTTTTTCTGGACATCGAAACAGTTTCTCAAGCAAAAGATTATCATGACCTTCCAGAAAGGCTGGTACCATTATGGGAAAAGAAATCGACCTCCTTGCAACAACGCATGCCTGAAACATATCCAGAAGATATGCATACTCAGGCTATCTTTGAGAAAAGTGCTGCTATTTTTGCTGAATTTGGTAAGATTATCTGCATTTCAGTAGGATTTATTTATTATAAAAATGGAGAAGAAAAATTCAGAGTCAAATCGTTTTATGGCGATGATGAAAAAAATATTTTAATCGAATTTGCTGCTACCCTTACCCATTTTGGAAATGCTTCTGAAATCAACTTATGCGGACATAATATCAAAGAATTTGATATTCCATATATTTGCAGAAGGATGCTAATCAACAATCTGTCATTGCCTGAAATTCTTAATATAGGTGCAAAGAAACCATGGGAAGTCCCATTACTAGATACTTTAGAAATGTGGAAATTTGGAGACTTTAAACATTATACATCGCTCAATCTTCTAACCGCTTTATTTGATATTCCGACACCCAAAGACGATATTGACGGCAGCCAGGTCAGTAGTGTTTATTACGGGGAACACAATATAAAACGTATTGCTACTTATTGCGAAAAAGATGTTGTAGCCACAGCACAATTATTTTTACGGTTAAACCAAATGCCTGTAATTCAAGATCATTGCATTGAACACGTTTAAGACTCAAGTCAGAGAGAGTACGTGAATGCCAACGAAGATTGTACAACATGCACATAAAATCATTTATTAAGCAGCACAAAGGTCATTTTTCTAATTTTCTTCTGATGTCAATGCTTTTATTTGTCATTGGATGTCAACGCAAAAATACGTACCACAAACCAACTGACCCGTTTGAAAAAATCATCAGAAGAGATACACTAAATGCCATTATGCTTTACGGTTCATCGACTTACTTTATTTACAAGGATCAGCCGATGGGCTATAATTATGATTTATGTCAGAACTTAGCGGACTCCCTTGGTGTCAAATTAAATGTAGTGGTTGCTAAAAGCATTGACGAAGCAATCTCTATGTTAAAAGCGAATAAAGGCGACCTCATTGCTGTCCCTGTCGATTTGGCATATCAGTATTCTAAGCAGCTGGCTTCCACAAATGTAGGAGAAACATCCACGCAAGTATTGGTTCAGCAGATGGGTATCAACGCATTAAGTGATGTAACACAATTAGCAGGAAAAACGGTTTATGTCATATCTGGATCACGTTATGCGGAAAGGCTGAACGACTTAGACAACGAATTGGGAAATACATTTAAAATCAAAGAAGTACCAGATACCACCAGTATAGACTCATTAATTGAAATGGTTGCTAAAGGGAAAATTCAATATACTGTGACTTCAAACAAAATTGCTGAACTGAATCAAAATAGCATTTCGGGATTAGATACCCATTTAACGGTAAGCTTTCCACAACGTTCATCATGGGTAACTTTATCATCCGACTCCACTTTAATACATCATATAAACGCATGGTATAAGGAAATGACAGCCTCAGGAATAGATAAAAATTTATACAACAAATACATATCAGAAAATAACTTTTTTGCTAATAAAGGAATACGCATTCCCAAAGGTGCTATTTCCCCATATGATCGGATTTTTCAACATTATGCAAAGCAACTGGGATGGAATTGGCGATTACTAGCTGCTCAGGCATATAGCGAATCCCGTTTCGACCCGAATTGTATTTCTTGGGCCGGAGCGGAAGGGCTTATGCAAATGATGCCAAATACTGCGGCTCGTTTTGGAGTTGATGGACAGGCTATTTTCAATCCGGCTCAAAATGTGGAAGCAGCTGTTCAATACATCAAAATGCTTAACATGGTCTTTCATTCTATTCCAAATCAACTAGAACGCATTAAATTCATTTTAGCAGCTTACCATTCAGGGCCAGGCCACGTATTAGACGCAATGGCATTAGCAAAAAAATTCGGGAAAAACCCCCATATTTGGGTAGGTAATGTAGAAACATTCCTAAAACTGAAGAATCAACCTCAATATTATAACGATCCTGTTTGCCATAATGGATATATTAATGCCACACAAACTATTAACTACGTGAAAGATGTGTTCGCAAGGTTTGAAGCATACCTAAGGCATAGATAAGCGATCATTAAGCTTTAAGTTATGTTATCCATCCTAATTCCGGTTTATAATTACAATTGTTTCAGCTTAGTAAATTCTTTGCAACAATTAGCTTTAGCAGCAGGCCTAACGTTTGAAATTATCGCTATGGACGACGGCTCATCTGTCAAATATGCAGAAAACGAAAAGATCAATCAGTTAGCAAATTGTAAATTTATCTGTCACAACATCAATATAGGACGTGCGGCCATTCGTAATCATTTAGGAGACGCAGCTTCGTATGATCATTTTCTTTTTATCGATTGCGATGCTTCTATCTGTTCCGGACAATTCATTCAAAACTATATTCCTTACCTAAATACTAATCAAATAGTATGTGGAGGATGTACATATGCCTCAGCACCAAAAGATGCTTTGCATAGTTTACGTTGGAAATATGGAATAACAAGAGAAGGTAAAGACGCAATAAAAAAACAGAAAACGACATTCAATTCATTTACAACATTTAATTTTCTGATCCCGAAATCAGTCTTCGATAATATACGATTTGATGAATCAATAACAACTTATGGGCATGAAGACACCCTTTTCGGACATGAATTACGCACACACCTTCAACCTTATATTCACATCAATAATCCTTTGATTCATGACGGAATCGAAGACAATGAAACATTCATTCGAAAAACCGAAGAAAGTATTATCTCCCTTTTATCACTGTCAAAGACAGGCAAATATCCTTTCTTAAAGAAAGACAGCAAATTGTTGTTAACTTACGAATTCATAGCCCATTATAAGCTATGTTTTCTGATAAGATATCTTTTTAGATTCTGCAAACCCCTCCTCATAAAACAACTTAGTAGCACCAATCCTTCAATGCGCTTATTTGACTTTTATAAAATTGGATTCTTGTGCAGCATAAGGAGAGAATCTGTCATAATGTCATTCAACGCAATGGATCATTGACAATATAAGAGAAATTTTGGCACTTGATTTTATAGAAAATGTGTCTATTCAAAAAGATTCTAATAACAGAGATTCAAACCATAAAAGTAAAACACTATAAACAAACACATTAGATATAATTATAATTATTTTCAACCTCAACAACATACTTCCATGGCACGGAAAATGTATAATAAGGAACGTGTGATTTTTATGTTTAACCATTTTAAATAGTTGATGTTATGAATATCAAACCATTAGCAGACAGAGTATTAATTCAGCCGGCAGCTGCCGAAGAAAAAACAGCAAGTGGCATTATTATTCCCGATTCAGCCAAAGAAAAACCATTAAAAGGTACTGTAGTTGCTGTAGGAAAAGGTACAAAAGATGAAGAAATGGTAGTAAAAGTAGGTGATGAAGTTTTATATGGCAAATACGCAGGTACCGAAATCGAAATTGATAACGAAAAATACCTCATTATGCGCCAATCAGACGTATTAGCAGTATTATAAACAGAAACAAGTTTAAATTGCTTATAATCAATTAATAAAATAAATTAAGACTATGGCAAAAGAAATTAAGTTCGAAATGGAAGCTCGCGACCTTTTGAAAAAGGGCGTAGATGAATTGGCCAATACCGTTAAAGTAACATTAGGGCCAAAGGGAAGAAATGTCATTATTGAAAAAAAGTTTGGAGCTCCTCAAATCACAAAAGATGGTGTCACAGTTGCAAAAGAAATCGAACTGACAGACCCATTTGAAAATATGGGTGCTCAGTTGGTAAAAGAAGTAGCTTCAAAAACCGGTGATGACGCAGGCGACGGAACTACAACCGCTACCGTATTAGCGCAGTCAATTATCTCTGTAGGATTGAAAAATGTTACAGCAGGCGCAAATCCAATGGATTTGAAACGCGGTATCGACAAAGCTGTCGAAAAAGTAGTTGACAACATCAAGTCTCAGGCAAAAGAGGTAAATGACGATTTTAACAAGATAGAACAAGTAGCACGTATCTCGGCAAACAACGATGCAACAATTGGGAAACTGATTGCTGACGCTATGAAAAAAGTAAAGAAAGAAGGAGTCATTACCATTGAGGAAGCCAAAGGCACCGAAACAACCATTGAAGTTGTAGAAGGGATGCAATTTGACCGTGGTTACATCTCTCCTTATTTTGTAACAAACACCGAAAAAATGGAAGCAGAATTAGAAAGACCTTTCATTTTGATTTATGATAAAAAAATATCTATCCTCAAAGAAATTCTTCCGATCTTAGAAGCTACCGTACAAAGCGGACGTCCTTTGCTGATCATCTCTGAAGATATCGACGGGGAAGCTCTTGGCACGTTGGTAGTAAACCGTTTACGTGGCTCATTAAAAGTGGCTGCTGTCAAAGCTCCTGGATTTGGAGATCGCCGCAAAGAAATGCTGGAAGATATTGCTATTCTTACCGGAGGCGTAGTTATCTCTGAAGAAAAAGGAATGAAACTTGACGGTACAACGATTGATATGCTGGGAACCGCCGAAAAAGTTACGATAAACAAGGACAATACAACCATTGTCAATGGAGCTGGAACAAAAGAAGCCATCAATGCTCGGGTTGCACAAATCAAAGCACAAATTGAAACTACCACAAGCGACTATGATCGTGAAAAATTACAAGAACGCCTGGCCAAATTGGCAGGTGGTGTAGCTGTCTTGTATGTCGGCGCGGCTTCAGAAGTTGAAATGAAAGAAAAGAAAGATCGCGTGGATGATGCATTAAGCGCTACACGTGCTGCTATTGAAGAAGGAATCGTTCCTGGTGGTGGTGTTGCTTATATCCGCGCAATCGCTGCGCTGGAAGGCATGAAAGGTGAAAACGCGGATGAAACAACTGGTATTGAAATCATCAAACGCGCTATTGAAGAGCCATTGAGACAAATTGTTCTGAATGCAGGTAAGGAAGGCGCCGTAATTGTACAAAAAGTAAAAGAACACAAAGATGACTACGGCTATAATGCACGTACTGATGAATTCGAACCGCTTTACGCCGCCGGCGTTATCGATCCCGCTAAGGTAACCCGTATTGCTCTCGAAAATGCAGCTTCTATTGCAGGCATGCTATTAACTACAGAAAGTGTCATTGTAGAAAAGAAAGAAGAAAATCCTGCTCCTGCAATGCCTCCTATGGGTGGAGGAATGGGAGGAATGGGAGGAATGATGTAATCAATCTTAACCAATTACCAATTCTTATTTTTTATATTTGTTAATCATGAAACTGCCGGGATAAAATTCCCGGCAGTTTTTTATTGTCTATTTTCAATGTAATAACACATTCCATGCAGCAGCGATAAAAACAAAAAAAGGCTGCCTCACGAATGTGGCAACCCTTTAAATATGAATAATTGTCTCGTCCTGAAATAGCGTTACACAAAAAGCGTAAAATAATGGAAGAAATTAAGAATCAGTATGTAAAGCACACTCAAAAGGATTATAGCATGTCCTTTAAATTATCGATTATTTCAGAGATAGAACGAGGAGATATCTCAGTCACATCAGCTACGAAGAAATATGGTATACAGGGAAGATCCACAGTTGTTGGTTGGCTCAGAAAATATGGTACCTTTGATTGGGAAAATCAAACGCCGAGTAATATGCCAAAAAGTAAAGATCAAAAGATCCTTGAATTAGAACAAAAGATCAAGGTTTTAGAAAAGCAAAAGGCATTTCTAGAAAAACAGGCAGAGCAATCTGATATGAAAGCAGCTTTCTTTGACATGATGGTTGATATGGCAGAAAAAGAGTACAATATCTCTATCCGAAAAAACTCTTTACCCGAACAGTCGACCGATTCAGCCAAGAAAACAAAGTGAGCAAAACCTCCACCTGTGGATTGCTCGGGGTAAGTAGACAGGTTTATTATCGTTATTGTAGGTCAAAACAGAAGAAACAGGACAAGGCAGAGCAAGTATTAACAATGGTTCGTCCCATACGGAAAAATATGCCCCGAATAGGATTCAGGAAGTTATATTATCTTCTTTATGAACCATTAATAGAATTACATGTTGGCCGTGACAAGTTTCTATCTATACTAAAGGCTAATCAGATGTTGATTAAACCAAAGAGAAATTATCGTATAACCACAGACTCCCACCATCGTTTTAGAAAGCACAAGAATTTGGTGGCAGATATAGAACTGACCCATCCCGAACAGGTTTGGGTATCGGATATAACTTATATCGGGGGCAGGGACAGGAACTGTTATCTGGCATTAGTTACAGATGCATATTCCAAAAAGATCATGGGTTATGATGTTTCTAATAGTTTGTCCACTGAAGGTTCTTTGAGAGCATTAAACATGGCCATTAAACAAAAAAAATATAAAAACAAACTGATCCATCATTCGGATAGAGGATTACAGTATTGCAGTAACGATTATCAAAATGTATTGAAAAAGAATATGATTATCCGCAAAGCGACCTGTTATAAATTCTGGATTTGAAATCGGTATTGTAATTTGCAGCGGCAAACACTAATCTATCGAACATCTTTTCCCCGAAATATCTTCGGTTGAACTTATAGCAGAACTCATTGAGATAATATTGTAAATACTCTTTTTTAAGCTGGTGGTGCATATCAAGTAGTAAACGTTTCACGTTTGCAATACTGATATGAACCCATGGAAGTATCTTCTGAAGGTCTTCTGGTTCAATAACCTGAGCCTTTTGAGACTCCACAGCTTGATGTAGCTTAAAAAATGTTTTTGAATCATCGGTGGTTAATTCCGCCTTTGAATCAATTTGTTCTTTGACAATTTCAACGGCAGTGTCAGCTCTTAAATCAGGCACTACCTGCATTTTAATGTGGTTTATCTTTTTGGGCTTTTTACCCGGTTTTGGATTTTCAACCACAATGCTTTCTGTCATTACAAGGACTTTAGACTTATTCTGACTGCCTGCACCACGTTTTAAGTTCTGTTGCTTACAGTCATCACTTATCAGAGTGGTAATAAAAGCATTGTCAAGTTCTATTTGTCCCGAAAGCTGATATTCATTGTCGCGTTTACCCATTATGTCGCTCAATTTCTTGTGCATTTCCCAAATGGGTTGATAGCGTTTATGTCCCAGTTGCCGTTGCAACTCGGAAGCCGAAAAAGATTTTTTGGTACTGGTCAAAAGGTGCATGGCAACATACCAGTAACGAAAAGGGAGTTTAGAAAATTCTAATACTGTACCCCTTCGTATGGACTGGCGATGATGACAATGCGTACACTCGTAACGTAGCTTGTTTTTAAGCCAAATATGTTTTGTGCTGCCGCATTTTGGACAAACAATACCGATTTGATCCCGTTGCGCCTTAAAATGCGCAATACAGGATTCCTCATCGGGAAAATTTAGAATGAAATTCAAGAGATTCATAGCGTGTATTTTTACTGTTGAATACGCTGTAAATATAATGTATTTCAATGAATTATACAAATATATTGAGAACTTTTTATTACAAACTCAACCGTAATTCTGGCCTCTTTTTCTACAGGTCGCTTTGCGGATAATCATTAAAAAGAAAAAGATTATACCAAGTATGACTGAGCATTATGACCCTTATGCCAATGCGATAGCTGAGAGGGTAAATGGGATATTAAAACAGGAGTTTTTTCTGGAGGATTATCTGGTAGATATCAAAACAATGAAATTATTGGTAGAAGATGCTGTTCATATTTACAATACACAAAGGCCACACTGGTCGTGTTACATGAAAACACCTGAACAGATGCACTGCCAAAAAGAAATAAAAATTAGAAATTATAAAAAGCAAAACCTTATCAAGGCTAGCCTTGATAAGGTTTGATAAAAAGAGTATTTTTGTTCAATAAACCTGTAACGGTTTTTTAGGACTAGTCAAATAATTGGACTTATACTTCTTCTGGTAGCAATGCTTTTCGTGCTTCATTAATTCGATCCAATTCATCAGTTGATCCAACGATCAGCTTATCAAATTCACGCTGACCTGTTCCTGCAGGAATTAAATGGCCGCAAATAACATTTTCTTTAAGGCCCTCCAGCTTATCAATTTTACCTGAAATAGCCGCTTCATTTAAAACTTTGGTTGTTTCCTGGAAGGAAGCTGCCGACATAAAGCTTGTCGTTTGCAATGAAGCACGGGTAATTCCCTGAAGAACCTGACTTGACGTTGCAGGAACTGCATCACGTGCTTCAACTAGCTTGAAGTCTTTACGTTTCAAAGAGCTATTTTCATCACGCAGCTTACGAGCAGTAACAATCTGACCTGACTTTAATAGTTGAGAATCTCCAGGATCCACAACTACCTTTTTACCCCACAAGCGATCGTTTTCTTCAAAAAATTCATTTTTATCAACCATTTGTTGTTCCAGAAAACGTGTATCACCTGGATCTTCTACCAAAACTTTGCGCATCATCTGACGCACGATTACTTCAAAATGCTTATCATTAATTTTCACACCTTGTAAGCGATATACATCCTGCACCTCATTAACAATATATTCTTGTACAGCAGTCGGACCTTTAATTGCCAAGATATCAGCAGGTGTAATAGCACCATCGGAAAGTGGCGTACCAGCACGTACATAGTCACTTTCCTGTACAAGGATTTGTTTTGAAAGTGGAACAAGATATTTTTTAATTTCTCCCATTTTTGAAGTAATAGCAATCTCTCGATTCCCTCGTTTAATCTTACCAAACGAAACTTCACCATCAATTTCAGCGACCACAGCTGGATTCGATGGATTACGAGCCTCAAATAGCTCAGTAACACGAGGAAGACCGCCTGTGATATCCCCAGCCTTACCAACAGCACGGGGAATTTTAACAAGTAATTGCCCTGCTTTGATCATATCTCCTTCATCGAGCACTAAGTGTGCTCCCACGGGCAAGCTATAGTTGCGCAACATAGAACCATCTTCACCGACAACGTGAACGGTAGGAATTCTGTTTTTATCTTTTGATTCAATAATTACCTTTTCACGTAATCCTGTAGCCTCGTCAGATTCAACTTTATAAGTTACATTTTCAATAATATCTTGGAATTCAAGCTTTCCACCCATTTCTGAAATGATCACAGCATTGAATGGGTCCCATTCACATATTAATTGCCCTTTAGAAACCAAATCACCTTGTTTTGCATATAATTTTGAACCATACGGAATATGTTGATTGGTTAAAACAATCTTAGTTCGAGGATCAATAATTCTAAGTTCGGTAAGACGTCCTACAATTACCTGATATGGATTATTTTGTTCATCCACTGCATCAACAACCCGTAGCTCTTCAAATTCCACAATACCATCGTAACGTGATTTGATATTGGATTCTGCTGCAATATTTGATGCAATACCACCCACGTGGAATGTACGCAATGTCAACTGAGTACCAGGTTCTCCAATCGACTGGGCAGCAATGACACCCACAGCTTCCCCTTTGTGAACCATTTTTCCAGTCGCCAAATTACGTCCATAACATTTTGCACAAACACCTTTTTTTGATTCACACGTCAAAACGGATCGAATTTCTACTCGTTCGATAGGCGAATCCTGAATAATTCTCGCTTCATCTTCTGTTATTTCTTCACCAGACCTGACAATAATTTCACCAGTCAACGGATGTTGGATGTCGTGCAATGATACGCGTCCTAATATTCTTTCATACAGAGAAGCAATAACTTCTTCGTTATTTTTTAATTCAACTGCAGTTAAACCACGTAATGTACCACAATCTTCTTCCGTAATAATTACATCCTGAGAAACATCTACCAACCTACGTGTCAAATAGCCAGCATCAGCAGTTTTTAAAGCTGTATCAGCCAAACCCTTACGGGCACCATGAGTTGAAATAAAATATTCCAATACAGAAAGGCCTTCTTTAAAGTTTGCCAAAATCGGATTTTCAATAATTTGACCTCCTTCTGCACCTGATTTTTGAGGCTTAGCCATCAAACCACGCATGCCTGAAAGCTGTCGAATCTGTTCTTTAGATCCACGAGCCCCAGAATCCAACATCATGTACACAGAATTAAATCCTTGGTTATCAGAAGATAACTGTTTCATCAAAATATTGGACAATTTAGAATTGACGTGGGTCCATGTATCAATGATTTGATTATAACGCTCATTATAAGTGATAAAACCCATGTTATAATTATTCATGATCTCTTCCACCTCGTCATATCCTTCTTGTACCAAAACTTCTTTTTCAGCAGGAATAATCACATCGCCTAAATTGAATGACAAGCCACCTCTGAAAGCCATTTGGTAACCTAAATCCTTAATGTCATCCAAAAATTTCGCTGTCACGGCAACACCACAGGTTTTGATAATGTTTCCAATAATATCGCGAAGTGATTTCTTTGATAGAACTTCATTGATAAAACCAACTTCTTTGGGTACGCTTTTATTAAAAATAACCCGACCAACAGTTGTATCAATCAACTTTTCAACCAACTCCCCATTTTCATCCAGGTCCTTCTCCCGCACTTTAATCTGTGCATGCAAAGCCACCCGACCTTCGTTATAGGCAATTTCGACTTCTTCCGTACTGTAAAAAATCATACTCTCTCCTTTAGCTCCAGGACGTGATTTGGTTATATAATATAGACCTAATACCATGTCTTGGGAAGGGACAGTAATTGGAGCTCCATTAGCAGGATTCAGAATATTATGTGAAGCCAACATTAACATTTGAGCTTCAGCAATAGCTTCGTTACCAAGTGGAAGATGCACAGCCATCTGGTCTCCATCAAAGTCGGCATTGAACGCTGTACATGCTAATGGGTGCAATTGAATAGCCTTACCTTCAATCATTTTGGGTTGAAAAGCCTGTATCCCCAGACGGTGCAATGTCGGAGCACGGTTAAGCAACACTGGGTGTCCTTTCATAACATATTCCAAAATATCCCAAACAACAGGTTCCTTCCGGTCTATAATCTTCTTAGCTGATTTAACCGTTTTAACGATACCACGCTCAATTAATTTTCTAATAACAAATGGCTTATATAATTCAGCTGCCATATCTTTGGGCAAGCCACATTCATGCATTTTAAGTTCTGGACCAACAACAATAACAGAACGGGCAGAATAGTCTACACGTTTTCCTAATAAGTTTTGACGAAAACGGCCTTGTTTCCCTTTCAAACTATCTGATAATGATTTCAAAGGACGATTTGAATCAGTTTTAACGGCACTTGCCTTTCTCGAATTATCAAACAATGAATCAACCGATTCCTGTAACATACGTTTCTCATTTCTAAGAATTACCTCAGGGGCTTTAATCTCAATCAGTCGTTTTAAACGATTATTACGAATGATAACGCGACGATACAAATCATTTAAATCGGAAGTAGCAAAACGTCCCCCATCCAATGGTACCAAAGGACGTAACTCCGGAGGAATAACCGGAAGGACTTTCAGAATCATCCATTCAGGTTTATTTCGTTGACGTGATGCTCTGAATGATTCAATTACTTGCAGACGCTTCAAAGCTTCTGTCTTCTTTTGTTGCGAGTTAGTGGTGCTTCCAATGTGTCGTAATTCATAAGAAAGGGCATCCAAATCTATGTTTTTCAATAAATCATAGATAGCTTCTGCGCCCATTTTAGCAATAAACTTTGTTGGATCAGTATCAGGCAAAAGTTGATTTTCACGAGGAAGGGTATCCAAAATATCCAGATACTCTTCTTCTGACAACAATTCGCCTTGCTCCATATTTTCTTTTCCTTCAAGAATACCGGATTGGATAATTACATATTTCTCGTAGTAGATAATGGAATCCAACTTCTTTGTTGACATCCCCAACAAATATCCTATTTTATTCGGCAATGAACGGAAGTACCAAATATGAGCAATGGGTACTACTAATGAAATATGCCCCATACGTTCACGACGAACTTTCTTTTCGGTTACTTCAACGCCACATCGATCACAAACAATTCCTTTGTAACGAATCCGTTTATATTTGCCACAATGACATTCATAATCGCGTACCGGGCCAAAAATTCTTTCACAAAACAAACCATCGCGCTCAGGTTTGTATGTACGGTAATTTATCGTTTCAGGTTTTAACACTTCACCGTGTGACATTTCCAAAATTTCTTCAGGAGAAGCCAACCCGATGGATATTTTACTGAAATTGCTCTTTATCTTGTTTTCTCTGATAAAAGCCATATTATATGAATTTTAATTACTCGCTCAACTTTCAAAATTGTTGCAAGCACTCTTTTTTTGTTTGAAGATTTAATTCAGATCTCGTTGAATGAAGGTTTTTGTCATTTAAACCGTGCAACCCACGACGGAATTACTCCAATTTCACACTAAGTCCCAATCCCTGCAATTCATGCAATAACACATTCAAAGACTCAGGCAGTGCTGGTGTGGGCATTGGTTCACCTTTCACAATAGATTCATACGAGCGAGCTCGTCCCATAACGTCATCAGACTTAACAGTCAATATCTCCTGTAAAATATGAGCAGCTCCAAAAGCTTCCAAAGCCCAAACTTCCATTTCTCCAAAACGCTGTCCACCAAATTGAGCTTTACCCCCCAATGGTTGTTGTGTAATAAGCGAATATGGACCAATAGATCGTGCATGCATTTTATCTTCAACCATATGGCCAAGCTTCAACATGTAGATAACCCCTACAGTTGCAGGTTGGTCAAAACGTTCTCCCGTTCCACCGTCATAAAGATATGTTTTACCATAATTGGGCAATCCGGCTTTCATTGTCCATTCATTCAGATTGTCCAAAGTAGCACCGTCAAAAATTGGAGTTGCAAATTTCACACCCAAATTTTGCCCTGCCCAACCCAGTACAGTTTCAAAAATCTGACCAAGGTTCATACGAGAAGGTACACCAAGCGGATTCAATACTATATCAACCGTAGTTCCATCTTCCAAGAAAGGCATATCTTCTTCCCGAACAATACGGGAAACAATCCCTTTATTTCCGTGACGACCCGCCATCTTATCCCCTACTCTGACTTTCCGCTTCTTTGCTATATATACCTTAGCTAATTGTACAATACCTGCAGGCAGTTCATCACCGATCGTAATATTAAACTTCTTCCTTTTTAATTGTGCATCAAGCTCTTTATACTTCTTCAGATAGTTAACAATCAACGATTGAATGAGTTCATTCCGATGATTATCTGTCGTCCAACGACTTACATGAACAGTAGTAAAATCAATTTCGTTCATTGCTTTCTGAGTGAATTTACTTCCTTTCGGAATTAAATCATTGCCCAAAAAATCTTTTACTCCCTGTGAAGTTTTCCCTTGTGTTAATGCAACTAATTTTTCAATTAACCGATTCTTGAGCTGCAAGGCTTCTTTTTCGAATTCTTCTTCTAATTTCGGAAGAACCGCTTTTTCTGCAAGACCTGATTTACGGTTTTTCATAGCCCGGGAGAACAAACTCTTACCAATGACTACACCACGTAAAGATGGGGAAGCCTTCAGAGATGCATCTTTCACATCACCAGCCTTATCCCCGAAAATAGCACGTAGCAACTTTTCTTCAGGAGATGGATCTGATTCTCCTTTTGGCGTAATTTTACCAATCAGAATATCTCCTGGCACTACTTGTGCACCTATACGAATAATACCGGTCTCATCAAGATTTCGGGTAGCGTCTTCACTAACATTAGGTATATCAGCTGTTAATTCTTCCATCCCCCGTTTTGTCTCGCGGACTTCCAAAGAATATTCAGATACGTGCACAGAGGTGAAGTAATCTTCTCTTACTACACGCTCGTTGAGCACGATAGCATCCTCAAAATTGTATCCTTTCCAAGGCATAAAAGCCACTTTTAAATTACGCCCTAATGCCAGCTCACCTTTCTCGGTCGCATAACCTTCGGTCAGGATTTGACCTTTAGTAACTCGTTCACCTTTGGAAATAATTGGACGCAAGTCAATGGTTGTCTCTTGATTAGTACGTTGAAACTTTGGGATCAGGTATTCCTTCACAGAGTCCTCAAAATGAATGAAGTCCTCCTCTTCAGTACGATCATATCGGATCACAATTCTTTGAGCATCAACAAACTCAACAATGCCTTCTCCTTCAGCCGTTACTTGCGAACGGGAATCCTGTATAATTTGACCTTCTATACCAGTTCCTACAATAGGAGATTCACAACGTAATAAAGGAACAGCCTGCCGCATCATGTTCGAACCCATCAAAGCACGGTTAGCATCATCATGTTCCAAAAATGGAATTAAAGAAGCTGCAATAGAAGCAATTTGTGTTGGAGACACATCCATTAAATTCACATCATCAGGAGAAACGACAGGATAGTCTGCGTCTTTACGCGCTTTTACTTTAGATCGAATAAACGCACCATCTTCTTTCAGCGGAGCATTCCCTTGCGCAATAATTTTTCCGTCTTCTTCTTCAGCTGTCAGATATACAATATCATTTGGATCCATGTCTACCTTACCAGTTTCAACTTTTCGATACGGTGTCACAATGAATCCCAACTCATTAATTTTAGCATAAACGCACAAAGAAGAGATCAGTCCGATATTTGGTCCTTCAGGTGTTTCAATAGGACACAAACGTCCGTAATGCGTATAGTGTACATCTCGTACTTCGAAGCCAGCTCTTTCCCGAGAAAGCCCACCAGGCCCCAACGCAGATAATCTTCGCTTATGCGTTATTTCAGCTAATGGATTAGTTTGATCCATAAACTGTGATAACGCATTTGTTCCAAAAAATGTATTAATAACCGACGAAATAGTTTTAGCATTAATCAGGTCAGTTGGAGTAAACACTTCATTATCACGAACATTCATACGCTCGCGAATAGTGCGTGCCATCCGTGATAAAGCTACTCCAAATTGATTATACAACTGTTCACCAACTGTACGCACCCGACGGTTACTCAAGTGATCAATATCATCCACTTCTGCTTTTGAATTGATCAACTCGATTAAATATTTAATAATTTCAATTATGTCCTCTTTCGTAAGAACCCTTACATCCATATCAGTGTTCAGGTTCAACTTCCGATTGATGCGATAACGACCCACTTCTCCCAAATCATAACGTTTTTCAGAGAAAAATAAGCCATTGATAACTTCACGGGCAGAAGCATCATCAGCCGGTTCTGCACTTCTCAACTGACGATAAATATACAACACAGCATCTCTTTCTGAGTTGCTGGGGTCTTTTTGTAATGTATTATAAATGATCGAGAAATCATTTTGATTCTGTTCTTCACGGTGCAACAAAATAGTTTGGGCACCAGATTCAATAATAGAATCAATATGCTTATTTTCTAAAATTGTTTCCCGGTCAATGATAACTTCATTTCGTTCGATGGATACAACTTCACCAGTATCTTCATCAACGAAATCTTCATTCCAAGATTTAAGAACTCGTGCTGCCAGTTTTCTCCCAACTACTTTCTTAAGGCTACTTTTGTTAACCTTAATTTCTTCAGCCAGGTCAAAAATCTCTAGAATATCTTTATCGCCCTCATAACCGATAGCACGTAATAAGGTGGTTACAGGCAATTTCTTTTTTCTATCAATATACGCATACATCACGTTATTGATGTCAGTAGCAAACTCAATCCAAGCACCCTTAAATGGAATAATCCGTGCAGAATAGAGTTTTGTACCGTTAGTGTGTACACTTTGCCCGAAAAAGACACCCGGTGAACGGTGTAATTGAGAAACGACTACACGTTCAGCTCCATTAATGACAAATGTGCCTTTATCAGTCATGTAAGGGATTGTCCCTAAATAAACGTCTTGAATAACCGTGTCGAAATCTTCGTGTTCCGGGTCGGTACAATATAATTTTAATTTTGCTTTCAGCGGAACGCTGTAAGTAAGGCCTCTGTCAAGACACTCTTGAATCGTATAACGAGGAGGATCAATAAAATAATCCAAAAATTCGAGTACGAAATTATTCCGTGTGTCTGAAATAGGAAAATTTTCCGCAAAAACACTAAAAAGACCTTCATTTTTCCGTTTTTCGGGAGGAGCGTCCAACTGGAAGAAATCCTGGAAAGATTTCAATTGAACTTCAAGAAAATCAGGATAATCTAAAGGACTTTTAAATGAAGCAAAGTTAACTCTTTGGTTTGGTTTGTTGGAAATCATTGGGAAGGAAAGTTTGGTTGAACTTGAAAGTCAATTCTCATTTAGACGTTTACCGAGCAAAGCTGATAGCAAGAAAATATAGATTATTTAGCTCTTTATCTCATCTATCTTTAGACGATATAACATCACTGTAATATCTATATACAGCCAAAGGGAAAGCTTTTTTAATCTTATCTTGCTAAACTGTAGCAACTTGTGTACTACAAATATTCATTAATACGCAAAAAGGTTTAGAATCTCATCTGAATGAGACTCTAAACCAAATCGTTAGTTATCAATGAGATACTATTTAATTTCAACTTCAGCGCCGCCGTCAGTTAATTGCTTTTTCAAAGCTTCAGCTTCATCTTTCGTTACACCTTCTTTAACTGGATTCGGAGCACCATCAACTAAATCTTTAGCTTCCTTCAGTCCAAGACCTGTCAGTTCTTTAACTAATTTTACAATAGCTAATTTATTTGCGCCTGGAGCTTTCAAGATAACATCAAATGATGTTTTTTCTTCAACGACAGGACCTGCTGCCGCAGGAGCTGCAACAGCAACAGCAGCAGCTGCTGGTTCAATGCCATATTCGTTTTTCAAAATTTCTGCCAATTCGTTTACTTCTTTAACAGTCAAGTTAACCAATTGTTCTGCAAATGCTTTCAAATCTGCCATGATGAGTTATTTTTAATAGTTTCAATTTATTTATAAGTTGATTTTATCGTTCCGATAGCGTTTTCAATACGCCATGGAGAGTGGAGCCTCCTGATTGAAGTGCGGATACAACGTTCTTGGCCGGGGATTGCAACAAAGCAATAACATCAGCAATAAGTTCGTCTTTACTCTTAACATTAATCAATGCATCCAATTGATTAGCACCAACATAAAAGCTTTGTTCTACAAAAGCGGCTTTCAATACCGGCTTTTCAACTTTACTTGTTTTGCTGAATTCCTTAATCAATTTTGCAGGTTCATTACCTGTATTCGACAATAATAAAGCAGTCGAACCTTTTAATGAACTAAACAAAGGAGAGAAATCAGTTTCAGTCGATTCGAGCGCTTTAATAAGCAATTTATTCTTTACAACCAAAAATTTAATTTGCTTGTTATAGCATGCTTTTCTTAATTTACTCGTTTCTTCCGCATTTAATCCCTCGCTATCAGTCACATAGAAATGACTATATAATTCCAATGTTGATTTAATGGACTCTATAATAACGCTTTTATCTTCCTTTTTCATAATACAACTTTTTTAGTTTTCTTCAACCGATTTAGGGTCAATTTTTACACCAAGACTCATTGTACTTGAAAGATAAATGCTTTTCAAGTAGGTACCTTTTGCCGTTGCCGGTTTCAGTTTGATAAGCGTTTGAATGAATTCTTTTGCATTATCAGCGAGTTTATCAGCATCAAACGACACTTTTCCGATAGAAGCATGAACAATTCCGTTTTTATCAACCTTGAAATCGATCTTACCTTGTTTTACTTCCTTCACAGCTGTAGCAATATCGTTTGTAACTGTGCCACTTTTAGGATTTGGCATCAAACCACGAGGGCCTAATACACGTCCTAAAGCGCCAATTTTTCCCATAATTGCCGGCTGGGTAATAATTACATCGATATCAGTCCATCCGCCTTTGATTTTCTCAATATATTCGTCCAAACCAACAAAGTCTGCTCCTGCAGCTTGAGCGTCAGCTTCTGCGTCAGGTGAACATAATGCGAGAACCCTAATTTGTTTTCCCGTTCCGTGTGGAAGCGAAACGACACCACGAACCATTTGATTGGCTTTTCGTGGATCTACGCCTAAACGCACATCGAGGTCAACGGATGCATCAAATTTAGTAAAAGTAACCTCCTTTACCAAAGCAGATGCTTCCTTAAGAGAGTAGGATTTCCCGGCTTCAACTTTGCTATTTGCCAACTTTTGATTTTTCGTTAGTTTACTCATGTCGAAAGTTTTTAATTATTTCCGGGTAGTTGTCCTTTAATGGTAATCCCCATACTACGTGCAGTACCCGCCACCATACTCATTGCAGACTCAACTGTAAAGCAATTCAAATCGATCATTTTATCCTGAGCGATTTGCTGAACTTGCTCCCATGTTATTTCTGCAACCTTTTTACGGTTGGGTTCCGCTGAACCTCCTTTAAGTTTTGCTGCTTCCAGAAGTTGAATAGCAACCGGTGGAGTCTTTACAACAAAATCATAGGATTTATCAGTATAATAGGTGATGACCACAGGCAAAATCTTTCCTGCCTTTTCTTGAGTTCTGGCATTAAATTGCTTACAAAACTCCATAATATTGATCCCTTTTGATCCTAAAGCCGGGCCAACAGGGGGTGATGGATTTGCGGCACCACCTTTTATCTGCAATTTAATAAGTCCTGCAACTTGTTTTGCCATTGTTTTGAAATTTAATAATTAATACCAGAGTGAATCATGCGTAACCACAATCACTCTTTTTCTACCTGCAAGAAACCTAATTCCAAAGGAGTCTTTCGCCCAAAGATTTTCACCATTACTTTGAGCTTCTTCTTTTCATTATTTACTTCTTCCACTACACCGCTGAAGCCTGTAAAGGGTCCAATGATCACTTTTACGTTCTCACCAACTGAATAAATCAGGTCAAGTTCTTCGCCTGCCTCTTGTAATTCATCCATCGCCCCTAAAATACGATTAACCTCAGAAGATCGTAAAGGTGTCGGCGTATCATTGCGTTCACCGAGGAACCCGAGAACATTAGGCATTTGCCGCAATCGATGCGCAATATCACCAATTAAATTTGCTTCTACCAAAATATAACCCGGTAAATAGCTCTTCTCCTTGGTAATACGTTTTCCGTTGCGAACTTGCACAACTTTTTCGGTTGGAATGAGTACCTGAGATACATATTGTCCAAGATTTGTATTCTTGATTTCTGCATCAATATACTCTTTCACTTTATGCTCCTTCCCGCTTATGGCACGAAGAACATACCATTTATGTGCAGTCTCAGCCATAAGTTCTCCTTAAATAATCTGTTTGTAAATAATCTTCATGATGTTCTCGAACCCTAAATCCATAAGCCATACTACCAATGCAATAATTAGGGAAGCAACTAATACAACTACAGCACTGTTAGTAAGTTCTTTGTATGTTGGCCATGTTACTTTATGAACGAGTTCAGTGTAAGACTCCTTAACGTAATTAATTACTTTGTTCATAGCAAGTAGTTTTCTTTAAATGCACGGGTCGTAAGATTCGAACTCACGACACTCGGTTTTGGAGACCGATGCTCTACCAACTGAGCTAGACCCGTAAAAATAAACAGTTTATATAGAAATACTGTTTGATTAGGATTGAAGATCCTGACAAGTAATTCTCATGTCAGGATCTTCAAAATAATTTTTATATCAAATCTAACAATCTAAATAATAAATACATCAGATCAATAGATCGATTTAATTAGTCAAGAAGTTCAGTAATCTGTCCAGCACCAACTGTACGGCCACCTTCACGAATAGCGAAACGTAAACCTAAGTCGCATGCAACCGGATAGATCAATTCAACCGTAATGGTCAAGTTATCACCAGGCATTACCATCTCAGTTCCTTCAGGAAGAGTAATTTCACCAGTAACGTCCAACGTACGGATATAGAATTGAGGACGATATTTATTGTGGAAAGGAGTATGGCGACCACCTTCTTCTTTTTTCAAGATATATACTTGAGCTTTAAAGCGTGTATGCGGTTTTACTTTACCCGGGTGGCAAATTACCATACCACGTTTAATTTCATCTTTATCAATACCTCGGAGCAATAAACCTACATTATCACCAGCTTGTCCTTCATCCAAAATTTTGCGGAACATTTCAACACCAGTAACTACTGATTTCTTCCCTTCAGCTCCTAAGCCTATGATTTGGACTTCTTCGCTTGTTTTAATAATTCCGGTTTCAATACGCCCTGTAGCAACAGTACCACGACCAGTGATCGAGAAGACATCTTCTACCGGCATCAGGAATGGCTTATCAATTTCACGAGCTGGCAGAGGAATCCATGTATCTACAGCATCCATCAATTCCATCACTTTATCTTCCCATTGTGCAACGCCATTCAAAGCGCCTAATGCGGAACCACGAATAACAGGAGTATTATCACCGTCAAATTCATAGAATGAAAGCAATTCACGCATTTCCATTTCTACCAAGTCAAGCATTTCTGGGTCATCTACCATGTCGCATTTATTCATGAAAACGACTAGTTTCGGAACGTTTACCTGACGAGCCAAAAGAATATGTTCACGCGTTTGAGGCATAGGACCATCTGTTGCAGCTACCACAATGATTGCACCATCCATTTGAGCAGCACCCGTAACCATGTTTTTTACATAGTCAGCGTGGCCCGGACAGTCAACGTGCGCATAGTGACGATTTGCAGTTTCATATTCTACGTGAGCAGTATTGATGGTAATACCACGTTCTTTTTCTTCAGGTGCGTTATCGATAGAATCGAACGAACGTACTTCTGAAAGTCCTCTTTTTGCTAATACAGTAGTAATAGCAGCCGTTAACGTCGTTTTACCGTGGTCAACGTGTCCAATGGTACCGATATTAACGTGCGGTTTCGTCCTGTTAAAATGTTCTTTTGCCATAACTCAGAAAATTATTTTATTAATAAATAGATGTGGGTCTCATCGTTCTTTGAGCTGTTGATGGGACTTGAACCCATGACCTCTTCCTTACCAAGGAAGTGCTCTACCGCTGAGCTACAACAGCAAAATGCTGTTTCTCATTCACACCAACCTTAACATCACAAGGTTGATTTATTTCAAAAAACGGCAAACTTACTTTGCCTTTGAGCGGGAAACGGGACTCAAACCCGCGACCCTCAGCTTGGAAGGCTGATGCTCTATCGACTGAGCTATTCCCGCAATAAATTTTTACGTGGGCAGTGATGGATTCGAACCACCGAAGGCATCGCCAGCAGATTTACAGTCTGCCCCATTTGGCCACTCTGGTAACTGCCCTTTATATTTTTAATCTTCGCAATTCAGATTCACATAGTTTTTTTGAAAAATTCAAAGCCATATATCTATGTAAATTCCTCGTTAATACCAATTAAAAGCCGTTTTAACTTTCACTGCTAAAACGGCTTGCAAATGTATGCCTTTTTTTTGGAAGTACAAAATCTTATTTCTCTTTTCTACAAAAAAAATTACGAATACACGCTCCCTATTCTCATCTTAGACTAATCACTATTTAAAAATACACTATATAACAAATTAATCTTCAGGGAAATTACTGTTTAATTTTTTCTTTGTATTTCATGATTTGTTTTTCAAGTGCTTCGACTGCAGTATCAACCGCTTCTTCAAAAGAATCACACACCTTTGAGGCAAAAAGTTCTTGTCCTGGCACATTAATACGAACTGATGCTTCTTTATTTGCTATTGTTTCAGGCTTTACCACTTTCAAAATAACATCAGATGTAATTATATCATCAAAAAAATGTTCGAGCTTTGTTACTTTTTTCGTAATATGCTCTTGCAGTTTTTGTGTAGCTTCAAACTTAATGGATTGAATGTTAACAGTCATGGGTGCCTCCTTTTTTGTGCCCTTGGATGGGCTTGTTTATAAATGGTTTGTATTTGATCAAACGTAGTGTGCGTATATATTTCAGTAGCTGACAGGTGGCTATGGCCTAATAATTCTTTAACAGCATTCAGCTCGGCTCCATTATTTAACAAGGTCGTAGCAAATGTATGCCTTAACACATGTGGGCTGCGCTGCGTCAATGTGCTTACTCCAGAAAAAGCACTGTGTACCTTATTATATATGAGCTTCGAATAAACCGGAACTCCAGTTTTTAATGTGATCAATCTTTCAGCAGGATGATCAATAGCTTCATCTCGAAGAGTCATATATTTTCTGATAGCATTTCGCAGTGTCTCTCCAAATGGGATAAGACGCTCTTTGTTTCGCTTGCCAAGAACGCGTAAAGTTTTCCGGTCAAAATCAATATCAGAGTCTTTAATGCCAATCAGCTCCGAACAACGAACCCCCGTTTGATACAATATTTCAATGATCAACTTATCTCTTGCTTCCTCAAAAGTTTTCTCGAGCATATTGCTACTGACAAAATTAATCTCTTTTCCCTTAAAATACAAGGGAAGTGGCTTTTTTGTTTTGAGAGAAACAATCTTTTTAGTTGGATTATGGTTGAGCAATAATGAATGATTCAAAAATCGATAAAAGGACTTAAGAGTCGAGACTTTTCGATTTACAGAACGGGGGGAATCTCCTTCTTCTAAAAGAAGAACAATCCATGCGCGTATCTCATCCGAAGTTACAGTCGACGGATCAAAGGCTTCAACGTCATGAGATACGAAACCGGCAAATTGGATTAAATCTGTACGATACGACATCTCGGTATGAGACGAAAATCCTTTCTCATACCGTAAATATTGCAAGAAACGGTTAATCATAGAAGCAAAGGAATTGCTACAAAGATAACCTAAAAACGCAAAGGAAGGATGATTTTATTCCTGATTTTGCTGCAATTTTTGAACATAAGCCGCATGAATCAATTCTTCACGACGCTCTACAGAAGGCTTAGAGAAGGCTTGGCGTCTTCTTAATTCTTTTACCACCCCGGTTTTTTCAAATTTTCTTTTGAACTTCTTCAAGGCTTTTTCAATGTTCTCGCCTTCTTTTACAGGAACTACAATCATATCAATAAATCAAGTTTTGTTAAATGTTTAATGAATTGTGGCTGCAAAGGTAAGGAAAGGTTCTGAATTGTACAACATCATGAAAAAATTATTTTACCAATTTATTTCAGGCAAGTATGGTTAATAGCTACATCATGTTATCCAGGCATTTCTTCTTTCTACAAAACGACAAGATATTATAAACAAAATTATTATTGCTTTGTGAGTACGTTTTATTTGGACGCACAACAAGACAAAAATAATAGCCTTGAAACAACTATATAACAAAGGACATCTGTTAAAACGGCACACTTTCAAGAAAAAAGCGCAATCCTATGATTAAAGTACAGAGATTTTTATATACCTTTGCACGGTTTTTATTGTTGCATGAACTGTGGGAAAATTTGAAGCATATTCGATTCCTTTAAAAGCAATTACTGCTGGTAGTCATACATTTAAATACGATTTAAATAATGATTATTTCGCAAAGATAGATAGCGCTGAAGTACGGAAAGGTAATCTTCTGGCTGTTGTTGTCGCTAAAAAAAACAGTACAGGCTACGAACTCATGTTTGATATAAATGGGATTGCCATTGTTCCCTGCGATCGATGTTTAGACGACATGGAACAGCCAGTCTCAATACGTGAAAAGTTATTGGTCAAATTTGGCAAAACTTTTTCTGAAGAAGGTTCGGATGTTGTGATTGTGCCTGAAGACGAAGGAGAAATCAATGTTGCATGGTTTTTGTATGAGTTTATAGCTTTGGCTATTCCTATGAAGCATGTGCATCCTCCTGGAAAATGCAACAGAGCAATGACAACGCAATTACGAAAACACACGACAAAAAGATCTGATGAATCGGAGGAGGATCTATCAACTGACGACAACGAATCTTATTCAGAACAAAACGAACAAGAATATGATGCACGGTGGAGTAAGTTGAAAGATTTAATAGATAACGACTAAAACTGATATAAAAATGGCACATCCAAAAAGAAAACATTCAAAACAACGTACAGCAAAAAGAAGAACGCATGACAAAGCAGTTGCGCCAACATTAACCGTTTGCCCAAATTGTGGTGCGATGCACATTTATCACACTGTTTGTGGTGCTTGTGGTTATTATCGTGGTAAATTGGCAATCGAAAAATTAGCAACTGCATAAGGGCTACGTTAGCTTTTTGTGCTGACACAGATTAAAAAATGCCCTAAAACCCTGCTGTTTTTAGGGCATTTTTTATCCGATAGCTTTTCCATTAGCCTTGAATAAATGAATATGCATGTTTGATAACATATATCATTCGTTTTTACAACATACTCGTTTCATTTACAGTATCTGATCTGCACATTACACAAGCAACTGTTTGCATATTTACATTTTAACAGTCAGCTATGTGAATTCAAAAACGATTATATTAATCACTAACCAAATTCCTCATGAATAAGATTTTTGCCAAAATCACAGGAATAGGGATGTACATTCCCGATTATGTCCTAACCAACGACGAGCTTTCGCGTATGGTAGATACCACCGATGAGTGGATTATGACACGTATTGGCATCAAAGAGCGTCATATCCTGAAAGAAAAAGGATTAGGCACCTCTTTCCTGGCTGCCAAAGCCATAGAGCAACTGCTCAAAAAAACTCATACAAAGCCTGAAGAAATTGACGCAATTGTCTGTGCTACAGTTACTCCTGATCACAATTTTCCATCTACTGCGATTTTAGCTGCAGAACGGGTTGGTATTAAAAATGCATACGCATTTGATCTGAGTGCTGCGTGCTCAGGGTTTACATTTGGATTAGAAAATGCTGCCGCTTTGATTGAATCCGGAAAATACAAAAAAGTAATTTTAATCGGAGCGGATAAATTGTCTTCCTTCGTAGATTATACAGACAGAAGCACGTGCCCTTTATTTGGTGATGGTGCAGGAGCAGTCTTATTAGAACCCACGGAAGAAGAAGTAGGATTGATAGATGCAAAACTATATACTGACGGTGTGGGATATCCTCACTTACACCTAAAAGCTGGTGGATCAGTATTTCCGGCGTCTCACGAAACTATTGATGCCCGACAACATTATATTTATCAAGAGGGACAGGTAGTATTTAAATATGCTGTCACACGCATGGCTGATGTATCAGCTGAAATTATGGAACGGAATAACCTGACTCACGATGATATTGCTTGGGTTGTTCCTCATCAGGCTAATTTACGTATTATTGATGCTGTGGCTAACCGAATGGGAGTTCCTAAAGAAAAGGTGATGGTAAACATAGAAAAATTTGGGAACACAACGGCTGCAACATTGCCATTATGCCTTGCCGAATGGGAGCCTAAACTGAAAAAGGGAGATAAAATCATTCTTACTACTTTTGGGGGAGGCTTTACCTGGGGAGCAGCCTATGTCATATGGGCGTATGATGGAGAAGAAATGACACCAACAAAAAAATAATTGTTACTATTTATATCTGGACTATTTTTGCCCAATTCGTTTAGCATTTAGTTCCACTCTGTTTTAAACTAAAAAATTATTTTCAGATGAATATCGTCAGAAAAGACACTGATGCATTAAACGCACAACTATATGTGCAAATCTCCTCAACGGATTATGCCGAAAAGGTTGAGAAAACATTAAAAGAGTACAAACGCAAAGCTAATGTTCCCGGATTTCGTCCGGGAATGGTACCGGTAGGCTTACTGAAAAAAATGTATGGGAAAGCTATTTTGGCTGAGGAAGTAAATAAGATTGTCAGTGAAGCACTAGATAATTATATTCGCGAAAATAATCTGAACCTATTGGGAGAAATATTGCCGAACGAAACCAACCAAGGAACAATCAATTTTGACACGGATGAATCATTCGAATTTGTTTTCGATTTTGCTGTGGCTCCTGAGATTAACCTGGAACTTAGTAAAAACGACTCTATCTCCTATTACAATATCGAGATAAATGGTGAAATGATCGATGAACACATTCAAAGTCTGCAAAACAATTTAGGCTCTAATGTTGATAGTGAAATCGTTGAAGAAAAAGATTTAATCACAGGAAGCCTGGAAGAAATTTCAGGCGCTACAGAAAAATATTTGGTCGAAGAAGCTAATATATCTTCTGCATTTCTAAAAGAAGAGCAGAAGGCTTTATTTATTGGGAAAAAGATCGGCGATGTAATCACATTCAACCCGCTTACCGCTTTTGTTAATGAACAAGATGCAGCTACACTATTGAATGTAGAAAAAGAAAATATTGCAAACTTTGCATCAGACTTTATTTTCACTATTCAAAAAATTTCGCATTTTCAACCTCATCCGTTAGATCAGGAGTTTTTTGATTTAGTATATGGGAAAGAAGTGGTCTCAAGTGAAACAGAAGCACGTGAAAAAGAAAAAGAATCCATCCAGGTCATTATGGAAGAAAACAGCCTCTATCGTTTTGAGGACGACGCACGTGCATATGTATTGAACCAATTAACTAATGTGGCATTCCCTGAAGCCTTTTTGAAAAGATGGTTGCTAAAAACCAACAAAGATATCACAGAAGAAATCATTGAAAAAGAATTCAGTGGCATGTTGGATGTACTCAAATGGCAACTTTTCCGAAATCAACTTGCTGTCAAAAATGAAATCAAAGTTGAGCAACAAGATTTGGAATCGTATGCAAAACGGATGTTGAAAGCACAATATGCTCAATATGGGATAACCAATTTCCCTGAAGATCTACTGGCTGAATATGCTAAAGAGACACTGAAAAAAGAAGGACAAGCAGAAAAGTATTTTGAAGCTATTTTGAATGAAAAAGTTGCAGCGGCCATTAAAGAGATGGTTACGCTTAATGTCACTCTAATTTCATTTAATAATTTTCAGTCATTACCTCGCATTTAATTCCGAATCTATAAAAAAGAAGTGGCAATCACTTGTGATTAGTCGCTTCTTTTTTTAATAATACATGCAGGAAAGGAGTACTATGAGACTGAAGCCAATTGCAATTAAAAAAAATGCCAATTCGTCTTTAAAAGGCATGCGAGCAGGAGTAGCAAGCCATTGTATCCTTCTAAAATGGTGGGCGATAGAAGTCATAAAATAATACACAAATCCTCCGGAGAAAAAACCAACCACAATACCGCCTAACACATCCAATGGGAAATGTACACCCAAATACATGCGTGAATAGCAAGTCACTGCTGCCCAGAGAAAAAAGAGAAAAGCCAATAACCGTTTTCTGATCAATAAAGTAACAAAGAAAGAAGCTGCCATAGTATTGGCCGCATGCGAGGAGACAAATCCATACAATCCTCCACGGTAATTATGAACCAAATGCACCATGGATTGTATTGCCGGATCATGCGTAGGCCTCAATCTTGCCACCAATGGTTTGATTAAACCCGAGGCAAGTTGATCTGCCAAAGCAATCGTCAAAGCCAGGAAAACGATATAAACTAACGCTTTTATGCCATTATTTTTCCACAAATAAAAAATCAGTAAAAGCGACAAAACCACAGGAAATAAACGGCTAGAGATGAGCCAAAAAAAAGAATCAGCCCATTGACTGTGCCAGCCGTTGATGGTTAATAAAAGATGTCTATCCCAATTGATTAAAGCACTAAGAGAAGTTGCCTGCATGCGTTTTTAATTTGAATCTTCTGAATAAAAAAGAGATACTCCCTGATCTGTAACATACAAGATTCAGAAAAGCATCGCTGCAAATGTAACAAAAAAAAGAGGAAGCTATCTTCCTCTTTTTTTTGTTACATGTTTTTATGCAAAACATACAATGAATGTTACATAACATTTATCCGATAACCATCAGATCAACGCCTTCAAGTACAGAGTCGCCTTTAGCTACTTTAATCTCCACCACTTTACCATCACGGTCAGCATTAATAACGTTTTCCATTTTCATAGCTTCAAGTACCATAACTTTCTGACCTGCCTTCACTGCATCTCCTACTTTGACAGCAATATCAAGAATGACTCCTGGTAGTGGCGATTTAATAGCACCAGCAACTTCTCCAGCCGGTACATGAGCTACCTGTGAAGCAGCAGCTACGACAGGACGTACAATAGCTTGAGGAGCTGCTTTAACCGGTTTCTCCATTTCAACCTGATAAGCAACACCATTTACTTCGACCGAAGCAACGGAATCTTCAACACTGATAATGTTGACTTTATATTCCTCTCCATTAATTTTATAAGAATATTCTTTCATGCAAAAATAATTTTTTAAGTGATTTCACCTGGTTCGATTGTTCTTCATTATTATTCCAAACAAATATCGAGGACAAAGTTAATCAACGTTTTTTTACAAATATGGGTTGACGCATCAACAGGACTTTAGAACTCCATGGAGAATAACCAAAGTTGTTGTACTGAATAGTAAGCACATTGCTTTCAACATCATGTACTTCCTCTGCCATTTCGTGTAAAGCCAATCCAATGGCAGCCAAAGCAGTTTTGTCTACTTCTTCTTTTTTCATAATCCTCAATTTTAGAAATTATAATGGAAGATTACCATGTTTTTTCGCTGGATTTATTTGTCTTTTCGTAGCCAATTGTTGTAATGCCCGAATAACACGGAAACGAGTATTACGCGGTTCAATCACGTCATCAACATAACCATAACGTGCAGCATTATATGGATTTGAGAAAGCATCGCGGTATTCCTGTTCCTTTTGAGCTACGAATGCTGCAGGGTCTTCTGCATTAGCAGCTTCTTTTGCGTAAAGAACTTCAATAGCACCGGAAGCACCCATTACAGCAATTTCAGCAGAAGGCCACGCATAGTTGATATCACTACGCAAATGTTTTGAACTCATTACAATATATGCGCCACCATACGCTTTGCGCAAGGTTACTGTAACTTTTGGTACAGTGGCCTCACCATAAGCATATAACAGCTTAGCTCCATGTACAATAACACCATTATATTCTTGACCAGTTCCAGGTAAAAATCCAGGTACATCAACCAATGTTACCAAAGGAATATTAAATGCATCACAGAAACGAACAAAACGGGCTGCCTTGCGTGAAGCATTTGAATCAAGAACTCCTGCCAAAACTTTTGGTTGATTAGCTACAATTCCGACAGACATGCCATTGAAGCGCGCAAATCCAACAATAATATTTTGTGCATAATCACGATGTACTTCCAAAAACTCTCCATTATCAATGATACTTCCGATCACCTCATACATGTCGTATGGTTTATTAGGATTATCTGGAATTACTTCATTCAAAGCATCTTCTAAACGATCAATAGGATCTTCACATGCTTTCAGGGGAGCTTCTTCCATGTTATTTTGAGGAATAAAGCTCAGTAAATGACGGATCAAAGAAATGCCATCTTCTTCAGTGTCAATAGCGAAGTGTGCTACGCCAGATTTTGAGGCATGCACGCTGGCACCCCCCAGTTGTTCTTGTGAAACATCCTCTCCAGTTACGGTTTTTACAACTTTAGGCCCAGTTAGGAACATGTAGCTTGACCCTTTAGCCATAATCGTAAAGTCAGTCAAAGCAGGTGAATAAACAGCACCGCCGGCAGAAGGGCCAAAAATTGCCGAAATTTGAGGCACAACACCCGAAGCTAGAATATTACGTTCAAAAATTTCCCCGTAACCTGCTAACGCATTGACACCTTCCTGAATACGAGCACCACCTGAATCATTAATACCAATAACAGGAGCACCCATTTTCATAGCCTGATCCATGACTTTGCAAATTTTCAAAGCCATAGTTTCAGACAAAGATCCTCCAAATACTGTAAAGTCTTGTGCAAAAACATACACCAAACGACCTTCGATAGTTCCGCTTCCGGTTACAACACCATCGCCAAGATAGCTTTCTTTTTCCATGCCAAAGTTGGTGCAACGGTGTTGCAAAAACATGTCAAATTCTTCGAAACTACCTTCGTCAAGCAACATGGCAATACGCTCACGTGCAGTGTATTTTCCCTTTTTATGTTGTGAATCAATTCGCTTTTGACCACCACCCAGACGTGCTTTCGCACGCAAATCGATGAGTTCTTGTACTTTATTGAGTTGATTGCTCATAAGAAATAAATTTTTGATTAGAAATGAGATTCTTAATAAAACGGAGAACGACTCTCCTTTATTGTCTGATGTGTCACTTCCTTATTTTGGTTGTTCACATAATTCTGTCAAAACACCTAATGTAGATTTTGGATGCAAAAAAGCAATGTTCAAGCCTTCAGCCCCTTTTCGCGGTGATTTGTCAATAAGTTGTATCCCGTCCTCTGCTAAAACATTTAATTGCTCCTGAAGACCTTTAACTGCAAAAGCAATGTGATGAATGCCTTCCCCCTTTTTTTCAATAAATTTCCCTACTGGCCCTTCAGGATCAGTAGCAGCTAATAGTTCAATCTTCGTTTGACCAATTTTGAAGAAAGCAGTTTTTACTTTCTGATCAACGACCTCTTCAACAGCATAACATTTGCTGCCCAACAACTTTTCGTAGTACGGAATGGCAACGTCAAGATCTTTGACGGCAATGCCAATGTGCTCAATGTGTGATGGCTTCATGTGGTAATTTTTTTTACGACAAGGTTTTGTGAAATTTACATCGTAGTTCATTCAATATTGGAGAATGATCGATTGCTCATTTCATTACTAACCGATTAATTGAATTACATTTACGGAATAATTTCTTTAATTGTTCCTTGTGTGCAAAGTTACAGGAATAATTATACATTGCCTAACCATAAGTGCTTTTTTTTATTTTACTTGGATAAAAAAACATATCAAGTTGGTTATCTGTTCCATATAGGCTTAAAGTAACAATTGGACAAGTTCTTTTTACCAATTCCTAAAGCCAATTAAACACTTTCTTAACAGTGGCAAAAAGAGGGATATGCCAGTTTTTCAAAAAGGAAATTTTATCTTTGTCGGTCCTTAGAAGACATCCAACAAAATCACATAATACAAAGCAAAATAAATCAATCAATTAAGACAAAACAACATAGCAATCATCCAAATTTTTATTTTTAATTAAAACAACCCGTTTATGAAAAAAATGACTTTACTCATCGTATTAACCCTTATCGTGGGTACGATGATGGCGCACGAAAAAAAGAAAGCTCCGACAGAAGAAGGTTTTGTATTCACCACCGTTAAAGCCAATCCGATTACATCTGTCAAAAACCAAGCCAACTCAGGTACCTGCTGGGACTATTCCGGGTTAGGTTTTCTTGAATCAGAATTGTTACGTATGGGGAAACCAGCTTATGACCTCTCTGAAATGTTTATCGTTGATCATGAATACCAGGAAAAAGCGATTAAATACGTCAGAATGCATGGTAAGCTTAATTTTGGCCCCGGTGGGGAATTCTGGGATGTATTCGACATTATCAAAAAAGATGGCATTGTTCCAGCATCTATTATGGAAGGTCTTGATTATGGAGACACACTAAATAACCATGGCGAATTGGATGCAACAACATTGGCTTATGTGAATGCAATTATAGCAAATCCGAACAAACACCTTTCTACAGCATGGTTCAATGGATTCAAAGGAATTTTAACCGCCTATCTCGGCGCTATCCCCGACACATTCATTTACAAAGGAGTTCGATATACACCAAAATCTTTTGCTGCATCGTTAGGTTTGAACATGGACGATTATGTTTCCATAACATCGTTTACGCATCATCCGTTTTATCATCCGTTTGCACTCGAAATTGAAGACAACTGGCGTTGGGCTAAATCCTATAACGTTCCGCTTGACAGTTTGATGGCAACCATCGATTATGCCATCAATCATGGATACACAGTCGGCTGGGCTGCCGATGTAAGCGAACGAGGATTCACCCGTCAGGGCATCGGAATTGTTCCTGATGTAAACCCTAATGTGTGCCCTGCTGGAACAGACGAAGCAAAATGGATCGGGATGACCCCGAAAGAACGTGCAAATTTGGTATACACAATTACCAAACCTGTCCCTGAAAAAGTTATCACACAAGCTATGCGTCAAAAAGCATTTGATAACTATGAAACCACAGACGACCATGGTATGCAGATTTTCGGCATTGCCAAAGATCAGAATGGGAACAAATACTATATGGTCAAAAATTCATGGGGTACACAAAATAAATACAAAGGTATCTGGTATGTTTCGGAAGCATATGTTCGTTATAAAACCATCGACATTGCCATCAACAAGGCTGCCGTACCGGAACCAATCCGTCAAAAACTTGGATTCTAAACCCTTTATCATAAGGACAAGGCACCAATCGTCAATTGAGGATTGGTGCCTTGTATTTTAGATAAATGCATTAATTAGAAGTTGTTTACGTAGCATATTGCATAAACAACTTAAAATTTTGGTCTTTGGTTCTACCAATAATCATAAACCAATCAATAATCGTCCAAATACCAAACCCGTTTCACCCAGCATAAAACGATCAATGCCAGAGGAACCAAAACAAATTGAGATCACAAAGAGAATGATCGGATGTTTATAATTCAACGAATGCAGCAGAAGAAATTTATTATCATCCAGACTCTCAAGCTGGGAATAAAGAACCGCTTGTGCAGTTGACGGAAATTTATCACGCATAGTAGCAATAAAAAGATCAATTTTAGCCTGTTCCATACTTTCAAATTTTAAACGTTATCATACCTAATTGAATTTTACCCAAAGAATTTGTGGCTCTGAATCGAATTATTCCACTCTGAGACGTATATCGATCAGCTTCTCTATATCTCGTAAATCAGTTGATTTATTGACAGACAAATAAATCCATTTCCCTTCATGAATCAACTCTGTATCCCGGATTAGATTACTTGTCTGTTTGCTGATATCTTGCATCAATGCATATTCAACCTGATGCCCGTTCAGAATAATCTGAACCGTAAATCTGTTTTTATCAGGGTACAATGCAATAATGGATTTCCCATTTTTAGTAAAACGTAGCGCCCAACCATAATTTACTCCGTAAAATTTAAAATCTCCTTTCAAATACAGGTTGGTTGTTAGATGATGAAGCAGAAAATTCCATTGTGACCCAACCTCGCCAAGCACATCTTTGAGATCGGTATCATCAGGTTTCACGTTTTTATCAACAAAAAATCCTTTACTCATCGGAGATCTTCTTTAGAGTGACTTATTCAAAAAGACGCAATATCTTATTTTTTATTTCTCCACAAACACACAGTTATTTTCTAATAAAAACATCTTTTTATAAACATTTTTTATCAAAAAAATACAATCCGGCATATCACCTACCTTCACTCTTTTTATAGAGAATCTCAAACCCTTTTTGTAGTTTTGCTTCTCATTATCTCACAGAATATCAATCATCACCAGATAATTTACAGAAAAATGTCACGACGGATGTTATAAATTCGTGTCTGTTCCGTCATAAATACAATGAGTCCCGAAAAGTTTAAGGCAGAGATACTGCCGCTACGCGAAAGATTGTTTCACATAGCATGGAAAATGCTTGAGGAGAAGCAAGATGCTGAGGATGCTGTACAAGAGGTATTCCTTAAACTGTGGCACATCCGCGAATCATTGGGACAGTACGAAAGCACCACTGCATTTGCAACAACAATGACTAAAAATCTTTGTATCGACAAACTAAGGGGACGAACGTATGAAGACTCTCTTGATGACGAACTTTACAGGCAGGCGGGACCCGATAATCCGTACTTGGAACTGGAACGCAAAAACACCGGACAGATTCTGCGAGTAATCATCGACAGGTTACCGCCCTTACAACAGGCCATCATCAGGATGAAAGACATTGAAGAATATGAAGTGGAAGAGATAGCTGAAATTACAGGAACACAACCTGAAGCCGTCAGGATGAACCTGTCAAGGGCACGCAAAAAGGTGAGGGAAGAATATATACGATTAACTCGATAGCAATGAACAAAATGATAAAAAAAGGACTTACCACAATAGAAGCGGAAAATTTACTGGAGAAATATTATGAAGGCGCTACTACCGTGGAAGAAGAAAGACAACTGCAACAGTTCCTTTCGCAAAAGGATTTGCCTCTGCGTTTTGAAGCTGACCAGGCAATATTAGGCTATTTTGCTGAATCCAGACCAGAAACAAAGAAACAGGCATCAATCGTTTCTTTTATCCGATGGAGCAGCGTTGCTGCAACTTTATTGGTTGGCTTCTTCCTGGCAAAATTCCTGTTCAGCAATCAGGTACAACTGAATTATGCATATGTGAATGGCCAAAAAATCACCAACATCAAAGAAATAAAGGCTCAGGCAATGGCCTCGCTTCAGATTATCGCCTCATCCCCCGATGAAGTGCAGGCATCAACACGGGATCTTAACAATAATGAAATAATCAATCAGGAGCTTGCTGTATTTAGCAGCAATCATTAAAACAAACAACATGACTCAAAGCAAGATCTTTCGATTTAGCATGCCGGATTTTGCCTGTCAGTTTTAATCAAATATAAAAAACAGAACAGATGAAACGCTATTATGTATTGCTACTATTGATCATGTCGTTCTTTCCGTTGCATCTTCTTGCACAAAAAGATCTACAGATCAGCAAAGTATTTGACCTTTACGGGAAGAAGAAAGGAGTGGTGATGGTAGAACTTTCCGGCGAAGCACTGGAGAATTATGATTTGTCATTCTTCAAAAGTATTGTGATTAAAGATGATCCATCAGCTGCCTCGTTTATCAAGCAATGCCTTGATCAGGATCAGAAAGGGGCAAAAAAGATCAAACAGGTAGTCGCCAATGGAGTGTTGACTTCCGAATTTTTGGTGCTACCTCCTAAAGGGAATGAAAACCGGATTATTTTATACAATGAATCCCCACTCGCTGGAAAACAGATCACACTTATCTATCTCGAGTCAAAAACCGATCCGGGGGAAGTACTCAATTTGCTGCTAAAAAAGAAACAATAAACATTATTCACCAACAAGGTTGCAAGACAGGCTAATATACTTTTCGCTGCAACCCACAACTCAGAGATTATAAAAAGAACAGGAAGCTAAGGCTGTAATGCAGTTATGACAGTTTCCTGTATTCATTAAAAAATAAAATTACTATCGTATGAAAAAGATTATTTTTCTCTCGTTTTTGATTCTCGTGATAGGATCTTCGGTTTTTGCTTCAAATTTGGCTCCAGCCGACACAACCATTCTCTTCAATCATAAGTTGATTAAAGTAGAAGAAGAGAATGACCAGATAAAAGTCAATGTGTACAATGCTACTACTCTGTCCGATACAGTCCCTGAAAAGAAACTGTATGAAGGAATTTACAGCAATGGGAAAAGCTACGAGAAATGGACGGTAATGGAAGAACTGGGCATCCAGCTACCTTCGTTTCTTAACGGAGGGGGAAAAAAACATAAACATTTCGGTTCTGCTATGAAGCCTCACTGGGCAGGCTTTGGAATTGGATTCAGTAATTTAACCGACGGCTCGTTCCACATGACCAATGTGGATGGAATCACTTTGAAAGCCGATCAATCAACAGAGTGGTTTATCAACCTGTTTCAACATATCATTCCGCTCTACAATAATAATCTCGGACTGACTACCGGATTGGGAATGAGTTGGTATACATTCCGTCTCGACGACAATACCCATCTGGTCGATGTCAATGGGGTGACTCAGGTTGCTCCGGCTCCGGCAGGAATAAACTATCAATATAGCCGCCTAAAAGTGACTTATCTGACGATTCCCGCCTTACTCGAATGGCAACCTTTTGAAGGCAGGGCACATGCTATCTATTTGTCGGCTGGTGTAGTGGCAGGTATCAAAACATTTTCTTCCTACAAGGTCTGCTACAATGATGCTTCCGGCCATACGGTCAATAATGTAGAAGCCAGAGGACTAAATACCAATCCAATCAGCATCAACTATATGGGACAAATTGGAATCGGGTCAATCAGTGTTTATGCAAAATATTCTCCGACTAATCTGTTCCAGTCAGGGAAAGGGCCTTCTGTCAGGCCAGTTTCCCTTGGATTGATACTTCATTTCTGATAAAAAGCAGGAAGGCATTATTTGCCGGAGCCTGACAATCCAGATTCCGGCATTTTTTGTGTATAAGATTGCTGGATAGATGAAAATCGCAATTGTCTGTATGTATGAACAACCCATACACGAATCGTTGGTTTGGTCATTTCAACAGCACATTGTTGACATAAAGATGATAAGACCCGGCGACAATATTGGAATAGCTGGCATCGGAATCGGAAAAAGAAGGCAAATAACTATTCCCCGTAAGCGTCCAGGCAAAAACATGTATTAGGATAGTTTGTATCGACCACTTCATGCTTCCAATAGCTTAATGCAAATAGATTTATTTTTAAGGCCAAAGATACAACGCTTCCTGAAAAAAAAGACACAGCGAGGCCTAAACACCAAATTGAATCGAATGAAGAGCAAACTCATAAAGAACTTGATTCAGTTTATTGGACAGACTCATAGAATCGCCTGCTTAAAGATAAAAGTTCCCTACTAAAAAAGTTTTAGCGCCTGCTAAAAGATAAATTACCAGGGTAAAAGGAATTATTACCAAGGTAAAGAGAAAAGATACCGAGGTAATAAGAATAGATACCGGGGTAATAAAAGACGTTACCCTGGTAACAAGAAACGATACTGGGGTAATAGAAGGCGTTACCCCGGTAATAAAAGAAGATACCGAGGTAACAAGAAACGATATCCCGGTAATAAAATACGTTACCAAGGTAATAAGAAACGATACCCCGGTAAAAGAAATAATTACCCCGGTAAAAAGAGAAGATACCGGGGGTAATAAAAGTTCCAGGCTTAAGATAGCCAATATCTTGAATATGTTATAAAGATATATCAATGAATGTATTGTGTGTTTTGATCCTTTCGTTATATCACGAAAGAGAATGAGAAAGATGATTCATAAATATAACTCTGGCAAAGGCATTTACACAACGGGTAATAAATTACGAGTGTTCGGAAGATTGATATATTGCTGTGATAAGCGTTCTTTGATATATATTTTTTTGATTGATACTGATTGCAGTCTTTTTTTAACGGAATACCAGCGATGGATCACCGCCACAAAAACGGACAATCAAGGCTATAATCAATTCATCCAGTTCAATGCCAAATCGTCTTTTGGCTGTTTTATAACCGACATTATTCAATCGCTTGTAAATCAACAACAACATGGATAGAATTAAAGTCATATAGAGAATAATCTTTATTCCGTTTTCATTGGTTGACATAAAGTGGCTGAAGTTCAATTCTTGTTTTATAAAACGGAAGAATACTTCAATATCGAGACTGTAAATTAAACTGTGTCAGTAAAGAATAAAATAATTTTATAACTTTACAATACAGTTTATTTTTATGGAAGAATTTGATTACAAGGCTTTTCAAGCCAAAGTTTTAGAACAGATAAAATCTGGCAAACCCCTTTTAGGCAAAGATGGTGCCTTTGCGCCCTTGTTAGAAAATATTCTAAATGCAGCTTTAGAGGGAGAAATGGATGCTCATTTAGATGAAGATGAGCGTAGTTTAGGCAATCGGCGCAATGGACGTATGTCCAAACAAGTTCAAACCCAATTGGGTGAAGTCACCGTTCATACACCCCGTGACCGCCATTCCAGTTTTGAACCTGAGTTTATAAAGAAACGTGAAACAATACTTGCAGAAGGTGTTGCAGACCGTATAATTGGTCTTTATGCCTTGGGGAACAGTACTCGGGAAATAAGCGATTGGATGGAGGAAAACCTTGGAAACAGGGTTTCTGCTGACACAATCAGTTCCATAACAGACCGGGTTCTGCCAGAGATTCAGTCCTGGCGTAGCAGGTCATTGGATAGTGTTTATCCAATTGTTTGGATGGATGCCATTCACTACAAAGTGATGGACGAAAAGAATCGCCCTGTAACACGAGCCATATACAACGTATTGGGTGTTGACCGTAACGGTTACAAAGATTTGCTTGGCATGTATATTTCCAAAAGCGAAGGAGCTAACTTTTGGTTATCGGTGCTCACCGATCTTCAATCAAGAGGAGTAAATGACATTCTAATAGCCTCTACGGACAATCTTAGTGGCTTTTCAGATGCTATAAAAAGCGTATTTCCACACACAGTAGTTCAAACTTGTGTGGTGCATCAAATCCGCAATTCAATTAAATATGTTGCAAGTAAAAATCAGAAAACGTTCATGAAAGATTTGAAGCTTGTTTATCAAGCAGTAAGCAAAGAGCAGGCAGCAATCGAACTCGATAATCTTGATTCAAAGTGGGGAAAGGATTATCCAATTGTCATTAAATCATGGCGTGATAATTGGGAAAAACTAACCGCTTATTTTGAGTTTTCTGATGCTATCCGAAGAATCATATATACCACCAATACCGTAGAAGGCTATCACCGTCAGATAAGGAAAGTTACCAAAAACAAAGGTGTTTTTACCAATGATACAGCATTGGAAAAATTGGTGTATTTGGCCTATCGCAATATCCGGAAAAAATGGACTATGCCTCTGTCAAACTGGGGGTTAACTGCACAACAACTGGCGATTAAATTTCCTGAAAGGTTTAATTTATTTGAATAAAATCACAACATCAAACAAATATCCAGGCATTTTTCTTAGTTTTGCTTCCACCCAACAAAACGATGGTGAAACTTTGTGCCATTGTAATAAAAAACGATTAGGGGGTCGACCCCTAACCGTTTTTGCCCAACAAAACTCAGGATCTTCATTATCCATTATAAAAAATCGGATTAATTGAGTATCTGAAATTTGATAAGAATTGAAACTGACACAGTTTATTTTACGCTACCTCAATATCCCAGCGTTTGCGGTATAAAGCAGTTATATTCTCAGCTGTTTCCCCTTTCAGATTGGTCAGAAACAAGAGGGTTTCTCCATCCTTGTTTTCGGTAGTTATCAGTCTGAAGGTTTCCCTGGTCAATTCTCTGGTTTTTCTATTATTGACCCGAGTATACAGATAAACGATTTCATCTTTAAGTAATTTCAAATCTCCGATTAATCTGTCGCCTTGTTCAAGAACTTCTACACTTTGATACGAAGCACCTGGATTCAAACGGGTAACAAAATCAATAGTATCACTTTGGAGTTCATCGAAAACACTTCGTTTATTGACTCCACGGTCAAATACATAAACCTGTTGCTTGTATTTGTGTGCATGATCTTTTATAACCTGTGGAATAGTAAGGCATTCATTGAGTTGACTTTGATCTAAAAACAGTTCCACATTACAGGGAAGTATGCCCTCAAATGCAACTGTAAACTTGGCTTGTTTTTTTGTAACTTTCTTGTTCCCGATTTTACCAACTCTCATTCCTTGTGACAGACGGGATGAAGTTTCAGCAACCATTGTTGAATCAACCCGGACAAGATTATATTTATCAAGTTCTTGCTGAGAATATAATTGACTAAGCTGATTATAAAAATGCTCGAACAGTTTTTCAAAGAAGCTAACGTCCATTATTGATAATCGCTCCGAGATAGAACTATAACGGACGGTTTTGCTTTGATCCAGATTGAATAAAAATTTAAATTTTACGCTATTAAAGATATCCTCCATTGTACGCAAACTGGTACGATCAGACTCTAATAAGGAATAGAGGATCATGTAAAACATGGAACGTCCATACAAAACCTTTGTGCAATAATCCACGTGGGTATTGGCGGCCAACGTACTTATTTTCTCATCAGGGATAACACTCAACAGTTCTTTTACTGTTATGTTTTTAATTGACTTATTTGGGTGCATCTAAACTCGTTTAATTTCGATGCAAAAATACCAAATAATTATATGTCAAAAACGATGTTATACATATTATTTATCAACAACTTACAGTGAATTATGTTGATAAATCAGGGTTATTTTCCGTTTTTGAAATTCCAGAGATAAAACAGTCTGTTTTTCCCCCTTTATTGCAACTGAAATTACTAATTTTGAATACTTAATAATCTTCCGAACACTCGTAGTAATAAATCCTTACAATAAAAATTACTATCTTTGCAGCTTCAAAAAAGAGGGTTAAACTACTCCTGAATGCAATGCAACGCAGAATACAAAGTCTTGAATAAAAGTAGTTTATTGCATAGCACCTTTTTGCTTCATTGTACGTTAATCTGATTTCCTTATTTCTTTACCGGCAAAAGTTTTTAAAAAAAAGAACCCATGGCAGGAATTCTTATTCTATTGTTATTTTATCTGGCCGGAGACCTGTTGTCCCTGTTGATCGGCAACTTTATCCCGGGCAGTGTATTAGGTATGTTGCTGCTGTTTGTCGCACTGGTATTGAAAATAGTCAAACCGGTACACATACATGAAGCATCCCGCTTTTTGTTAGACAACATGATGCTCTTCTTTATTCCGGTTGGAGTCGGGTTGATGACTTCTTATGTGCTCATTGGCAAATATATTGTGGCCATTGTTGTGGCGGCTGCGATCAGTACCATTCTGGTGATTTCCGTCGTAGGCTGGCTGGCTCAAAAACTTGAAAAACGACACTCATGATCGCTCTGTTGCATTCCGAACTTTTCCTGTTGGCCTTTACCTTAGGCGTGTACATCGGTGCTGTCTGGCTGTATAGGCGCACGAAATGGATGTTGTTGCATCCATTGCTCACCTCAATTGTAGTGATTATTACCAGTATCAAATTGATTGGAGTGAGTTATGCGGAGTTTTCAGAAGCTACTTCTATTATTAATTTCATGCTGGGTCTGTCGGTGGTAGCACTGGGATTTTTGCTTTATGAACAATTGATTCATATTCGCGGAAATGTAAAAATCATGTTTGCCTCAATTGTTGTCGGGGCGCTTGTTGGCATTGGCAGTGTTTCACTTATAGCCTGGTTAATGGGAGCCAACTTTCGAATCATTGCATCCCTTGAACCTAAATCCATCACAACGCCCATTGCCATCACCGTATCGGAACATGCAGGCGGTATTCCGTCGCTTACCTCTGTCGTAGTGATTGTTGTGGGTATCTTTGGCGGCATTATCGGCCCTTCCCTTCTCCGAATACTGGGTATCGAAAGTAAGCTGGCCAGGGGACTTGCCCTGGGCTCAGGCGCACACGCCGTCGGAACAGCCCGGGCAATGGAATTAGGAGCTGTGGAAGGCGCTGTCAGCGGATTGGCAATCGGTTTAATGGGAGTAACTACAGCTATCTTAGTCCCTATAATCAATTTCATTGTTAATCTTATTCATCCTCTTCCATTGCCTTGAACGAATCAGTATCATTTTATCTGCTGCCGCTGTAAACCGGAGATTTTTCCTTAAGTTTGTATGATTTTTCTTCAGTTCTGTTATTACTCTGTGATAGCGAACTCATTGTAAAAACCACGCAAAAAGTGTACTTACCAGTATATAGCAATGAATGTCAACGGGAAACATTACAGGACTATTTGGGTTAATGAAACAGATCCCCGGGTTATTCAAGCCATTGACCAACGATTTCTTCCACATAAATTTGTCATAGAAGATTTGCGGACAGTGGATGCAGTCGCAGTTGCCATTCGTGATATGCATGTTCGTGGAGCAGGTTTGATAGGTGCTGCAGCAGGCTACGGTATGTATCTGGCTGCATTGTACGCTCCACAAGACGATGGTTTTGATGAATATATTTCTATTGCCAGCAATAAGTTAAAGGCTACCCGTCCAACAGCCGTCAACCTGGCATGGGCAGTCGACAAGCAATTGGAAGCTATGAAAGAAGCTGAAACACCTGAACAAAAGATTCATGTGGCGTTTGATACGGCAAACAAAATAGCCTCTTCGGACGTAACATCTTGTAAACAAATCGGGGAATATGGCCTTGCTTTGATCGAAGCGATCAGCAAGCAGAAACAAGGCAAAACTGTTCATATCTTAACCCATTGTAATGCCGGTTGGCTGGCTTTTGTCGATTATGGTTCAGCTACGGCTCCTGTTTATGCCGCTTTCGAAAAAGGTATCGATGTGCATGTGTGGGTGGACGAAACACGACCCCGTAACCAGGGCTCCAGCTTAACGGCATGGGAATTGGGTCAGCATAAAGTTCCACACACCATCATTCCGGATAACGTCGGCGGGCATCTGATGCAGCATGGCATGGTGGACATTGTAATTGTAGGCACTGACAGGACAACCTATACCGGCGATGTTGCCAACAAAATAGGCACATACCTCAAAGCCCTGGCAGCCTTTGACAATCATATCCCGTTTTATGTTGCACTGCCTTCTTCTTCTTTCGACTGGAATATCAAAGATGGCATAAAGGAAATCCCGATTGAAGAACGGGGAGCAGAAGAGGTGAAATATATGGAAGGTCTTTGTGATGGTGAAATTAAGAAGATATTGCTTACACCTGCTGAAAGCAACGCAACCAATTTCGGATTTGATGTCACTCCGGCACGGCTTGTCACAGGATTAATAACGGAAAGAGGCATTTGCAAAGCGAATAAAGAGAGCATCTTGTCACTCTTTCCCGAAAGAAAGAACGATATTCAGGAAGGCTATATCAAATTCTACTGTCATTGGATTAAGACGGCGCCTGTACCGGCTGATCAATTGAAAGAGATTATTACATATCGTGATCTTCTTTATTCTAAAAGACTTATAGGTGTCTATCCCAATGGCGTTGGCTTTGGAAACATTAGCATCCGTTCTGGCAAGGCATTTATCATTACAGGTTCCGCTACAGGACAATATCCGGCTTCGAACGAGGAACATTATGCAGTAGTGGTAGATTACAACCTTAAACAGAATAGTCTGACATGCACTGGCCCGTTAAAGGCTTCGTCCGAATCGCTTTCCCATGCTGTCATTTATGAATCATCTCCCGATACAAATGCGGTGATCCATATTCATCATATGCCTACCTGGCAAAGTTTGACGGATAAAGTTCCTACCACCGCTCCCGGTGTTACTTACGGCACTCCCGAGATGGCAGAGGAGATTAAACGTTTGTTTCGTGAAACGAATGTCGCTCAGGAAAAGATACTGGTCATGGGAGGTCATGAAGAAGGAATTATCACTTTTGGGAAAACATTGGAAGAAGCAAACCGTATCTTACTGGATCATATAATAAATACATAACACACAAATATTCAAAATCATCAACATATGAACTCTTTGCCACTTACAGTTACATTGGTCGGCACAGCTTATCCTTATCGCGGAGGCTTGGCTTCATTCAATGAAATGTTGATCCGCACATTTTCCCGTGCAGGCAAAAAGGCGAAGATTGAAACCTTTACAGTGCAATATCCTTCCTTGCTTTTCCCGGGAAAAACACAATATTCGGCATCGCCTCAACCGGAAGATATTGATATCAGGCGTTCAGTAAATTCAGTCAATCCCTTTAACTGGATCGCAACAGGAATGCGTCTGCGTAAAGAACGTCCCGACCTTATCATTGTCCGTTACTGGACTCCTTTTATGTCGCCTTGCCTGGGGACGATCTGTTATTTGGCCAGACGCAACAAACACACAAAAATTATCCCGCTGCTTGATAATGTTGTCCCACATGAGTCTCATTTTTTTGACACATGGCTGACCCGTTATTTTCTGGGAGCGATTGATGGGGGCATATACATGTCTCAACAGGTAAGAAACGAACTATTGGCATTTGCTCCAAGTTTGCCGACCCGTTTTTCGCCTCATCCGCTTTATGCCAATTACGGAGAAAAAGTCACCAAACAACAGGCCTGCCAATACCTTCACCTTGCACCGGAAACCAATTATTTGTTGTTCTTTGGCATTATCCGCGATTACAAAGGTCTCGACCTGCTGATTGATGCCTGGAAAATACTGAAAGAAAAAGAATTGACACATAACAAGAAAGTGATTGTCGCCGGAGAATATTACAATAACAAAGAGAAATATATTACCCAAATGCAGCAACTGGGTGTCTCAGACGACTTTCTCATACACGACTATTTTGTAAAAGACGAAGATGTAAAATACTATTTCTCTTTGGCTGACGTGGTGGTACAACCTTATAAAAATGCCACGCAAAGTGGTGTGACCCAAATTGCATACCAGTTTGAAGTGCCAATGATTGTCACCAACGTTGGCGGTTTGGCAGAAATCGTGCCACATGACAAAGTCGGCTATGTGACCGATGCTACAGCTGAAGCTTTAGCTGCGTCAATCGAACAGTTTTACGTAACTGACGGAACGAAGCGATTTACTAAAGCGATACAGGAAAAACGTAAAGACTTTACCTGGGAAGCATTGATGGAGCAATTTGAATCGCTCTTTAAACAATTGGGATAAATGGCTTAAATCTTATAGTAATGATCATAAAAATTCATCCCGACAACCCTCAGCCCAAAGCGGTTGATGCAGCAGCTTCCATCCTTCGTGATGGCGGAGTGATCATTTACCCCACAGACACGGTATATGCCCTTGGTTGTGATATTTTCCATGCTCGCGCCATCGAACGTATTTACAAATACCGCGGTATAGAGCCGGGTAAAGCCCACCTTTCGTTTATCTGTTCGAGTATGAGTCAATTGAGCGAATTTGCCAAAGTGGACAACGACACATTCAAATTGATGAAACGGCTATTACCAGGCCCGTACACCTTTATTCTCAATAGAAGCAACCGGCTTCCCAAACTTTTCCGCGAACGAAATACGGTTGGAATACGTATCCCGGACAATCTTATTGCACGGACATTAATTGAGTCATTAGGCAATCCAATCCTGTCGGCGTCGTTACATGAACCCGAAGAAGAGATAGAAGAAGAATATCTTACGGATCCTGAATTGATAGATGAGAAGTTTGCCAATCAGGTAGACGCCATTATCGACGGAGGCATTGGTGGTATCATTCCATCTACAATTATCGATTGCACGGATAATACTCCGGTTATCATCCGGCAGGGAAAAGGGAAAACAGATTTATAGAAATTCAATCAGAGAGATATGAAACATTATGGCATAATTGGCTACCCATTGGGACACTCTTTTTCAAAACAATATTTTACTGAAAAGTTTGAACGGGAAAAGATTGATGCACAATATGAAAAATACGAAATAAGCACGATTGAACAACTCAATAAAATCATTCAGGATGATAACCTTGTCGGCCTCAATGTCACCATTCCTTATAAAGAACAGGTCATTTCGTATCTGACATCATTAGAGCCACGGGCGGCAGCGATAGGCGCGGTCAATGTTATCCGCATAGAACGGCACAATGGCCTCATTTCTCTGATTGGAGATAATTCTGATGTTGTTGGCTTTATGGAATCCATACGACCCTTACTGAAAGCGCATCACGCCCAGGCATTAATCTTAGGAACAGGCGGAGCATCGAAAGCTGTTTATTATGGACTAACACAACTAGGCATCAAAGCCCGGTTCGTATCAAGGAAAGCAAAGCCCGGACAATTGGCGTATGCACAACTGACCAAACCCATCATGGAATCACATACCGTTATTGTAAATGCATCACCGGTCGGCACTTTCCCTCACAATGATGAATTCCCTGATATTCCATACCAGTGGATTGGAGATCAGCACCTTTTGTTCGATCTGGTCTATAACCCACCCTTAACCCGCTTTTTAGAAAAAGGAGCTGAGCAGGGAGCCGCTATCAAGAATGGCTTCGAGATGCTGGAAAAACAAGCTATTGAAGCATGGAATATCTGGAATAAAACAAGATAAGTTTCATTCGTATACTTTGCACGGGGCTCCACGCAGCATTTCCAACCCATTCATGGCCAATGCCCACATTTCATCCTCGCCAGGATACACATATACCGGTGCAATAAATGAAATCTTAGACATCAGTGAATCTATGACTTGTTGACTATGGGCAATGCCGCCTGTCAACAGAATGGCATCTACTTTCCCATATAAGACAGTGGACATGGCGCCAATCTCCTTTGCAATATTGTACACTAAAGCCTCGTGTACCAGTTTTGCATATTCATCACCTGTTTCGATACGCTGTTCAACCTCACGCAAGTCACTGGTTCCCAAATGAGCAAGTAATCCCCCCTGGCTACTGATCATCTTAAGAACTTCAGGCAGTGTATAATCTTCACTGAAACAAAGCCTGGCCACAGCTGCCGCAGGCAATGTCCCCGATCGGTTGGCCGAAAAAGGGCCATCTCCGTCAATGCCATTGTTGACATCCACTACTTTTCCATGTCGGTGTGCACCAACAGTCACACCTCCACCCAAGTGGGCAATAACAAGGGTAAGGTCTTCGTATTTTTTCCCGATCTTCTGTGCATGTAATCTTCCGATAGCACGTTGATTCAAAGCATGGAATAATGACTTACGTGGGAATAGCGGATGACCTGACAAACGAGCCACAGGTTGCATTTCGTCAACAACAACAGGATCGGCTATAAAAGCCCGTGCATGAGGATTGGATTCGATTAAAGCTTCAGCTAACAAGCCTCCTAGACTACAGGCGTGTTCTCCCTGGATACCTTTCGCCAGATCATGATGAAGAAGCGGATTCATTTCATAAACACCTGCTTCAATAGGTTTTACCATGCCTCCACGTCCTACAATGGCATCAAGTTTGTTCAGATCAACTTTTTCTTCTGCCAGGATACGCAAGACAATAAGCTTCCTAAAATAAAACTGATCAATGATTCTTTTAAATGGACGTAATTCTTCAGCGCTATGGTCTACATTGCGTGAAAAAAGCAATTTTTCGTCCTCGTATAGAGCAACCTTCGTTGAGGTAGATCCCGGATTAATAGATAAAACAAAAAAAGCCATAGGAAAATATGATATTTTGTAAGAAAACAAACATTATTTATTTCACTTCGCATCTTGTTGAAAAAGAGCGTTCAGAAACAAAGATAACATAAGTTTTCAAACAATATACCTCCTGCTTTGCTTTCTGTTTGGTGGCTGATTATATAGCAAACAAATTTCTGTGCTCTTTTAACAAATTATTGACAGGTTACTTCGTAGTTGACTTAGGATGATTCTTCATATTACAAAGCACAAACTTCAGAATGTTTCTTTCCCAATTAGCACAAAAAAACCGCCATAATGTTTAGATTATGACGGTCTAATATTCAAAATGCTATTTGTTTTTACTTGACTGTGGAAGTTGTTGGATTCTCAATCGTCGAATCCAGCTTTTGCTCTTCTTTGTTTAGTTGCATAGTTACCACTGAATCTGGCAATAATTGCGTCCGCATGATCAAATCCACCATTTCATCTTCAACATACTTTTGAATAGCCCTTTTCAATGGACGAGCACCAAATTGTACATCATAGCCCTTGTCAGCAACAAATGCTTTTGCTTCATCTGTTAATTGCAAATGATATCCCAAGTTTTTGACGCGCTGATATAATCCTTCCAGTTCCAAGTCAATAATCTTCATAATCGAATCTTTACTCAATTGGTTGAACATGATTACATCATCAACGCGATTCAGAAATTCAGGAGAGAACGTTCTTGTCAGTGCTTTCTGAATAACATTTCTGGAACGTTCGGAGTCAGATAGTTCATTGCTCTCCATAACAAAACCAATACCTTTACCAAATTCCTTTAACTGGCGGGTACCGGCATTAGAGGTCATGATAATAATAGTATTTTTAAAATCGATACGGCGTCCCAGTCCATCAGTTAGGTGACCTTCATCAAAAACCTGCAAAAGAATATTGAAAATATCAGGATGTGCCTTTTCAATCTCATCCAACAGCACAATGGAATAAGGCTTACGACGTACCTTTTCAGTCAACTGGCCTCCTTCTTCATATCCAACATATCCCGGAGGCGCTCCAATCAACCTTGATACTGTATATTTATCCATGTATTCACTCATATCTACACGAATTACCGCATCTTGGGTGCCAAACATAAATTCAGCTAATGATTTTGCTAAATGTGTTTTACCGACTCCGGTAGGGCCCAAAAATATAAATGTTCCAATAGGCTTATTCGGATTTTTCAAACCGACACGGTTTCGTTGGATTGCTTTTACCACTTTCTCAACTGCCTCTCCCTGCCCGATTACTCGTTTTGTAATACTGGTCTGCATGCTGATCAGTCTTTCGTTCTCAACCTGTGCAATCCGATGTACCGGGATTCCGGTCATCATTGCAACGGTCTCTGCCACTTTGTCAGCATCTACAATTTCTCGTTGTTCTTTGGTCTCTTCTTCCCACCGCAATTTTGCTTCTTCAAGACGTGCATAACATTTCTTTTCAGCATCCCGAAATTCGGCAGCCATCTCATAACTTTGTTGTTCGACTGCTTTTTGTTTGTTTTGCTTTGCTTCCAATAGTTCCTTTTCGAGATTTTCGATCTCTTTGGGAACTATAACATTAGCGATATGTACCCTCGCTCCGGCTTCATCCATTGCATCAATGGCCTTATCGGGAAACGCACGATCGGTAATATAGCGTTCCGCGAGTTTAACACAGGCGGCAATGGCCTCGGGAGTATATGTAACACGGTGATGATCTTCATACCGGTTTTTGATATTTTCCAGAATTTCTAATGTTTCGTCTACTGAAGTCGGTTCAACCACAATCTTTTGAAAACGACGTTCCAATGCGCCATCTTTTTCAACACTTTGCCTGTATTCATCCAACGTGGTGGCTCCAATGCACTGAATTTCGCCACGGGAAAGTGCTGGCTTTAAAATGTTAGCTGCATCTAACGATCCGGCAGCTCCTCCGGCTCCAACAATTGTATGAACTTCATCAATGAATAAAATCACTTGGGGATTTTTCTTCAACTCATTCAGAATTGCAATTAGGCGTTCCTCAAATTGTCCGCGATATTTTGTGCCTGCAACGATAGAAGCCATATCAAGAGCAACAATACGTTTATCGTAAAGACTCCGCGGTACCTTCCTTTGCACAATGCGCAAAGCGAGACCTTCGACAATGGCTGATTTTCCCACACCCGGATCGCCGATGAGCACCGGATTATTTTTCTTTCGGCGACTTAGAATCTGTGCTACCCGTTCAATTTCCTGTTGACGGCCAACAACATTATCTAAAGATCCTTCTTCGGCTGCCTTGGTTAAATCTGTCCCAAAATTGTTCAGTACCGGGGTGTCCGACGCAGGTTTGGTTGCGGTGGATTTTGAAGAACCCTTGGAAGAAGCAGATTTCAATGCTTCTTCGTCATCTTCCTCATTCTGAAAATCTGCACCCATTGTTATATCCTTTTTTTCTTCAAGATAAAGGCGTACCACATCATAGTTCACGTCTTCGCTGTTCAGTAACTGAGCAGGAAGATTATCTTTTTCTTTTAGTATTGCCAATAGCAAGTGTTCCGTATCAGCAACTTCAACATTAAGTGAGCGTGCTTCTAAATAGAGAATTTTCAAAATACGTTCTGTCTCCCGGGGGACAGTTAAATCTTTTGTAATAACATGATTATCGGAACGTACCTGATCTTCAATATGTCGTTTCAATGATGTTAAATCAGCGTTTAAAGAATGTAGAAGCTCAATGGCTTTTCCATCCCCTTCGCGTAAAAGCCCAAGCATAAGATGTTCAGGACCAATAAAATTGTTCCCCAAACGTTCGGCTTCTTCGCGACTATAGCTCAACACGTCTCGCAATTTTTCTGAAAAGCGATTTTCCATTATAAGTTCCTTTCTTAATTCAATACAAAAATACATGATAGTTTTTCGTTCAACCTTTAGTTATGTCTATTTAACACTTAAATAAGATCTCAGGTTTCATTGTCCGTATTGCATAGCTTATACAACAACTACTTAGCTTTTATCAAACCGCGTGCCACGCTTATAATCCATGCTAAAATGGCAGAAAGCCTTTTTCATCCAAAAAAAGAGCATTACTTTTGCAAATATAGAATGAACAAAATATGACAAAACGCATCACACACTTACGCCTTCTTTTTTTATTTGCCATCTCTCTGATTGTTGTTATCGTTTCTGTTCATTTTCTCCGGCCATTGTTTAAGCCCTCCATGTTTCGGGTACATACGTGCAAATGTGATTTTTGTAAAGATGCAGCCATACCGATTGACTCGACAGATAGGTTAGATGATCTGAATGACGTTCAGTTGGAACATGCAAAAATTGGAGGATTAAAACATCCGTTTGAAACCGACAGTGCTTTTCAGTCTGCTATCGACTCTTTAACTTCAAATAATATACTGATTTATGTTCAGGATTGCCGTTATTTCAAAGTTGATGTTTTGCACCATTCACATCCCTATTTAGTCCCCGAAGCCGTGAATCTTTTAAGAGACATTGGTATGGAATTTCAAAAACGATTGAAGGAAAAACATCTTAAGGCATATCGGTTTATGATTACATCTATGCTTCGTACCGACGAAAGCCAGGACCAGCTTAAACGGTATAATCGTAATGCAACCAATGAATCAGCTCATTGTTATGGTACTACCTTTGACATCACCTACAAACAGTTCTTTGATGGTGATAATCCAATTTTTTCAGCTAAAGTGCGTGGCATTTTTACTCAAACTCTTCAGGCTATGCGTGCTCAATGCCGTTTTCTAATTAAACGGGAGATACATCAAAGTTGCTATCATATGACTGTGGTCGTATGCAAGCCAAATCTTCCGGTAAAAAGAAAGTAAAATAATCCGGGCTTTTCTTATTTTTTGACCGTTATTTGTGTAATTTCGAGAATATAGAAAATTCTGCTTTGTGCTGTTTGAGATGTGTAAAATCTCTCCCATAATCTCAGAATTATAGTGTTTCCTTTAGCATAAATTCTGAGAGACGAAGACTGTGTTCATAGTTGCTTTTTTGCAATCTCATGAAAGCATGGTTCAGTAAAAAGGAATTAAATGACAGCGGTAGATTTGACTTTGAAATCCGCAAACCATATATTTGCATAATAACAATAACAATCGATATATATGAATACATTTAATCAGGCAGCATCTACATGGGATAACCGACCTGTCCATTGGGAACGTTCTCAGGCTATTGCAAATTTATTAAAGCAACATATTGCTTTGCATCCAGATATGGTCGCACTTGAATTTGGCGCTGGTACCGGAATCTTGAGTTTTTTGTTAAAGGATAATTTGAAAAAGATAATCCTTATGGATAATACACCTGAGATGTTGCAGGTAATCAACGAAAAAATAGAAGAAACAGGGGTGCAAAATTTTGCAACACTATTATGTGATTTGGAGGCATCACCTTACAATGGTGAATCTGTTGATCTGATTTTTACACAAATGGCTATGCATCATGTGAAAGATATACCATTAGTGTTACAGCGTTTTTATGGCATGCTTCATTCTAAAGGCTACATTGTTATTGCCGATTTGTATCCTGAAGATGGATCTTTTCACGCAGGTGGCATCCCTGCTTTTCACAATGGGATTGATACAGAACAGCTTTGCCAGCAAGTACAACAAGCCCAATTTAAAAACTGTCAGCACGAATGGTGTTTTACAGTAAAAAGATTACTGGACAATGGATCTGTCAAAGAATTCCCTATTTTCCTCTTGATTGCCCAAAAATGATATGCGGACCAATACTCATTAACATTAAAGCTAAATAGCTGCTTGGTAAGATGTTCATCCTGTTTATGTATTAGGAGTGAATAATCTATATTACAGGAGTTTGTATTAAAAAGATATCTATGCTCGTTTAATGACCAGAAAAAGAGTATCTTTGAACTCAGGTTTGTTTATTCTCTTAACAACTCATAATATGAGCGATAAATACAATTTACGTGGTGCTTCGGCAACCAAAGAAGAAGTACACAAAGCCATCAGGCATTTGGATAAAGGTATTTTCCCTAAGGCATTTTGCAAAATCATTCCCGATATCTTGGGTGGTGATTCAAACTACTGTAATATTATGCATGCAGATGGTGCAGGCACAAAGTCCTCACTGGCATATCTTTATTGGCGTGAGACAGGAGATATCTCAGTTTGGAAGGGTATTGCTCAGGATGCATTGATAATGAACATTGACGACTTGTTGTGTGTTGGTGCTACAGATAATATTTTGGTGTCGTCAACTATTGGCCGCAATAAGCAATTGATCCCGGGGGAAGTTATCGGAGAAATTATTAACGGGACTGAATCTTATCTGGAATCTTTGAGAAAGCTTGGAATCAATGCATATCTGACAGGAGGAGAAACAGCCGATGTAGGCGACTTAGTACGTACAATTATTGTTGATAGTACGGTTGTAGCACGTATGCGGCGGGATGAAGTTGTGTCAAATCATCGCATTCAGGACGGAGATGTAGTGGTCGGTTTATCATCCAGTGGGAAAGCATCTTATGAGGATGGCTATAACAGTGGCATGGGAAGTAATGGACTGACCTCCGCACGCCATGATTTATTTGCCTATTATCTTGCTGAAAAATATCCGGAAAGTTACGATAATACTATTCCTACAGGATTAGCCTATACCGGCTCAAAAAAATTAACCGACAGTATTGCTGATCTAGGACTTGATGCCGGAAAATTGGTGCTTTCGCCAACAAGAACTTATGCTCCTATCATTCGTGATATTTTGAAAAAATACCGTTCTCATATCCATGGGATGATTCATTGTTCGGGAGGAGGGCAAACTAAGGTGCTCCACTTTATCGATAATCTGCATGTTATCAAAGACCATCTGTTTCCGTTGCCACCTTTATTTGAAATGATTCAGTCTGAATCGAAAAGCGAATGGAAAGAGATGTTTCAGGTTTTCAATATGGGGCATCGGATGGAACTATATGTTTCTCCTGAGTGGGCAGAAGAAATTATCATTATTTCTGAAAAATATAATGTAGATGCACAAATTATTGGTCGAGTAAAAGCCTCTGATCATGCGCATGTAACCATACGAAGTGATAAAGGTGTTTTTGAATACACCAAGAAACAATAAACATTCTGTCTGAACAGTTTTGTTCATTATACAGTGTAATCGGAATGTGATTTTGATCTTGCCATATGGAATCAATGAACGTGACCATTCTGGGCTGCAATTCTGCACTACCCGTAATTGATCGATTTCAAACCTCTCAAATCGTTCATTTTAGAGAAAAAATGTTCATGATTGATTGCGGCGAAGGAGCGCAAATCAGAATGAGGCAATTAAAGCTTAAAGCTACCCGGCTAAATCATATCTTTATTTCGCATTTACATGGTGATCACGTATTTGGATTGATTGGGCTCATTTCTTCGCTTGGGATGACAGGAAGAACAGCAGATTTGGTGATCCATGCGCATCCTGATTTGGAAAAACTACTTCAACCGCAAATAGATTATTACTGTACCGACATGAATTATAAGGTTGTTTTTGAATCATTTGATCCGAGAAAACATGCTTTAATTTATGAAGATCGATCATTGCGGGTCACTTCAATTCCATTGAAACACCGAGTTCCAACGTCGGGTTTTTTGTTTGAGGAAAAAGAAAAACCAAACCATATTATACGGGAAATGATCGACTTATATCACATTCCACTTAGAGAAATTCCCCATATACAACATGGAGCAGATTTTATAACAGAAGATGGAATTGTGATCCCGAACACACAGCTAACGCGAACATCCCTTCCACCTAAAAAATATGCATATTGTTCTGATACAGCGTACAGCAAACGTATTACTCCATGGATTGAAGGAGCGGATGTGCTTTATCATGAAGCTACTTTTTTGCATGCTGATATTTTACGAGCTAAAACTACGGGACATTCATCCGCTTTTCAGGCTGCTGAAATTGCACGTGATGCACATGTAAGACAATTGATTATCGGACATTACTCTGCTCGTTATGCTCAGATTGAAGACCTTTTGCAAGAAGCAAAGTCTATTTTTCCTAATACTCAGTTAGCCTATGACGGGCTAAATATACAAATATGAATAAAAAAGAAGCCAATATGAATCAAAATCCTTTACAAAGGAAACACAATCCGTTAATCCATCAAAAAAAAGGAGATACGCGTTTTTATCCTCCACAACCCTCTCAAAAAGATATGATTTTTGGAATTCGTGCTGTACTCGAAGCTATCGAAGCAGGCAAGGATATAGACAAAATTCTGATCAGAAAAGAGCTGCAGGGAGAGCTTGCTAATGAGCTTTTTACTGCTTTGTCAGGAAAAAACATTCCAATTCAGCGGGTTCCGATTGAAAAACTCAATCATTTAACTCAAAAAAACCATCAAGGGGTGATTGCTTTCACTGCTTCAATTGAATACCAACATATTAACGATATCATCCCTACACTTTATGAACAAGGGAAAAATCCATTTATCGTAGTTTTGGATGGCATTACAGATGTTCGAAATTTTGGTGCAATAGTTCGTACATGTGAATGTGCCGGAGTGCATGCAATCGTTGTTCCTACAAGAGGGAGTGCAGCTGCAAATGGAGACGCTGTCAAAACATCTGCTGGCGCATTGCATCACCTTCCTATCTGTAGGGAAAATCAATTGACAGACATCATCCAATATCTAAAAAATTCAGGTCTGAGAATTATAGGAGCTACTGAAAAAGCTCACAAATCTTACAATCAAGTTGATTATAATGATCCGGTTGTTTTTGTAATGGGAGCTGAAGATACCGGTATTTCGGCGGAAATAGCCAAGATGTGTGATGAGACGGTAGCTATTCCTATTCTTGGTAATATCGGATCGCTAAATGTATCTGTAGCAGCAGGCATTTTACTTTATGAAGCTGTCAGGCAACGGCAACCCGTTATGAGGCAATAAAGAAAATTATTATACCGTTGCCAAAGAAGGATGTTGATGATCTTTCTTTACCAATATGCCGCGCATGAAGGCATTGATAATAAACCGTTTATTATACTTCATGCGTTCGCTCATCTTATCGCTGACATATGGAGCTTCAATCCCTCTTAAAGCATAGTGAAAGATTTGAGCCGATAATTCAGTATTGTGTAAGTTGAAATACCCCGTTTGCTTTCCTTCTTCAAAAATCTGTTGCAACAATTGTATGTCCTTTACGTCAAAACGACGCCGTACGCGTTCTACTTCCTGAATATTACGGAAAAAATCTGCTTTAAGCGACCCATTTCGTGTAATTGACTCTTTAACAGCATCCAAACGGGTAAAAATGTATTCTGCTAGCTTTTGATCGGCAGGTAAATCGCGCAATACAACTTCCTGTAATTTTTCGTCTAATAAGCTTAATTCATGTTCAATGACAGCAGAGTAAATCTCATCTTTACTCTGAAAATAAGAATAAAGCGTACGACGTCCTTTGCTGGAAGCATTGGCAATATCATTCATCGTAGTATTATCTTTCCCCCATTTCGCGAATAACATACGTGCTACATCCACAAGCATTTCTCGCGTTTTTTGTCCTGTAATTGAAGCTAATGAGGCCATAAGTAATAAGATTATAAACGTTGCACAAATATACTTATTTCGTGCAATTCTTATTCATGAAAAAATATTATTTATATTAAATATGCAAAAATTCAAATATAAACTAGATACATCTCATGCAATTACCTATAAAATCGTAAATCGTAAGTTAATAAGCACAACTTAGAGCAATGCAAGCTGAAAAAGCATATAGCAAAGCATAAAAATGAGAGAGTTATTTAAACTATATTTAAAAGAATCTCTTTCACATGAAGATTTTCAAAAGATTCAGTCTATCTTTGCATTGGATAACCAATTATCATCAGTATGGTTACACCTCAAAACAAAAAACATCTACAGCACTAAATTTCAAACTCTTGAGTTCTATTTTACATTCGTCCAAAGGCAAACTACTTCCAGGATGGGATAGAACCCTCAATTTATTTTAGCAATGAAAACAACTTATGAAGTTCGCCAAGCTGCACATCCTGAAGATGTCAAACATTATGACACCCAAAGATTAAGAAAAGAACACCTAATTAGCCCTATCTTTGTAGGCAATGAAGTAACAATGGTCTATACGCTATATGACCGGCTGATTGTGGGAGGCGCAATGCCAGTGGATGAAAAATTATCACTGGAAGCAATTGACCCGCTGAAAATGCCTTTCTTTCTTTCACGGCGGGAGCTTGGAGTTATCAACGTGGGAGGCAAGGGCCGGATTATAGTCGAAGGAATAGCATATGACATGGATTACAAAGAAGCATTATATATTGGCATGGGAGACAGAAATGTCGTTTTTGAAAGTATAAATTCTACCCAACCTGCAAAATTTTACTTTAATTCCGCTCCTGCACATACAAATTATCCGGATAAAAAAATTACAAAATCAGATGCGGTTGTAGTGGAAATGGGCTCAATGGAAGAAGCAAATCACAGAGTGATTAACAAATTAATTGTAAATCAGGTATTACCAACCTGTCAGTTACAGATGGGAATGACGGAGTTAAAAACCGGTAGTGTATGGAATACAATGCCGGCACACATCCATTCGCGACGCATGGAAGCCTATTTCTATTTTGAAGTACCCGAAAATAATGCCGTATGCCATTTCATGGGTGAACCAACAGAAACTCGCCATATTTGGATGCAAAACGAAGAAGCAGTAATTTCGCCCTCGTGGTCGGTTCATTCAGGAACGGCAACATCAAATTATACTTTTATTTGGGGAATGGGCGGCGAAAACCTGGATTACGGGGATCAAGACTTTTGCAAGACAACTGATCTTCGATGAAATTTTCGGCAAAACAAGTATTTAACCATAATAACAAAAACATCATGTTGAATAAATTCTCCTTAGAAGGTAAAATTGCCCTGATCACGGGGGCCTCATATGGTATCGGAATGGCATTGGCAAAAGCAATGGCTGCTGCTGGTGCTACCATCGTTTTTAATGACATCAATGCCGACTTAGTAACTAAAGGGGTAGAAGAATATAAAAATAGCGGTGTCAATGCACATGGCTATGTTTTTGATGTTACTAACGAAGATCAGGTCAATGAATACATTACAAGAATTGAAAAGGAAGTCGGAATAATTGATATATTGGTCAACAATGCCGGAATTATAAAACGGATACCTGCTATTGAAATGACTGCAAAAGAATTTCGTCAGGTCATTGACATTGACCTGAATGGACCTTTCATCATGTCAAAAGCTGTCGCTCCGGGAATGATCAAAAAAGGAAGTGGTAAAATTATCAATATCTGTTCTATGATGAGCGAGTTGGGACGTGAAACTGTTTCAGCCTATGCTGCAGCCAAAGGAGGGTTAAAAATGTTGACACGCAATCTGGCCTGCGAATGGGGAATGTATAATATTCAGGTCAATGGAATTGGACCGGGATACATCGAAACACCACAAACCGCACCTCTTCGCGAAGAAGGACATCCGTTCAATAGTTTCATTATCGGGCGTACTCCGGCTGGTCGATGGGGAACAGTAGAAGATTTACAGGGGCCAGCGGTCTTTCTTGCATCCAGTGCATCTGATTTTGTAAACGGACACGTTCTTTACGTAGATGGAGGTATCTTAGCTTATATCGGCAAACAACCAAATTAACACAATCTAAATTCAATCAATTATGAGAAAGTTAGCTTTCTTACTTAGCGCAATGCTGCTGCTTGCATCTTGTAGCAAAACAATGAAAGTCACAGTAAAAAACCCAATCAATATTGATCGGAGTAATGAACTGGTGTCTGTTCCGCTGCAAAACATTGTTCAAACCTTAAATCTAAAAGGCAATGAACAATTTATCATTTTGGATCAGAATGGGAAACAAATTCCCTATCAGGTTGAATCGGACAGTATTAATGTTATTTTCCCGGCAACCGTCAAGGCGAATGGAACCACACAATATTCCATTCACATTGGTAAACCGGAATCATTTGTACCTAAAACCTATGGGCGTTACGTCCCGGAACGAAAAGATGATTTTGCATGGGAGAATGATCGCATTGCTTACCGCATGTACGGACCGGCATTAGCTGATGAAAATCCAAGCAACGGCGTGGATGTATGGGTAAAAAGCACTGACTCACTGGTGATCAATAAACGGTATCGAGATGATCCAAAAGGGATTTCATATCATGTTGATCATGGACAAGGATTAGATTGTTATAAAGTAGCACATACTTTGGGAGCAGGAGGGATTGCCCCTTACACAAATACAAAACTGTGGGTACAAAATCATTATTCTACCTGGAAAGTCCTTGAGAATGGGCCTTTACGTACTGTTTTCACCCTTACATATGATTCCGTTTATGTAGGAAACGCCTACTTAAAGGAAACAATCACCATCTCCCTGGATGCTGGTTCGCAGCTAAACAAAGGTATTGTTACATATGAAGGCACATTGCCTCCCAACTTTCAGGTTGCTACGGGAATAACCCTGCATGGGAACAAAGGAGTTATAAAATCAGATCAAAATGCAGGCTATATAGCCTATGCAGAAACAGCTACTTCTGATGCCGGCGTTCCTGAAGGACAAGATTATATTGGAGTAGTGGTTCCAGAACAAATCACTGCCGTAAAAGTGCAAGATGATCATTTACTGGCTATTGAATCTTATCAGCCACAACAACAATTCACGTACTATTTCGGAGCCGGTTGGAGCCGATGGGGATTTCCTTCCAACCAGGCATGGTTTGATTATATCAAACAATTTACCCTGGAACTCAAAAACCCCCTGCAAGTATCTTATTGACAAAAAAATAACAACAAATAAAAAAACCGTGTGGCTTAATGGCTTCACGGTTTTTGTGTTTCCTGAAAAAATGACGTACATTCGTAGGAATCAAATTGCAGATTCAAAAATCAGGATATTTTATTCATTAACAACACAATACAAAAAGGCATGGAACCTATAGTAAGCATTATCATGGGTAGCACATCAGATTTGCCCATTATGGAAAAAGCGGCGTCGATCTTTGAGGAATTTAAAGTTCCATTCGAAATGAATGCATTATCAGCACATCGCACGCCGAAGGAAGTAGAGCAATTTGCCACTCAGGCGGGTGCCCGAGGTATCAAAGTTATTATTGCAGCTGCAGGTATGGCAGCACATCTTCCTGGCGTAATTGCATCAATGACCACGCTACCTGTTATCGGAGTGCCTATCAATGCATCACTGGACGGAATGGATGCGTTATTAGCTATTGTACAAATGCCTCCGGGAATCCCCGTTGCCACGGTCGGTATCAATGCATCCATGAATGCAGCACTGCTGGCAGTTCAAATCTTGGCTCAAAGTGATGAGATTTTAAAGACGAGACTATCCACATATAAAGAGAGCCTGAAAAAGAAAATTGTACAAGCGAACGAAGAGCTCAGAAAGATACAATACGAATACAAAACAAATTAATCCATCGTTTCAGCAACAAACGCATCTCTCCATCTATTATTCTGACATTACCATGTCCGTTCAAGAAGAAATCGAAACGCTTCGTACAGAACTGCACGAACACAATTATCGCTATTATGTGCTTTCAAACCCCATCATTAGCGATATGGAGTTTGACCAAAAGATGAAAGCATTAGAAGCGTTGGAACTTGCCCATCCCGAATATGATGATCCGAATTCGCCAACACATCGTGTAGGAAGCGATCTAACCAAAGAATTTGTCAAAGTTGCCCATCGATATCCGATGCTTTCTTTAGGCAACACGTATTCCGAAAGTGAACTTAGCGACTTCTTTGATCGGGCATCTCGTCTTTTGAATGAATCCTTCGAAATTGTATGTGAATTGAAGTTTGATGGCGTATCAATTTCCCTTCTTTACGAAGATGGTAAATTAATCAGAGCAACGACGCGTGGAGATGGAGTTACAGGCGACGATGTAACAACGAACATAAAAACTATCCGGTCAATTCCCCTGCAATTGATTGGATCTGACTATCCAGAAAATTTCGAGATACGTGGGGAAGTTTTATTGCCCTGGAAAGTGTTCGACACTATCAATCAGGAACGCGAAATGCAGGAAGAGCCGCTGTTTGCCAATCCACGTAATGCAGCCTCCGGAACATTAAAACTACAGAATCCCAAAGAAGTAGCCAAGCGCCTGTTAGACGGATATTTCTATTATATGCTGGGAGAAAACTTACCTTCCGACGAGCATTATGACAATATGCAGAAAGCAAAATCATGGGGCTTTAAAGTATCGGATGCAATCCGGAAATGCAAATCATTGCATGAAGTGTTTGATTTTATTCATTACTGGGAAAAAGAAAGAAACAAATTGCCATTTGCCACTGACGGTATTGTATTAAAAATAAATTCTTTACGCCAACAACAACTACTAGGGACAACGGCTAAAAATCCACGGTGGGCTGTAGCATTTAAATATCAGGCAGAACAAGCGGTTACAACATTACAGAACATTGAATTTCAGGTTGGAAGAACCGGAGTTGTAACTCCCGTGGCAAACCTTGAGCCCGTGCTCCTTGCCGGCACAACCGTAAAAAGAGCAACATTGCACAATGCTGACGTGATGACTTCGTTCCATTTACATGTTGGGGATCAGGTGTTGATTGAAAAAGGAGGAGAAATCATCCCCAAAATTGTCAGCGTAACCTACCAGAACAATCAAAGTAAAGAAATAGAATTTATTCAACTGTGTCCCTCCTGCGGCACCCATCTGGTAAGAGTGGAAGGAGAAGCCGGATATTATTGTCCTAACGAAACATCATGTGCTCCTCAGCTTAAAGGGAAAATAGAACATTTTATCAGCCGCAAGGCAATGAATATCGACGGCATCGGAGCAGAAACCGTGGATTTATTGTTTCAAAAGCAATTAATCAACAATATTAGCGATTTATATACGTTACAGCCTGCTCAATTGATTCGATTGGAACGATTAGGAGAAAAATCGGTTCAAAACATCATGAAAGCCATCGAAAATTCAAAATCCGTACCATTTGAACGTGTACTGTTTGCTCTTGGCATTCGTTATGTGGGGGAAAAGGTCGCCAAAGCATTAGCCTACGCATTCAAAAATATTGATGCATTAGCTAGGACAACAACAATCGACCTGGCGTCGGTGGATGAAATAGGCGAAAAGATTGCTCAAAGTGTTGTCTCTTATTTTGCTGACATTAATAATCAACAATTGGTTGAACTGTTGAAACAATATGGGCTGCAATTTGCCATACAAGAACAGACAACAGTACTAAAAAGCACAATTTTAGATGGTAAAACAATCGTCATTAGCGGAGTTTTTGTTTACCATAGCCGGGATGAATACAAGTCATTGATTGCACAACATGGAGGCAAAGAAGCCAGTGGAATATCTGCTAAAACCACTTTCCTGCTGACTGGCGACCAACCTGGTCCTTCCAAAGTTACTAAAGCAAAATCACTGGGAATACAAATGATTACTGAAACAAATTTTCTGCATATGATTGGTGAATCAGAGGGTGATAAACCAGTTCAAACGCAAGGGACTTTATTTTAACCCCAAAACTTTAAAATGGAAACATTCCTACCTAAAAAATTGTGTTTGGGTTATAAAAGTGAGTACCTTTGCCAAAACTAAAACATAAAGAAAATGAAACGAATGAATCGATTTTTAATCTTGGTTTGTGTTTCAGTCTTTTTTGTATCTATTTGTCAAGCACAAACTACGGACAATCTCACTAAAAAAATTTCAAACGCATTCAACACTCAAAACATAGGAATGCTATCAGATCTTTTCTCTAATGATGCAGAACTTACACTTCCGGATGGTAATAACTTTAGGAAAGATAACTTAGATGAACAACTAAACAGATTTATCAGACAAAAAAAGGTTTCTGGATTCGAGGCGTTGCATGAAGGAGAGAAGGGCAACCGGATGTTTATTATTGGTAATCTGCATTCTCCATCAGCTACATACCGCATTAATCTATTTCTTAAAAACGAAAGCGGAAACTTTCTCATTTATCAAATTAAAATAGAATAAAAAACAATGGATCAGACACTGGAACAGCAAATTATAGCATGGTTAAAAGAAGACATCGGTGATGGGGATCACACTTCGTTATCCTGTATACCTGAAACTGCGAAAGGCAAATCACGGTTGATTATTAAAGAAAAAGGGGTTCTGGCCGGAGTAGAAGTAGCCCAAAAGATTTTCGCCACTTTTGATAGTCAGTTAAAAATGAACACATTTCTCCATGACGGAGTAGAAGTCAACTATGGTGATATTGCCTTTGAAGTAGAAGGCAAAGTTTTATCTTTGCTCCAAACAGAACGTCTGATGCTCAACATTATGCAGCGTATGAGTGGGATTGCAACCACAACCAGTCATTATGCAAAACAACTGGAAGGTCTGAAGACCAAGGTACTGGACACGCGCAAAACAACTCCCGGAATAAGGCTTCTGGAAAAAGAAGCAGTACGCATCGGGGGCGGCGTTAATCATCGTATCGGTTTATATGATATGATTTTGTTGAAAGACAATCATGTTGACTTTGCAGGCGGTATTCAAAAAGCAATTCTTGCTGCTCAGAATTATTTGAAAAAGAACGGAAAAGATTTGAAAATAGAAATAGAAGTGCGTAATTTTCAAGAAATTGAAGAAGTGCTTGCCACAGGTGGCATTGACCGCGTCATGTTTGACAATTTTTCTATTGAACAAACCCGAAAAGCTGTTGAAATGATTAATGGAAAATATGAAACCGAATCATCCGGAGGCATTGTCTTCGAAACATTACGCGCTTATGCCGAATGTGGTGTCGATTACATTTCAGTTGGAGCACTAACTCATTCCGTCAAGGGCTTGGACATGAGCTTCAAAGCAGTAAAGTAACAGATATTTCTTATGAATTAACGATCGTTGTGCCGGATAACTAACAACTAATGTTTTTACTTGGCACGAATCCTCCAACGCGTAGCCATCAGGAACACACTAACCACGCTGAGGAAATAAACCACATCCCTACTGTCAATCACACCACGGCTCATAGATGTATAATGATCATTAATGCCAAGCGCAGCAATAGCAATTTGTTTTGCACCCGAAAAAGTCAAAGATGCTAATAAATCAAAGCCGAAATAAAACCCAAACGACAAGGTGACTGCTAAGATGAAGGCTGTAATCTGATTATCGCTCAAAGAAGAGGCAAAAATACCAATAGCAACGTAAACAGAAGCCAATAAAAAGAGCCCGATAAAAGAACCAAAGAAACCGCCAACATCCACATTACCAATAGGATCTGCTATATAATATACTGATATAAAATAGACTAGGGTTGGCAGGAGAGAAACCAACACCAAAAGTAAACCAGCCAAATATTTGGATAACACAATGTTCCATTTGGCAATCGGACGGGTGAACAGCAACTCCAATGTACCGGTGCGCTTTTCTTCAGCAAATAAACGCATCGTAATGGCGGGAATCAGGAAAAGATACAACCAGGGTGCCAATGAAAATAATCCATCCGCCTGTGCGTAACCGGAATCGAGTATATTATAATTGCCCGGGAAAACCCAAAGAAATAATCCTGTAAGAATCAGAAAAATACCTACAACGAGGTAGCCTATAGCAGAACTAAAAAAATTAGCAAATTCTTTTCTGAGCAATGCAACCATTGAATTCATCGCAATCTGTTTTTGAATAGCAAAGATAGCTAATTACCCGGATTACTCCATTGAAAAATTTTCACTCAGACCGATAAAAAAAATATCGTTGAAAAACTGATTCTCTTATGTTTATAAAAAGTTCACCGGACAAAATCTTAGAACAACGGGAAAAATCAGTAACTTTGCAATCTAAGTATTGAGGGCTTTATGCGAAAAATTATTTCAGCTTTATTATTGTCATTTTCTCTCATTAGTTGGGGACAATCTCATAAAACGGCCATTAATTTTTCAGTCTGGGATCCTCTGGCAACTCTCCCGGTTTCATACCATCAACCAGCCGTGCTTTCATTGGGGATTCCTGAATCAAAAACAAGTTCATTAAGCGGTTTATCAGTGAATTTCCTAAACACAGTTAACTATGGAGTAATGAACGGAGTGCAGATAACAGGTATCTATTCACGGATTGACAGTATAGCTCGAGGATTTACATTTACCGGCATTTACAATATTCAGCGAAATAATTTTTCAGGTGTTGCTGCAAGTGGCTTAATGAGTATCAACAAAGGAATGTTTCAAGGCCTACAAGTATCCAATGTTCAAAATATAGAAATCACTGATTTAGAAGGACTACAAATTGCTGGATTTATGAATGTGGTGGGTGGCACTCTTCATGGAGGACAAATGACGGCAGGCATTAACGTAGCACAATCCATCCAGTCATCCATACAAATAGCGGGATTAGTGAATTTCAGTCTTCACGATTCAAAAGGAATACAAATTGGAGGATTAGTCAATGTGGCAACGTCATTAAAAGGTGCTCAGATCGGATTATTGAATTTCACGAAAAAGTTACAGGGAGTACAAATCGGAGCCATCAATTATTCTGCTGATACCAATGCCGTGAAAATAGGATTAGTATCCGTATCACCCCGAACCCAAATACGACCCATTGTTTTTTGGAGTAATATATCCACTTACAATGCCGGAGTAAGGTTCATGAATCGCTATACTTATTCCATTATTGGATTTGGCACACCTTATGATCCAATCCATTTTGCTTCATCTGGTCTTATTTTTTATCGGCTGGGGGTTTATCACACCGTAAGGCGCCTGACATTAAGTGGAGATTTAGGCATTAGTTATTTGTTGTTTTTTTCAACTTCTCATGGGGACAGCGGCATTTCCGGCGAAGGAAGAATTAATGTTGAATATGCGCTGAATCAATGGCTATCCATTATCGCATCTGGGGGTTATACAAAAAGAAAATATTTCTTTGGTAGCCGGACAACTCAAATGAAGCCAATAGCCGAAGTTGGAATTATTCTTCCCAACATATTAAATTATAGATCATTAAAATAATGCGGGGAATATTGATTTTTCTATTATGCGCCTGTTTTGACATCGGGTATGCTCAGGTAGCTGATACTATACATTATCAGCTACCTGATTATGCAGATTCAATTCAAAGCACAGTACAGAAACTCAAGAAAAAACCAATACTCGCTGCTGCCGAAACTTTTGGATTGAACATGGTGGTTTGGGACGCCGATTATTTATCAGGACAGGATTTTGCCAAGATAAACCTCTCCACCATGCATAATAACTTAAAAACAGGATTCATGTGGGATAATGACAACATGTCCACCAATCTGTTTTTACATCCTTATTCCGGTAGTTTATCATTTACTTCTGCACGAGCCAATGGAATGAACTTTTGGCAATCACTGCCTTTTTCAGCCGGAGGTAGTTTAATGTGGGAATGCTTTATGGAGAATCAACCACCTTCGACAAATGATTTTTTGGCCACAACATTCGGAGGAGCCATGTTGGGTGAAATACTTTACAGGTTGTCAAACTCGGTTTATGACGATAGCAAAACAGGGTCAGCACGTGTCTTGAGTGAATTGGCAGGATTTATCTTTACGCCAATGGTAGAATTTAATCGAATTATCTCAGGAGAGGCATTCAGGGTAAGGCATCGCCCACAAAATACAATTCCGGCATTACCACCGGTACATTTATACCTGAATTGGGGAGGAAGATTTATATCAGAACGGAGTCACCTCTTTCAGGGAAGTTATGGGTTAGCATTTGGGCTTCGAACAGTTTACGGTGACCCTTTTGATGAGTCAAACTATAAACCGTACGATTGGTTTACTTTTAATTTAGAACTAAATGTCGGAGGAGCACAACCTGTATTAAACACAGCCAATGCAGTGGGACTAATCTGGGGAAAACACGTTGACATGCCCAGAAATCAGGATGCTGTTATAGGCATTTATCAACATTTTAATTTTTACGATTCCGATCCAATTGCTGTCAGCGGCTCAGAGATAAAACCATATCAGGTGGCTGAAACCGTCTCTTTTGGACCGGGAATGCTTTATAAACTGAATACAGAAAACAACCGAATGCAGTTTGTGATAAAAAGTTTCACAAGCCTTGTACTGCTAGGAGCCACATACACAGATCATTTAAAGCTTCCTGACCGTGAATATAATATGGGGCAGGGATTTAGTATCAATTTAGATGCTAATTTAGCGATGCAAAAAATAGGGGATTTTGGGATCAAAATCTACAATCTAAATCTCTATACATGGAAAGGTTATCCACTAAACGTAGATTACATGCACCAGACAGAAGAACAAAATAACTATCTAAACACCGAAGGAGACAAAGGACATAGCAACCTGTTTATTATTACTCCTACATTAAATCTACAGTTATCGCCTTCGCTCAGTTTAATGATCGAACAACGTCGTTTTATTCGTATCGCCCATTATGTTTATTATCCTAATATGACTTATGCAACTTTTGACTCCAGGGTCACGCTTCAATATAAATTCTAAACACCAAATTATGAAACTAATTGCTTTTGGCGCCTCTTTAGCCATCATTTTTTTAATTAGTTGTTCTTCGGCAGCAAAATCAAACCAGCAAACCGATCAACAACAAACAGTTAGTGTACCTCAGTTTAATGCAGATTCAGCATATCTCTATGTCAAAACTCAGGTAGATTTTGGGCCCCGAGTCCCTAATACAAAAGCACATGACAAATGTGCAGTCTATTTAGTCAAACAAATGGAACGGTTTGGAGCAAAAGTAATTCAGCAGAAAGCTGATTTAAAGATGTTTGACGGAACAATATTACATTCTGACAATATCATTGCCAGCTTTAATCCTGCTGCAAAAACGCGCATTTTGTTATGTGCCCACTGGGATAGCCGCCCTTTTTGCGATCATGACTCAAATCCGGCGAATTATCACAAACCTGTGTTAGGAGCCAATGATGGAGCAAGCGGAGTTGGAGTTTTAATGGAAGTTGCACGACAACTTGGAAAACAATTGCCTAGTGTTGGCGTTGACATTATTTTCCTCGACTCAGAAGATGTAGGAACACCTGAGTTTGATAAAGGGCCAGAAGACGATAATTCATGGTGCCTTGGCACTCAATATTGGGCAAAACACCTTATACCATCCAATTATCATGCTAAATTCGGAATTTTACTCGATATGGTAGGAGCTCCGAATGCAAAATTCTACAAAGAACAAGTTTCGATGGATCACGCACCCGATATTGTAGAAAAAGTGTGGGATCAAGCTAAGGAATATGGATTTTCAGGTTACTTTGTTGATCAGATGGGAGGAGCAATCACAGATGATCATTTATTTATCAACCAATTAACTGGAATTCCATGTATTGACATCATTCAGGAGGATATGAACAGTTCTACCGGATTTGCACCCTATTGGCACACGACTCACGATACGATGGATAATATCGATCGTACGACTTTATTAGCGGTAGGAGAAACGCTTTTGGGAGTGGTGTACAATGAACGACCCTAAAGAGAATAACATATACAGTTAGACCAATTTGGAGTACACTTGCATCATATTGTGAGCTACATGTTCATCCGTGAACAGTTCTGCATGGTGCAAGCCTTTTTTTTTCATGTCTTTTTGCAATATCGAATCAGATAAAACCTGTTGAATGGCATCAACCAACTCATCAACATTCAAAGGATCAATGTAAAACGCAGCATCTCCCCCTGTTTCATCAAAACAACCGCCTTTGGATGTAATAACAGGGAGTTCAGTACATAATGCTTCAAGGATAGGCAAGCCAAACCCTTCAAATAAAGAAGGATATATCATACAAGAGGCGGCATGATAGATAGCAGGAAAATCAGCAAATGCGGCCTGATGTAAAAAAAGAACACGATTCTGCAGAGAATATGAAGCTATTTTTTTCGCTAATTCAGCAAAATAAGCAGTCTTGCCTCCGACGATTACCAAAGGCATATCGATATTGCCCTTATAAATGGCATCTAAAATTATACCCATATTTTTTCTACGTTCAATGGCTCCAACTGACAGCAGAAACTGTTTGGGTAACCCATATTTATGACGTACCTGATTGATTTCATCAGCAGTAACTGTATCTCTGAAGACTGAGCTACAGCCCTGATAAACAACATCAATTTTATCTTCATCAGCACCAAAAAATTCTATACAATCGTGTTTTGTCTGTTCGCTAATAGCCACAATACGATCGGAAACATGACAACTATAACGATTTTTTTGAGTAAAAACCGTACGGTATACCGAATCATACAGTTCCGGATACCGAATAAAAATAGCATCATGGATTGTCACTACTGTTTTTACAGCAGCAGCATGAATCCCAAAAGGTAATTCCTGGCTTAATCCATGGTAAATATCCACATGCTGACGCCTGATATCACGATTCATTGTCAACGATCTCCACAAAGAAGGCATCATTCGATCAATCAAAGCAGAAGGTTGAACAGAAACTGCACCTTGGCTATCAGGATTAAAGGGAGCATTTTTTCTTTTAGGAGTAAACAACACATACTGATTATCAGGAAAGTATTGTTGCATCAGACGAATCAGATCACGGCTGTAGTTTCCCAGTCCGCGTCGATTCCAAAAAGCACGTTTAGCATCAAATCCAATGATCATCATTTAAAAAATTTATTGATATACGGCATTTTATTCAAAGGGAAGTCATGCTTAACAGCGTATCTGACAAAAATAGCCAGCAACACAGTCCGAAATGCTAAAGTAATTATTATGAAATGAAACTTCACAAACCAGCCCAGTACAAATAAAACAGCAGCCAGCAGGAAATATTTTCCTATGACTTTCAGTTGATAATCGATTGGAAAATACTTTTGTCCATAAAAATAAGAAAGTATTGCAATAACGAAATAAGCCGAAAATGCAGCCCAAGCTGAACCAAAATAATACATTGAAGGTACTAACAAGATATTTAGAGATAAGGTAATTATAAAGCCGATACCTGAAAAAATCGCTCCCCAAATCGTCTTGTCAATAAGTTTATACCATAAAGAAAGATTGAAAAAAATTCCCTGAAACAAATAGGAACCAAGTACAATAGGAACAACTGCCAATCCCTGACGATATTCCGGGCCAATAATATATTTCAGCACGTCAAGATAAAATGTCATGGATAATACCAGCATTAAAGCAAAGATAATGAAATATTTCATGGCATCTGAATAGGCGGCCTTGCTGTTACTATCCTTGTGTTGGGCAAAAACAAATGGCTCGTATGCAAAACGGAAAGCCTGAGTAAACATCATCATCACCATCGCAACTTTAGAGCAAGCACCATAAATACCCAGTAATTTCATGCCTTCTACATGATTTGGATAGATCACCGGAAACAATATTTTATCAATCGTTTGATTCATTATGCCTGCTATGCCCAACAACAATAGAGGGAAGGAATAACTCAGAATCTGTTTCAATAAAGGCCAATTCAATCGAAACTTGATATGAATTACAAAAGGCAACAAGCAGAGTAGAGCAACAACTGTAGAGATCAGATTAGCTACAAAAATGTATCCTACTCCATAATCCGAACGATAAAACCAACTGATCGAACCTGGATGATGGTGCTGAAGCCACGGGCATGCTATCAAAAAGAAAAGATTAAAAAAGATATTGACAAAGATCATCACCATTTTTAATCCGGCGAACATGTATGGCCTGTTTTTATATCGCAAGTAAGCAAAAGGAATAGCGCTAAAAGCATCCATCGCAACCACCACTCCCAACATAGCAATGAACTCAGGATGTTTATGGTACCCCAACATGTTAGCAAAAGGAGCGGCAAAAATCACTGTTATAATTGCGAACACTAATGATGTCGACCCTACACTCGAAAGAATAGTTCCATAGACTTCTTCCGCTTTGTTTTCCTGTTTGTTGGCAAATCGGAAAAATCCGGTTTCCATACCATACGTCAAAACGACCAGCAATAAAGCCGTCCAGCCATACAAATTAGTCACTATGCCATAATCAGCGGTATTGGTCAATACATAAGCATACAGCGGAACCAAAAGCCAATTCAACACTTTGCCGGCAATACTACTTACGCCATAAATTGCCGTGTCTTTTGCCAATCTGACTAATTTACTCATCAATAACTTACTTAATTTTGATTCTGATTGCTATAACTTATTTCTAAAATCAGGAGAATCGAACATTAGAAAAGCAACGGCTGGTCAGGCTGTCTGGTTCGTCCCAAATGTTGATATGCAAGCTCTGTAACTTCTCTGCCACGTGGAGTCCTTTTCAAGAAACCTTCCTTGATCAGAAAAGGTTCATAGACTTCCTCGATTGTACCCTGATCTTCACTTAATGCAGTTGCAATGGTGGAAAGTCCAACCGGGCCTCCCTGAAATTTATCTATGATAGTCAAAAGAATTTTATTATCAATTTCATCCAATCCATATTGATCAATATTCAAAGCTTCAAGCGCATAACAGGCTATGGAATGATCAATGGCACCATCACCCTTTACCTGCGCAAAATCCCGGACGCGACGCAGCAGAGCGTTGGCAATACGAGGAGTTCCGCGACTGCGGGAAGCTATTTCAGCAGCCGCTTCATGAGAACAGGTCACACGTAGAATTGCTGCCGAACGCTGGATAATTTTAATCAGGACACCATCATCATAATACTCTAAATGAAAATTAATGCCAAAACGCGCCCGCAACGGACTGGTCAATAAGCCGCTCCGTGTAGTTGCTCCAACTAATGTAAATGGATTAAGAGCCAACTGGATTGATCGGGCACTTGGCCCTTTATCAATCATAATATCAATCCGATAATCCTCCATTGCTGAATATAGATACTCTTCAACAATAGGGCTAAGACGGTGTATCTCATCGATAAACAAAACCTCATTGGGTTCCAAAGAAGTAAGTAACCCAGCCAAATCACCAGGTTTATCGAGCACCGGGCCAGAAGTCATTTTCAAACCAACCCCAAGTTCGTTTGCAATAATGTTTGAAAGGGTGGTTTTACCTAACCCGGGGGGGCCATGTAGCAGAACATGATCAAGAGATTCGCCACGCAAACGGGCAGCCTGCACGAAAATGGACAAATTTTCAATAATCTTACGCTGACCATTGAAATCATTAAACGAAAGCGGACGCAAAGCATTTTCATACTCTTTATCAGTCTCGTTATGAAGCTGTGAACTTCGAATATCAAATGTATCCATCGGCATGTCAGATTCGAGTTACAAAGATAACCATTTGCAACCAATCATTAGAGTAGGCTCAATATTTTATACATTCCTATGTATGATCATTTACAGCAAAACGTACTATTTCTGTCGCATGAATAGTTGAACCGGAGTACCGGAGAAATTCCATTTAGACCGAAGCTTATTTTCCAGGAAACGCAGATAGGGGTCTTTGACGTATTGTGGTAAATTGGCAAAAAACACAAAGGTTGGCACCTGTGTATCAGGAAGTTGAGTTACATATTTAATTTTAATATATTTCCCTTTCAACGCAGGAGGTGGATAATTTTCAATTAAAGGCAAAAAGAAATCATTCAGATCGTGAGTCGAAACCCTACGTGTTTTGTTGTGATACACAGCATCTGCCGTCTCTATTACTTTAAAGATACGCTGTTTCGTAATCGCTGAAGTAAAAATAATCGGAAAATCCACAAAAGGCGATAATCGTTCGCGTATTGACGACTCAATTTGTTTAATATCCTTCGATGACTTGTCTTCTATCAAATCCCATTTGTTGACGCAAGCCACCATCCCTTTTTTATTTTTCTGAATCAATGAAAAAATATTCAGATCCTGGCTTTCTATACCACGAGTGGCATCAATCATGAGAATACAAACGTCAGAATTTTCAATAGCCCGAATGGCCCTCACAACCGAATAATACTCAAGGTCTTCTACCACTTTGCTCTTTTTGCGGATGCCGGCCGTATCAACCAGATAAAAATCATGTTCAAATTTGTTATAACGGGAATAAATCGAATCACGTGTAGTGCCGGGAATATCTGTCACTAAAGTACGTTCCTCTCCCATCAACACATTGACTAAAGAAGATTTTCCAGCGTTGGGACGACCAACCACAGCAAAACGGGGGATATTTTCCTCTACTATTTCTGCCTGTTGATCATGCAATTGAGACATAATTTCATCCAACAAATCACCTGTACCGGTTCCATTAACAGCAGAGATAACAAAAGGTTCACCCAACCCAAATTTGTAAAATTCAGCAGCCTGAGGATTCAATTCAAAATTGTCTGCTTTATTTGAGACCAGAATAAGAGGCTTCGAAACCCGTCGCAACATATTGGCAATTTCCATATCAAGATCTGTAATTCCACTTAATATATCCACCATGAAAAGCAGCAAATCAGCTTCTTCCATTGCGATAAGCACCTGACGTTTAATTTCTTCTTCAAAAACATCAGTTGAAGTTTGAACCCAGCCTCCAGTATCAATTAATGAAAATTCACGTCCGTTCCATTCTACTTTTCCATATTGTCTATCCCTCGTAGTACCAGCCTCTTCAGTGACAATGGCGCGGCGGGATTTTGTTAAACGATTGAATAATGTAGATTTCCCCACATTTGGACGTCCTACTATAGCTACTAAATTGCTCATGAGATTGGTTTTGGGCCGACATTTGAATGTGTCAGGCAAATAAAAATTTTAATTGGATTCTTTGTATCAAGCAGAAATTATCTTTTCATTAATGAGACTATCCGAAAGAATATTCTTTCTTCTATTCAAATCGAATATCATATACAAACTTCTGTATTGATAATTATTGCAGGACAAGATTATTTGTTAACCGACACTACTTACTATTTAGAAAAATTGAATCGCGAACAATGTATAAATCTTGCTGCACCTGAGGTAATGCTTTTGATATTTCTTCTTCTAAGGACTTAGCTTCATTTCTGGTTTTACAGTTTCCTACCCGCACTTTCCAAAAAGGTGAATTAAAAATCACATAAACCGGCGTATTTGGCATAGCTTCCAAAACAGCATCTTGCATCGAAAACGCCTTATTTTTAGCAGTTCTTGGCATACTACTGGAAAAAACCTGTACTCGAAAACCAGGTACTTGTTTAGACGGAACATACGAAGCTATGACTTCCGGCGTTTGCGATCCTTCAGGCATTTTATCTTTGAATACTAAGTCAGTGATTTTTTTTGATTGATAGATGATTACCTTTGCATGAGTCAGAGTATCAGGCGAAGCAAGCACCGACAATAACTGTTGAGGCATAACCGGTTGTCCAAACAAGCAAAAAAGCAAGATGACCGGCAAAATCCTTTGAAAAGCAAGCTTACTCATATAAATTCAATGACATAGACAACAAAAAATCGTTACAAAGGTACACATTTTCAACCAAAAGCCTATCAATGTCGTAGAAAATTCAGTCAAAACCATCCAATGGAAAACCTTATGCGGATAATTTTTATAACTTTGTGCCTTTAAGTAAAACCATTTCAATGAATGACATAGCAGCCATTAAACAACCTGTCTTAGCTGAATTCCAACAATTCGAATCCGCTTTTGCAGATGCGTTTGAGTCTGACAACCATACTCTTAAAGAAGTTTACGTTTACGTGCTTAACAACGTAGGGAAACAGGTACGCCCGCTCTTAACGCTCTTATGTAGTCAGATATGCGGGGGCATTACAGACACAACTATCCAGGCTGGCGTAGCACTTGAATTAATGCATACCGCCAGCCTTTTGCACGATGACGTAATTGATGAAGCAGAACAACGCCGCGGGAAACCGTCAGTACACTCACGTTGGGGCAATAAAGCAGCCATTTTGTCGGGCGATTATTTACTCGCAAGCAGCTTTTTAGTATCAACAACGATCAATCACCCTCAAATATGGAGAATTCTGGCTTCCGTTGGCAAACAACTAGCAGTTGGAGAGTTGCTCCAACAAGACAGCACAATTACCGTTGAGAATCAATGGAGTGAAGCCAATTATTTTGATGTGATTAACAACAAAACAGCGCAATTATTTGCTGCATGTTGCCAAATAGGAGCTCTAGGAGCCAACGCTCCAAAAACGCAAGTACTTGCCATGAAAGAATTTGGACAAAATATCGGCTTAATATTCCAAATCAAAGATGATATTTTCGATTATTTCGATAGCGCTGAGATTGGTAAGCCAACAGGCAACGATTTAAAAGAAGGAAAAATTACCCTGCCATTGCTTCATGCTCTTTCTCAGGTCTCTGAAGATGAGAGCAATGCAATGATGAATAATATCCGAAAAGTCTTTTTAGAACACAATGAGTCATTAATACCTACTATTCAAAAATTTGCGAGATCAAATGGAGGAATACGTTATGCGGAAGAACAAATGGATCTTTTCCACCAAAAAGCCTTAGATGCTTTATCCATATTTGAAGAATCAAAAGAAAAAGCTTCCCTACTGGCGACATTGCAATTTGTTTCTGACCGCACGTACTAACCATAATCTATTTAATATGAACAAAGTATATTCCAGACCATTTTGGATTTATATAATTGCGGTCGGATTGGTGACCATGAATTTAATATCATGTAGTTCAACCAAGAAATTAGCGGCTACACATTCGACAATATCCAACCAAGCTAAAATTAAGACATTTTCTCCTGAAATTCCACAGTTTGATACATGGAACATCGGAAAATGTAAAGTCTCACTCACAATGAACGACCGGAATATTACAGTTCCAGCCTCTTTGCGAATCGTAAAAGACAGTCTTATATCACTTTCAATACAACCTCTTTTGGGAATTGAGATGTATCGGGCAGAACTGACTCCTGATTCAATTTCCCTGATCGATCGTGGAAACCATATGGTGTTCACTACTTCATACGAATTTTTCACAAAGAAGTTTGGAATTCCCATCCATTTTAGTGACATACAAGCTATTCTGACAGACAATTTATTGAAAAATACGACAACACCAGAGGTAAACTCTCAGCCTCAAGATAGCGTAGCAAAATGGATGACGTCCCGCAATGAGTTAAAAATTGAATATGCCATTTCGCAAGCAAATCAATTAGTCCAAACACTGATTACAAAAAATGACAGCCAGGCAATATTTCAGTGCATCTATGCACAATTTGTCAAGATAGGAGAACAATTGGTTCCAACCAGTTGCGCGATGTCAGTGTCGTCCAACAACCGACACGCTGAAATGACCTTAACATACCAAAATGTCAACGTAAACACAGGAATTCATTCACGACCTTTGAACACATCTCATTATCAAAGAGTTTCTTTAGATCAAATCTTGCCATTCTAATTTTCAATTTTTCGCGTCTTATGAAACGATTTTTCGTGTTTGTTCTAATCTTTTCAGTTGTCGGATTGCCTTTATTTTCTCAAAGTATCAAAGAATTAGAATTACAACGAAAGAGAATGTTGGAATCCATTTCGATGACAAATAAAATGTTGAGCAAGACACAACAATCTGCAAATTCAACTATCAACAGACTCGTTATTATTCGTAAAAACATAGGACTGAGACAAAAACTTATAGTAAACCTAAATCAGGAAATATCAGTCTTGGATCAAACCATTGACACTCTGCAAAATGAACAAAACACACTGGAACTGCACCTGAATAATCTCAAAAAGGATTATGCCCGGTTGCTTCAAGAGAGCCAAATGCGTCAGGATACCTATTCCGAATTGTTATTTCTTTTCTCGTCCCAATCTATAGCTCAGGCCTATCGACGTATGCGGTATTTAAAGGAGTTTAGTGATTATCGAAAAAGACAGGCAGAAGAAATCATTTCCGTAGAGAAAAAAGTGGCTTTCCAGCAACAACTGCTAACTCAGACCCGTGATGCAAAAGAATCATTGCGTCAGCAAAAAGAAAGTGAAAGTCAGAAATTAAAAACAGAACAACAAAAAGCAAACCAAACGTACTATTCACTAAAAGGTCAGGAGAGGAACTTACGTTCACAATTAACTAGACAACAGAGAATTGCGAATGCTTTGAATGCAAAAATAGAACAACTTATTGCAGAAGAAATTCGTCGTGCAGAAGAACGTAAACGGGCGGAAGCTGCTGCTGCAGCCAGAAAAAAAGCAGAGGCTTCCAAAACCGGCATTGTCCGAAAACAGACTCCAACACGAACACAGGGACAATCTATCGATTATATGACAAAAGAAGAGCAGCTTATCGCCGGCAGTTTTGCTGCAAATAAAGGGCGGTTACCTTGGCCTGTCGAAAAAGGATTTATTAGTCAACATTTCGGGATACAACAACACCCTATTTTACAGCATGTTACAACAAACAACAAAGGAATTTACATTCAGACGCAACGCAATGCAGATGCTAGAGCCATTTTTGAAGGTGTGGTAACGGAACGTTTTTCACTTCCGGGGAGTAACAATGCCATTATTATAAAACATGGAAATTATCGGACAGTGTATGCGAACCTGACAACAATTTATGTAAGAGAAGGGCAGCATGTTTCTGCAAAACAAAAAATTGGCAGGATATACACTGACGATGAAAATGGTGGAAAAACAGAACTATATTTGATGATATGGAAAGATAAAACGCCATTAAATCCCGAATTATGGTTGGCTCATTAATTCATGAGCGTTCACAACATTGTAAAGCATAATTTATGATGATTTCAGCAGCTACCCTAAAATGGATTCATACTTTATCACAAAAAAAGCAACGCGACGAACAGTTATTATTTGTAGCTGAAGGATATAAAACAATTCAGGAATTATTACCATATTTCTTTTGTAAGCTACTATTGACTACCGAAGAGCAATGGCAATCACATCCTCTGAACATAGACAGCCGGACTGAAACTATTCAGGCTGCACACAAAGCTATAGAGCGAGCTTCACTACAGAAAACGCCGCAAGGAATGATAGCTGTTTTTGAAAAGCCAGTAAATAAAAAAGAAATCCCATTCTTAACTTCCGGCCTTTACCTTGCTCTTGATGGAATCCAGAACCCAGGCAATCTGGGAACAATTATTCGCATTGCGGATTGGTTCGGTATCAAGCATATATTTTGTTCTCCGGATAGCGCCGATGCCTTCAATCCGAAAACAGTACAAGCAACTATGGGGTCTTTGGGAAGAGTCAGCGTTTCATATGTTTATTTAGAGGAATTCATTAAAAAGAATATCAACCAATTACCAATATATGGAACATTTCTCGAAGGAGACTCGTTGTTTCATGTATCGTTGCCCCAAGATGCGCTAATTGTTTTAGGAAATGAAGGTAATGGAATCTCTGCTTCAGTAGCCAAGTGCGTTCCGAATGCATTGAAAATTCCATCCTTTCCAGAAGGAGCAGCAACTGCAGAATCGTTGAATGTAGCAACAGCGGCTGCCATCATATGCGCGGAATTCAGGCGGTCAACACTTTGAAAATACAAGAACGGGAGACAATCAGGCTGACTGACTTATCATCACTTAAAAGAATATCATAATGAATAAAGACAAGATTTTATGGGTTGACGACGAAATAGATTTGCTTCGCCCTTATGTTATTTTTTTAGAAGAACGAGGATATGAAGTTTACACGGCAACAAACGGACAAGACGCCATTGAAGCATGCCATCTACAACATTTTGATATCATCTTTCTGGATGAAAATATGCCTGGCAAAAATGGTCTCGAAACATTGGTAGAAATTAAGGAACTTAGTCCATCTGTGCCAGTCGTTATGATCACTAAAAACGAAGCTGAAAATCTGATGGATATGGCAATAGGAAATAAAATTGCCGATTATTTAATCAAACCAATTAATCCAAGTCAGATCTTGTTAGCTTTAAAAAAGAATCTTCATAAAAAAGAAATTATCAATGAACTAACCACATCTGGATATCGTTCCGATTTCAACAAGATCGGTATGCAAATCAATGATTCATTGACGTATGAAGATTGGATTTATGTATACAAAAGATTGGTTTATTGGGAATTAGAGTTATCGGAAGCTGAAAATGAAATGGACGAATTACTGCTCATGCAGAAAGCAGAAGCAAATTCGGCCTTTGCAAAGTTCATAAAACGGAATTATCAAAAATGGTTTGATGACCCCGAAAGCCGTCCGCTAATAAGCCCGGATTTGTTCAAGAAACGCATTTTTCCTCTGCTTGACAACGGGGACAAAGTCTTTCTTATTCTAATTGATAACTTCCGCTTCGATCAATGGCGTCTGATCAAAGAGATTCTGAGTGAATTTTATATTTTTGATTCGGAAGAGATTTACTATAGCATCTTGCCAACAGCCACGCAATATGCACGAAATGCTATTTTTGCAGGATTAATGCCGCTGCAAATTGAACAAATGTTTCCTGATTTATGGATTGCTGAAGAAGAAGAAGAAAGCAAAAACATGAATGAAGAAGAGCTTTTGAAAACACAGCTACACCGGTTCAGAAAAAATTACTCTTTTTCATTTCATAAAATCTTCGATACAGATGCTGGCCAAAAACTAGTCGATCACTTATCTCAGTTAACTAACAATCAACTAAACGTTGCAGTATTAAATTTTGTTGACATGCTATCTCATGCTCGTACAGAATCAAAAATGATCCGCGAGTTGGCACATAGCGAAGATGCCTATCGCTCCCTTACCTTATCTTGGTTCCGGCATTCTTCAACCTACGAATTATTCAAAGCATTGGCCGGAAGCAATTATAAAGTCATCGTTACGACTGATCATGGTACGATTCAGGTCAACAATCCGATTAAAGTGGTAGGAGATCGCAACACTAGCGTCAATCTAAGGTATAAAATGGGGAAAAATCTGAACTACAATCCAAAAGAAGTTTTTGAAATGCTACATCCTGCAACATTCGGATTGCCCTCTTCTAATGTAAGTTCGACCTATATTTATAGCACAAAGGAAGATTTTTTCGCTTACCCTAACAACTACAACTATTACGTCAACTATTACAAAAATACATTCCAGCATGGAGGAATTTCCTTGCAGGAAATGTTGATTCCTTTTGTTACAATGTCTCCAAAAAAATAAAAAAGAACTTTTATCTATCATTTCAAAAAGCCAGAGTAAGGGCATTCAATCGACTTTGTGCCACCAAAAACTATTTGTAAATTTGCATGCAATAATTTTCAAACTATTTTTCCATGTCATTTATTGCAGATAAAGTCGTTATGGATGGACTGACTTTTGATGACGTTCTCCTTGTACCGGCATATTCAGAAATTTTGCCTCGTAATGTAAACCTCACAACTCGTTTTTCCAAACACATTGAACTGAAAATCCCTATCGTTTCAGCCTCGATGGATACCGTCACTGAATCGAAAATGGCAATCGCTATTGCACGCGAGGGCGGCATTGGGGTGATTCATAAAAATATGTCCATAACAGAACAGGCGAAACAAGTATATGCAGTTAAACGTGCCGAAAATGGCATGATCTATGACCCTGTAACCATTACTTCAGGATCAACAGTGGCTGATGCATTAGACTTGATGAGTGAATACAAAATTGGTGGAATTCCTGTGGTTGATGGACAGAAACATCTGCTCGGAATTGTAACAAACAGAGATTTAAGGTTTGAAACAGATTTGAGAAAGACCATTGATGAGGTGATGACCAAAGAAAACCTGATCACAACTGCCGTCACAACAAATCTGGACGCAGCTACAGAAATTTTACAAAAATATAAAATTGAAAAACTCCCGGTTGTCGATAAAGATGGCAAATTAGTAGGACTAGTCACTTACAAAGACATTACCAAGGCAAAAGATAAACCGTTTGCATGCAAAGATGCACGTGGACGATTAAGAGTTGCTGCAGGCGTAGGTGTCACATATGACACAATGGAGAGAGTTCAGGCATTAGCGGATGCTGATGTCGATGCCATTGTAATAGACACAGCTCATGGCCATTCAAAAGGTGTTATCGAAACATTGAAAACTGTAAAACAAAATTTTCCTCATATTGATATTGTAGTAGGCAATATTGCCACTGCCGAAGCTGCCAGAATGCTAGTTGAAGCAGGTGCTGACGCCGTTAAAGTTGGAATCGGGCCTGGTTCTATTTGTACCACCCGTATTATTGCCGGCGTCGGAGTTCCGCAGCTTTCAGCGATTTACGACGTGGCTAAAGCTCTGATCGGAACTGATGTTCCGGTAATCGCTGATGGAGGCATTCGCTATTCGGGTGATATTGTCAAGGCTTTAGCTGCAGGAGCTGCATGTATTATGGCAGGATCATTATTTGCCGGTGTGGAGGAATCTCCGGGCGAGACCATCATTTTCAACGGTCGAAAATTCAAATCGTATCGCGGAATGGGATCATTAGAAGCTATGGAAAAAGGCTCAAAAGATCGCTATTTCCAAGATGTAGAAGATGATATTAAGAAACTTGTTCCTGAAGGCATTGCAGCCAGAGTCCCTTACAAAGGTTCTTTATATGAAGTTATATATCAATTAATTGGCGGTTTGCGTGCCGGCATGGGATACTGTGGAACGGCAACAATTGAACAATTACATCACGCAAAATTCACGCGTATATCGACTGCAGGCGTCAACGAAAGCCATCCACACGATGTGACTATTACCCGTGAAGCTCCAAATTACAGTCGTGGGGAATAAAAACCAACAGGAAATATAATCATCCTACAATGCGTATTTCGTTTAAAATCTGATTATTAAGCCAATAATTTGTGAATTTCTATTTTCTGAAAATACCTTCGGAAAGTGATGTTGATATACTATTTGTTAAGGATTTACGTTATAATAATTCCTTCAAACTTTTCAAGCTTTGCTTAATTTGTCCGTTTTAATGCTATTTCATATGAAAACAAGTCGGTTCATTATTGCCTTTTTTTTATTCACCACAACTCTCTTTGCTCAGAATGACAAAGATCCGGTTTTGATGACTATCAATGGAACTCCCATTCACCGATCAGAATTTGTCTATCTTTATAATAAAAATAATGCGGATAATGTTCTGGACAAAAGATCCTTAAATGATTATCTCGAGTTATTTGAAAACTTCAAACTGAAAGTAATTGAGGCCGAAGCTGAAGGAATGGATACAACAAAAGCTTTCAGGGATGAATTTTTAGGATATCGTCAACAATTAACGCCTCCTTATCTGACGGATACTGTGCTGCGAAACAAATTAGAGAGACAAGCATACAACCGATTAAAAAAAGAGATTGATGTAGATCATATTTTAATTCGCGTGGCACCAAATGCTTCTCCCGCTGACACACTGAAGGCATATAATGAAATTATGGCTATTCGTAAGCGTGTCACAAAAAATCGCATTGAAAAAGTCGTAAAAAAAAGTCTCTTTGGCAAGAAAATTCAGGAGAAAATTTTACCTCCGGAAAATTTTGAAACCGTTGCCAGAGAAGTATCTCAGGATCCTTCAGTCGCTGAGAATGGCGGTCATCTTGGATATATAACCGGATTTATGACCATATATCCTTTTGAATGTGCAGCTTATCACACCCCACTGGATAGTGTCAGTATGCCAGTCAGAACGTTATACGGATATCACTTAATCAAAGTCAATGGAATCCGGCCTTCCCGAGGCGAAGTACATGTTGCTCATATCATGATCTTTGCTCAAAAAGGTTCTCCAGATTCTGTGATGGCAGCAGCAAAGCATCGTATTGACAGCATTTATACGTTACTGCAAAAAGGAGCTGATTTCGCCACATTAGCACGTAGGTTTTCACAAGATCGAGGCTCTGCTGTCAATGGAGGAATACTGCCCTGGTTTGGAACCGGATTTATGGTAAAATCCTTTGAGGACACTGCATTTGCATTGAACAAAGGAGAAATCAGCAAGCCGTTCCAAACAATATATGGATGGCATATTATGAAAATGCTCGATAAAAGGCCATTAGCTTCTTTTGCCCAAAAACGGACAGAAATTGATCGTCGAATACAGTATGATGTTCGGTCACAAATGATCGCTGATTCTTTTAGCAACAAATTAAAAAAGGAGTATAACTTTCAAGTTGACCCAAATGCACTTGCCCAAATTTTACAACTTGCTGAAAAATTCGCCATACAGGATTCTGCATTTAAACGTGTTGCACAACAATTGAATGCCCCAATTGCATCTTATGCCGGGGTTCAGTTAACACAGCAAGAATTTATCAAATTTTTGGAAGCTCATCCGAACGACACCAAAGCGACAATCGCTGGCTTTATCAATAACAGATGGGGTCAATTTGTATCCAGTGAATTAATGAGTTATGAAAACAGCCAGTTAGAACATAAATATCCTGATTTTGCTAATCTGGTTCGTGAATATCATGATGGAATTTTGTTGTTTGACATTAGCAACAAAGAGGTTTGGGATAAAGCGACAAAAGACACTATAGGACTAAAAAACTATTTCAATACACATAAAAATAACTACATTTGGAAAGAGCCTCACTTCAAGGGGATGATCCTTTATTGTAAAAACGAAGCTGTGAAAAGAAAAGCAATGGATTTATTAAAGAAAGCTCCAAGTGATTCAGTAGTTAGTTACATTATACATCATTTAAACCAAAACACTGTCCTTGTCAGGATTGATCAAGGTATTTTTGCCAAAGGAGATAATCCGGCTGTAGATAAATTGATATTTCATGAAGGATTTTTTAATCCGGATTCATCATTCCCAATAGTTTTCTATAAAGGCAAAATCTTAAAACAACCGGATAGTTATGCTGATGTAAAAGGTCTTGTCACAGCTGACTATCAAAACTATCTGGATGCTGAATGGATAAAAAAATTAAGGAAGAAATACCCTATTGTTGTCAATCAGAAAGTACTTGCTACAATCAAAGAAAACTAACCTACTGCTTGATTCGCTGTAGGTATGAACTGCAATGTGATTTTCAAACGTCGATTTGAAGTGAGCATAAAGTATCGCCTAAGATTTAGTGAAGATACAAAGGAGTAAAGCATTTTTGAAAATATGCAATAACGCTTCTCAGAAAGGGTTGCAGCAAGACAAAATTATTATTTATCATTCTTCTGAAAATTTGAGTCCCAAAGTTTCTACAAAATAATGTATCTTTGGCATGGAAAATCACTGACAGATATTTGCCTATGATGAAGTATAAAAATGTCCGGTTTTTCACCAATATGAGATATAATGAATGTAACATCCGTCTCTTTATAACCTATTGAATTCAAACAAACAAACGATTATTTCCGACTCTAACACACAAACTTTATTCAAATGAGATACATAGCCAATAGATTGTCTTTTCTTTTTATGCTCCTGTTGATTGTGCAGTTTGGGTATGCCCAAAGTAATGTGATTGATCAGGTTATTTGGGTAGTTGGTGATGAACCAATTCTGCTTTCTGATGTTGAAAATCAAAAACTTCAAATGCAATATCAGGGAGATAAAATTAATGGAGATCCAGACTGTGTAATTCCAGAACAAATAGCAATTCAAAAATTATTTCTGCATCAGGCTAAAATAGATAGTGTCACTGTCAGTGAATCTTCAGTCAGTGCAGAAGTAGATAGGCGAATTAATTATTTTATCAGTCAAATCGGATCAACAGAAAAATTGGAAGAATACTTTAATAAAACTCTCCCACAAATACGTGACCAATTGCACACTACAGTACGCGATGAAATGATTGTGCAACAGATGCAACAAAAACTCATTGGAGATGTTGAAGTAACACCGGAAGCAGTACGAAAATACTATATGAAGCTAAATCCAGACAGTATTCCGACTGTGCCTGCCACTGTTGAAGCGCAAATTATCACTCAATATCCGGTTATTCCTCAATCTGAGATAGATCGCATTAAGGCTCGGCTTCGTAGTTTTGCAAATCGTGTAGATTCGGGACAAGTGGATTTTGCAACACTAGCTATGCTTTATTCGGAAGACCCGGGTTCAGCTCAACACGGGGGAGAGCTTGGCTTTTTAGGACGAGCACAATTAGATCCTGCATTTGCTAACGTTGCATTCAGCCTGACAAATCCCAAAAAAGTATCACGCGTAGTACAAACTGAATATGGATATCACATCATTCAGCTGATTGCGAAACAAGGTGATCGCGTCGATGTGCGTCATATCTTATTAAAGCCCCAAATTACCCCCGAAGAAGAACAAACGGTTCTGCACCGATTAGATAGTGTTGCAACGTTAGTACATACTAATAAAATGACTTTTGACGAAGCTGTTATGCATTTTTCAATGGACAAAAATACCGTTATGAATAATGGGTTGATGATGAATTCATCAACTGGTGATTCAAAATTTGAATTACAACAGCTCCCGCCTGAAATTGCCAAACAAGCTAATAAACTGAGCGTTGGTGAAGTCTCCAATGCTTTCCTGATGATTAATCCTGAAAATAACCGGGAAGAAGGAGCAATTATCAAGATCAAGAATAAAATTCCAAGCCACAAAGCTAATCTGTCAGAAGATTATCAACTGCTAAAGGCGATGCTTGAAGCACAAGAAAAAAGAGATATCATTAGCGATTGGATAGCAAAACGTCAAAAAGATACTTACATCTACATTGCCCCAGGATGGAGAAATTGTAACTTTAAATACCCAGGGTGGATCAAAAAATAAATACCGGGAATTTGAAAAATGTAATCCTTGCGATTTTTTGCTTTTTACGAGGAAAGATTGAAAAAATGAATAATCGACTTCGTATCAACACATTGAATAAGTATATTGTAAGTCTGCTTGCAATATGCTTATTTTTTACAGAATTGTGGGCTCAATCTCCAACTTTTATTCCTTCTTTGCTTCCAACTCCACCTCGGATAACATTGGAAGTCCCTAAGTTGGAATTACCGAAACGATTTCTTCCTGCAATTCCTGATGTACTACCACCACGGATTCCCCAACCTGTCGTCAGACCGGTTTTAACGCCTTCACCAAAAGACAAAAATCTGGTATATCTCGAAAATGCTCAAACACTCTCTTTCGATCAGACTTTCAATCCTGATGTTCAGGTACTGCGAGGTGATGTACAATTCAGGCAAGGAAATACTTTCATGTATTGCGATAGCGCCTATTTTTATCAACAAGAAAATTCGCTGGATGCATTTGGAAATGTAAAAATGGTGCAGGGTGACACACTTTTCCTTTATGGAGATATGCTTTATTATGACGGGAATACCCAAATGGCGCGTATGAAATATAACGTGCGAATGGTCAATAAAAAAGTGGTGCTCACTACCGATAGCCTTTTATTCGACAGAGGAAAAAACGTTGGATATTACACAACAGGAGGAAAAATTGTTGACGAAACAAACACACTGACTTCCCTAATTGGGCAATATTATCCCTCACAACACTACGCCATTTTTCAAACCTATGTAAAGTTGGTCAATCCAAATTTTGTACTGAGATCAGATACCTTACGGTACGATACGCAAACAGGAATTGCTAATATTGTTGGACCATCCACAATGATATATAAAGAAAAAACAATCATTCATTCCAAAAGCGGCTGGTACAACACACATAATGACCAGTCGCAGTTACTCGACCGATCGGTGGTAAAAAACGAAGATGGGAAGACGCTTACCGGCGACACGATTTTCTATGACAAACGGGCAGGGATTGGGCAAGCATTCCACCATATTGTAATGACGGATACTACTCAAAACATGCGATTGTTTGGAAACTACGGATATGTAAACGACACAAAAAAGTTTGGATACGTAACAGATTCTGCCAAGCTTGTACAATACGAACCATCCGATACATTGTTTCTTCATGCCGACACCTTATATACATTCAAAGATTCAATCTATAACCAGGCTAAAGCATATCATCACGTTCGTTTTTTCAGACGTGATTTTCAGGGGCAGTGTGATTCATTATTCTATTCTGCGCGTGATTCGGTAATGTACTTATATGGAAATCCAATTGTATGGTCAGATGAACAGCAACTTACCGGAAATGAAATGGAGGCACATTTTAAAAATAAAGAACTCAATTTCGTAAAGGTTTTGAAAGATGCTTTTGCCGCACAAAAGTTTGATTCTATCCGATATAATCAATTGTCAGGCAAAGAACTGTTTGCTTATTTCAAAGAGAGAAAGCTATATAAACTCTTTGTAAGCGGTAATGCAGAATCAATTTATTTTCCTTTAAATAAGGACAGTACATTGATTGGAATGAATACAACCCAAAGTGGTTTTGTTACCATGTTTATCAAGAATAAAAAAATTGATAAGATTCTTCTGACACCAGCGTCAAACGGTATATTGTATCCTCCGGATAAAACGCCGGCGGATCAAATGACGTTGAAAAATTTTATCTGGGAGGCCAATCTACGACCTCGTGACGAAAATGATATCTTTACATTCCGGACACCAGCAAAAGCTTCTAATACCGAAAGGCATAAAGTAACAATGGGTTCGTCTGGAAAATAAAAATCTTTATTAGACTGAAGAAAGAATTACATGCTCAATAACTTTGGGGAAATGCATTTGCTCAAGCTCATGAATCTTGGCTGCTACATCATCAGGAGTATCTGAAGCAAATACCCGGCATTTCGCTTGAAAGATGATATCACCCTCATCATATCGTTCATTCACGTAATGAATAGTAATTCCAGACTCTGTTGCACCAGCATCTACCACTGCTTGATGAACATGATGACCATACATGCCTTTTCCTCCAAATTTTGGAAGTAAAGCAGGATGAATATTGATAATTCGTTTAGGATAGGCTTCTAAAAGATAGTCGGGAATTTTCAGCAAAAATCCGGCCAAAATAATCCAGTCTACCTCATATTTTTTAAGTAGGGACAAAACCAACTGTGAATCCAATAGCTCATGCTTGAGGCAAATTTCAGTTGGTACATTCAATTGCAAGGCACGTTGCAGAACATAAGCGTTAGAATTGTTAGATACGATTAGCGCGACTTTTATTGCTTCCTGATTATTAAAATAACGTGTAATATTCTCGGCATTTGTGCCAGATCCGGAAGCAAAAATAGCAATTTTAATCATTTGAAACGGGGATGAAATGCACATTATGAGCGGTTTTGTGCAGAAAAAAAGATTTTTTAAAAGAAAAACTATGGTAGTACCGGAAATTTTGTGTTCCTTTGCACGACAAATTTACAACAAATTTCATTTACAACCAAAAATCTTTAAAGTTATGTCAGAAGTTGCAGACAAAGTAAAGGCGATTATCGTTGACAAATTAGGAGTTGACGAATCAGAGGTTACACCACAAGCTAGCTTTACAAATGATCTAGGTGCAGATTCACTGGACACCGTTGAATTGATCATGGAGTTTGAAAAAGCATTTGGCATTACCATTCCAGATGATCAAGCTGAAAAAATTTCAACAGTAGGTGAAGCCATTGCTCATATTGAAGCAGCGCTTAAATAATTCGACAACTCTGTATGGAATTGAAAAGAGTAGTAGTAACAGGTCTTGGTGCCGTTACGCCAATAGGGAATAATGTTCCGGAATTCTGGGACAATTTACTAAAAGGAGTAAGCGGAGCAGGGCCTATTACTTTATTTGATGCGTCTCAATTTAAAACCCGTTTTGCTTGCGAGGTAAAAAATTTTGACCCTAGCAATTTGATGGATCGCAAAGAACTTCGCAAAAACGATCGCTATACTCTTTTGGCGATTGCTTCTGCAAAAGAAGCGATTATCAATTCCGGGTTAAACTTAGATACCGTAGATAAAGAGCAAGTCGGGGTTATTTATGCCGCAGGAATTGGTGGTATCCAGACTTTCGAACAAGAGGTCGGAAACTACTTCATGCATATTGATGCCGGTCCAAAGTTTAATCCTTTCTTCATTCCGAAGATGATCTCTAACATGGCTGCAGGTCAAATTGCTATCATGTATGGTTTTCATGGACCAAACTATTCAACCGTTTCAGCCTGTGCCTCTTCAACAAATGCAATTATTGATGCTTTTTACAACATCCGATTGGGAAAAGCTAAAGTAATGATTGCAGGTGGATCTGAAGCAGCTATTACAGCAAGCGGAATGGGTGGATTTAATGCCTTGACCGCTATTTCGACCCGTAATGACGATCCGCAAGGAGCATCACGACCTTTCAGTAAAAGTCGCGATGGTTTTGTTATGGGAGAAGGCGGAGGATGCCTCATCTTAGAGGAACTGGATCATGCTTTAGCTCGTGGAGCAAATATTTTATGTGAAGTTGTTGGTGGAGGTTTATCTGCTGATGCTTATCATATGACCGCTTCACATCCAGAAGGCCTCGGAGCTAAACTTGTTATGAAGCGTGCACTGGAAGATGCAGAAATGTCTTCTGATGAAATTGATTATATCAATGTTCACGGAACTTCAACCCCGGTAGGTGATATTTCAGAAGTAAAAGCCATTCTGGATGTTTTTGGAGCACATGCGTATGATCTGAATATCAGCGCTACAAAATCGATGACAGGCCATTTATTAGGTGCCGCTGGTGCTATCGAAGCTATTGCTACCATCTTGGCTATTGTTAATGATATTATTCCGCCAACCATTAACTTCCACGAGGGAGATGAAGATGAAAACATTGATTACAAATTGAATTTCACCTTCAATAAAGCACAAAAACGAAAGGTTAATGCTGCCTTATCCAACACGTTTGGCTTTGGCGGACAAAATGCAAGTATTATTGTAAAAAAATTCGCTAAGTAACCAGTGATTTTTTTTCGACACATATCTGAAAAAATAAGGCTCTTGACGAATTCTCGAAAAGAGCCTTATCTGTTATTTAATCGCCTCACCGGATTTACTCCACGTCAGATTGAATTATATGAACTGGCATTGCTCCATAAGTCAATGGGTGCAAGAGACTCTAAAGGAAATCTGGCCAATAATGAAAGATTGGAATTTTTAGGTGATGCCATTATAACAGCTATTGTTTCTGATATTGTTTATGATCATTTTAGGGAGAAAGAAGAGGGCTTCCTTACCAACATTCGTTCTAAAATCGTACAACGCGAAATGTTGAATAAGATTGCTATTGAAATGGGAATTCCAACATTAATTCAAATTCCTACAGGCAGTCAGCTTCATGGGAATAATGTATTTGGGAATGCATTGGAGGCATTAGTCGGCGCAATTTATTTAGATCAGGGATTTTCGCGGTGTAAAGCATTCATACAACATCGAATTATCGATAAATCCCTAAATATGAATTATTTGGCAAATAAAGAAGTGAATTTTAAATCACGGCTTATTGAATGGGGACAAAGCCATCGGGTTCCTGTTGTCTTTGAAGTAGTGGAGACATTTCAAAATCGACAAAACGAAGTAACCTTTCAGGCCAAAGCACTGATTAACTCACAATTAGGAGGTATTGGAATCGGGCATTCCAAAAAAGAATCACAACAGCAGGCAGCCAAAATAGCTATGGTTAAATTACACGAAGACAAGCAATTTGTGGATATAGTATTAAATTCCGCTGTTGCACCTTCTTCAACGTCTCAAGAGCAAACTATTGACAAAGAGAATGCCAATTATAAATCTGAAGCTATACATTAGCTGCAGTAAATAATATTGCATTGAGATCATATTTGAACGCATGTAGCTAATACGCTAAAATAATGGAAATTATCTTTTTAGGAACAGGAACTTCAACCGGCGTGCCATATATCGGCTGCAATTGTGAGGTATGTACATCTACAGATCCTCATGATAATCGATTACGGTCATCCCTGTTGATTCGTGAAAAAGAGAAAACCATATTAATTGACTGCGGACCGGATTTCAGGCAACAAATGCTGACAAATCATATTCGCTCTTTAGATTCCATTCTATTGACGCATGAACATTACGATCATGTTAGTGGATTGGATGATGTAAGGGCATTTCAAACTGTAAATATCTTTGCAGAAAATCGTGTGGCGAAGATCATACAAAGCAATTTGCATTATTCTTTTGCAGCTAATAAATACCCAGGCGTGCCTGATTTTAAAATGCATATTATTCACGAATATGAACCTTTTCTGGCAGACAACATCCACTGTACACCAATCCGCGTCATGCATGCCAATTTACCAACATTAGGATTTCGTGTTGGGAAAATGGCATACCTGACTGATCTAAAAACGTTACCAGAAGCATCGATTCAATTGCTTCAGGATCTCGATCTTCTGATACTAGGAACGTTACGATTTAAACCTCATTTTTCTCATTTAATGGTAGATGAAGCACTCTCCATTGTTCGGCTACTAGCTCCCAAACGAACCTATTTTACTCATATCGGACATGATATGGGAAAACATGCCGATGTTCAGAAACAATTACCCGATCATGTCTTTCTGGCATACGACGGACTAACACTTGAAACTTATTAATATCCATTTTGTTGTTGCTGGAAGTCTATCATACATGGATTCGTGACGAATCGTAAATGAAGGCTTTGGCAATGACCCGAAACAAAAGATAAAATGCAAAAAATACGAAACATTGCAATTATTGCACACGTCGATCACGGTAAAACAACGTTAGTAGACAAGATGTTGCTGGCAACCAAACTTTTTCGTGAGAATGAACAGGTTGGTGAATTAATTTTAGACAATAACGATCTGGAACGTGAACGGGGAATTACCATTCTATCAAAGAATGTCTCTGTTACCTATAATAATTATAAGATTAATATTATCGACACTCCGGGGCACGCTGACTTTGGAGGTGAGGTAGAACGGGTATTAAACATGGCCGATGGAGTTCTGCTTTTAGTTGATGCTTTTGAAGGGCCAATGCCACAAACCCGTTTTGTTTTGCAAAAGGCCATACAATTAGGTCTAAAACCAATTGTTGTGATTAACAAAGTCGATAAACCCAACTGTCGTCCGGAAGAAGTGCAGGAAGAGGTCTTCGACTTAATGTTCAACCTCGATGCAACAGAAGATCAGCTAAATTTTCATACCCTATTTGGTTCGGCTAAACAAGGATGGATGTCGAATGATCCTCATGTCGTAAAAAATGACATCAATGATCTTTTTGATGCAATTATCGAATATATCCCTGAACCTAAATATTTGGAAGGCCCACCACAGATGTTGATCACATCGCTTGACTATTCTTCATATGTTGGCCGAATTGCTGTTGGTCGTGTACATCGTGGCGTTTTGAATGAAGGCATGCCGATCGCCCTGGCTAAACGAGATGGAAGTATTGTAAAATCAAGAATTAAGGAACTGGATGTGTTTACAGGACTTGGCCGGACCAAAGTAGATACTGTAGGGTCGGGTGATATTTGTGCTCTTGTTGGTATTGATAATTTCGAAATTGGAGATACAATAACCGATATCGACAATCCTGATCCACTCGATCCGATTGCCATTGACGAACCAACGATGAGCATGTTGTTCACCATTAATAACTCCCCGTTTTTTGGGAAAGAAGGTAAATACGTAACTTCCCGCCATATTCATGACCGTCTAATGCGGGAATTAGATAAAAATCTAGCTTTACGCGTTGAAAAAAGCGAATCTCAGGATGCATGGGTAGTTTATGGCCGGGGCGTACTTCACCTTTCCATTCTTATAGAAACAATGCGCCGGGAAGGATACGAATTGCAGGTAGGCCAGCCTCAAGTACTTATCAAGGAAATTGCAGCAGTTAAAAACGAACCGATAGAACAGCTTACCATCAATGTGCCGGATGAATATTCAGGGAAAATTATTGAAATAGTCGCTTCACGTAAAGGTGAAATGATCAACATGGATCGTAAGGGTGAACGTGTTAATCTCGAGTTTACGATTCCCTCACGCGGAATCATAGGATTGAGAAACAATCTTCTGACAGCTTCAGCTGGCGAAGCAATCATTGCACATCGTTTCCTTGAATATCAACCTTATAAAGGAGATATGGAACGACGTACAAATGGCTCCATCATTGTAATGGAAACCGGAACCGTTTTTGCTTACGCTCTTGATAAACTTCAGGACAGAGGTAAATTTTTTGTTTCGCCACAAGATGAAGTATATGCAGGTCAAGTTGTTGGTGAGCACTGTAAAGAAGGCGATCTCACTGTCAATGTAACCAAATCTAAGAAACTCACAAACATGCGGGCTTCCGGTTCGGACGATAAAGCACGCATCGCACCTCCGGTAATTTTTAGCCTTGAGGAAGCCTTGGAATACATCAAAGAAGATGAGTATGTGGAAGTAACTCCAAAATCAATCCGGCTACGTAAGATTGTATTGGATGAAAACGAACGTAAGCGTCTTGCTAAGAAATAAAAGGAACCGATCCTTCTTTAAAATGTTGTACAGCTTCTCGGATAGAAGCTAAACCAAAATCTTCAGGTTGAATGTAGTCGAGCTTAATAAAGAAAGTTTCGGCTACATCATCCAAAGGTTTCAATTTGTTCAAATCTTCCACGTCACATCGATAAAAAAGATCCAATGTTGGAATGGTCATCCCCGACCAGCGATACCGGTTTGGAATAGTAAAAAGCATCTCTGCATTTGTTACAGTCAGATTTAGTTCTTCCTTTATTTCGCGTCTTACAGCCTCTTCCCCACTCTCTTTCAAAGTAACAAATCCACCGGGAAGATCCAAAGTTCCTTTAGCGGGATGGTGAGCCCTACGACCAACCAACAATTCTCCCTCTTCGTTTACAATGAGTGCAGCTACTGCAGCTGATGGATTAATGTAATAATTAAACCCACAATTTTCGCATGTCTTGGAATTATCCTGTTTAGCAACAAAATCAGAGGAACCACAAACCGGACAATAACGAAAAAGAGCCAGTGGATGCTGATCTTCTCCAACATTCACAAGTTTATCTTTTTTAGTCTGATGGTTCGCTTCATACACAGTAGCCACAACAGTCAAAACACCAATCACAGCAATCACAGACAAAACCAAAACTGTAATTGTAATTCTCTCTTCAAGAAGGTTCTTAGTAAGAGCGTTAATAATTCCATAAGCTAAAACCATCAAGACAATGGTAGCTAAAATAGTAAGGGTAATTTTTAATGATGCTTTCATAGAACATAAGATTTAGATCAATTTATAAACAAACCACCACTCTTCAATATCAGCTTTAGCGCAAAGATAAATAAGATTTCATGAGAAACAATTTATTTAACATAAACTTTTCATCATTCATAGTGATTCTGCAGAACAAAAGCTTTCCTCTCCAATTTCATTGTTGTATACGCCGTCATCGTTTTCAAAAATTGAAAAAAGAGTTGATAGGGAAAAAAATTTATTGTACCTTTGCGCTCCTAAAATGACTCCGTAGCTCAGTTGGTAGAGCAAATGACTCTTAATCATTGGGTCGAGGGTTCGAGCCCCTCCGGGGTCACTTCCCAAAGCGATGTTATTCATCGCTTTTTTATTTACTTGATTTATTATTAATGGCATGCTTCTCTGTCTTCTTTTGTTAAAGAAACTCTACGCAACTGCCGTTGAATATTAAAAAGCTGATTGGGCACGCTTGCACAATATCCGGCTGACTTAAAAAATAAGGTTCCGTCACCGTCGCATAATACCACAATGGGTAACTTGTTTGATAATAACTGAGGAAATAAAGCGCTAAGAGCCTCAATAAGGCTTCTTTGCTGATCAATCACAATGACATTGGGAGTCGGCAAAGAAAAAGAAGAAAGAGTCCCTGTCTGGATGTTTTCAGAAGAAGAAAAAACGTAAACAAACATCATTTTCCTACCATGGAATTGATCAGCCATCATGGCAAGATCTTGCAGGACATGACGGGAGGGTTCCTGATCAGGATCAAACAGTACAATGGCAATCTCTTTTTTTCCTGCAACCAGGGATGCCAATGAGCAGGAAGAAGCTTGCCCTGCCGGACGAACAGTAACAGCACCCAAATCTATTTTACCCAAAGGATGGATGTCATTCGGATATTGCCGCAGGGTAACCGGTAAATGTACTTCATCTCCTTTCGAAACCTTGAAAAATTGCATGGAGCTAAGCACGCTACCATCCGTCAATCGAACTCCTGTTGTAAGCACATAACGTCCTGTATCTACAGGCAAAGGATCGGGAAAGTCACCGATTCGCTGAAAACCTTCATAGGGAAGTGTATGGTAATGCCCATCATGGAGCACTCCTAAGGTGAAATTATGGTCATATTGAGGTGATATTCTGTTTTTACAATCCAGTAATTTTATTTTCCCCCATACAGGGATTGATGCTTTCCCCGTATTGAAATCAACGTCAAACCATTCGTCGTTATGTTGAAATTCAGGTTCGTGAGTTTGCGGATTCAAACGAGACGGAATACCAAAAGAACGGCAGGCAGCTACAAAAAAAAGATCCCGCGAACGCATATCGGCAATACGGTAAGTAAAGACTTTTTCGGGAGCAATCAGCATATTTGAAATTTGATTTGCCGTTCTGGTAATACGTATTGAATCCCTGATCCATTGAATTAATGGAGTGATGTCTTTCCGACACGCCTGGGCCATTTTATCGCCGAAATGACGGATCAGAAAAGAACGCCAGGGTGTAATCTCCTCTATGGAGATGCGGGGAGAGAGTACATAATGTATAAAATCGTCATTGCTTATGGATGAATCGTGATATTCGGGTTTAGTCGCCCACAACAAATGATCGGTAAGTACAACAGAAGTGATATCACTCAAATCCTTTTCCGATAGTTGCGAAGCCAACGCCACAACATAGGCAGGAGAGACAAACGCATTTTGAGCAAGATACGCTGATATTTGAGGCCAGTTGCCTTCACTGCATCCCAATAAATCCCGTACTGTATCGGGAGAAAGAAAATAACGGTTTGCAAAATTTGTCACCCATTGGTCATCTTTAAAAGTAGACATATAAACATGACGGATAGAATCTTCCGTTCGAAGTCGCCGGTCATTTTGTTCTTTTATAATAGTGCTGAGCGTATCGCAAAGATGAATGGATACAGGGGGAACCATATCAAAATCATAAGTATCAACAGGTATTTTCGGAGACAGAATGAGCCGAAGAGTATCCATGGTACGGATATCCATTTCTTTAAAACAAAATTGTTTTCCTTTGATTACCCAGACCAAAATATCTCCTTTTCCAAGAGTAGCCGTTGAATTCCCGTTCACGTCTGTATATGTCTTCAAAATTGGATAAAATGAGGCATAATTATAAAGCCTCCATTCCACACGGGCGCTGTCAACAGGATGCCCAAGAGAATCAGTCACATGAATTATCACCTTTTTTACTGGAGCATACCGATAGGTAAGATTCAATTCCGAAAACCGGTCGGTGGTACGGATAGCCGACGAATCTTCAGGATCAGGTCCAAACGTAAAGGTTTGCACCAACATGGCCCGTTTTACCGGCTCGCTAAACCATGCCCTATCCAGACACGGTTCGGGTTCACATCCTCCCATATAATGCCATTTCCCATTAATCCATACCTCCACCCAAGCATGATTATCATCCGTATGCGCCCAACGTGGTGTAAATACCTGACGGGCCGGAATGCCAATAGTGCGCAGGGCTGCAACCGTAAAAATCGATTCTTCGCCACAACGTCCACAGGCACGCAACAGCAAACTCATGGGTGAATCCGTACGGGCATCCGTACACCGATAAGTCACCTTTTCATGACACCAATGATTGATTTCCAAAGCCGCCTGCTCCATATCCAATCCATAAACACGTTGTTTGAGGACAGGATACATCACCAGCCGAAACGAATCCAGAGGCTCGTTGTTTACTCTTACCGGCAACACATAATGAAGAAAAATGTTTTCGGGAATTCGATTACCCCAAGGCATATCTTGCTTTGCCTGTAAGGTTTGTTTCACGTTGGCATAAAAAAACGAAGGCGAATAGGTTACCAGATCGTTCAGAGGCATGAAGGCATATAAATACGCCATCAGTTGCCTCTCCATATGGGACATCGGATAATATTCCAGGAAAGTCCACATTTTAGCGCTGTCCCCTGTCAATTGATGTTGTGCTGAAATTTGCTGACGGATCTGCAGCGACAAAGAGGGAGGAAATATAATTTGTCCATAACTCAATTGAAACGAACAAACCAACAGAAGCCAAAATAATCGTTTTTCCATGGCAAACAAGTAAATATCATTCTAACAAAAAGATACTTCGATAAAAAACTTGTCCGGATACAAACTCAATCCATTCTCTTCAATATGCGTATGACAAATATACAGTCAAAAAAAGCGGATTCATCCTGTTTGCTATAATATGGATATTAAAGATAGTTTTAACAAAAATCCGTCTATAAATAACAACAGAAAGAAAAAGCTACCAGTAGAACAAAACATGTTTTTTGGTTGTATCTTTGAAAATAATTCCAGTATATTTCTTTGATTTTTAATGAATTATAAAGCATGAAATTTACTCTGGAAAGGGCACCAAAAAATACACAACTCATTATTTATCATTATTCTATGAAAAAATATATATTTCTACGATTACTGATGTTAAGTTTTGTGGGAATACCGTGGTGGCTCAACGCACAAAATTACACAACCATTCAGGGGAGAGTGATTGATGCCTCCAATCATCATCCGGTTGCGGCAGCATCAGTGCAGGTGAAGGGAACTCCTATTGGTATTGTCACCAATGGCGACGGACAATTTTTACTTAAGATACCGGATGGATTTCAACAAGACAGTGTACGTTTTTCGTACGTAGGATTCATTCCGGTTTCAATCGGCATCCGTGAATTAGTTGCGCGCTCTCCTAAAAACATCATCCGTTTACACCCTGCCATCTATAACCTGAATGACATCACAATCCTATCGGGGAATGCTTACGATCTGGTGCAAAGCGCTTTTGCCAACACGGTTAAAAATTATGGAAAAAAACCCGTACAAATGACTGGCTTTTATCGTGAGTTTATCAAAAAGGGAAATCGCTACATTGCCATCAGCGAAGCTGTATTGAATCTGGTCAAAGCTTCATACAGCTCATTTGCTTCCGATCAGGCAGCCATCCTCAAAGGGCGTGGTATTGTAGATCATTCTCAAATTGACACCCTATTTATGAAATTCCAGGGTGGCATCACGTCAGCATTGACACTCGATGTAATGAAAAATCCCTTTATCGGAGGTACACCCCTGAATGAAATCGGAGCATATTACACATTTACCTACGGAATGCCGGAAATGATTGACAACCGGCTCAATTATGTAGTGGATTTTGATCAACGTCCCGAAACACGCGGAGAAATCATGTTCCGGGGGAAGATTTACATTGATGCAAAAACCGAAGCTGTGACGCGAATGGAGTTTAACATGAATGTAGAAAATCGACCGGAAGCAAGTGATTTATTCATCCTGAAAAAACCTCATGGAGTAAGAGTTGATGTCGTTTCAGCTCACTATGAGGTAAACTACAAAGAAGAACGACATCGTTGGTATTACAATTATGCATCCATGGAAGTTAAATTTAAATGCAAATGGCCGAAACATTGGTTCAGTTCATACTTTACGGTAAAAGGCGAACTGGCCATCACTGATCATTCGGATAATATAACACCCATTCCGCCTCATGACAGGGTGAAATGGAATGAGATCGTTTCCGACAAAGTCACGAATTTCAAAAATGATAACTTCTGGGAATCCTACAATGTTATAGAGCCAGAGAAACCGATTGATCAGGTCATAAAAAAGATTGCCAAACAACTGAAGCGCGAAGAAATCAGGGCAGAAAAAGAAACAGAGAAAAAATAAAAACACATCTTAAGAACCGACCATTTAAAGCACAAAACTCCGTCACTGCATGCAATGGCGGAGTTTTCCCTGTTTATCTGTTACCGGCCTCTATTTGACAGTGAATTTATAGATCGTGGTTTCATCATACTTTTCTTCTGGATGCAACACCGGCGAAGGAAAATGGGCATAGTTTGGAGAGCAGGGAAATCCTTGTGCTTCCAGGCAAATAGCGTAGCGCACATCGTATTTCTTTCCATATTTTCCTGTATGGTTCTCAACCCAGTTCCCTGAATAGACCTGCACGCCAGGCTGTGTGGTAAACATCTCCATCAGGCGACCGCTCCGGGGTTCGTATAAAGAAGCTGCCAATGCCAACTCATGCGCCTGTTGTTTTTTAACGACCCAATTGTTGTCTATTCCACGGCCATACGTAAATTGTTTAAAATCAGCATTGATACGATCACTGATTGTAACCGGCTGACGAAAATCCATCAACGAGTTATCCACGAAGCAAACTTCCCCCGTAGGTGCCTGCGTCTCATCCAGAGGAGTATAATAATCGGCATTGACCATCAATTCATGATCTTCAATATTGCCGTTCCCGGCTCCTTTAAGATTAAAGAAAGAGTGCTGAGTAAGGTTGATAATCGTTGTTTTATCCGTAGTGGCCTCATAATGGATTTTCAACTCGTCATTATCCGTTAGTTCATACGTAACAAATGCAGTAAGGTTGCCGGGATAGTTCTCTTCCCCATCGGCTGAAAAATAAGATAACATGATCTGTTTCTCATTGACCTTTTCCACATGCCAAATAACATCGTTGAATCCTTTGATACCACCATGCAGATGGTTAGCTCCATTATTGACAACCAACTGATATTCTTTTCCCTCCAGATTAAAATATCCTTTTTTAATCCGGTTGGCAAAACGACCACACACCGCTCCGAAAAAAGGTTCTTTATTCAGATAGTCATCAATATTGTCAAATCCCAACACAACATCTTCTTCTTTACCGGCTCTGTCCGGAACAAAAAGAGAGACAATTTTAGCTCCATAATTCGTTACAGCCATACGGATTTTCCCATTCTGCAACTGATACAAAGCAATTTCTTTCCCGTCAATTATTTTACTAAAAGCTGAGTTCATCATTGTAGCCATTTATGTTACTCTCCCAATTTCAAACGGCAAGCGCCATTACCAATTTCAGCCACATAGAAGTCAGGTTTCAATCCGGTTTTTGCCTGATAAGCGGCTCCTACTTTTTCAATAAACGAATCAATAGCCTCATCTTTCACCAGACTAACCGTGCAGCCTCCAAAACCGCCTCCTGTCATCCGTGATCCGATAACACCATCTATCTTCCATGCCTCTTCTGCCATTGTATCGAGTTCAAGCCCTGTTACTTCATAATCATCCCGCAATGAGACATGCGAAGCATTCATTAACTGTCCGAATTTATCGATATCTCCTGCCTTGAGCGATTTAACGGCATCTGTGGTGCGTTGAACCTCAGACACTACGTGACGGGCGCGCTTATGGGCAACAGGATCACTGGCTAAGGCAGATTCCACTTCCTTGAAATCTGCTTCGGTCAGTTCGGCCAAATATTGAATCGGACGTACTTTGGAGATCAACTCAACAGCTTTCTTACATTCTGCCACGCGCTGATTATAAGCACCAGAATCGAGTTTGTGCGGACTGTGGGTATTAGAGATTAACACCTTGACACCTTCCAGTTTTACCGGAACTAATTCGAAATCAAGCGTGTTGCAGTCGAGGAAAATAGCATGGTCTTTTTCCCCGTTGGCGCTGGCAAACTGATCCATGATGCCGCAATTGACTCCTACAAATTCATTTTCGGCTTTTTGTCCGATTTTAGCAATTTCCACCCGGTTAAGATGGGTTTGGAAAACATCATTGAGCATATACCCGGTTACTACTTCCAGTGAAGCGGAAGAAGAGAGACCAGCTCCATTAGGAACATCACCCCAAATCAGCTGGTCAAGACCGAAAGGAATTGAAAAGCCACGTTTGATAAATTGATCAAACACACCCATCGGGTAGTTGATCCACGATTTAGGATGTGGCGTTTGAAGCTTGTCAAGGGCTACTTCGACATATTCTTTCTGGTTCAGCGAACGAAAACGGACTACTTTATCGTCGTTTTTACGACACAGCAAATAGGTGCCGAAGCTTAAAGCACATGGGAATACGAATCCCCCGTTATAGTCGGTGTGTTCTCCGATAAGGTTTACCCGTCCCGGTGAAAAATACAGTGCTTCTGCCGGTTTCCCATACAACTTCAAAAACGCTTCTTGTAATTCTTGTGTGTTCATAATTTGGATATTAATTGATTTATAGTTAGCTACTATGTTTTAGTGAAATACGTTCAAACTCCAGTTGTCCAGCCATTTGATGACTAGTCTATCCTCTTTTATCTCTATCGGGAGCCAGATGTACCGGCCATCAATAGGATTCTGGGGATTCCAGCGATCGGCCATAAAGATGAATGCATTTTTCTTCCCTTCTACCGGTAGGATATAGGTGCTTTGTCCATGAAACGTCAGGGCTGAGTCTTGCCCCACACAGGGATTGCCTAACGCTTTCCATGGGCCGAAGATGGAGGAGGCTACTCCTGACCGGGCTGCATTGGGAGCCCAACCCGTACATCCGGAAGTTACCATATAGTACTTCCCTCTGTCTTTGAAAATAGCAGGCCCTTCATTGTGCCCTCCGGGAAAAACACGGACATACTTACCCGAGAATCCGGTGTAATCGTCATTCAACTGGGCGATTTGCAAAGTCAGGTTTTCTTCTGAGGAGTAGATGAGATAGGCTTTCCCATCTGTATCGACAAAGGCGGTCATATCCCGGAACATCTGGCCTGTCTTAAAGTCTCTCCGCACAAACAGTCCTTCTTCTACGGCTTTCATCCATGCGGGCGTCCATCCTTTCAGGCTATCGGGTTGCAGCGTGGATGTTTCCCATGACTTCTTGAAATTCAATGGCCAGATACCTGCATTGGGACGCAGGGAACGCAGAAAAGTGTAAGGCCCTGCCGGTCGGTCGCTGATCGCTACGCCCGCGCGTGCTGCACTGTATCCTTCTCCTTTGAGTTCCAGATGGAACCACATCACAAATTTGCGAGTCTTTTTATTGTAAATCACTTTGGGTCGTTCCAGAATACAGCCTTTGGTAATGTCGGAATGGGGATCATCGGAAACATGCAGGGCGATCCCTTCGTCTTTCCAGTTATACAGGTCTTTGGATGCGTAACAATGTACGCCTACTTGTGCCGTATTACCTATCGGTCCTGTTATTTTATGTTCTCCAAACCAGTAATATACGCCTTTATAATATATAATACCTCCTCCATGGGCATTGATGACTTTCCCATTGGTATCATTCCAGATGGCTCCGGGCCGAAAGGAATCGTAACGTTGTGCTGTTTGTTGATTGCTGACCTTTTCAGATTTTGCTGATATGGCTCCGGCATATACAACCAGAGACAAAACGATCACAGCAGGGATGAGGTAATGTTTTGATCGATTTTTCATACAGTAATAACTTGATTTTTAATAATTACAATTCAATCGCTCTTATCAAAAAGATATTTCTTATATCTCTTCCCATGGAACACGTTTAACGTCCACTCAATTTCAATATTGAGAAAAGCGAATTTATGGTAACTTTCCCTGCTTCATAATCTCTCAACAAAGATACAATTTTCTTCTCATTCCAATGGTTCCATAAAGGTTTTGTAATGGAGATGTTGTCTCTATTTGCATTTTTTGGACAGTTCGTAAAGTGACCTCTCCAATGATTATGCAAAAAAGAATAAGCCGTTGCTTCCCCATATTTACATGTAAAAGTATCCGTAGTCACAAAGTAATTATGTGTAAAGGAAATATGAGAAGGCCAATCGCCGCCCCATGTATTGAATGTGATTAAGGATTTGTCTTCTTTTGAATTCACAGCTCTGTCCCGAATCACAATATTATGGTAAATTTTGATATCCTTCACAGGCCCCGTTATATGAAAAATGGGAGAGAAGCCAGCGCTTTTCCATGTTACGCGTCCTCCATCGTTATAACTAATATTGTATCGTATAACAGTTCCATTATTCCCGGCTTCATTTCCTTTTGTGGGCGAACAGATTAAAAAGAATCCACCCAGATTATCATGGCTGTAATTATACTGAAAAACAGAATGTTTACAATTCCAATCCGAGTCATAACCCTGGCTATCCCAGGGCCCGGCCATATAAGCAACTTCATTATATTGAATCAACGTATTATCGCAACTCCATGGCCATATTCCCGCAGAGGCATCTCCTTCAGGGAATCGTTGTCCACCTTTAATCAAACGGTTATATTCTACAATAGCTCCGTCACATCCAATAGGGACAATACCATCGCCGCCAATGTCATATAATTCGTTTCCGCGAATTACAACATGAAGGTTAGGATACCAATTGTCACGACGCGTATATCCTCCTCCGGTAATGCCATTCCGGTCGGTGCGCACCAGTTTGCAATTTTCAATCAGCAATCCGTCAAATCTTGATTTAATCCTGTTCCCCCGATTATCCCAACTAATACCGGCGCCACCACCCAGTGCCTTAATGTCTGATCCATTTACATCATGTATATACAGATGATCTAAGGATATTTGGCGAGCTTCACCATAATTATCAAGAAACAAATAGACTCCTTTCCGCAAAGGTTTTCTGGTAACGCCGGTATTTGTAATCTCAAGATTTTTAACAGTTACATAAGATGAGTTGTATAACAGAACCGCCTCTTCGAATTGTCCGTCCGCTGCAATGACAGGCATTGAACCGGATCCATAAGAACTAAACAGAATAATCTTTTTCTTCTCTCCCTGAACATGTATCTTCAATTGCCCGTGAAAAACAGTTCCGCAAGCAAACAGAACGGAATCTCCCGGTAAAAAGGAACTGTCATTAACCTTTTGCAGGGTTTTCCAGGGCAGATTGGCAGATATCCCCTCATTTGCATCATTCCCAATAACCGGATTTACATAAAACGACCGGGCATCTAAAAAAGAGTATGGCAATACAGCAAAAATCAGGATGATCCAAAGAATTTTTGTCATACAATATTCTGTTTGATCACATGATACATTAATCGAATATCTTTCTATTTTTCATGATAATACGACAGGAAGAACGCATAATGATAAGGATGATCCGGCACCAGGCGATACAGAGGCAAAGCCCTGGCATTACGGCTCCAGGTATCAATGCCACCTACTCCCATTTGCTTGTAATCGAGATTCACCGTGATATAATCCCTCACCGGAAGATCGTCGATATGGGTAGCCTGTTCCAGATCCTGCAACGAGTATGGCCATGCACTCACGTTTAGTGTCGGTGCACCTGTTGCCATTAGGCCTTGTCCATCCTTGTCCGTAAATCGTACCCAGCGGACACCATCCCGGTTTCCATTTTCCTGTGGTCGTACATAATTCGTCCATAGCGAATCCACCAATCCCGAATAAATGCCAACGGTTGCACCTGTTTCCCTGTCCGCATAATTCTCCTGTGGGCCCCGGCCATACCAACTCATCGTTCTGTATGTTTTCGGGATGCGTAGTGTCATGCCTACTTTCGGAATACAAGGCGGGACCTGACCGATGGGAGTAAGGGTTTCCTCCACTTTAATAACCCCATTTTCATATACCGTATAAGATGTTTCCCAGGTGGATTCTCCTACAGGAAGGGTACCTCTGGCAACAACCTCCATCGCTTGGTCACCATGCTTTTTTATTTCCAGGGAAATCACTTTACGGTCTTGTCCTGCATGTTGCCAGGCATTCAGTTCTCCGCCCCAACCTGCTTTGTCGTTATCGATTGGTGCCCTCCAGAAGTTTGGGTTTAATGGGCCGGCAAGCAATTCCGTTCCCTGGCATACATAGCTTTGCAACGAACCGGTTTGTTTATCAACAGCAACTTTGAAGGATTGTCCGCTTATGACAATCGTATTACCGGCAGAATCTATCTTCAAAGGAATTCCATTCGCTTTGCCCAAAGAAGGAGCGGGAGCTACGGCCCAGGGCATTTTAAATTGATCCCAAGCCACCGTGAAGCCTTTATTTGCCCATAAGGTATTATTTTTTAGGACAAGGTTCAGGTTAAGCCAGTATTCACTTCCGGCCTGCAGTTTAGGTGCCTCAACAGGTAATCGCAGGCGTACCCATCCATTGGCCGGAGTAGTCAGTGTGTCTACATCTCCCGCCTGAATCTCTTTTCCGTTCCGTGTCAGGCTCCAGTGTAACGTATAAGCTGCGAGGGAAGTGTGGTAATATTGATTATGCAGCATGATCAGACCCTTGTTCAAGTCTTCCGCGGCAAAAGTAACATATTGATAGACATGTTTGATTTCATAGTAGGCAGGATGAGGCGTTCTGTCGGGATTAACAAATCCATTAATATTAAAATTACCATCGTTGGGAACATCTCCATAGTCACCTCCATATGCCCAAAACATTTTTCCATGTGCATCTTTTTTGTATAAACCTTGATCGACCCAATCCCAGATACATCCTCCAATCAGGTTCTTGTAATGGTAGATCAAATTCCAGTAGGCAGTCAATCCTCCGGTAGAATTTCCCATGGAGTGATCATACTCACACATAAAGATCGGTTTGTGAATGTTGGGATCCATCGCCATTCCCTGCAAAGCCTGCGGCGTAGGATACATATGGCTGATCATATCTGCCACGCTATTCATTTGTTCGTCATGTATCGGACGGGAAGGATCTACCGTACGGGCATAGGCTGCCATTAAAGCAAAATTTTCACCATAACCTGCTTCATTTCCTAATGACCAAATAATTACCGAGGGATGATTTTTATCGCGGGCAATCATACGGGCCATACGGTCAACGCAAGCATTTGTCCAAAGTGGGTCGCTTCCTGGCAATAATTCCCTTTCAAGCATCCCATGTGACTCCAAATCAGCTTCGTCTAATATATACATTCCATATTTATCAAAGAGTGTGTAATACCGGGGATCGTGGGGATAATGAGACATGCGCACAGTATTGATATTAGCTTGCTTCAATAAGCGAATGTCTTTCTCAATCCACTTAAAATCCACAGCACGCCCATGATATGGATCAAAATCCTGCATATTAACTCCTTTAAGTTTTACAGGAACACCATTGACCAGTAACATGCCATCTTTGATTTCTATGTTTCGGAAACCTGTCGTAGTACGGGCTGCTTCCAGAACCTTGCCCTGAGCATCTTTCAGTACAAGCACAACAGTGTAGAGGTTTGGCGTTTCTGCCGTCCATTTGTCAGGATGTGGAATGGTAGCATATAATTCTGCAATTCCATCTGTTCCGGCAGGAATATCAGTAATGGTTCTGACATTTGCTATGGCACCATTTCCCACGGGTTCCCCTTGTTCATTATATAAATAGGCAGTCACTGTGGCAGGTGGATCATTCTCATCACTTGAATTTCTTACTTTTGCTGTGATGTGCATCATTCCATTTTCATAATGATCATCCAGACTGGAGCGTACAAAAAAATCTTCCAGATGTTCTTTGGGGGTGCTGTACAAATATACAGGGCGGAATATCCCACTATAGCGCCACATATCCTGATCTTCCAAATAGGATCCGTCAGACCATTGATACACTTCTACGGCTAAACGGTTCGTCCCTTTCCTCAGAAAAGGAGTAAGGTTAAACTCTGTCGGAGTCATTCTTCCCTGACTATACCCCACTTTTTCTCCATTTACCCAAATGTAAAAGGCACTTTCTACTCCATCAAAATGAATAAATACTTCTCTTCCATCCCAACCCTGGGGTACCGTAAAGGTGGTCAGGTAGGAACCCACCGGATTATGGTCAGCATTGACCAATGGCGGATGCGCCGGATAATCGGGATGAAACGGGTAACGATTGTTCAGGTAGATAGGCCTTCCATATCCTTCTAATTGCCATTGACTTGGAACAGGAATGGATTTCCATTGCCGGGCATTATAAGTTGCCTTATAAAAATCCTTCGGCCTTTCTGCCGGATTCTTTGACCAGTGAAATTTCCACATCCCATCAAGGGATTTATAATACGGCGTATGAATTTCAAGTGTACTGTCGGCCAAGGCACTTTGTTGATCCGAATAAGGAAGAAAACTGTAATAAGGCGGTTCTTTATTGATCCCTGTTACCTGAGAATTTTCCCAGTCGGGAAGAATTCCATAGCTTGTCTGCCCAAAAACCGGAATGATTGTGCTTAACAGCATCCCTATAAACATTCCTCTAAGCCTCTCTCTTTTCTGTTTTCTTATTCGTGTATGCATAAGTATATTAGATTTGAAATGAAGTCATTCTGACTTGTTCTGTTGTTGTTTTTTTAGATAATCGGGTCTGACATTGCCCTAAGGATACCCGCTCTGTCTGCTATGATTTTTTTATCATGTCTTTGTTGGAACTTTGTACATAGAAAGAAGTTCGGTTTTATGGCTTTTCTTTTCATAAAGCCGACTCTTTCTTTTAGAGTATTTATTACAGCCAACATGTCTTCACTTATAACAAACAAGACAGGCAAAACGCCAAAGCAGGTAGCGAATCATTGCAGTTTATTCAGAATCGGATGATCAACACCCCGCAACCGGGTCTGCTCAGGTTTATTCAGCTCCAATACCTCTATTCGGTTAGCTCCTTTATGTAGCCATTCCACCGGCACATAAACAGTTTGCTGTGGTCCTACCGACCAATAGCGTCCCAGGTTATGCCCGTTTATCCATATGCATCCTTTCCCCCATGTCTGCATATCCAGATAGGTGTCTCCTATCCGGGACAGCATCAGTGTTCCTTCCCGTAAAACTGGCTGGCCGGGAGCAAGGGATTGACGGGTCGCCTGAATGATTGGTTCACTGCTGAAAGGAAGTCGATACATCTTCCAATCGATCAGCTCTTTCCCCTGGAATAATACCTGATGCGTGATTCCCTTATGATTGTGTAGCAGGTATGGCCCAAAGTTAATCCTTCCTAGATTCTCTACAAGAATATCCATTCTTACCTTTCCTTTAGGCAGAATTACTTCCATGCTGTCTTGTCCCAGCCTCCGGTCAAGTGTTCCAATCTTTTTTCCGTTGATGAACAGCAGGGCGTAATCTCTCAACTGGTCTATTTTCAGCATACCTTTCCTTCCTCCATTCATGGTGGTACGATAGAGAACAAAACCGTATGCCTGGTGTAGTTGCTCGAAGGTGAGTGGGGACCGGTTTGTAACAGGTACCGGCAATGCATTCATAAGATCTTCGGCTGCTGTAAAACGAACCCATGGGGTGGCAATGGCTTTCTTGGAGGCTGGAACAGGGGGTAAGGTTTCTCCCTTTGGAAGATATTTCTGAATGACCGACCGGAATAGATCATATTTCTTTGTCGGGTTGCCTGCTTCATCTAGCGGGGCGTCATAGTCGTAACTGCTGATCTCCGGCTCATAGGGTAAATGGTCGTTATAATTGGCTCCGTTCATAAACCCACGGGTCGTCCCACCATGAAACATATACATATTAATGGAGATGCCCGCTGCCAATACTGCATTTAACCTGGCAGCACACGCTGATGCGCTTACCGTATGATGGGGTGCGCCCCACCAGTCAAACCACCCGGGGTACCATTCGGATATGAAATAAGGCCCTTTCCCGTTATTAACGGAACGGATAAGCTGTTTTGCCTTATGCGGGTCATCCAGCCCGTTCACGGCGGACAGTAAGCCGGGCAGATGTCCTGCCTGCATGGCATTGGCCGGGTCGCAGGTGTACAGGATACCGTCAAAGCCTGCTTCCCGGAATAAGTCCCGGTTCATACCCAGATAGGTGGTGTCATTGGAATAGCTCCCGTATTCGTTTTCTACCTGCACCATCAGGATATTGCCCCCGTGGTTGATTTGCAGCGGTGCCAGTTGTTCTCCTACAGCTTTGATGTAGCTTTTGTAGGCTTGCATGTAATGGGGTTCCCTGCTGCGGACAACCAGGCCGGGGATGTTTTGCAACCAGTAGGGATAGCCTCCGAACTCCCATTCGGCACATACGTAAGGACTGGGGCGGATGATAACCCACAGGCCTTCTTGTTGCGCCATCCGGACAAAAGCGGCTATATCCCGGTTGCCCGTGAAATCAAAATGTCCCGGCTCCGGTTCCTGTTCGTTCCAGAAGACATAGGTGCTGATGGTGTTTAACCCCATGGCTTTGGCCATCTCCATACGGCTGCGCCATGCCGCCCTCGGAATCCGCGTATAGTGGAGCTCTCCCGAAATAATCTGAAAAGGTTTTCCGTCCAGTAAAAACGCGTTGTCTCCTAAAGTAAAGGTGTGCTGCGCGGAAGAGCCTTGTATTAAATTGATTCCTAAAAAAAGGAGGGCTAGAAAAATAGTTGTCTTTTTCATCATGTATGGTTTGTCTTGATAATCATAAAGCATACAGAACATGCTTTGATGTTATTGCATTAATTTATTGGTTATTGGTTATCGAAAAGCCCGTTGTATATCTAACATTATATCGTTTCTAAATGGCCTCGTTTTGAATGGCAATTTATTAATTTAATCTGATACTTGAAATATAAATGTGGTGGTGGATTGGGGTTTTACCCAATAATCAAATGTAGTTCCTGCCGGTTTACTTGGTAGAGATATGGACTGGCAGTTTTCTTGCTCTGTCGTTTCTACAATCGACTTTATGGCTGCACACTGAAACTGGGACAGGTTTAATGTGATATGTTGTACTGATGTTTTTTCTTGGACGTATACAACCACTAGTCTTTTGTGGTCAGGGCTTAAAGCGCAAATCGAGTGTGGATCGTCATCTCCGATAAAGGTATAGCCTGGCAGAATGTATTTGGAAAACTGCTTACGTAAATAATAACCTTTTGTCCGTTGGAATGTCTTGTCATGTTCATTGTAGCCTACCAATGCCCATACATCACCAAAACCTCCGCTCATATATTGCCAGTCACACCATGCTGAGGGTTTTAGTTCCCGCATATCGGTAACGATGCGTTGAGCCATCAGTAAAAAGTTATCATAGCCTTGCAAACGAACATTTAAAGGCCCTGATTCGGATTGCCATAACCTGATATGATAATGTTTGGCAAGCTGATAGAGAGAATCCCGCTTGCTGCCGGTGTAACTGTGTGTGTTGATCTGACTGATTAAGGGGAGAATATTGTCTTTGGCGTAATGTTCTACACCTTTCAAACATGAATCTATACTATTAGCATCCATGGCAGAAATGCCACAATAGGACAACATACCTTTTTTTTGTAAAGTAGCATATAGGTCTTTAATCAACCGTTCCTGATTGGCTTGAGAAAAAGCACATCCTTCCTGACTGCCATAAGCTTTCCACCAATGGGCATAGGGTTCATTCACTGGAGCAATTGTGCTAAACCGGATCCCATAGGCATCATGGTAATGCTTGACCACTGCCACCAGATAATCAGCGAAAGCTTTGTAATAATGGCTTTGCAGATTGTCTGTCCCATTGGTATTCCCGGATGTACACCCGCTGATAGTCATCCAGTAAGGAGGTGAATAGCTTGCAGCTTCGTAGATGGCGTTTGGCTCGAGCTGATGAATCTTTAAGAGTATCTTCCGTTGTCCGGCGTCTTGTGTCCAGTCATAATGGCTTTGCGGACTTGCTAAATAACCGGGCATCCGGGCATCCTTCCGCATATGGTGATGAGTTGGATTATCACCTCCGCCTATGTTAAAACGAAAGATGTTCATATGTAATTCTGAGGGACTTACCAGCCAGTTGCACAATGTATCCAGTTGGGTATCCGTGTAGTTGTCTCCTACCTCATGTGCCCACCACATTAAAGAGACTCCCCAGCCTGCAAAATGCTGATAACGGACATCCGGATTGATTTTAATGACTTGCGATCCGAATATTTGCTGAAAAGCGAATGCTGCAAAAACTATTGACAATAAAGATTTCACGAGAAAATAGAGTTAACCTTAAACAAACAACTTTACAAAATAATAGATCAGATCAGATAGATTATAGGATTGTACAAAACATATAGCATCCATAATTAAACATGACCACAAAAATTATGCTGATTTATTTTTGTAATAAAGATAACTCTTAATAAACTGACAATACAAAAATCACACATTCTAACAAGCCTCATTAATATATTAAAACGAATACTTTAAGCAAATCCATTATTCTAAACAACAAATAATCTATCACTAACTTACTGTAGTTTTAAACAAGATTTTCCCTTCCTTGCATGATTAAGAAAGGGAAAATCAAAGTATATAATGAAGTCATTTTGGCTTTTATTTTTAGAACGTTCAGTAAACATCTTGTGTATTATTTGATTCTTTCGCAGTCAGTCATTCATCAAAACATCATCCGACAATATGCGACTACTGCGAAGTTAAAACATGCACACAACCTTTATTATAAGTCAAAACGACTTCATTATTTAAATACTTCAATTTTGAATTTTTCTTCTCACCATCCACTAAAAAGCGAACTTAACATTGATCAAGAAAATATTATTGTTGCACAAACTGCCATTGTTGGTTATAGCTGGAATTACTATACCATTGCTGTAAAGCACTCCCACTAGCAGTTAAACCTCCTGTGTCTAAACATTTTCCGGTAGCACGATTAATAAGCTTATAATATCCCGAACTGGCAAGAGCAATTGTCCATTGTTGGGTATAACTCTGAGATCCGGGAGTGCCACGTGTCATTTGCAAAATGGCAGACCCATCTGTCGTATTATTACCTGCATCGAGACACAAGCCACCGCTTATGCTATAAATAGTATAATAACCATCAACGTACGTAATTTCCCAATTCTGATTGAGACTGGAACTACTGGTGTATTGATAAACATTAGATGGACTAGTTGTTAAACCATAACTATCAAGATATAACCCTGTGGCCCGATTTTGCAATTTATATGTTCCATTGGCTTTGGCACCAAGCCATATAGGCGAAAGTCCCCATGACCATCTATACATATTTGCACATCCAGGATTTATTTCTACAAGAGTATCATTCTTATTAAACCAACGGTAAGTGTCGATATCATTTACCCCCGACCACGCAATTGTTCCAATGGAATTGTCTTTAGCATATGCAAGTGACCCGGTTAAAAAAGCAACATCATTTTCAGCTCCGGTCTGCCACTGCCACCAAAAATCAAACGTACGGAATGTCTCAACCCCTAATTCAGTAACAATAGTTCTTGACGCATAAGACCCTACTCTACTGGACATTATGTTATAATAATCTGACCACACATTATAAGCACCCCAAAACCACCAATAGCAATGCAAACCAAGGTATTGGTTGCTGATAGCGGAACTACCTCCAATAGTTGTAACATCAGCAGCATATCCTGTTCCGTCGAATATACATTTATATGAAGATGGACTATAGATAGCCATAAAGTTACTATACAGCGTTAATAAATTAGATGTACTATAAGAATATGGCTCGTTAATTGGCTCATAAAGAACCATTGAATTGTTTTTATAAACATTATCAACGCTCGTCCACATCGCATGCCATTCTGTCGAATCAGTCACAACACCTCCTGTAGGACTCCAATAGCAAAGAATAACATGACATCCTTTTGAAACAATAGCATTAATAGCAGATTGATAAACAGGCCAATAACTTGAATTACTAGTTGTTGTATAAGTAATAGGCATACGAACAGTAGTTCCACCACTTGCCAGTACGGCATCCGCTATATTGCCAGCGACTGTAGCAGCTTGGGCAACTGTTGAAGATGCAGTAAGCCCACTGGGCAATACCACACTGGAAGTTGGAGCGTTTCCATTAGGATCAGCCCAGTTAATGCCCCTTATCCCTATGGTATTTGTATTCGAACTTGTTAATTGAGATGTATGCGTTTGATGATTACTTATTGTATCAAGTTCTTCAATAGCATTTTGCTGACAACTCGTCAAAAAAATTGCCAGACATAGTAATATTAATTGCAGAATGTGTTTATTCATACTAACCAAATTAATGTGATTATTTACAAACAACAAAGACTATATTATTTTATCATAGATCCTTCTATCCACAACTCCAACTATCACCCAAAAACAGGATCTCTAACAAATATTAAAACGGGAAGTTTTCCCTTCCCTTGATTTAATAGAGAAGGGAAAATTGAACTGTAAATTAGTACCCCGGATTGTTAGGTAGTAAATTCTTATTAATTTCTATATCTGCCTCAGGTATAGGCCATAACCATCCTTTTGCCGCATCAAAAGTTCTTTTATCAAGATCTATTTCTTTAAATACCCATTTGGAAGGATTTGAAGGATCTGATAATAGAGTTTTATCATATCCATATGCATCATGAACTAATGACGTATCTTTCCATCTCAGCATATCAGCATAACGAGTCCCTTCATTATAAAATTCAACCCTTCTTTCATGACGTAATATAGCCCGAAGTTGAGTTTGGCTCAATCCTGTACCTTCCACGTCTTCTATTTTTGGCATATTAACCCTCGCTCTTACCTGATCAATTAAATCATATACTTCCTGCCCTGTGTTACCAGATTCAATGAGAGCTTCTGCTCGCATAAGCAAAATATCAGCATATCGCATTAAAATTGTATTCAGGGTACAGATATTTATTGCGTTTGAATTTTCAAGATCCGCATACTTACGGGCCCGGGCTCCCGTAAATGAAGCATTATTAGCAGGAATAAATACACTCGATCCAAATTGGGAACCTGGAAGAACCACTGAAGCAGCCAAACGGAGGTCGCGGTTTACAAAAGGATTTTGTGGATCATAGCCTGAATTTGAATTCGTTATTGGCAATCCATTCGTCATATAATATGAATCTATTAAACCACATGTTGCATTCCCTGTTGGCCAAACTTGGAACTGTAATGCAGAAGAGGGCCAAGGCTGCGGTTGAGACTGAACATACTGAATATCAAAAATCACTTCCTCATTATCTTCGTGATCTTCAGAAAAAAGTCCTGTATAGTCAGGATATAAATGATATGCATCTAAATTCATGACATCTTTACACGCCTGAGCCGCATCTGCCCATTCTCCATTATAAAGCAGGATTCTAGCCTTAAAAGCCAATGCAGCCCCTTTAGTAGCACGCCCTACATCTGAACTTCCATATGACACTGGGAGAACAGAAGCAGCAGCATCAAAATCAGCAAGGATTGCAGTTAAAACATCACTTTTAGAGGTACGCGATACATAGGCTTCACTCAAAGTTTGAACCTTAGTAATCAGCGGGACATCACCAAAATAAGTAATAAGATCAGAATAAGCATAACCTCTTAAAAATTTGGCCTCAGCGATCATTTGATTCTTAATTGCATCACTCACGGTTGCATTATTCATGTCCTGGATAAATTGATTTGCCCGGGCAACAATATTATAGTCCTGTGTCCATTTTGCATAAGGCGCCCAACTGGAGGAATTTGTAAGCCAATCACCTATTTCCTTTGAACCTTGCCATGAATCTTCACATAATCCATTATCCGACATAAAATCGTATTGGTAAAATTGAGTAGGAGTTGCATTCGGTTGAAGTGCACTATAAACGCCCATCAGAGCCATTTTACATTGGGTTTCATTTTGAAAGAATGTAGCAGGTGACAATTCATCTTTTGGCGTTCTTATCAAGAAATCCTTTGAACATCCAGATAAGGCGATCAAAAGCAAAAATGAAATGCTGATTTTATATATATTTTTCATCACTATAATTATTTAAAAGTTAACACTTAACCCCACTGTCATAATACGCACTTGAGGAAAAGCCTCAGCCCTAGTCTGATCAACGGTTTGTTCTGGATCAAAACCTTTAAACTTTGTAATCGTAAAAGCATTTTGAATGTTTCCATAGATTCTGATAGAACTTATACCAACCTTGGAAAGATATTTTTGATCTATAGTATATCCAAGTTCAATATTTTTCAGACGTAGATAAGAGGCATTTTCCATATAAAAAGAGGAATGAATGTTATTACGTACCCCATCAAATGTTAACCGCGGAAGTGTATTAGAAGGATTAGTAGGTGTCCACCTATTCATCCACCACGAGCCCATATTGGCAAATCCGCTAAATGGCGTTGCAATTTCATAATAGGTATAACCTTGTATTCCCTGAACTCCTTGAAAAAATGCCAACAAATCAAAGTTTTTCCACGTCAAATTAAGATTGAGCGAATAAGTCAAATCGGGAAATTGCTTTCCAATAACCTCCCTGTCATTATTCATATCCACAATGCCATCTCCATTAAGATCCTTATATTTAATATCTCCTGGTTGTGCCGTAAAATTAGATACGGACACTACCCCTGGTTTTAGCGTATAAACCCCGTTAGAATAATTAAAATCAGATAATTGGTAAATTCCATCCATTTTATATCCATAAAAAGAATTGATAGCTGCACCTATTTTGATAGCTTTAGGAGAAGTCAACTGTTCAGGCACATCTAAATTCAGAATCTTATTTACAATATGAGAAGCATTTGCAGTAACCCGAAATTTAAAACCGTTTCCAAAAGTTGTCCGATAAGTTACTGATGCCTCAATACCTCTGTTCTGGACTTCTCCCGCATTGGCATAAGGTTCACTTAAAGCACCAAGAGTAAGAGGAATAGGTTGTGGCAATAAAAGGTTTTTTGTTCTTTTATCAAAAAAATCAGCAGTCAAATCAATACCATTATTTAACGACATATCAACGCCAATATCTGTTTGTTGAGATGTTTCCCACGTTAAATTTTTGTTGGTCATTTTTGTAACAGCCACTCCGGAAGCTAAAGTGCCTCCCAATGAGTAATTTTGTCCGGACGACAAAACATCATAGCCATTGTAATATTCTCCAATATTCTCGTTCCCCAGTTGCCCCCAGGAAGCACGCAGTTTTAACATATTCAACCAGCTTATGTTTTTCATAAATTTCTCATTAGAAATTATCCAGCCTCCTGAAACAGATGGAAATGTTCCCCATTGATGTCCTACTGCAAAACGAGATGACCCGTCTCTTCGTATATTAGCCTCAAACAAATATTTTCCATCATAGTTGTAATTTAAGCGGCCAAAATATGAACGTAAAGCAAGGTCATAGCTTCCTGCATTATTAGTTTGGGTAGCAGCATCTCCAAGACTTAATACTCGTTGCGTATTATTAACAAAATTAGATCGATAACCACTCTCCCAATCATAAGTATATACTTCTTCGGAATATCCCGCCAAAGCACTCACTTCATTCTTGTTAATCTTCTTATGATACTTAAGCAATGCAGTTGATAAGGTATGAATATTAGTACCATCCGTTACCGTCAAGTCCGAAGCAAGTGGAATACTGCTTCCATCAGGATTATATAATGTCACATTAGCATGAAAAGCATTTACATTATATAGATTCGCATTATAGCCATAAGTAACCTGGGCACTTAAATCTTTATATATTTTATACTCAGCATCTAACTGCCCACTAAAATTATAATTTTTTGTTATTGAGGTACTACCTTCTTTGACCTCTCCATAATAATTGCGTTCACCATTTACAGCCATCCATTGTCCATTTGCATTTGTTAAAGGGTGTACCGGAGCTAAGGTAGCATACCATTCAGCATCCCATAAATCAGTAGGTTGATCCTGTACACCAAAGCTTCCTGCAATATTACTCGAGATCCGAAGCCTTTTATCTTTAAAAAAATAGGCATCAACATTTGACCGGAAATCTGTCTTTTCATAACTGGTTCCAACTAAAATACCATTTTGATCTAAATGCCCTACCATAAAAGCATAATGTACATTATCAGTACCTCCACTTATATCCAACCTATGATTTTGCATATTAGCTTTATGATAGTAAACATCAAAATAATTAATATCCGGATAGAGCGGATCATTATGAGCAGCAAATTTTGCAATATCAGAAGCAGAATATATTGTAGTGCCTCCTGAGTTTACCGAAGCTTCATTATAAAGAGTTGCATATTGTACAGAATTTAAAACACTAGGTAGTCGCGTTGCTTGTTGAGTACCAAAATATGCATTATAACTAATTTTCATTTTGCCTGCAGCACCTCGCTTAGTTGTAATTAAAATTACGCCATTAGCAGCTCTATTCCCATAAATAGAAGCAGAAGCTGCATCTTTTAAAACTGAGATTGAAGCGATATCATTAGGATCAACACTTGATAAATCTCCAGGAACACCATCAATAATCACTAAAGGAGAACTATTCTGAAATGACCCAACACCCCGGATATCAATGACCGCGTTATCAGAACCTGGTTGTCCTGAACTTTGTAATGCATATACGCCCGGGATAGTGCCCTGCAATGCTAAACTTGCATTTGTCAATGGTCTATCTTTCATATCACTCATTTGAACACTTCCGACAGCTCCGGTCAAATTTACTTTCTTTTGCGTTCCATATCCTACCACAACAACTTCATTAAGACTTTTTGCTGAAGGCACAAGTTGTATATTAATATGAGTTCTGTTTTGTACGGCTATATGCTGTGTTACATAACCAATAAAAGAAAAGTCCAATATTGCATTCGGAGATTTTAATGTAAGAGAAAAATCTCCGTTTGCATCCGTAATTGTTCCGGTATGTGTACCTTGTACCAACACATTTACTCCTGGCATAGGAGCATGTGATTCATCTGTCACTTTACCGCTAATTTTCAACTCCTGCCCAAAGACATTGGAGCTAATAAAAAAAAGCAGTATCACTGCAACAACTTTGCCCGTTATATTCAATAAATATTTCATGTTCACTAAATTTAAAGTATTGTTATCTCAACCCTGTTTTGCATAATAGAGATTTTGATCTCCTATGAACTTATAGGTAGCCTTCATATCAATCAGTTCCACATTTACCTTATTAATCATTAGGGCTACCAACGTGTCGTACGCCTTTGAACGGCATAAATAATTCTTAGGGGGAATTGGGGAGGGCTATTCTCCACCAATCTTACATTGTTGTTCCCTTTGCGACCTTCTAAAGGAAGAAGCTCAAGGAATGACACAACAAGAGAAGTGTAGTTTTTCATAAGACATTAAATTAAATTGTTAATAAAATACGGAGATATTGGACAATAGGCCCCACATCCCACTTTGCAAATGTAGGATGAATATAGCCGTAAAAACAGGGGGAAATCAGTCAAAAAGCAGGGGGAAAATCGTTATCCGAAATTAACACAAAGGACATTCTTTTCAGAATATCAATCATTTACATCATCATCTATGGATGTATGGGTTTTCATATAATCAGACGGAGAGACTTTATATTGTTCTTTGAAAGAAGTTCGAAAATGTTTCAGATCATTGAAGCCGACCATATAGGCCACTTCAGAAACATTGTACGATTGTGAACGGAGCAATTGGGCAGCTCTCTTTAACCGAACGCCTCTGATGAATTCTGAAATCGAGAAACCGGTCAACGCTTTCAGTTTCCGGTATAACGTCGAATGACTCATATTAAGTTCTCCGGCGAGGTATATCGCATCAAACTTTTCGTCCGAAATATTTTTTTCTATGATCTCTATAATATCCGATATAAATTTTTCATCTTTTAATCCAAGTTGTACTTCCTCGGGTTGAAACAATAAATTTCTGGCAATATGTTCTGCAAGGAGCGTTCTCGTTTTAATCAGATTATACACCCTGGAGGTCAGAAGCGCAGTACTGAAGGGTTTGGTAATATAGGAATCCGCACCTGTTTCATATCCTTCAATTTTATATTGCAGGGTATTTAAAGCCGTAAGCATCACGACTGGCACATGTGAAGTCTTCAGCTCCGATTTCACCTTGGCACAAAGTTCCATCCCATTCATCTTGGGCATAATAATATCGGTTATGATAATATCAGGAACATGTTTTAAAGCCAATTTGAGTCCCGCTTCTCCATCAGTTGCCTCCAACATCCGGAATTCTTTCTTAAAGATATCCTTGATATAGGACATAATTTCGTCATTATCTTCAACGATCAGCATGATCTTTTTCTGACCATCTCCGGATTGTTCAGCATCGGCATACGTCATTAGATCCGTCATTTCTGTTGCTTGCTCCGCATTCTCAATACTTCGCGGAAGATTTGCCGGGATTACATAATGCCCCCGGTCATTAATGATCTGCTCCCTCGAAAACTGACTATTCCCTTGTAACAATGTAACCGTAAAGCATGAGCCTTTCCCCAATTCGCTCTCAACAGAAATCTCACCTTGCATCAACGAAACCAGATTTTGGGTTAATGCCAGGCCAATACCATATCCCTGGGCATCTTTCACTTCTTCTATGCGGTAATATTGATCAAATACATTTTGTTTATGTTCTTCGGAAATCCCGATACCGGTATCCCTGACTTTAATCAAAACCGCTTCATTACCATTCAAGGTTCCATAAGCCAATTCAAGCGAAACTTTTCCACCGGCATGCGTATATTTATAAGCATTGGACAACAGGTTATTCAAAATAATAACCAGTTTTTCAGGATCATACCACAAATCAACCACATCACTGCAGCTCTCTATTGTAAATTCAATATTCTTGTGTTCGAAGAGGGGTACAAATGAAACATAAACTTCTTTCAGTAAAGCAGTAATATTATCCTTCACAACCCTCAATTTCATTTCGCCTGCCTCAACCTTTCTGAATTCCAATAGCTTATCAATCAAATTGAGCAATTGATTTGAATTTCTATGTATAAGCATCAACTTACGGACGATAGGAGCTGCCAGTTTTGAATCGCTCAGTAAATCTTCCAGCGGGCCAATAATAAGCGTCAATGGGCTACGAAATTCATGGGTGATATTGGTAAAGAATCGCAATTTCTCCTGATTCAACTGATACTCTTTTTGTCTCGTGATTTTTTCATACAAAAGATTCTGCTTCAACAAATTCTCATGCTGATAATATTTATAGATACGAAACGCAATTCCTGCCAGGATCAGGAAATAGATCAGATAGGCCCACCATGTTTCCCAAAAAGGAGGAAGGACACGAATTACCAAAGATGTATAGGCGCTTCCCCAATCTTTCGGGATATTGGTTGCTTTCACCATGAAAACATAGCGTCCGGGGTTCAGGTTCCGATAGGTTGCCATACGCTGGGTTCCTGTATAATTCCATTCATTATCCAACCCCTTCATCATATAGGCATATTGAATTTTATCAGGGGACCGATAATTGAGTGCAGAAAAAACAATCGTAAAAAAGGATTGTTTGTAATTTAATGTAATCTCCCGGGTATTGATAATATTGTTCGATAGCGGGCTATCCGGGAACTTATCCGATTGCACAGGCATACTTTTATTAAATAGTTGAAAATCGACAATATGAACGACGGGTTGTATAACAATTTTTTCCACCTTTTCAGGATCAAAATAGCACAGTCCATACATGTTCCCGAAATACATAATTCCCTGTGACAATAAAGCGGATCCCTCAGCAAATTCTCCCCCTGGAATTCCATCCTGAATATCATAATTAATAAAATAATGCTTGGCTAACGAAAAACAGGAAATCCCTTTATTTGTACTTACCCATATATTCCCTGATTTATCCTCAAGAAGCGCCTTGATATTATCATTTGCCAGCCCATTCTTTTCATCATAATTTATAAATCCATGCAATGATGGAACATAGAGAAACAGTCCGCCACCGTCGGTTCCAATCCATATCCTGCCTTGCTGATCTTGAATAATAGAAAAAATGGTATTGCTTGCAAGAACACCTGCATCCGTATTATATTGAAAATGAACAAATTTTCCAGATTTTCGATTTACATAATATACCCCGTTATTATAGGTTCCTATCCAGTAATTGCCGTCTTTATCCTGTATCATGGCTCTTACACTGGTTCCAGATAGTCCCCATTTACGCATTATGGAATTATTAAACGTGTGAGTTGCCTTAGAAAATAGAGATAAACCTCCACCATCGGTTCCGATCCATAAATTATGCTGCGCATCTTCATAGATAATACGCACATCATTATTCGGAAGGCTGGTTGAATCGTTCGGTATATTTTTGTAATGGATAAATCCTCCTGATATAGGATCTTCGTTCAAACCTCCACGATAGGTTCCAAACCACAAATTGCCTTCATGGTCTTTGAAAGCGCTTAATACAGCATTATCACTTAATGACCGGGGATCTTGATCCGAATGCTTGAATACCTTGATTTTCCCGGCAGAAGGGTTATATTCATTAATTCCTCCACCATCGGTTCCAATCCATATATTTCCCTGAGTATCGTCGCATATACCCCAGACTTTATGATAAGACAAACTATTTGCACTATTCTTGTTTTGTTCCAACTTTAAAAACTGGTCGGGTATCCCGCTGATAAAATTAATTCCTCCCTTATAGATACCGATCCATATGTTATGATCTTTGTCTTGATACAAAGCCTGAACGGTAGAATAAGACAACCCGGTTTCATCATCCGATTCATAGATATTCTGAAAAACAGCCTGATTTGGATGCTTAATCATATTTGCATTGAAACGAAACTTACTGATTCCGCCTGACTGTGTACCAACCCAGATAACCCCTTCGCGATTCTGCATAATGGTCCTCACAATATTGGAAATAAGACTATGCAAATCATTAGGGTGATGGACAAAAGTGATAAATTTTTTACTGTTTCTATCAAAAAGGCTAAGCCCTCCGTCCGTACCGATCCATATATTATGATTTTGATCTTCAAAAATTACATTAACCGTATTTGAAGGTAGTGTATTTGTATTTTGCTTGCTTTGCTTATAACAAGTAACCGTATGCCTTCTAACATCATATGCATAAAGTCCTTTATTTTGAGTGCCAATCCAAAGAATGCCGTAACTATCCTCTAACAAAGCCATGACCCTCCCCGTATTAAAAAAAGAATCTCTACCGGGAACATTTACAATATGGATAAAGCGTTCGGATGTCATGTCAAAGTATGAAACTCCTCCGCCATATGTTCCGATCCATAAATTACCATCATTGGATTTTGCAATTTTGGTAACCTGATTATTGTCAATACTAAATGGATTCCGAACATCATGGATAAAGTGAATAAACCGATCGTTGTTATAATCGTATAAATCCAGCCCCACATTGGTAGCTACCCATAGCTGGTTGGAATCTGATTGTCTGTAAATATCAGAGATAAAATTATCCGAAATGCTATTCGGATCATGCGAATCATGACGAAACACCGTAAACTTATATCCGTCATACCGGTTCAATCCGTCTTCAGTAGCAAACCACATAAACCCGTTATTATCCTGCACAATCGCTGATATGGAAGAGTTGGACAATCCCTGGTAAGTAGATATTTTCTTAATAACTAACGGCGGCGATGGCTGTCCATTCATGTAACAACCGAAGAATAAAAATAAGGATAGTAAATAGATGCTCCTCTTTATATTCATAATCAAAGTGTTTTCCGTATAGATTCGGTATTAAAATTCATTTACTAAATCAAACAATATGTTTTGTGCTTTACAGAGATAAACAAAAGTACATAAAACTTTATTTCACAATATATTATCTCATAAATATCATCAACAAGAATCCAAAACACGTCCTATTTGATTTGACAAATTTAGTGATATAAATTCAAATAGAAATCGTGTTGTTGCCCTATCCCCTTATTTTTATATGACGTGTACCATAAATGCATGATCCGTCAATCTATAAAATTGTTCACATATCGACCAATATCCGATTCGTTTTTCAATAATTATGGATGCGAATATCAGGCAATACAATGTCACCCCCAAAAGCGTCGGAAGAAATTTCCGACACTTCCCAAAACAGTTTTGTCACATTGCTACGCTGCCGGAAGACTGACCCAGGAAGACTTGTAAAGGGTTATCCGCCGCCGGAAATTATTCCTGTACGTCTGGGTTTTGCCTCTGCACGTCTGGGAATTGTTCCTGCACGTCTGGAAAACGGGGTTACACCAGCGGAAAATGCGGTTACACGACTGGCAAAAGTGGTTACACAGGCGGTGATTGCTTCTGCACGTCTGGAAATTGTTCCTGCACGTCTGGAAAACGGGGTTACACCAGCGAAAAATGCGGTTACACGACTGGCAAAAGTGGTTACACAGGCGGTGATTGCTTCTGCACGTCTGATAATTTCCCTTGCACGACCGGAAATTAGGCTTGTAATGGTCATGAAATTCATTTTCATGGTCATTAAATTCAAGGTTATCATCCCTACCTTCATTATTTCAGGAAGAAAAATGAATCTCTTTTTCGCAAAACAGGAATTACTGATACGGATAGGGACTGCCGGCTTCATCATGTCAAGAATCATTGGTGTGCCACAAGAGACCGTCCAAAAAACTGTGTAAATAGAAATAAATGCTTATTTTTATAACAGAAAAAAAAGGACATGAAAAAGCAGAAATCAGTATTATCAAAATTGAGTGCAGAAGATGAGGCACTTTTCTCCCAGTTACCAACAGATTTTTTCAAGGGTTTCAAGACCATGCAAGACATAAATGGTTTTATGGATAAGCTATTTAAGCGGGGAGTAGAAAAGATGTTAGAAAGTGAGTTGAGCGAACATCTTGGCTACGACAAGCACTCAGTCAAAGGAAATGGCAGTGGGAACTCTCGTAATGGAAAAACCCGCAAGTTAGTAAAGAGCAGTAGTGGAGAAATAATTATAGAGGTTCCCCGCGATCGTCAGGGTGAGTTTAATCCCATCGTTTTGCCCAAGCGTCAAAAAGTAATAGACAAGATAGAAAGCGTTGTGATTTCTTTGTATGCACGAGGCATGTCGACTCGTGACATAGAAGCTCAGATAAAAGACATTTATGGTGTCACTATCAGTTCTTCGTCCATATCCAATATCACAGATCAGGTAATGAGCGATGTAGAAGCCTGGCAAACCCGTCCATTGGATGATACTTATCTGATTGTTTGGTTAGATGGTATTCGTATCAAAGTTCGTTCAGGAGGTAAGATAATAAGTAAAAGCGTTTATCTGATTATCGGTTTAAATACCAATGGACATAGAGAAGTTATTAGTATGTGGATCAATGAAACTGAATCGGCTTCATTTTGGATGAACGTGTTGGATGATTTGAAGAAACGAGGGGTGAAAGATATTTTAATTGCCTGTTCAGATAATCTGAAAGGGCTAACCCAGGCTATTCAGGCTGTGTTTCCGGAAACAGTAACACAATTATGTATTGTTCATCAGATAAGAAACACGATGAACTATATTGGGACAAAGGAAAAACGGAGTTTTATGCATGATCTTCAACAAGTGTATCAGGCCCGAAACTTAGATGCTGCTGGGGAAGCTTTTGCTGAATTGGAAACTAAATGGGGAGAGAAATATCCTTATGCCATTAAATCCTGGATTGCAAATTGGGAAAATCTGACAGCCTATTTTACCTATCCAGCCGAGATACGAAAGATTATCTATACCACTAATGTGATTGAAAATCTAAATCGAAGCATACGCAAATACACCAAAAATAAATTGATGTTTCCTGATGATCAGGCAATGAAAAAAGCAGTGTATCTGGCGATCCAACAAGCCTCAATATCTTGGAGTGCAAAAGTTTCCAACTGGCCATTGATTGCCAATCAGTTTATGATTTTATATCCTGATAGAGCAAATATTAGTGACACTAGTTTAAGAATAAAATAAAAACGGAAGTTTTTTCTTTTCAAACCCCTCAAAAATTTTGAGAGGGGATTCGAAAAGAAAAAATAATAATAAATGAGATAAGAATGCGTTTACACAAATTTTTGGACACTACCTGCCACAAAGTTTTTTAGTGGGAGTGCGCTTACAGTTGCACTTCCACTAAAATATGTAGCTCAAATTTACATGTACGCTGTTTTTCTGCTACCTTACTTTTGTTTCTGACGGAACAAGTGTAGATTTATAAAGCTTCGGAGAAGAAGCGACAATATAACCTACATGAAGCAAACGCTTCAAAACAATCGATATGCAAAAAAATAAATGGCATTCACGGGATGACTTAAAGCCACCCAAATGAGTTGGATGCAGTATCAAATCACTCTAATCACACATTTTCAAATGAACCAAACTACCAATATGATTCGGGGCTATGGTTAATGCTTCGGATAAAAATCGGCGTGCGTTTTCTTTATCTCCCAAGCCAAGATATCCCAATCCTAAAAGATAGAGACAATGTACCCTGTTTCGTTTTTGCAAATCATCTTCCCAAATCAATAAATCAGGCAAAGAAACAGCAAAATAATCGATCTTAACGCCGTCAAAAATATGCTTTTCCCCGTAGTCTTTCAGCTTATTGAAGCGACTATAGGCCTCATCAACACTATTTAAGCGAAGAAGAGCAAGTCCCTGGTAAAATATTTTATCGGGTTGTTGGTCATTATAAAACATGGCAGCCGATGGTTCAGATAAGCCGGTAGAAGCTTTTTCCCAAAACAAAACAGCATTCCCTGAATCTCCCATTTTCTCATAGACACAGCCTTTCCAATAATTTATATCATTCTCTTGTGTCCCATAGAGTTTTCCCTCTCCCAGATTATAAGGATAGGAGTCGGTTGCGATGAGATGATCAAGAGCGAGATCATAGCTATCTTCTCCCATAGCTTCTTTCGCAAGTTCAATATGAGCGTAGAGATATTGCCCGACAACTTTTCCTTCTCCACCTTCCCATGGATGAAAATGGCGGTTCATGAGCAAATCTAAGGCTTTTTTGAATTTACCGGTCATATTATAAAGCGTAACTCTTTCAAGATATAAATCATCTCGTAGATCAACTATCGATGGATATTTTTCAAGGAAGGCAAGCCTTTCTGCAAATGACTTTCCAATCTTTTTATATAACTGATCAAGTTCCATCAATATCCGGGCGTCGGATCTACTTAACGAAAAAGCTTTTTCAAGTTCGGCTACTGCAGCTTGCGGCTTATCTTTTTTATTGTAATATGCCAACGAAAGGTTACGATGCACAATCGGAAATGAATCCTTAAGCCTTACAGAAGCTTCCCAACATTTTACGGCTTCATCATATTGCCTGGCAGCATACCAAAAGTTACCCAGGTAATATGGAGCTTTTGCATCTGATGAATTCAATCCGGATGCACACTGAAGGGCCAGTACTTCCTCTAAACGGTTTGGAAAGCAGTAATCGGAAGACATCATGCTTCCCTGAACGAAATAATGAATTGCTTCTTCTTCCTTTCCTGCCTGATAAGTATACCATCCCAGGAAATAATATACCATTGGATAGACATTCCCCGTTAAAGGAATCGTCATTTCGATCAATTGACTGGCTTCATGAAATAATCCCATATGGGCATAATCAAGCGAAAATTCGATATAATGATGCACATCATTACGCATCCGCTTTTTCATTTCAGAAAGTATCGACGGATTATCAGTCAAAAGGTATTTCTCATATAAAACACCAAAATTAAAGCCATCGAGAGCAAGCGATTCTTCGATAAGCCGTAGTGCATCATCCTTCCTTCCAAGTTTTCGCAGCATCACCGTTTTAAGATGACGGGCTTTATGATTATGCCAATTATGACTTAATGAATCGGAAATCAAATCATAAGCTTCATTCCACTCCTGTTTCATGGATGCCAGTTGTGCTAAATTGAAATAGCCGGCATCCTGCCAGGCTGCATTCCATATTGATTTATAGAATGCTTCATAAGCCTCTTCATAACGATATTGAAACTTCAGGCAAATTCCAAGATTGAAAAACGGTTCGCCGTCATAGGGATTAGGATTAAATTTTGTCAGTGTTTTGATAGCACGCCGAAAATAAGCTTCTGCCTCTTTAAAGCATCCTTTGCGGAGAAGCCATAATCCCATGGCATTATTTGCCCGTACATCTTCCGGCACTCTACGGAGAGCTTCAAGGTAATAATCGGCAGGATTGTAAGTTGCATGACGGTATTGTTCCAAATGTAACCCCGTCAGATAAAGCTCTTCAATTGTATTAATTTCGTGGGGTTCTTTGGCTGCTTTTGCAGCATCAGGTATCGGGCGTATTTCTTCTTTTGCAGGATGATATGAGACAAGGAGCCGTCCTTGGTTTGAGCTCAGCGTAAAATCTAAATCTTCAATTTTAAGGTCTGGCGGGACGGGTATTGTTTTGTTATAAGACATTTCAGGCGAAAAATCAACTATATCTTCAAAGATTGTATCCCCCTGATAGAGCAACAGAACTTTGGCCTCTGGATAATTACCTGTAGTATAGAGTTTAACAGCAATATCTTCATTTGTTATCTCAAGATTTACCATGGCTTCCTTTGTTGCATTCTTCACAACACCTAAATCCCGGTAAGGCATAAAATATTGATTAAAGCGTTTCTCTTCGTAGGGCATAAGCCACGAAAAATCTGGCTGATTGTCGGTATATACTCCACACATTAATTCAATATAAGGGCCATCTTCATCAGTGAGATTTCTATCCCATGCTTGTCCAAAATCACCATTTCCCCATGTCCACTGCTTTTTGCCCGGTGAAATATAATGATTGGCTACATGCAACAACCCACCTTTTGTGTCATTTTCGTATCCCCCGACAAAATTGTATTTGGAGTTAATCGCCATATAAGAAGTCGGAACAGGGATATTTTTGTAACGTGAAATATCAACTCCGGCAGAATAGTCAACTTTATAGTAGGTTCCGGTAGCAATAGGAAAATGGGAAACATCTCTTTTACCATGATCAAAAACAGCATTGACATCAGGTGGGAAAACAGACTGGTAGTGATCATTGACCTTTACTGCCGGATTAGCCCACCATAGAAATGTTTGGGGTTGTGCCGTCCGGTTATATAATCTGACTTTAATCTCCATATATGCTGTATCAGGATATAAGGTAAAACCTGCCATTCCCTTTGTACGAAACATACGTTCTACCTCGCTACACCATACAGTTTTACTTCCATCCGGATTTTCTTCAATTGAAAAATCTACGGGTTGATATGTGCTTGGACGGTGATGTTGTGGCCAGTTAAATTCAATTCCTCCTGAAATCCAGGGGCCGGTAAGACCAACTAATGCCGGTTTAATGACATGATTATAATAGACAAAATGACGTTGTTTTATTTTGTCGTAGGCCATTTGTACACGACCACCAAGCTCCGGAAGAATCATGATTTTAAGGTATTTGTTTTCCAGAAACACGGCATTCCATTCTTTATCCACTCTTTCATCTGAAATTTTCTCAATAACCGGATAGGGATAAACGCTTCCGCTACTCCCTTGGTAAACTCTTTTTTCAAGAAAGATGGGATTTTTTTCTGGCTCTCCTATCTCGTATGTCGGTATGGTGACTATTTCATTCCAAACATTGACTTCCATAATGTATTAATTTATATTCTCAACTTTCGCAAGCTCTATATGATGCCTAATGATACGGTTTCTCTTTGGTGCATAGGGAACGACCTTGTCCGGTGAACAAAAAAACAAGTGAGGCGGCGGTTAAAAATTGTCCTGTTTGAGCGACGAAGGAGTGAGTTTGGACGATTTGAGCCGACGAACGCCGGTTTTTTGAGCGAAGCGGGCACAGTCTTGAATTTTTTGCCTACTTTTTGTTTCAAGACAAAAAGCAGGTCGGGGTTTAAGGGGCAGAAGCCCCTTGCAAGATAACTTGTTATATGTTCTTGATAATTAATCATGTCATTTTAAAAAATTGTCCGTTGATAGGTGTTGTATAGACCACAATCAATCACTTCATTTAATTAAAGAGGGCTTTTAGTTTTTCTATCCGGATAGCAGTTTTAGGATGAAAAGAATTTCCTGCCATGTATCTTTCGAGACTGTACAGTAACTGTTGTGCCTCTGGCCGTTTTTTGGCATCCGTAAGTAAATCAATGCCCGAAACCATAATACTGCCTTTACCCACTTTAGCCTCAAATAGCAATCCCAAGGGGCGATTTGTAAACCAATCATCTATTACACGGACAATGGGTTGGAGTTTAGGCGAAAAGTCAGATAAAAGAATGGCATTCGAATGTGTCATGGCATCCCACCACTCCCAATCACTATAATATTCCGTAGGAAAATCAGCTAACGCAGGATTTCTGGGATTACATAAAATTCCAAGGGTTGTTGGGGCTTGTCCGTGTGTCCATGCGGTATTCCAAAAAATACTCGAAAATCCTATTGCAATATCACCTCCCTTATCGGGCTTAACACTTCCTTTTTTTATGGTTAATAGCACCTTGCCTCCTTTATTTAAAATATCGATTGCTTTGTTATTTAATTGTTGAGTGATGTAAATTGATGAATGGATTGTAGGTAATACCGCTGGATATACCCAAATATGCCAATGATTTGTAAAATGAGCGACAGAAACGGAAAGAGTCAGTTCACATGCTTTGATGATAGAAGAAAGTGGTTTATCTATTGTCCCCAGAGGAATACCATTCCCAATAGGGATGGTCGTTTTAGGCAAACTACCGGAGAAAAGAATTTTTCCCGATTTATCTGTTATTTTCCATTGTGGAATAACGTTTTTCATGACATGCTCTCCATAGTTCGCAATCTCAACCGGAGCAACCAGTGTGTCTGTTGAACGATAAATCATTTTAGATAGTCGTACTAATGGCACAGTCGAATTACAAAACTGTTTAAATGCATTGGGGGTTATGTATCCTTTCTCTCTCCAAAAGGAGTTCAATACCCCTACAAGTGCAGTGCCTTGTCCGGGAAAATCCTGTAATCCCAACAGTTGGAATCCTCCAAATCCTTTCGTTCGTAAAGCAGCCTCAATATCTGCTTTGTAACACAGCACCTGCAATTTGCCTGATGCCAATAAAAAGCTATCGGCTAACTGTGCCATGTGATGGGCTTTCAGGGATGCCTGAAATATTTCAAAATTTTTCGCTTTCAAAATACCTGTATATTGTTTAATTTCTTTGAAATCGGGATATACACACCACTGTCCCACTTCATGACTTACAACAGGCATCTTGATTCCGGCAATCTTATCCTCCCAGTCATAATTACTTCGAGGAGGTTGAGCATTAATAATACTCTTTAGTTCTTGCCCCCAAGCCTGTATGCGAGGAGCAGGTGTACTGTAAAAATCTGCATCGCTTACATAAGGCCATCCTGCTCCTGAACTATAAAGCCTACGAGGATCCCTGCTTTTCCAATAACGCACAAAATCAGTTAACCAGTTGACCATGTTTTTCCCTGCCGGTTCATTGCCGTATAATAAGAAACAAAAAGAGGGATGATTGCCATACGCCTTTACCATTCGCCTGCTTTCAGCATAAATCCAGTGATCAAGAGGGAGTCCATCACCTATTGTAGCTCCTTGATTAGCCCAGGAAGAACATTCAATTTGCAAATAGCATCCGGCATGATCAGCAGCTTCAAAGGCTGCTTCGGGAGGACACCAGGAATGGAATCGGAAATGATTTAATCCAAATGATTTTGCAATACGAAAAATCCGACTCCATGAGGCTGTATCCGTCGGTGGATATCCTGTTTTGGGAAACACAGCACATTCTAATGTTCCCCGTAAAAAGGTAGGCCTGCCATTAATGATAAATTGTGTCCCTTTTGTTTTCAACTCCCGCATTCCAAAAGTGATTATTTTTCTATCAATATGATTATTAGTCACAAGCGAAATATTCATTTGGTATAGATTTGGATGAAATTCGTCCCAAAGTAATGGCTTGTTCATCGGATAATCCAACTCGATTACAGTATCTTGTCCACTACATGAATATTCCTTATTGACATTGGGTTGTCTGTATAATTCTTGTTGTAGTCCCTGGGTTTTTATGCTTAAACGGGTATTTACTTTTTCTCCGGAATGATTTGCAATGATAACCTTAACATGTACTGTTTTGTTTTGAATATTAGGATAGACTTGCACATCCGAGATATAGGTAGTTGGATGAACCTGTAAATCAATTTTACCTACGATGCCATTCCAATTTCCCTGAGTGTGGTCTGAAATGCTATGCGAATTTTGCCCCACATTAATTTGTTTCACCCTATTGTCAATACGAATGGTAAGCAGATGTTGACCAGGGGTTGCGTAATTGCTTAAATCATAAATATCGGGGGTGCCTAAACTATTTTTCATCCCAATATAATGATCATCAACCCAGACTCTGCTTTCCCAATGGCAACGTTCTAAAAATAATTTGATAGTTTGATGATTCCATGCCTTAGGGATAATAATTGTTTTTTGATACCAGGCCACTCCTTTATAGTATTTGACAGGTTGTAACCAGAAAGGGATTTTTATGTTTCCTGCCTTTCTATAAGGGGCATACGCTGGTTTTGTAAACCAACTGCTATCTACAATCTGTCCTGTCCATGGAGTATGGATGGTAATATTGTCTCCTTTATTATTAGTGGTCATAGAACCTGGCAACAGAATCGTATCTGCAAGTATATGATTAAACCAATGGCCCTGAATGCCTTTATCCATAGGATCTGTGGCAAATCTCCATACGCCTGCCAGATTAATATTTTCTTGTCCATATATCCGGTTAACCTGGACAACAAACAACAATAACAACGCGATAAATGACAGCTTTCCTATGTATTTATACCTTATTTTCAAGAATTTCATACGATTATTTTTTATCTTTTACATTAAGGATGTATGGAGTTCACCAAAACATTAACTCGAAAGGGTTTGTTTTTAAAGGTCTCGTTGAACTCGTAAACTCGTTTCATTCCCTTGAGCATGAGTTATTTTATGGCTCGTTTCATGATATGTTTTTTTATTTGTTCTTTGATTCAGTTATCTCTTTTTCAATAGATTCTAGCGTTTTCCCCTTTGTTTCCGGTAATTTCAGCAGAATAAAAAAGAACCCAAACAAACATATCAGGGCATAAATCCAAAAAGTTGGAGCCGCTCCCAGTGATTTGTTCAGAAGAGGGAATGTGTACGTGAGAATAAAACAGGCGATCCACAAGGCAAACGTAGCTAATGCCATTGCTGCACCACGTATACGGTTGGGAAATATTTCGGACAAGATAACCCATACGATCGGTGCAAGCGACATTGCATAAATGGCAATAGCGATAACTACAAATGTCAAAACAGCAATTCCTTTCAGATGGAACCAGAAGGCACCTCCCAATAAAATATAAGTAAGAGCCAGTCCTATAGAACCTAAAAGCATTAGTTTCTTTCTTCCTAATTTATCTACTGTAAACATGGCTAAAAGCGTAAAAACCAGATTAACGCTTCCGGTGATGACAATATTGAAAAGTGTATCACTGACGCCATAACCTGCAGCACTAAATATCTCTTCGGCATAATTGAAAACCGTATTTATTCCACACCATTGTTGAAAAACAGCCAGGAAAACACCAAGCAACAATACAAACCTGTATCCCGGATGCAGGAGCGCTTTGAAATCTACTTTTTCGTTTATATCGTTAAATGTCGATCGAATATTTACAATTTCCTTCCGGGCATACTCTTCTCCTCCTATTTTACTAAGCGTTGGAAATGCTTTATCACTTTTACCAGCTTTTAAAAGCCAACGGGGGCTTTCAGGAACTGTAAAGGTGAGAAGGAAAAAGATAATGGCGGGTATTGAACAAGCAAAAAACATCCAGCGCCATCCCATCTGGCCATTCCATGAATGTTGGATAAACACACTGCTTGCTCCTGCCGGAACCTTATCTGCTATTAAAAAGTTGATTACTTGTGCCGCCAGAATACCTATTACAAGAGTCATTTGATTAAGCGCCACAAAACGACCCCGCATTCGGGCGGGTGCCACCTCGGCAATATACATAGGAGAAATCGCGGAGGCAATGCCAATTCCCACACCTCCTATAATACGAAAAATAACAAATGTTGTATAACTAAACGCTGAGCCTGTCCCTATCGATGCTATCGTAAACAGGAACGCTGAAAGGGTTAACGGCCATTTCCGTCCGAATCGTTCGCTTATAACACCGGAAAAAACAGCACCTATAATACACCCTATTAACGCACAACTCATAGCCCATGCCTGTAGCCCAGCCGACGAAGTAATTTCAAAGAAACTTTCGTAAAATGGTTTTGCTCCTCCTATCACAACCCAATCGTATCCGAAAAGAAGTCCTCCCATAGCTGAAACCAAAGAGATCCCCAGAATGTAAGCATTATTGAATTTCTGCATAGATTATAATGTGTGTTTTATGATGCAAAGTAACCCTTTGTTTTTACGTTCTCCAATAGACTATTTGCTTATTTACATGGATTATTTTACGATCATATATACTCCACAAAACTTTTGTTATTATTTTTGTTCCACTAAACTTTGGAAGGAGATGGCAAAGCTTAAAAATGGATTCTTAGGTGAAAGAGCGATCATATTACCGCCTACGATCATAGAAGAATTGAAAAAAGATACCTTAGGCTCTTTATTATATATTACCGATATTGGGTATTATCCTAAAGCAAATTACCATTTCAGGAAAAGAACGCAGGATGAAGCTAATCAATTTGTCCTCATTTATTGTATTGCCGGATCCGGATGGTTTGAAATTGAAGGTATAAAACAAAAAGTTAATCCTGAGCATTTCTTTATTTTACCCAAGGGTAAAGCGCATTCATATGGATGCAACACAAAAGATCCATGGACTATTTATTGGTTACATTTCGACGGCGAAAAAGCAGGATTCTTCTCAGAGGGGCTGGATACACCAATTCATATAGCCATTCAAAAAGATTCGAGAATTGAAGAGAGGCTACACTTATTTGAGGAGATTTTTACTACCCTAAAGAATGGATATAGTAAAAATAACCTCGACTACAGCACAGCTATTCTTTTCCATTTCTTAGGTTCATTAAAATTTCTGGGCGCTTATCGTGATAATTTTCTTGCTAATCAGAACCAAACGGATATGATTACGGAGACTATCCATTTTATGCGTGAACATTTATATCAGAAAATATCATTAAAAGAGATAGCGGATTATGTTGGCCTCTCAGTTTCACATTTTGCCTCTGTCTTTCAGAAAAAAACAGGATACGCCCCGTTAAATTACTTTTCTCAGTTGAAAATACAGCAAGCATGTCAATTTTTGGATTTTAGTGATATGAAAATTAGCCAGATATCCATGACAATCGGTTTTAGTGATCCATTATATTTTAGTCGTGTGTTTAGCAAAACCATGGGAATTTCACCTACAGAATACCGCAATAAGAAAAAAGGATGACTACTGTCACTTTGCAGTTAATCTAATAAGTAGAAATTATCCACAAACTCTCTATTTGTCTGTAATAATGGCTTCCCCGAATCATCATTTCGCAATGCCATCATAAAAAAAGCGCCGGAAGAAACCTCCGGCACTTTCCAAAACAGCGCTATCACACTGTAACGCTACCCAAATACTGGCTGGTGGATACCTGCAAAGGATTATCCTCCGCCTGAAAGAACAGGTACATCAGCAAATGATCACCCGTCTCGTTATACGGAAGGGGTAAAGAACCCTCTCCGTTACTCCGTGTGGTCATGCCAAAAGAATAGCTGACCTCCTGTTTGTCAACATTGTAAACCAGCAACACAGCACGATCAGTAGGACTGCCTGTCCCGGTTGAACTGTTATCTTCCCAATGGAAATTAATAACACCCGTTCCCATCTCCGCACTGGCAACACTGACTCGATTCAAACCACCATCACTCACAACAACTGCTCCGTAATTAAGGACAACATCAGGAGCTGTTCCCGTGACGGCCTTTTCAAGCGCCTGTTTACATGCATAGTTGTAAGGCGACATACCTTCACCGGCAGCATTCTTAAGCCCTATCTGCAACACCGTATTAACAGGCTGGAAGAATTGGGTCACCAGAGTGAATTTTGTCCGTTGATTTACTTGTGATTCTGTATTCGACGTGCGTCTGATTTTCGTCTTTGCACGAATCACGTCATTACCATTTTTGGACACTGTTCCAACGACGGTACCTACGGTACCAGAGAATCCGCTAAGGATTCCAAGATTTAATTTTCCCATTATTTTTCATTTTATGGGTAAATAATTCAATTATGTGCAATCTGATTGTTGAAAATGTCGTTGATCGCCGGCATCTCCTCCAACCGTTCTTTAATGAATCTTCTTTCATAACCGATCAATTATAAAATGAGTTTTCATTAAACCTGTAGCGCCCTACGGAAAGACTGGATGCAACCTCTTTGCCAAACGTTGACAATGTCCGTAAAATACCCTGTTGTCCGCAGGGGAAATCATGATTTTCCTTTTCATGCTGCTATTGTCCGTATTGTCCGCTACCGTCCGCCAAATAAAAATGGCAGCCCGACATCCCGGACTGCCATTCACTTTATAACAGATTCGACTTCATCATTTCCAGTCGCCATCAAATTGCCTCATGACGCTTGATTTTTGATGCTCTTTACAAAAACCATAAGTTCTCTTTCCCCATCTCCGGCATATCGAGGTATTTAAAATGAGGCACTATCTGTGCCAGCATCTCGGGATAACGTAGTGTCACCGGCATCCACTGCCGTGACACTGATTTCCAGTACAACTGACTAAAACGGCACACCTGCACCATCAACTCTTCGGCTTCCGTCTTCCCTACAGGAATGGCTGTATTCATTCCGGGTTCATATTTCTGCAGCGTCAGCTTCAGCGGGAAAGGATATCCTTCGCGTTCGTTGATGGCCTCTTCTCCCGTTTGTTGCTGGTTATTAAACAGAAGGTACTGATACGGAGAAATAGGTATATATAACCCCGATAGCGGCATCTTATGCTGCCTCGAATGATCAAACCCCACGATGTCGTTGGCAAAACCTTTATTGACAGACACCACAACTACCGGCACCGACAGTCCCAGCTCAGACAATGCCTTCTCTATAGGTTGCAGTTCCCTACGGCTAAGTCTCTTATAAAAATGAATAACCAGCCTTTCAGGCTTGCCTGCATTGAGGCAATACTCTCTCAGGGTCAGGGCAATTAAGCCGGCCAACTCTTTGACCTGTTTATCCTTCAGGCAATCAAATCCCACAAACCGCCCTTCGTTTGTAAAAGTAAAAGCGCTTCCCAAATAATTACGGTCCAAATCACGGCTCCGGTAAGCGCTGATCCCTACGACCAGTTCTTTGGCAGGTTGTTGTTCGAAACACCAGGGTGTATATCCCAATTTGGCGCTGATAGCCACCAGTATATTGGGTAGGCTGTACTGGAAATTACCTGTCATTATCGCTTTTTTTGCATCTCCCTCGTTGGAAACCGGACGATCGGGTGACCAGTGTTTCTCCACCTCAATGGTTTGTGAAACAATATTGTACGAGAGCAACAATTCCTTCACCCGATAGTATATATTCTTGTGGGTCAAATCCGTAGTCCACTTGCTATGGGGCGAGAGATAAATAGCAACATAGTTTTTGGCATCCGTATCAAGCGCTCTCCTCTTAAGCATAGCCTCTATCTCACCGATTGGATTGTTTCTGTCACGAAACACAATGCTCAGTCTCGATTCGGTGTTGTATTTTATTTTCAAATAACGGGGAAGGCCTCCCCTGAAGTCAGGTTGCTGTCCCCTCAGGTAATCATTGATGGTATAAGCCAAAGGAATATCATCGATGTGCATGATAAAGAAAAACACCGTTTCCCGATCAATCAGCTCTACCGGTCCATATTGTTTGAATCCATATTTGGGTTCCGCATGCACTCCCTCACCAAACCGAAGCTGAAGCATGGAGGTAAGATCCAGCTTGCCAGTTTCCGTTTTACACCATGTTTCCTCCGGTTGCATAATCGCGTGCAGACCACCGGTCAGGTAGTGTTGCCTGAACTTTTCGGTTTCACTGCTGTATTTCAGGTACCGGTTACTCTTGTCAGGCGCCGGACGATTGATTTTCAGGTAGTGCAGCAACTCAAAGTTCATGCAGGGATAAACCGATTCCAAATGTCTTTTAGCCTGCACAGGTAGCTGGTCATAATGGTAAATCGCCTGTTGATACAATACCTTACGGATAACGCTTTCGGGTACCTCCGAAAACAGGGGATCAGTCACAGGGCAGGTATGTACCGAATGTACATCTCCCATAGCTACCAATAACTGAGGTTGCCCGTCGGAATGTGAAACCTGAACGCGTAGCGTGAACACCCTGTACCCCTCACAACCGGGATAGGCAGAGTAGTCTTTGATCCACACATCGGTATCAGACACAAAATTATGGGTAGCTGGAATTCCCATTTCACGGAAATGGTGCACCAGACGGTAGGTATAATACCGTTTCATGAAAGAGAATGACCATGGAATTTCCCGTTCGCTACAAAGATCCTGGTTAAAACACCGCGTAACAGCCACCTGATCCTTCTGTTGCCTGGTAAGGGTAGCATAGAGCCTACCATCGTTTTTTATCATGGTATTCAGTTCTTTGCAGTCATATTCCGAAAAAGAGATACTATCAGGCTGTTCTTCTTTGGTCAGGTAAACGGTCAGACGGGGTTGGGCATGCTTAAAATTCAGCACATTCAGGGTCAGGTAATTCATAGCTATTTAAATGGAATTTAAAACGGGTTTAAGGTCGCTTCCCCTGATTTGTTTTCTCTTGCAGGAAATGCGAAAACGATGCTTTCTCAATACGCCAGACATTCTGCATTCTCATCCCCGCAATCGTTCCTTTTTCCAGCATTCTTCTGACGGTTCTTTCGTCCATCCGTAGAATCTGTGCTGCCTCTTTCACCGTCATATAATCGGGGATTGCCACATTATTCTGCTTTTTTTCAGCCACAGCAGGCTGCATCATTTTTTTCTTTTTCTTCTTGCTGTCAGGGTCTTCCGGCGTCGTTCCGGCTTGTCTCGTCAGAAAAATCGGGACAGGAGGTAACTCCTGCAACCAGCCGGTATAGATCATCGTTTCATTCAGCGGATAATTTACCTCTCCGGCAAGCCTCGCCTGCACCTCCAGGTAGGCTTTACAGACGCACACCTTCAGCAACTGAAAAACATAACAGTTGGCCAGATCGTCAGGCGTATCCTCCGGTGAAGGATTTGTCAAACGTGAAAGTGTCAGTTGGTGCAACCGGATAAACTCGCCGAGCCGTTGTAAACAGGTGGACAGATGTTTATCAAGTATCATATCCCTAAGATACGCCCTGATCGAACTATTCTGTTCCTCTTGCAAGCAGATTATCAGCTCATTACAATAGACATAGGTCTCCCCCACCAACAATCGGGAATAATACTCAGTCTTCGGATGAGACCACCGGATAAAAGTGAGACGGTATAACCCTTTATCCGGTTCCGAGACTGTCACCTGCTCCTGAAGTCGCTGCAGATAATTCTGTCCGGCATGATTCTCCCTGTGCAAGGGATTGAGCCGGCCCTGCATCAGTTCATCGAAAAGCGGGAAACGATAATCAATATGCATAGCATGTGCTTTTCTGTACTTTTTTACAAAACTACAAAAAAGATTTCATACTTTTTATATTAGAAAAGAAAAGTTTCCGACATATTGAATCATACATATTTCAGACTTTACCGTACCGTCGGATGTGTAGTTACGAGTGTTCGGAAGATTAGTATATTGCTGTGATAAGTGTTCTTTGATATATATTTCTTTGATTGATCCTTATTGCAATCTTTTTTTTAACGGATTTAACGGAATACCAGCGATGGATCACCACCACAAAAACGAACAATCAAGGCCATCATCAATTCATCCAGCTCAATTCCAAAGCGTCTTTTGGCTGTTTTATAACCGATATTATTCAATCGTTTGTAAATCAACAGCAACATGGATAGGATTAAAGTCATATAAAGAATAATCTTTATTCCGTTTTCATGGGTTGACACAAAGTGGCTAAAGTTCAACTCTTGTTTTACAAAGCGGAAGAAAACCTTAATATCCCAACGTTTCCGATACAAAACAGTTATATTTTCTGCTTTTTCTCCTTTATTGCAACTGAAATTACTAATTTTGAATACTTAATAATCTTTCGAACACCCGTAATTTGTAATCCGACGGTACAGTTTGAAAAGATCTTTAATGGATCTCAACCATACTTACTCCATTACTTTTCCTGACAACCTGAATCTGAACCGGAATGCGCTCCTTTAAACTATCGACATGTGATATAATTCCAATCATTTTACCTTGTATTTTTAAGGTTTCGAGAGTTGAAATTACCGTTTCAAGCGTGTTACTGTCCAACGTCCCGAATCCTTCGTCAATAAACAACGAACCAATACTGACATTGTAGCTTGCCAGGTCGGATAACCCGAGTGCTAAAGCAAGGCTAATCAGAAACTTTTCACCGCCGCTTGAAGTGTCTACCAAGCGCATTTCATCTGCCTGATAATGATCTACTAATTTAAAGTTCAGCTCTTCACCCGCTTTGTATTGCGGATTTAGCTGTAGAGAATAACGCCTGTTCAGTTTATACAAATGCAGGTTGGCTAAGTCAATCAGATTTTTGAGCGTAAGGCGCTGCACATAGGTATTAAATGCATCCTGCGAACCACCAAGTATCGTCATCAGGTCAGTCCATTTACGGCAAACCAGCTCCTGTTGGGCTATTTCTTTTACCACCTGAGCATTACGACTCCTGATCTCATTGTCTTTCCTGAAACTTTCGGAAATTTCACCTTTTCTTTTTTGGAGTTTTTCTTTTTGTTCATTGATTTCTGCCTGTTTATCGAGCGCAATTACCAATGTCTCTTCTGGTTTTATTTCTTTTTCGAGAGAATCCAGTTCAGCAGCTACATTTTTCGCAAGGGTTGAAATGGTTATCTTTCTATCATCTATTGATTTACGAATTTTCAGATATTCCATTTTCAAATCATCGGCAAGCAATGCTTCTTCCACTGCTTCCCGATTGGCAAACCTGCTTTGATTCATTTTTTCATTGAGAACTGTCAATAAATTATTCAGTTGCGCTCCGTTTTCCGATCGTTCCCTGTTGATACTGTTTTTTTCAGTAGCAAGCTTCGTTCTATACTCATTTAAACGATTCAGTTGTGTGGAAGCCTCTTCCTTTGCTTGTCTGGCCATGTTCATCGCAGTTTGCAATTCTGTCCGTTTCTGATCGGTACTCATTCCCGGTGGCAGGATAGCATTACGGGCCTCTTTTATCGAAGTCAGTTCTTTTTTCAAATTCTCAGTTCTTTCTTCTATCGTGCTGATTTCATCCGATTTAGTCACTACTTGCTCGTTCAGATGTTTAATTTCAAGATTGCATTGCTTCTCATTATTTTCAGTTTCGGTTTGCTTTTTCCTATTATCGTTGTAAGCTTTTACACTCTTTTCAAGCTGCTGAATAAAATCTGTTGTATTTTCCGGCTCGGGCAATGGCAGATTACAATCGGCAAACTGACTAATCAATTCTCTTTCCAACGCTGAATTCGTTCGTTTCGATGATTCACATTCCCTTTCAGCCTCAGCAATTGATTTCTCAATGCCCGAATTCGTTGTCGTGAGCTGTGTCAATTGAAGTTCAAATGCTTTTATGTTTCCGTCAATCACTTTCAGCTCCATCTGTTTTTCATCTTTAAGTTTTTGTTGCCTCTGTGATGCTGAAATCTTTCCGGCAAGAATTGCTATTTCGCTTTCTGTTCCCTTTAATGCCGCTTCTATCGACGGTTTATCTTCAATTTTATATTCCAAAGTAACACCCGAAAACTTTCTATTCAATTCATTCAGATCTGCTTCGTTTTTAACGATTTGCACCAATAGCTGCTGCAACGCTGTAACGATACGGGCTTGTTGCAACTCAGCCGTATTTTTATTGTCTTTGAGCTTTTCCAAGGCTTCCCTGCGCTCGTCCAATCTTTTTTTGCTGTCGGAAATGGTTATTTCAGCATAATGGTCGATCAATGGATGCGTCGACGAACCACATAAAGGGCATGGTTCTCCCGATTTTAGTCTTTTCCGTTCCGCTTCGAGGCTCACAATATATTGATCCTTTTCATACAACTCTTCAGCATCTTTCTCCGATTGCATGGCCATTGCCATGTCAGCATCAAGTTGTTGTATTTTCGCTGCAAGTTTTCCCTGATTTTGTTCTAAATCCGTTTTTTGATTCGCAAACGAATGGTTATCAACCACAAGTCGGCTATAGTTTTCCGACCATTGGATCAAATCGCGCAGCTGTTCCTTTTTACCGGTAAGCGTGTTGTTCTGATTTACCAATTTATCAATGCCATCTGCATCCAATGACTCCTGTAAAGTTTTAATCTCACCGGTAAGTGTTTCATGGCTCACTTTTTCTTTATAATACGCTTTTTTGATGGTTTCAATCGAGGCTTCATTGCCTGCCAAATCTACCCTGGCCTTAGCAATGGCTTTAATCCAATCCGCTATTCTTTCCCAATTCCCCTTGCGTTGTGTGAGCTGGGTATTCCAGTTGCTCAGTTGTTTTTCGATGGCCGGTATGTTTTTGGTTTGTTCAAAATATTGATCCAGCGCTCGGAGAATGGTTCCATACGATTTCAATTTCTTCTCCTTCTCTTCGACAGATTGCATGAATCCGCTTTTGGCTTCCAATAATGCGGCTTTAGCGTTCTCATTGTCAGCTAAATTCACTTTATAAGCATGAATAGTAGTATCCAACGCAATTACTTTTTCCAGATTTGGCTGCCAGTCAGAGCTCGTTTTCTCAGCTTCAAGTATTTTCGCTTTGCAGTCTGCTTCTGTTTCTGTGGCTGCCTGTAGTTTTACTTCAACAGTATTTATTTCTGAATCAATTTCTTGTACACGATGATCCTTTTTTTCAATATCCTGTTCAAGCCGCCTGATTTCTGACAACACAGCCTTAAATGGCTCAGCGGCTTCATGTTTTTCCAGCTGTTGAAAAATGATTGTATTTTGCTCTATATCAAGCTCAAGTTGTACTTTATCAGCTTCCGTATTTTGTTTTTGTTGTTTCAACTTCTCTATTTGCTCGAATAACCTGATTAGGTCTGCAATCTTTTTTAAATCCGTATCAAAGGCCTGCAAACGATCATTCAATTGTTCTTCTTCTTGTTTTAACCCATCTATTGTGTCGTCGCTGAGCAAATCATCCGTGTTTATTTTACTTTTGATTTGTTCCAATTGTTTTTTCTCTTCAAAAATCCGGTCTTTCAACGTTTCTCCAATCTTCCTGTAGATTTCGTCACCGGCAATTTGTTGCAACAATAAACCTTTTTCAGCATTTTTGGCCGATAGAAAAGCGGCAAACTCACCTTGCGCCAGCATAACGGAACGCAAGAACTGATCATAATTTAATTGCGTGATTGTTACTATCTGTTCATCACAGGCCGTTTTTGTTTCTGCCACAATCGCTCCTGAAGTTAAATTCTTTAACCGCACAGTTTCTACCGGCTTGTTAAGTTTTCTTCCATTGTTACTTGCCAACCGGATATCCCATTGCGCTTCATAGCGTTGATTTTGTGCCTCGAAGGTAACCCGGGCCATAGCCGTATAGCTGCCATAACTGACCACATCTTCCAACCCTCCTTTACTTCCGGCTTTTTCAAATCGCGGGACACGACGGTAAAGCGCTATTGTAATGGCATCAAGCAAAGTGGTCTTGCCGGCTCCGGTAGGTCCGGTGATGGCAAACAACCCTACATCTGCAAAACAGGGATGTTCAAAATCAATGACGACAGGCGTATCACATTTAAGTGAGTTGATATTTTGGAGTTCTATTTTCAGTATTTTCATAGTCTTCAATCATTGTCAGTTACGATTTGCAGAATCTCATTAAATGCATCGAGCATCTCGGGCTTTTCTTCCAAATCAACACGCATCTCCTCGCATTTCAACCTGAAAACATCCAGTGGTGTAAAGGTTTTTATATGTTGCGCATGATCCACTAAGCTTTTAAGTTTTTCATAGTTACGCTCATCGTTTACCGTGATTTTCAACACCTCAGGTTGAATGTCCGTAGCAAAGTCGTTTATTTCTTTATAACCTGTTGTGGCTTCATTGCCGTTGCTTAATATCACTTCCACCCAGGGTGTCAACGCATTATTTTCTTTGTCAAGCATCAGCAATTGTGTCTTACAACTTTCCACCGAACCTTCTATCCGTACTATTTTGCGAAATGCCGGTACCGGTATTTCTTTGATTTGTATTACTTCTCCCGTTTCTACTTCCACTACTTTTTTAACCTGATCGACCTCACTGAAGCTCAGCACATAAGGAGAGCCGGAATAACGGATATGGGGAATATCCCCCACCGGTTGTGCCCGATGTAAATGGCCAAGCGCCACATAATCAAAAGCGGCAGGAAAATCAGATGCACCTATATCTCCCAGATTACCCACATAGATACTTTGTTCACTTTCTGATGTCTTGCCTCCAATAGCAAATAAGTGTCCCATCGCTATTACCGGTTCATTGTCTGTTTTCACAGACTCACAGGATGCAGCCACTTCGGCAAAATGACGGATAAGGGCTGTTTTATACCGGTTATTCATTTCTTCTGCCGATTCGGCAGCAATAGCCCGACGGATATCCTGGTCGCGCAAATAAGGAATAGCAGCCACAATGACTGCTTCGCCATCAACCGATATCCTAAACACCTCATCAGTAGGATTATCCGTAGTCTTCCCAACTACTCTGACTGAAAAGGCATTCAATAATTCCTTAGGAGCATTCAGTGTGCTGGGCGCATCGTGGTTACCACCTGTGATAATCACTTCGCGGCAAGTGCTATTGTAAAGCCGCAGCAGAAAATCATAATAAAGTTTTTGGGCCTGAGCCGATGGTACGCCCACATCGAATATGTCACCCGAAACCAAAACGATATCAATATGATTTGCCACAACATAATCAGTCAACCAGTCAAGGAATAACGTTTGTTCCTCTTGCTGTGATTGCTCAAGAAACCGATGTCCCAAATGCCAATCGGAAGTATGTAGTATTTTCATAGGTCTTTCTTTTTTAACACCAAGAGTGGATGAAACGCTCACGCCAACACTATTTTTCTCTTGAATATAAATAATTTATGCGTTCTTCTCATTTACCGTTTTTCTTTCGCCTCTCCATTTTTTCTTATGCCTATCATTGGTAATCGGTTGAATGAAACTGCCAATATCTTCGTTCGGGAGCCGGAGTTCATTTTCCAAAGCCATGCCAAAGCTTTCAATCAGAGCTTCATTCCTTTCGAAGTCTTTCTGTAGCAAAACACTACTGGCTGTTTCCCAAAATTCACCTTCTTCATTCCACGGCACAAACTCTCTTTTGTTCAAACAGTTGAATTTGTGATTTCATATGATAATAATTTGTTTAAAAAGGCGTATGGAACTCGCTAAAATAATTATCTCCTTATTTTTCAGACATATAGTTACCTCATATAAATCGTGCCGCAGCTTTATGGTTGGCTGCTGCGGTGACTGAGTGGAATCGAAGTCATACCCCTCCAGCACTGCTTCACCCATCTGCACATGCAGGCGCCGGAGTTCGGCGATACCAGCTACGGCATCTTCCATCCTGCATGCACCTTCGGTTTTACTCAGGCAATTTCAGCGATTCCACAATTCATTCCGGATTGCTTTTCTATGTTTTTATGCTGCAATCCTAACAGGTTTTGAAAACCTGATAGGGTTACAGCATATTATTTATTACATTTTCAAGCCATCTTTGATACAAAATCCATCCTCCCCCATCGCTGATTGTCAAATATAACACTTTCGAGCACATCCTATCTTGTTTTTACAACTGAAAGAACAACTCTTTTTATAAGTTCTGCAACTTCCTCAGCATCATACAGCCAGAGTGACTCATACCTCCTGTTTCAGGTATCGGTATTTTACTGGATATATTACTGAAAAGCATAATCTTTCAATAGTGCTTTCTATATATTGAAGTGTAAAACACTTTTCACACCACAAACTCATTCAACTCATCTTTCAGCATTCGCCAGCCATTTTCAAAAACAGCAGATAGGTAAGTTGTTCCAGGTAATCGCCATAACCCACCCCTACATCGCGTAATGGATTACAGAATGACCAGACTTTGGATACTATGGAGGAAGTTGTCATAAGCTTTCTTTTTAATCACCAGACTAAAGTCCGGCGTTACAATAATTAGTTGAATCGTCCCTATGGGACTTGGTTTTAGTATTTTCAAATAAGTGATTCGAAGATATAACTTTCATCGTAAGGAATTTCGAACTTTTGTAATAATCCTTCATATTCTTCTTTAAATGAACTTTTATGATGATGCTCTTCTTGATTCTCAATATAATGATACACCTTATCGATGTGTGAATGTGAGTACGAAAACGCGCCATAACCTTCCTGCCACTCGAAGCGATGTGGAGTTAACAGGTGGTCGTTGATATATTTCGACGATTTTCCTTTTGCCACTTGCATAACCTCCGAAATAGGCACCGATGGTTTTAGCCCGAAAAAGCAATGTATATGATCTTCGACGCCATTTACAATAATGGTTTGACAGCCTGTTTCGTTGATCAGCTGCCCAATCACGCCCAGCAATTTGCTTCGCCATGATTTATCGATTACTGCATCTCTGTATTTCACAGCAAATACTGCCTGTATATACACCTGATGATATGTGTTTGCCATATTCTCTTTTTCCACGGACTAAAGTCCGGTAGTTATAAAATGAATCGTCCCTACGGGACTTTTTTATAGTTTTTTTCTTCCTATCACTACGGACTGAAGTCCGAAGTTACCATATCTTTTCGTCCCTACGGGACTTGCCAAATACTCAAAACCAAATGCCGTTAGGCATGTTGCATCTTGTAGTGCCGTTAGGCACGGTTTATTTTGTAACGTCGTGGCTTTAAGCCCGGCGATAACAACCATGCAACCTCCGCATGAGTGCCGTAGGCACGATACATATTACACTACGAAACCAACCTTCGCCAAACGCAATGGATTAAAATCCAATGCCATACATCGTCTCTACGGGACTTAACCTGTGCTGTGTATCTGCCTTGTAATGCCGTAGGCATGTTTTTATTTTGTAACGTCGTGGCTTTAGCCCGGCGATAACAACCATACAACCTCCGCATGAGTGCCGTAGGCACGATACATATTACACTACGAAACCAACCTTCGCCAAACGCAATGGATTAAAATCCAATGCCATACATCGTCTCTACGGGACTTAACCTGTGCTGTGTATCTGCCTTGTAATGCCGTAGGCATGTTTTTATTTTGTAACGTCGTGGCTTGAGCCCGACGATAACAACCATGCAACCTCCGTATGAGTGCCGTAGGCACGATACATATTACACTACGAAACCACCCCTTCAAACGCAATGAATTAAAATCCAATTCCATACATCGTCCCTACGGGACTTGCCTGTGCTGTGTATCTGCCTTGTAATGCCGTAGGCATGTTTTTATTTTGTAACGTCGTGGCTTTAGCCCGGCGGTAACAACCATACAACCTCCGCATGAGTGCCGTAGGCACGATACATATTACACTACGAAACCACCCTCTCAAACGCAATGAATTAAAATCCAATGCCATACATCATCTCTACGGGACTTAACCTGTGCTGTGTATCTGCCTTGTAATGCCGTAGGCATGTTTTTATTTTGTAACGTCGTGGCTTTAGCCCGGCGATAACAACCATGCAACCTCCGCATGAGTGCCGTAGGCACGATACATATTACACTACGAAACCACCCCCTCAAACGCAATGAATTAAAATCCAATGCCATACATCGTCTCTACGGGACTTAACCTGTGCTGTGTATCTGCCTTGTAATGCCGTAGGCATGTTTTTATTTTGTAACGTCGTGGCTTTAGCCCGGCGATAACAACCATGCAACCTCCGCATGAGTGCCGTAGGCACGATACATATTACACTACGAAACCAACCTTCGCCAAACGCAATGGATTAAAATCCAATGCCATACATCGTCTCTACGGGACTTAACCTGTGCTGTGTATCTGCCTTGTAATGCCGTAGGCATGTTTTTATTTTGTAACGTCGTGGCTTTAGCCCGGCGAAAAAGCCTCTACATACCCACCAGAGTGCCGTAGGCACGAGGCATATCTAACACACCAACCTCCCTTCAAACGCCTTTTCCTTTCTCCATATGCAATGGGTTACAATCCCTATTTCTATTAAGCCTCCCTATCTCCTTAGCCATTACACGCATCCCAGTATTTTGGCACAGCCTGCATATTTCACGGCCTCACCGGAGCCATCCACCCCGATATTGCCAAACTCCACCCCGATGCTCAGCACAAGGGTGTCATCGGCTGTTAACACAGGTGATACCAAAGGCAGGTCAACTGTTAGCGTCTGTTCTGCAAGGGAGCGCTTCACATGATTCCATTCGCTACTCACTTCTCTCCGGTAGCCAAGTAGCAAATCATGGGCATAATCATACACATTAAGGTTTTCAGGCACCAACATGTCGGTGGCCACTCCCAGCGTCACCATCCAGCGCATCAACGGGAGCTTGTTTGGTGCCACCAGATGCTTGGCAGGATCAAAGGCAGGAATGGTAACCACTGCGCTTACATTCGCGCGGTCAATAGTCCATTGCGGAAGCACGCGGATCACCCGTTCAAAAGGATTTGTCCTGTTGAAATCAAAATTTGCCAGCATGTCATGATGCCGGCTGATCAACACACTTCTCCGTCCATGCTCATGTTCCGTATCAAGTTGCTGAATCTTTTTGCACAAAGCATTCAGCGCCGACGTCACATTGTAATCCGCAACGCGCAACAGCGGCTCAACACTTCGCCGGATAGCGCTCGCGGTCTTTGTACAGCCGGTCCACTCTATTCCGTTTTGCCGCAACGCTTTACAACTCTCCCTTGTCTTGATGGTATATTTACTCGGTCCGCCTTTGGTACGGATTATCACCTCTTCGCTTCCACGCCGGGTGTACATGGAAACGCCCTTCATGTTACCTGTGATTTGCATCAGTCCTTTTACACGCGCCATAATCGATATAATTAAAATTGTCTTGTTTGATTCCTGCTGTTACCTATGCTTAAGGCCATCTCAAAGTCACCTCAAATATAGTAAAAACTCATCACAAATATAGATATAATTTATATAAAGCAGATATATTACTCCTTTTTAAAAAGAAGCTATATATATACTACATATATGCTATATATATACTATATATATGCTATAAATAGATTTGAGCAGGCTTTGAGGTGGCTTTGAGGTGGCTTTAAGGAGGCCTAAAGATCAGAAGGAAGCCCTTATGGTGTAATGCCTGAACAACTACCAGTCACGCGCAACAGGATGGTTTCGCATAAGCATGTTTTCTCAATATGTATGGTAAAAATTCGACATAAATCATCGTAACATCCTTCCCTTCTCCCGGTCCTGATTTCCGGTATTCTCACCATCTTCAGATATGCCGTCCAAAGAATATTTTCAATTTATTTGGGAAAAGGTACTTTTATTTTGTAACTTGCAACGCCAAAATGGGAAAAATTCCTTTAGGCAGGCCAGTTGCGGCACTACCGGCTGAAGTGGCAAACAAGTCAAATCATTATATTTCAATCATAAACAAAAAAGATTATGTTACAAACTGGAGATCACATTCCTGACCTCACGGTGCAGGATCACAACGGGAATCCGTTTCAAACAAGTAGCCTGAAAGGCAAAAAAACCATTCTCTATTTTTATCCCAAGGACAACACCTCGGGATGCACCGCAGAAGCCTGCAACCTGAACGAGAATCTTTCGGCCTGGGCAGATAAAGGATATCAGATTGTCGGTGTCAGCCCCGACAGCCCCACCTCGCATCAGAAATTCATGGCTAAATACCAGTTGAATTTCACGTTACTGGCCGACACAGAGAAAACACTGGCTACAGCATTCGGTACCTGGGGCGAAAAAAGCCTGTATGGAAAAAAATATATGGGTATACTGCGTACCACTTTTGTGCTCGACGAGCAGGGCGTCATCACCCATGTAATCGAAAAAGTGAATACCAAAGAACATTCGCAGCAACTGGAAGTTGCATTGCAATGAAAATGGAAAGCAGTATCATGCTTTCTCCGGTCCAAATAAATCTGAGCATAACATAACGGAAAATACAGGAGAAGACGCCGGCATAAGAGTTTGCATACCACAGTAAAACAGCTGTTTTCGATGACAATAAAATTTTTCTGCAAAAAAAATGACATTCACTCATCCAAATGCAAAGTCTGCTACGTCTAACCTGTAACAAACCCATTCTAAATATTTACAGTTATGAAAAAAATCGGATTTTTATTGCTATTTGTGCTGTGTGGGGTATTTGCCACAACAAAGGCTGATATAAAAACAGACAAGCTTTTGGCTACCACCACCCAGCATGTTGCTCCTACAGCCAACAAGGATTCTGTATCATCTACTGCCGACAGCAGTTACGGCACAAACAAGGATCAACAGGAGTCGGAACTGATTCAGAAACTCTCTCCGGATCAACTGCTTGAACTGGAGAAAATCAGATCAGGAGAAAACGAAGCCAATCCACTGGGTGCCGTAGGTATTGTACTGATATCCATGATGCCTTTCGTTACAGCTATTCTGATTGTCTTCTTTGTGATGTACTCCAAGCGGAAAAAGGAACAACGCCTGATGGACCTTTATGAAAAAGCCATTGAGTCAGGCCGCGATCTGCCTGCCGACTTCTTCAAACGTCCGGAGGAAGATCAAAAAAGTTATTTGCTGAAAGGATTGGTCTGGCTTGCTGTGGGAATAGGATTATCGATCGGAATGCTCTACCTGATGGGCTTCAATTCTCCCTGGGCATTCGGTATGATCCCCGGATTGGTCGGTATTGCTTACGGCATCAGTTATTTTGTTGAGAAAAAAAACAAAGCGAACAACACGAACAATGAGTAATGCTGATGACCTCAAGTGGGTCATGCAGGTTACAGTGTTAGGAAACAAAAATGCATTCGATCCGCTTGTCCGAAAATATCAATCACCCATCCGACGTTTTTTCCTGAATCTGACGATGGGTGATGCATTGCTCAGCGATGACCTGTCACAAGAGACATTTATCAAGGCCTACCTGCAACTGAGTTCCTTCAAGGGACTCTCGGGATTTTCAACCTGGCTGTTCCGTATTGCCTACAATGTTTTTTATGACTATATTCGCGCTCAGAAAGGGAAGGATGAAGTTTCGCTTGACGAAGTGGACCGCCATTATCACACAGACAATGATTACTCGGCAGAAAATGCCGATCTGTATGCAGCTTTGGAAAAACTGAGACACGAAGAACGTACTGCTATTCTGCTTTGTTACATGGAAGGACTAAGTCATTCACAGGCATCAAAAGTGATGCAATGCCCGCTGGGAACACTCAAGTCATACGTTTCGGCGGGAAAGACAAAGCTGGCGTCCTTATTGCAGTAGGCAAAACCCTTTTAATTGAAAAACAATGAACGACAAAGCATTACAACAGTTTCTGCAACAACACAAACAGGAAATCCCTGATAACGGGTTTTCGCGCAAGGTGATTAACCGTCTGCCGGCAAGACAGCCTGCTCCACCTCTCGTATGGATTTTTGCCGCTATCGGCACGTTACTTTTCTTTGCCATCAACGGCTACCAAAGAAGCATAGAACAGATAGCAACGCTGATGGAAAAAGCCCCCTGGTGGACATTCCCGGTAGCAGGTACAGCTTTAGTTGCGGTTTTTCTGGTTGCTTTCCTGTGGCACGAACATAAAACAACCGTCAGTCTCAGTTTCAACAGATAACACAGCCGAAACACTGAGGAATCCTGACATAGGCGCTGTACCCACTTCCCGGTAAAGACAAAAAAAGCCGTCCCATAAATGAGACAGCCTTCTGCAATCCGTTATATTGTAACCGCTTATTTACAAACCACACATCCTGTGCATTTCGACAGTTCACCGCGGAAACGTTTTTCGACCAAGTAACGGATCCGTTCCTGCAACACGTCGATACGAATATTGTCAATCACGTCAGCCATAAAGGCATACATCAGCAACAGTTTTGCATCTGCCTCGGATAGTCCCCGCGAACGCATGTAAAACATGGCTGTCTCGTCCAGCTGTCCGATGGTTGCACCATGGGAACATTTCACATCATCGGCATAGATCTCGAGTTGAGGTTTTGTCTTCATTCTGGCCGTAGGCGTAACACACAAATTACGGTTGGTCAATAAAGCCTCTGTCTTTTGTGCTCCTTCAGCCACCAGAATTTTTCCTGCAAAAGCGCCAACCGATGAATCGTCAAGCACATATTTATACAGTTCGCGGCTCTGGCAGCCGGGTTTTGCATGCACCAGCAACGTGGAGTTATCAATATGTTCGGCTTTGTCACCAATAGCCATACCACACAACAAAGTCTGACACTTTTCACCCTGCAGATCAATCTTTACATCGTTACGCGTCATCCCGTTATGCAGCACAATTTCATTAACCACCACATTGGATGAGGCCTCCTGGCGAAGATAGAGAGAGGCGATGTTAGTCGTCTTATTGTGCGTATTTTCAAGCGAATAATAATCAAATGTGGCATTTTCGCCCACAAAAACTTCAGTGACACGGTTGCTCAGAAACTGAACATTATCCACGGTGTGGGCACATTCCAGAAATCTTGCCTTAGCCCCCTCCCCGATGATAATCAGGTTACGGCTATTGGCCATAAAATCGACATCGGATCGCATGATATCCACCAGTTGCACAGGCTTTTCAAGCGTCACCCCGTCGGGGACATACATAAAGAATCCATCCTGGGCAAAGGCAGTGTTGAAAGCCACGGAAGCCACCTCATCATTCGGAGCCAGACGGTTATAATATTTTTCGAATAAGGCCGGATATTTCTCTGCGGCTTCATTGAGACTGCACACAATAACCTCTTCAGGAAGTTTGGGTTGACGTGGCATCCGATAAAAACTATCGTTCACCACAAAATAAACCCATGAAGTGATACCCGGCACATCGCACCGGAACACATCGCCCGGATTGGACGGTATAGAAAGCCGGTTAATATTCAATCCATATTCAACCTCAAATGCCGAAGCCAGGTCTGTGTACATATAATCTTCCTGCGAAGTGGTCGGGAATCCCAGCCGGATAAAAGCATCCATGGCTTCATCCCGGGGGGCATTCAGCAGTGGAGCGCAGGGCTTGTGAATTGCATTCCGGTATTGTTGATACAATTCGATATAAGTATTTTCTTTTGACATCATATTACGTTCAGAATTAATCGGGCTCCCGCTTCCTCTTTATCTGTGATAAAAAAGAGAAAACATCAGCCCCTGTAAAACATGTAACCGGATTGTTATTCCTCGTCCACCTGCTGCTTGATCCATTCATAGCCACGTTCTTCCAGTTCCAGCGCCAGTTCCGGGCCGGCAGTACGCACAATTTTCCCTTTGTAAAGAACGTGCACTATATCAGGCTTAATGTAATCCAGCAACCGTTGGTAGTGCGTGATTACCATGCAGGCGTTATCGTCGCGTTTCAGTTTATTCACCCCTTCGGCCACAATCCGCAATGCATCGATATCGAGTCCACTGTCTGTTTCGTCAAGAATGGATAGTTTAGGTTCAAGCATGGCCATTTGGAATATTTCATTCCGTTTTTTTTCTCCGCCGGAAAATCCTTCGTTCACCGAACGGTTGGTAAGTTTCGCATCCAACTCCACCAGCTCTTTCTTTTCGCGCATCATCTTCAGGAAATCGGATGCCGAGATAGGTTCCAGTCCCTGATAAGTGCGATGAGCATTGATGGCTGCACGCATAAAATTAGCCATGCTAACACCGGGAATTTCAACCGGATATTGAAAACTGAGAAAGATGCCTTCGCGGGAACGGTCTTCGGGTTTCATCTCCAACAGATTCTTGCCATTGAAGTAAACTTCACCTTCGGTAACCGTAAACAGTGGATTTCCTGTCAACACCGCCGAAAGTGTACTTTTACCCGAACCGTTTGGCCCCATGATGGCATGAACCTCTCCCGCATTCACCGTCAGGTCAATGCCCCGCAAAATCTCCTTTCCATTTATCGATGCATGTAAATTCTTAATTGTCAGCATATATCATATATTTATAGTTTCAGAAAAAAGATCCCCACATTCGGACAACTTTGCCGTAAAGGAATCTTATGCAAAGATAGTCAATAATTAAGGGGTTGATGGATACATTCCCGACAATAGGGTGTTAATTTTGCAACATAAACATTCAACTATTTTGAAATGATTAAAATTGATATAGACGATCACTCCGGCTTTTGTTTCGGAGTCGTCAGAGCCATTGAAAAAGCAGAAAAAGAGCTACAGGATCCGTCACCGCTTTACTGCCTGGGTGACATAGTACATAACGAACTGGAAGTGGAACGTTTACACCAGAAGGGGATGACGACGCTTTACGCCGATTCGATTGAAAAAGCGAAGGGATCACGCGTCCTGATCCGCGCCCACGGAGAACCGCCATCCACCTATCAGAAACTCAAAGAAGCAGGTATCCAGGTTATTGATGCCACCTGTCCGGTGGTACTGAAACTGCAACAACGCGTTAAAATAGCATACGAAACACATCCGAAAGAGGAGTGGCAGATCGTCATCTATGGCAAAAAAGGACATGCCGAAGTCATCGGACTGATGGGGCAAACCGAAAACAACGCTATTGTGGTGGAACATCCTGATGATCTGGAACGAATTGACTTCACCCGGAACATTTACCTCTTTTCACAAACCACGAAATCATTAAACGGGTTTAATGAGCTTATAAACAACATACAGGACAAAATTGCCGATAACGTTATTTTTGAACATGTAGATACAATTTGCCGCCAGGTGGCAAATCGAATTCCAAATATTCGTATCTTTGCACAAAATCATGACGTGGTCTTGTTTGTAAGTGGGGAGAAGAGTTCAAACGGCAAATCCCTGTTTGAAGAGTGCCAAAAAGCAAACCCTAACTCACATTTAATATACAAAATTGAAGATATTCACCCGCAGGCTTTAGCCAATGTTTCATCCGTCGGCATTTGTGGTGCGACATCAACACCAGCCTGGTTGATGGAGAAAGTTGCGGAACGCGTGAAGGAAATTGCATTGCAACCAACTAATAATTAACAACATGTATCAAATTAAATGTATTGGAGTATTAACCTCGGGAGGGGACGCTCCAGGAATGAATGCCGCTTTACGCGCTGTAACGCGTAAAGCCATTTATCATGGCATCCGGGTAAAGGCTATCTGCCGCGGATACAAAGGGTTGATCGGAGGCGAAATCAGGGAATTCCAGACACAGGATGTCAGCAATATTATCCAGCAGGGTGGCACCATCATTAAAACAGCCCGAAGCGAGGAATTCAAGACAGAAGAAGGCATGCGAATCGCCTACGAGAACTTGCGGAAAGAAGAAATTGATGCATTGGTCGTTATCGGAGGAGACGGAACTTTCACCGGAGCGCGTTATTTTGCACAGGAATATCCGGATATTCCTATCGTAGGAATCCCCGGCACCATTGACAATGACTTATATGGCACTGATTATACCATCGGATACGACACCGCCCTGAACACCATTGTGCAGGCTGTGGATAAAATCCGTGACACAGCAAGTTCGCACGAACGCCTCTTCTTTATTGAAGTCATGGGTCGTGATGCCGGCTTTTTAGCCCTCTACGGAGCGATAGCTTCCGGGGCCGAAGCGGCCATCATTCCTGAAATCGAAACCAACACCGACCAGTTGAATGAACTGATTGAACAAGGTTTCCGTAAGTCAAAGAACAGTAGCATCGTATTGGTAGCCGAAAGTGACATTACCGGTGGCGCTATCGGTATTTCCAACCGGCTGAAGGAAAAATACCCGGAATATGACTACCGCGTTACCATCCTGGGGCATATCCAACGGGGCGGATCTCCCACGGCCAACGACCGCATCCTGGCAAGCCGCATGGGGGCAGCAGCCATTGATGCCCTGCTCGACGACCAGCGCAATGTCATGATTGGGATCGTCAACGATGAAATTGTTTATGTTCCATTCAACAAAGCCATTAAGGACGAGAAACCTGTGGATAAGAAATTAATGGACATCATACGCATTCTGTCGATTTAACCGTTTAAGTTTTCCGGCGGTTCCCAGTGCGGAGCGCCACAATTTATACTTACGTGAGAAGCGTTCAGGCTTCTCACGTTCTTTCCTTTAAACATCATCACAATGAGAGTTCGAGTACGTTTTGCTCCAAGCCCCACAGGGCCGCTTCATATCGGAGGTGTCCGCACCGCTTTGTACAACTATCTTTTTGCCAAACAACACGGAGGCGATTTCCTCCTGCGCATCGAAGATACCGACTCAGCGCGTCTGGTTCCCGGTGCAGAAGATTATATCAACGGGTCGTTACAGTGGCTTGGCATCAAAGCCGACGAAGGCGTGCGGGAAGGCGGAGATTATGCTCCTTATAAACAAAGCGAACGCCGGCAAATCTACACGCAATATGTAGATTTACTACTGAAGGAAGGCAAAGCTTATTATGCCTTTGACACTCCGGAAGAGCTGGATGCCAAACGGAATGAGATTAAAAACTTCCAGTACGACGCCGCTACCCGCGGACTTATGCGCAACTCGCTCACTCTGCCCACAGCGGAAGTGGAACAACGATTGAAGGCAGGAGAACAATACGTGGTGCGTTTACGTATAGAACCCGATGAAGAGGTACGTGTAACCGACCTGATTCGTGGTGAAGTGGTGATCAACTCGACGGTGCTGGATGACAAGGTACTGTTCAAATCGTCCGATGGCCTGCCTACCTATCACCTGGCCAATGTGGTGGATGATCACCTGATGGAGATTTCGCATGTGATCCGGGGTGAAGAATGGTTACCATCGGCGCCGTTGCATGTTTTACTCTATCGCGCTTTCGGCTGGGAAGATTCCATGCCACAGTTTGCTCATCTTCCACTGCTGCTCAAACCCGAAGGCAACGGAAAGCTGAGTAAACGGGATGGCGACCGTCTGGGATTTCCCGTCTTCCCTCTTCAATGGCAAGATCCGAAAACAGGTGACATTTCCAGCGGATACCGCGAGGCAGGCTATTATCCCGAAGCTGTGATCAACTTTCTGGCACTATTGGGATGGCATCCCGAAACCGATCAGGAAATCTTTACCATGCAGGAATTGATCGAACAATTTTCTTTCGAACGATGTAGCAAAAGCGGAGCCAAATTTGATTTCGAAAAAGCAAAATGGTTCAATCACCATTATTTGCAACAAAAACCGGTATCCGAACTTGTAGCAGCTTTTCAACCCGTACTGAAATCAAAAGGCATTGAAGCCGCGGACGAAATGGTATCACAGGTGGTTTCCCTGATGAGAGAGCGAATTAACTTCATGCAGGATCTGTGGGATAACACCGATTATTTCTTTGCAGCTCCAACAGTATATGACGAAAAGTCGGTACAAAAACATTGGAAACCCGAAACAAAGCCGATGCTCGAAGCGCTGGTTCAACTGATTGAGTCATTACCTTCTTTCGGGTCTGATGCACAGGCTGATGAAGCTCATGTAATGGCGTGGATTCAAAGCAACGGATATAAAACCGGGAATGTAATGAATCCTTTCCGTATCGCTTTGGTAGGCGCCTCCAAAGGCCCCCATCTGTTCGATCTTACGTCTATTATCGGCAAAGAAGAAACCCTGCAACGCCTTCGTAAAGCCATGGCAACACTCGTGTAAGTCATTCTCAGCAGGAAGTTATTAATTTAACTTTCGCAAGCTCCAAATAATCCGGTTGCTTTAGGTTATTGAGATTTAAAACCTTATTTTGGAAATACCTGACCCTTAGTAGCATAGATCATATGAAGATCAGGCAAACCTTATTCCCTTATTAATATGAAACGAGTATGTGAATTCTTCATATCCAAGGGGAAGATGATGTTGGAATGTGAGTCCGTTACGCCCTTCTAAAAACAAATTATTATCGTATCTAATAAGGGAATAAGGTCAATTACCAGGGTGGTTATTGGTTTCCCTACTAAGGGTAAGCTACACTCAACATAAGGTTTCGAAATGGGTGCCTGATCCCAATTATCAGAGATGGGATTCAAGTTTCATACGGTAGCTTTTAAAAACAAACATAAACAAGGAGACTGAACATTGTTCCTATTGCTTTTTCACTTGAAGTAAAAAAGCTATTTTTCTCTGAAAGTATTATTGTATCTTTATGTCTCAGTATATTTTTTTTGGTTTTGTTTGACAATATAAAGTTACTGACATTCAGTGATTTTACCAAATTTATATGCTGCTATTTTCTTATATATCAGCAAGTTATTTTACTTGCGAAAGTTGAATTATTAAAAAGAAGAAGATTAGCAGTGAAAAAGAAGTTGATGTCCAATTTTTACTATGGACTTCCTGAATTTTTATTGCGTAACTTTCGTAAGCTTATACGATAGCAAGGTCAGTGAGTTTCCCCAAAATATGAGGTTTGACCGTTGTAGCCTTTAGACTTTTGACCGAGGCGCTCGTTCAACTTTACACCTTACACTTTCAACCGCAGTTCTTTTTATACCGCGGTTTAGTGTTGTTCACCCTTTGACTTTAGACTGCTAAGGTGAATTCCTTTGATCAGGGGCACAGGTGACAACCTCTTTTGATGCATGTTATCTGTATCTGTGCCTATATTCATGGGGAGGCGGTGGTGTGGTTGTAGCATCCAGGTAAGCTGCGCCGGCTATGACAGCTACCGTTCCCACTCCCCCCATAATATGACCTACCACAGTTGTCCTGCTAACATAAAACATGTTACTTGCCTGATAAACATCAGAAGGAGAGATCGTAGTCTGAATAATGTTGGACACCCAGAAAGGCTGATCTATATATATTGGATGCGAAAAGCCCTCGTCAGCAGAGAGAGTCAGAAAACATCTGAAAGTAAACGGAGAATTACCAGGTTCAAAGCTATATTGATCAACCCGGGAGTTTTGCATACTGCCGAATGGCACTTTATGCTTCAATTGCTGAGGAAGAGGAAGAATAAATGTACTTCTTATCGACATCGGCGTTACAGACACATACGAATTGGGTGGAATAAAACTGACCTGTTCTTTTTTGTTCGCTACACCGCCAGTTTCGGACCCAGACAATGAGTAGTTACGAAAATGGATGGCTGCGCCCGTTGTCACAGTATTGATATAAACCTCGTCATTCCAGAGACTCAAACGAGAACCGTCACTGTATATCACCGCAGATTTTTTCCAGTCAACATATATTGGCTGTGCTGATTTATTGTACACCTGAATAGTAACCGGACAGTCGGCACCTGAGAAAACATATTGCACTTTTACACTGTCATTTTCCCATACAAAAGACTGGTTATCGGCTTTGTAAATATTGCTATTCAAAGTAATATACTGATACTGTGTACAAGCTGCAAGTAGTGCCGAACAGCACAATAAAAAGAAGGTTCTCATGATCGCTAAGGAATTACATGATTGAATGTGCAAAGGTAATATACCATAGTCAGGCATTGATATTGTTGAATATATTTTCCTCCTAAGAATGCCCAACAGGGATTAATTTATAAGATGAGCTTATACCCTTAAACGTTGCAAATGCCCACCAGGTAAGCCTAAAAGCGTTAGAACAACAACTACCATCATCAATCCTTTGAGTCATTAAGGCAGTGTCCATAATTTTCTGTATTCGTGAATATCTACCTCTTCTTTCGCCAGTTCAGTTTCAGGGTGTTCTGTCCTCTTTTTGCGCCGAAAAATTGAAAGTATTTTGATTCATTCTCCCTGAAAATTGATAGCTGTCAAGTTTGTACACAATTGACTATTTGCAATGAATTGATAATTAGCATTCTAAAAAAGTTAAAAAGCGTAATGTAAAGTTGATATTTTCTGAAGAAGAAGTATTTTGTATGAATCTAATTTGTATCTTTAACGCATAATAACCCGAATTCAAGAGGCACTTTCTTCGTTTCTTTTTTCTTTGTGTTATGCGCCATTTACTCTTCTTTTGCGTCATCTGTCTGTTCCTTTCCTCATGCCACGATAGCTTCAGGCATGACAAGATATTACTTTCACGTGCCGACAGCCTGATGGAATCATATCCCAACAGTGCATTATTACTATTAAACCACATTACAGATTCACGGCGTCTTCCCGCCCCTGAACAGGCGCTTTATGCCCTATTAAAGAATCAGGCATATGACAAATGCAACATCAGTATACAATCCGACTCGCTTATTCGCATTGCAACCCGGTATTACAGCACCAGGGATCCACTACGGGCAGGATACGCATGGCTATATCTTGCCCGGATCGATAAAAAAGGAGGTAATGCCGAAGCATGTGCATCTGCACTACTGAAAGCGGGATCCTACGCCGCTAAAAGCAATAACTTCCAATTACAGGGATTTGTGTATAACGACAAAGCCATTGAATGTCAGGCACAGGGTCAACCGGATAGTATGTTGTTCTATTACCGGATGGCCTACGGGGCTTTTCAAAAAGCAGGAGACCGGCGCAGTTCCGCTCTCGGGTTAATCAATATTGCCAATGGTTATTACCTGCAAAATCACTTCAACAGTGCACTGTATTACATTAATTTAGCCAAAAAAGCAACAGATCCTCTCCACGAAAGAACACTTACCAACACTATTTATCGTTTCACCGGACTGATTTATTATCACCGGCACAACTATGCCGCAGCGCTTCATAATCTGAAAATCGCCGCACAAACATCCGATCAGTACGATTATAACAAATGGATTGATCTGGCAATGGTTTATTTGCAAACCAACAAGCTGGATTCGGCGATGTTATACCTGAAAAAATGCACGAATCCGCATGAGATGGCTCCAATCTATTATCAATTGTGGCAAAACCTGTACGAAAAGAAAAAAGATTTCCAAACTGCTCTTTATTATGCAAAGAAAGATTCCGATGCCAAAGATTCGTTGCGTCAACAAGCGTTGAAAGAAAGCTTTGCAGGAATGGAAAAAAGATATGATTATCAACAATATGCAACAGAAAACAAATCATTATGGATGTACAGCAGGCAAAAAAATGTTTTCATCATACTGCTTTTATTGGTGATCAGCCTTACCGCCATATCATTCGTCTTGTTTAAAAGAAGGCAGAAACACAGGCTCCTTGAACAACAACGCATTCTGAGCACCAAAGAAGAAATGTTAGCAAAACAAGGAGAAGAAAAAAATCTCTTCATCAAAAAGCAGCTCGATATTCAGCAAGCTATGCTGAAAAACATCAACGAACAAAGAAAAGATATCCAAGCCGATCTCACACAGGCAAGAGGCGTTCGTAAAAATGATATCGCAAAAATGCTGGATGAAAAAGAGCAGGAGATATCGAAGCTTTATTATGAAATCACAGCCAACGTCGACATGCTTTACAACCAAATCTCCGAACGCCTGAGAAAACAATATTCCAACCTAACATCCGGCGACATCTTAATATGCTGTCTGTTGCTTGCCGGATTCGAATCATCCGTCATAACCTCCCTCCTCAACATTCAGGCAAAATCGTATAACATGCGCCGCACCATCATCCGCAAGCGATTGGGACTGGCACATGATATGAATCTTGCCGATTTTCTCGCCAATTTTTAGTGCCAAAAACAAGCCTTTTTTTGGCTATTCCGGGCAGATAGGTATCCGTTATTCCAGAGCACAGCCACACATTTCTGGTTTCCAGTGGTTTTCCCAAAACACAATATTTGCAAAATAGGTATTGGCGTTTTTCGCAATTCCTTATCAATCAAAAGATTTAGGAATAACTTTAACCAACCGAATATGCATCCCATTTCAGATAAAATATTATTACTTATCCGAAGGCAATAACGACAAACAACATACAATAAATCCTTCATTTTCTCATGCATTCATTTTTCGTCAGGGCGGCGTGAGCCGCTTTGACGGACTTTAGAACAGCAAAGCATAAGTCGGACATAACTCAATGTTTAACAAGCAATCGCATATCACTACATTATAGACGATGTACAATGAAACAAAAGCATATTTTCTTTTGGTGGATATTAGCTATTATTCCCATTCAAGCGCAAAACCTTATGGTCAAAGTTGATATTGAAGCTTATAAGATTCCGCATTCAAAAGATTCAGTCATAAAACACATTACGTTCGAAAAATTCATACGGCATCAATACAAGACATACCTTTCCTACACAACCACACAATGTAACAATCAATTTATCCTGCCTAAGGATTCAGGACAGTTCAGAATGTTGGTCAATTCGCAAAACTACAATGAAGACACTCTCTCATTCTCTGTTGATGTTCATACACAAATCGTCAACCTGGGAAAGATAGTTCTATTACAAAAACTGATGCTAAAAGAATTGAACGAGGTAACCATTGTAGGAGATAAAAAACAATTTGTCAAAATAGATGCTGATAAAACCACTTACCTCGTAAAAGAAAATCCTCTCCTTGCGTCAGGAACTATGGAAGAAGCGATTAGAAAATTGCCTGGGGTCATGTTAACCCCTACCGGTAGTATTAATTTACATGGTAAGGATGCCATGATTTATATTGATGAAGTACCCTGTACCTTATCCGGACAAGATCTGATTAATTATATTCAAAGCTTACCAGCAACGACAATTGATAAAATTGAGTTGATAACAAACCCCGGGGCATCTTTTGAAGCGAATGCCAATGGAGCTGTCATCAATATTATTACCCGGACAACCCATTTTAAGCATTTCAGCGGAACATTGGATTTTACCTATGGAATCAATCAATTTCATAAGAGCACCTATATGCCTTCATTAATGCTCAACGGGAATAATAGAAACATGAATTGGCAAGTTCAAACAGGATATGATCATTTGGAACGAAATACTTCTGATTTTATCAATCGAACATTTACTTCATTTACACCGGAGATCTACTTCTTTCAACATAATCAATCGGATATTCCGGAACATAATTTTTATTTCAGACCCATGTTGAACTTCAAAATCAACAAAACTTCTCATTTAATCCTCAATTATAACCTCAACAGGACAAACACCACGCCATCTATCTTTAGCAACTCTTATAGCCGGAATGTAATGCCTGCCATCGCATATACAAACACATACCGGAATGACACGAAAAACAGAAACGACGAATTTGTGGCAAAATACAAAACCCTCCTCGACACTTCGGGAAAATCGCTACAGATTACCGGATATTATTTATTGTTCAATAAACAAGCAGTCGGAAAATCAATACAAGATCAGATTGATTCAACCTTATACAGTATAAATGACATCCACTTGAGAATTCACAATTTCTATTTGAAATATGACTTCGAATTACCTTTTGACCGGTTAAAATTCCAACTGAATAGCGGTGGTAAAGTAAGTACATTCCAAGCAAATGATTTAGGACAATATAATTTGGGCAATCATAACGTTACTGTTTTCAACTATCCGGCGTACACAAGCCAACTGAATTTTCATTATCAGGAAACCAATCTGGCCTTTTATGCAGAGGGACAAAAGAAATGGGGAAACCTGCAAGCTTCTGCCGGATTGCGAATGGAAGAGATACATTATACAAGTAGTCTTCCTGATGATACCATCCTGAAAAATACGACTACAAAACTTTTTCCATCAATTCATCTGTTGTATAAGCTAAGCCCCGCTGTAAATCTTGTAGCCAGTTATACACGAAAAATTGCCATGCCATTTTACGCGCAATTGGATCCAAACAATAACAGCTACTTCGATAGCTATAATACAGCATCGGGAAATCCCTTTCTACAGCCAACCTTGTACGACAATTATGCCTGTGATTTGACAGCATTTGACTACTTCGAAATTGGAGCCATTTATGCCCATATCCATAATGTCAACATCTTGACATACACTACCGATCCCAATTCTTTGGTTACCCGTCAAACATATTTAAGTTACAGGCACATGCAAAAATTCGACATCTATACGTCCTTCCCTGTTCCTTTCAATATCCTTGCACAAGGAATGGATATTTTTACGCATCCGTTGAATCTGGACAAAATGAGTTACCTGTTTTTTGACGTCGAATGGCATAATCAAAAAATACAAGACTATCCCTACATTGTCAACTTCAAACCTTATTGGATAGTAGATTGTTCTTTACAACTCCTGTTGCCCTATAAACTGAAATTGTTTGCAGACTATACCTACATATCTACTGGGATATCCCAGATTTACCAACTGGAAAAACCAACGCAATCTTTCACCATTGATCTGTCACGTAAGTTTTTCAAGGATAACCTTGGCATAACTCTAGAAGCGACAGCCCCACCTGTGGATCATCTCCTAAATCCCACAGCCAATTTAAACACAAAATATACAAGTTCATACGATGCTAAATCTTTACGTATTATGCTGACCTATCATTTCGGGAGTTATAGAAACAAAGAAGAAATGGAAATTAAGACAGAAAAGAAATTTATTGGAAATCAGATAATGCCTGCCATATGATGTAAGATTCAAAATAATCATATCCAAGAATGTATAATCATTTGCAAATAAAACTACCAACGTATGAAAAAACTTATTGTTATTATTCTCCTGTTTTTATGCGTGTATGATGTATACGCGCTGTTACCGAATGCTGTTTATGCATGGCAGCCTAATATACAAGGATTAATGTTTAAAGAATACAATGTCAAAACGGCTGACGGGTATAACCTGAAGGCATGGTATTATCCTGCACAAAAAGCTTTATCAAAAGATTCCGCCAAAGCTTATGAAAAGGGGACGCTTATCCGTCCGTTTGTGATTGACACGGCAAAACGGCCTACAATTATTATTTGCAACGGAGATGCATGTAATATGGAGCAACTACTTGGTCTTGCCCATCTTTATTGTACGAATGGATTTAATGTGATTACATTTGATTGGCGGGGATTTGGAGAAAGTCAATATTTTCCAATTAATACAAACTACCTCGTCTATCCTCAATTTATTACCGATTACAACGCAATTGTTGATTTCACAGTCAAACTGCCAACCGTTGACACCCATAAAATAGGGGTATTTGGATTCTCTACCGGAGCATTCCTCTCATTTTATATTGCAGCAACACGTCCCGAGATAAAAGCGATCGTTGTAAGGGGACTCTTTACGGATTACCATCACATCATTCCCGGATTAAAGAGACTGGATCCTTCGCGTCCGCTAATTTTACCCAAAGGGATGGATAAATATTCTCCCCGTAAACATTGGAATACATTTACCAAACCGATCTTCCTCATTGTCGGGAAATTGGACAAACGGACTCCCCCAAAAAACTCTCTTGAGATTCTTTCAAAGGTCAAAAGCAATGTACGTGAGTTATGGATTGTAAATAAAGCAGGACACGGCGGAATTGAAGCTCCCGAAATTATAGCGTGGAATTTATTTCAAAAGAAAACTATTAGCTTTTTCAGGGAAAATCTATAACCTTCAATCTATGGTCACGGATTCAAAACAGACAAGATCAATGAAACAGATTCTTTGGATACTTTGCTGCCTGGTTGTATCAGAATACATCCAAGCAGGCGTAACGCTTACTGGCAAGGTCATGGAGCATAACCATCAACCTTTGGATTATTTCAATGTGGAGGTATTATCGCCTAAAGATTCAAGCTTAGTGTCCGGAGGAACATTCCTCAACGGGCAATTCCAGTTCAATAACCTGAAAACCCAGTCCTATCTGCTGAAGATCACCAGTATGGGATACAAAGATTATCTGCAACCGGTTACACTGACAAATGAAATCAATACACTGCCGGATGTTGTCCTGCAGACAAAAGAAATGAATGAAGTGACTGTGACTGCCCGGCTCCCTGTTATTCAAAGCACGGCAGACAGAACGATTGTCACAGTGGAAGGAAGCATTCTCGGCAACACTATCAATGGTATGGATATGTTGTTGAAGACTCCTGGACTGATTAAGGATGCACAGGGTAATATCATTGTGGCAGGAAAAGGCATTCCCGTTTTCTACATCGACGGAAAGGAAACCCATTCGATGGATGAGGTAAAGATGCTCAATCCACAGGACATAAAAACCATCGAAATCATCGACAATCCCTCTGCTGCCTATGATGCCCAGGGGAATGCCGTGGTACTGATCAAGACTATTAGATACAAACAAGACCAGCTTAGGCTGGGGGAAGCTTTCCGGCAAGCCCGATTCTTCAGCAATGATGAGTTTGTAGAAGGTGTAATTACGAAAGGAATTATTACGACAGATTTTTATTACGGATACTCACCGGATAATTCCAAAGTCTATGAAAGTGGCTACGCTACGATAGCTGAAAATAATTTCATGAATACATCAAAAATAGCAAATGTTTATTCTCAATCTCAGGAAGGACGTTTGTCCATAGATCTTGCTTTGTCAAAAAAACAATTTCTTACCATAGAAGGGAATGGTTATTATGATCCTTATTATATAGATGAATCAAAATTGCTAACATTCACTTCTCCTTTATATAATAACTTTACTACCTATTCACATAATTCAAACAGAATATATCAACTCAATGGGAACTTAACTTATACATTTTTGATGGATACAATAGGACAGACATTGAATGTCATAGCTGATTTTACCAAACAAAAGACTATCTATAAACAGAATTTTTACAATACACTGATAGGTAGTAAAAATATAACACCTTATTGGAATACAAATGATGACTCCAATGCTCCAATGATTTACTCGTTAAATGTAGATTATGAGAAACCAATGCATAATATATTTACACTAGAAACAGGAGTCAGATATTATCTGATAACAACAAATAGTCATACTGATTTGACAGGAAGTAATAGTCTGATGCAGAGTTATTATACCAATGAACAAAATATTTCTGCTTATGGTTCTATTACCGCAAAATTTACCAAGAAATTGAACGCAAGTGTCGGATTAAGAGCAGAAAACCTCTACAGAAAGGCACAAAATAACACTCAAGTTTATATAGATAGTGTCAAGCTGAACTTTTTTCCAAGCTTTGCAATTAATTACACCTCATCTAACAAGTTTTCAATCGGCTTCTCATATTCTGAGCGGATAACTCGTCCTTCTTTTTCAGCATTAGATCCAAGTCTACAAATTGACTCTTTAATGAACAAGCATGGAACCCCATCTTTACAGTCCACCTTAACGCATTCAGCTGAGGTTTCAGCAAAACTGTTTGGTAATATTACACTACATGTTGGATATGAGTATAACATACATCCAATCTATTTTTTAGTCTATCAAGATCATAATACCCCTACAATTACAGATATAAGGTTTATTAACGGTAGGAACACAAACGATTTTTACTTATATGGACTGTTTGATCAAAGCTTATTCAAATGGTGGAGTATTTCCGCAAGCGGAACTTTATGGACAAATAATTATCTATACTATAATAACAATTTACTCTTGAGAAATAATAATACTCCTAATTTTTACGGTAATCTGCTTAATATTTTCTCTTTGCCTTATAGTTTGACATTTAATATTGCTCTACAATATCGTAGTGATGGTTCATCTGATGCTATTTATCAGCGACATTTTTGCAACTCCGAAATTTCTCTTAACCGAAGTTTTCTAAACCATAGTTTGTTGATCGACCTATCTGTAAACAATATATTAAAAGAGACGACTATCTGGCAACAATCTGTTCTTAATGGCAATAATATTGACATATCCAGAAATGATAACCGATACGTGAAACTAAGTATTACATATAGAATTGGGAAATCAACCTATCAGTATCATTCCAAATCGGCAGATCAAACAGAACAGCAACGGATTAAATAATAGAGCACAATAGATGCTAAAGACAGCGAAGCTGAGATTGACAAGTCATTACAAAAACAGGATGCCATAATGCCGCTCTTCCTCTGCAATTACGTAGGGAATGCATTTAGAGAACCATCGACAGAAATAGATGATTATCTTTGCAATGAAACAGATAATGCAGCGATCATGGCAAAAAGAGATTTCAAAAAAGAGCTGAAGGCTATTTACGACTGTCCCGCAATAACACCGGTCAGCGTGACCATTCCTGGGATGAACTACCTGATGATTGATGGACAAGGTAATCCAAACACTTCACCAGCGTATCAGGAAGCTATCGAAACGTTATTCAGCGTCTCTTATACCTTGAAATTTATGATTAAAAAAGCTCCGAATGGATCCGACTACGGTGTGTTGCCTCTGGAAAGCCTGTGGTGGACGGAAAATGGAATGCCACCTGATATGGAGCATAAAGAACTGTGGCATTGGACAGCCATGATCATGCAGCCCGAATTTATCACCAAAGAGTTATTGGATGAGGCCATAAAACAGATAAAAACAAAAAAGAAAGATTTACCAGCGCTTCAAAAAATGAGATTTGAGTATTTTGAAGAGGGAGCTTGCGTACAAATCATGCATATTGGCCCATACGCAGCAGAACAGCCTACTATTACGCAGCTTTATGAGTTTATGGCACAAAAGGATGTTGGTTTCAACGGGAAACACCATGAGATCTATCTTAGCGATATCCGCAAAGCATCTCCAGAAAAACTAAAGACGATAATCAGGCAGCCGGTAAGACCGCGATAAGGAACACCATTTGATGAACAAATAAAACGAGCATGAGATCTGTTCTTCGTTTTTTGTTACTGTCAACCATATTATTGCTATTCGGATGCAGTAAAAGCCATTATGCGCCTGACTCCGGCGGCTTGAATCATACGCCCTTTACAAATACACCTTCCATAGACAACATGGTGGTATATGAACTGAATATACCTGTTTTCAGTTCTGAGGGCACACTGTACGGAGCTATGCAAAGGCTGGACTCGCTAAAAAATTCAGATATTAATGTCATCTGGTTAATGCCAATTTATCCAATAGGAATATTAAAAAGCATCGGTTCCCCTTATTGTGTCAGAAACTATACGGAAGTAAATACAACATATGGAACGCTTGACAACCTGCGTGCATTTGTCAATAGTGCCCATTCAAAAAATATGGCGGTCATACTCGATTGGGTTGCCGATCACACGTCGTGGGATAATCCCTGGATTCAAAACAAGTCATGGTATAAACAAGATGCAAACGGCAAGATTATTAGTCCCGCAGGTACAAACTGGACAGATGTAGCCCAGCTAAATTATGCGAATACCAATATGCGTATGGCGATGATACAAGCCATGAAATATTGGATTACGCAGGCTAATATTGATGGATTCAGATGCGATGCTGCTGATATGATTCCCTCTGATTTCTGGCAACAGGCTATTGACACGCTCAACAGCATAGCAGGTCGTAAATTAATCTTTCTGGCCGAGGGCACCAATTCTTCAGATTTTGCTGATGGGTTCCAAGTGAATTATGCATGGGACTTTTCAAACAAGATCAAATCCATTTTCAAGGGAGAAAATGCCGGAGATATCTTTACAACGGATTCAGCTGAATACAGCCTAGTGCCTTCAGGAGATCAAAAATTAAGGTTTATCATTAACCACGACGAAGATAACAGCGATTCACTGGCAGGCTATTATCATTCGCCAGCAGGATCTTTAGCCGCTTTTGTGGCAACGGCCTTCATGAGAGGAGTTCCTTTGATCTACAATGGGCAGGAAGTAGCTTATCCCCATAAAATTCCATTTTATGTAAATGGAGCCTTGCAACCCATCACCTGGAATATCAATCCTGCCATTTATAATGCATACAAGAAAATAATGCAAATACGTAGCACGCTTCCCGCTGTGAAAGATGGAAGAATCATGCCTTTTTATAATACCAATGTGATTGCGTTTAAACGCATTGATGCCAGTGAGGAAATAGCGATAATAGTTAATGTAAGAAATGTTTCGGAAGATTATGCTCTTCCGGTAGGATTAACGAACAGCGTATGGATTAATGCGGAAAATTCCTCTAAAGTTAGCCTCTCCACTCATGTAACACTATCTCCGTATTCCTACCTTATCCTGAAACAATAACAACCGGCACTTCTGTTAAACTCAGTAAAACCAATCCCCATGAAGCAAATGTCAATCACAGGCATAGGTACCAAACTGGTGGTGATAACCATAGGATATGCCATACCCGTAGCTCTGTGCCAGAAGTACTTTTCCATTGATTTTACAATCCGGCTACTCCCTCATCCGGCATTGACGATAGCCGGCATTACGTTACTGGCAATCGGAATCCTGGGTCTTCTCTTTTCTTTCATTGCTATAAAAAAGGCTTATCAAAAAGATGCTCTGTGTACAACAGGCATTTATGCCATATGCCGCCATCCAATCTATGCCTCCTGGATCCTGTACATCACTCCGGCATCATGCTTTTACTGAGATCATGGCTATTACTGACTATCCCGTTGGTTATGTATCTTGCATTCAGAATTCTAATCAGAAAAGAAGAGTCGTACTTACAAAACCGGTTTGGAGATAATTACATCGCGTATAAAACCAAAGTCGGTTTATTATTTCCGGTTGTTTGGAGAAATAAAAAACTGTAACAAATCAAATACCTTTGATCAGTTACAGCCTGAAACAAAAAAAGCTTTACATGCAAGCTTCTATGTGTCAATATTTTTACATTTTCTGAATATGGATTACACTGTATGGCTACTTTACACTTCTTTCAAGCAGCATTTTATTCTCATACATTTGCTTCCCAAGTTCAATTAATAATTCCTCAATACGTTTTTCTTTCTCATTTAATTTTTTCTCCAAATAACACTCTACTTGGCTTTGAGCCTGTTCTTTTTTTTGCTCGCTTTTCAACATATTCCCCCGTCCGGTAATCAACCAATCTACATTAATATCGTCAATTGAAAGCACAATCTTTTCAATTACATCAGCTCTTGGAATACTCGACCTACCTCTAATGTAATTAGCGATTTGACCGCTTGGAACGCCTATTTTCAGAGAAAACTGCCTAACGTTTCCATGGAAAAGCACTTTAATTATTTGTTCAATTCTCTCCCCTATCATATTAATATGTCATAAAACATATAAAATATTTCGTCATTTGATTCTTTATTTCGTCAATTAGTTGTATGTTTGCAACTTATTTATGTGTAAATATACATCAATATCATCTAAGTTCTCAAATATAAATGGAAAATTTCAAGTTACTTAGATGGCAAACGACCTGATTTCGTTTTTATCCATAAACATATGGCGTCAATCCTGAGACCTCAGTACCCATTCGTGATTATCAGGAGATCAAAATTGAAGTTCATGATAAAGTTTCTTATACAAAAAACACAGACATCTGGCATTCTATCATTTAACGCAAACAATTCAGATACTATAAGTGAAAAGTTCAACACTTGATTTCTTTGTTGTGGATATAGTTTTGCCACAAAAATGACAAATCAATAGAAAAATGACAAATCAGGATGATTTACGTGATTATTATGAACAAGAATATATCCAGTCATATCGGCCCATCAATGGATGCCTTCTTGGGATAGGAATCTTATTTATGGTTTCATGTTTATTGATATTAGGTCTACTATTGGCATTCTAAAACCATCGGATTTTGCAGATTGAAAGAGCACTGCATTCCCAAAGAGATGATAGTTGATATCTATCAAAACACGAGGCTTTATCTTTACACGACAAGTAGTCTCATTCCGTCAAGATAACCCGATTTACTCAATGGATATACAAAAACTGCCTTCCATGCTAACGCACAGAAGGCAGTGTCATTTATAATAAACAGCAATTATTTTGCAGCTTTCAGTTTCTTCCGCTTAGCCTGCCATAGCTGCATCTCGTAAGCAATGGATGAAGCTACCAGGATAGACGAATAGGTTCCGGTTACCACACCAATCAGCAAAGCAAATACAAATCCACGGATTACATCCCCACCAAAGATGAAGATAGCCAACAATACCAATGCCACACTTAACGATGTATTAATGGTTCGGCGTAACGTGTGGTTCATAGCTTCATTCATCAACGAGCTAAGCTCCCGTTTCGGATAGAGCGTTCGATACTCCCTGATCCGGTCGAAGATCACCACCGTATCGTTGATGGAATACCCGAGAATGGTCAGGATGGCCGCTATAAATGATTGGTCGATCTCGAGGGAGAATGGCATAATGCTATATAACAAGGAATACAAGCCAACAACCAACAACACGTCATGCATCAATGATGCCAGCGCACCCACTGAGAATGTAAAGCTGGGGAATCGAAGCAAGATATAAAGAGCAATGCCGACTACGGCTAAAAATACTGCCCAAATAGCCGAAATCTTAATATCTTCGGCCACTGCCGGTCCTACTTTCTGCGAACTAATAATTTCATGTCTCACAAATTGATCGCGAGATACAGATGGACTCAAAAGCGGTTTCACCCCATTATAAATCATGGTTTCAATCTGATCATCAATGGTAGTAGAGTTATCTGCAATCTTATAGTTGGTAGAGATACGTACCTGACGATTATCTGTTCCGATGGAGATAACGCTCACATTCCCATCAAATGCACCTTTCAACAAGTTACGAACCTGATCCGTATTGACCTGATGATCGAACTTCACCTGATAGTTGCGTCCACCACTAAAATCGATACCCATACTTAATCCTCTTGTTGCCAAAGAAACAACGCCAGTAAGCAAAATAACTCCGGATACAATATACCATTTTTTACGGACACCGATAAAGTTAATATTCGGATGTAGCAACCAATGCTTTGTCAGGCGGGTTGAAAATGGCAGATCCTTCATATTTTCCCTTTGTGACATGATATCGTACACAAGATGCGAAAGGAATACTGCGGTAAAGAATGAAGTTAAAATACCGATAATGAACGTTGTGGCAAAACCCTTAATAGGACCTGTACCAAAAATGAACAGAATGATACCTGTCAACAATGAAGTAGCATTTGAGTCGAAAATTGCAGAGAATGCATTCTTAAATCCTTCGGAAATTGCTTTCCGTTGATTTTTACCGGCTTCTTTTTCCTCACGAATACGTTCATAAATCAGTACGTTTGCATCGACCGCCATACCTAACGTTAACACAATACCGGCAATACCCGGCAGGGTAAGTACCGCTCTGAAAGAGGCAAGAATACCCATGATGAAAATCACGTTAATGAGCAAAGCGCCGTCAGCAATCAAACCCGGAATCCATCCATAGTAGAATACCATAAAGAGAAGCACGAGCAAGAATGCAATGACAAAAGAAATCAAACCATCATGAATGGATTGTGCCCCCAGGGACGGACCAACAGTATCTGACTGAACAATACGTGCAGGAGCAGGCATACGACCCGATTTCAACACATTGGCCAAGTCTTTGGCCTCTTCAACGGTAAACCGACCCGAAATCTGACTGTTACCTCCTGTTATTTCCTGATTCACAACAGGATAAGAATATACGTAATTATCCAACACGATGGCCACACATTTACCTATATTTTGTTTGGTCAAAATTGCCCAGGTATTAGCACCAGATGAATTCATCTTCATATCAACCACGGAGTTCGAACCGTATTGGCTATAATCGGCATTTGCATCCGTAACCACATTCCCTTGCAGAGCGGGGCCTTCTTTCGTAGTGCTTTTACAAGCAATTAATTCAAAATACTGACCTTTGGGATCAATCGACTTTACTCCCCATTTCAATGACAAATCAGCGGGGAACAATGCTTTGATCTGAGGCATATTCAAATAATTGTCTATGGTAGAAGTATCCGCAGCCAGGGCAATACCTACGCGAGGTCCACTCCCCTGAGGGTTGACATCAAGTAAAATACCGAACAACGGGTTCTTTTTCTTGAATGCAGCCATATTTTGCTGATCGGGAGATGCTTTTGTGCTATTTTCTTTAATCAAAGCAGCCAGAGAATCTTCCTTACTTTGATGAACCGCAGGTTTAGCAACCTCTGTTTTCGCCGTAGAAGCCTTAGCTGTCTGCGTTGTATCAGCTGTATTTTTTGAAGCAGAAGACAAAATGTCTACCAATGTGTTGTTGGCACTTGCCAATGCAGGATAAATTTCCTGGATATTATAGGTTTCCCAGAATTCGAGGTTAGCTGTACCCTGAAGCAATCTCCGTACACGTTCCGGATCTTTCACGCCCGGTAATTCAATCAAGATACGTCCTGTATTCTCCAGTTTTTGAATGTCCGGCTGTACAACGCCAAAACGGTCGATACGCGAACGCAACACATTAAATGAGTTATCAATTGCACTTGAAACATCTTTTCTCAGCACCGCCATGACCTGCTCATTTGTAGCGCTCAACGGAATCTGATCTCTTTTGTCGTAAGTACTAAAAAGCGTAGATAGTTTCGCATTAGGATCGAGTTGTAAATACGATTCTTCAAAAAGCGTCAGAAAATCTTTCTGGCTCGAAGCTTCTGCTTTTTGAGCCATTGCTAAAGCTTTATTGAAATTTTCAGGAGGATTGGGAACCGCCAGTGAACGTAAAATGTCAGCCTGAGAAACTTCGAGCACGACATTCATACCTCCTTTAAGGTCAAGGCCTAAGTTGAGCTCCTTGTCCAAACACTCCTTGTATGTATATCCAAACCACACTTTTCGGGGTGAGATTGAATCGATATACCTGTTGTAAAGCGCACTGTCCACTTGGTTGGTGCCAGGTCTTTCAGCATAAGCAATGGCTAACTTGTTGTAATGGTTAGTGACAACGCTAAATGATAAATAGAAGAAGCAGACCAAAAGAAGCAGTACAGCTAATACCTGAACAAATCCTTTGTTTTGCATGAGAAACTAGTTTAATGTAATATATTAATGGATAAATAAATTCCCCTCTTTATTTTGAGCTTGCAAATATAGCGATTTTTTAATAATAGTAAAATGCACCCGGAAAGATTTTTCAAACAGGCCAACCGGCACAATACGGCGAATACCAACCAAATATTTACGTACCTTTGCAACAACATTCTTCAGGAACCAGGGAGAATGGTCGCTAAATGACTTTTCCCATGATTCATTACTATTGGAAGAACCAACTCATAACAAATCATTGCCATGCCTGTTGAGTCTTTATACGAAATCTTTACTTCTTGTTCGGAAGTTACCATTGATAGCCGCCGTTGCAAAGAAGGAGCGCTCTTCTTCGCCATAAAAGGCGATTCATTCGACGGGAATCAATTTGCACTGAAAGCTTTAGAAAACGGATGCAAGTATGCCGTAATTGATAATCCGGATTATGCGATCGACGGACGATTCATCGTGGTCGACAACGCACTGCGCCAGTTGCAACAATTAGCGCATTACCACCGGCTACTACTCAATATTCCTGTCATTGCCATTACAGGAACAAACGGAAAGACAACCACGAAAGAACTAATCGCCGCTGTACTGAATAAACAATTCAACACACTGTTCACCCAGGGGAACCTCAACAATCACATCGGAGTACCACTGACATTGCTACAGCTCAAACTGACGCATCAAATGGCTGTGATCGAAATGGGAGCAAATCATCCGGGAGAAATACGCACCTTAGCAGAAATTGCAGCGCCCGATTTTGGCGTTATTACCAATATCGGGAAAGCGCATCTTGAAGGATTCGGATCGTTTGAAGGAGTTATCAGGACAAAAGGCGAGCTATATGATTACATCCGGGCCCACAAAGGTTCGTTGTTTGTTCATACAGATAATCCTATCCTGATGGGTCTGGCCGACAAAGAACACATCATTGGATATAGCACACAATCGGATACTTCTGCATTAATACAGGCAGAAGCCACCGGGGATTCCCCTTTTCTTTCCATTACATGGAAGAAACGGGATGCGAATGCTATTCATGAAATAAACATGCATCTGATTGGAAATTACAACACTGAAAACGTGGCTGCTGCCATTTGTATAGGGACATTTTTCGGCATTTCACCGTCCCATATCCGTGAAGCGTTAGAAGCATATGAACCGACCAATCATCGGTCACAATTTATGGAAACCCCTCACAACCGGCTCATCATTGACACCTATAATGCAAATCCGAGCAGTATGAAGGCCTCCATCAGCAACTTTCAGCAAATAGATGGTTCTCCCAAAGGGGTAATTCTGGCGGATATGCTTGAGTTAGGCGATTACGCTGCCACAGAACACCAAGCCATCGTGGAGATGTTAAAAGAAGCACAGTTTGACAAAGTATTACTGGTCGGGGAACAATTCTCCCGGACAAACTCGCCATTCGACAGATTTCCTTCAACAGATGCTTTGATGGAATATCTGGAAAAACATCCATTACAAGGATTCTCCCTATTGGTAAAAGGGTCGCATGGCATGCATCTCGAAAAATGCCTTCCCGGTTTATAACAAAACTGAGCCAAGTATAACTATTTGCAGCCTATGGATGCACTTGAAAACTATATTCTGCAACATCTTGATCCGGAAGATCCATTGCTAAACACACTTTTTCGTGAAACCCATCTGACTCAGATCAATCCCCGTATGGCTACCGGACATATACAGGGCAGAGCGCTGGTTATGTTTTGCCGCATGTTACAACCAAAGCGGATTCTCGAACTGGGCACCTTCACGGGATATGCCACATTGTGCATGGCCAGTGTGCTTCCTCCCGACGGAGAGCTGCACACCATTGAAATAGACGATGAACTGGAAGCAATGATCCGGCGTTTTTTTGTACAATCGTCTGACGGGGCAAAAATACGATTGCATATAGGCAATACACTGGATATCATTCCACAACTGCAAGGGCCATTTGATCTGGTTTATATGGATGCAGACAAACGGCAATATACAGAAGATTATGAAGCTGTTCTGCCTCTGGTAAGAAAAGGCGGTTTTATTTTAGCAGACAACACGCTATGGGGAGACAAAGTACTATCTGAGCCTCACTCCGGAGATAAACAAACGGCTGGAATACAACGGTTCAACGACCATATTGCCCATGATCACCGCGTGGAAAAAGCCATTATCCCCATGCGCGACGGGCTAACCCTGCTCATGAAAAAATAAACGAAAGACATGTCACGTAACAAACTCCTATTTACCGTACTCTCGATACTCTGCATAACACTTGCCATTAGCGATATTGCTTTCGGCAGTGTAGCCATTCCGATGAAATCGGTTTTTGAAGCTTTGTTACATCCTCATCATAACGGATTATATTCGGATATCATCATGCAGTTCAGGTTACCGAAAGCGATAACAGCTATCTTAACCGGAGCCGCCTTATCTGTCGCAGGTTTGTTGATGCAGACTTTTTTCCGAAATCCACTCGCAGGCCCCGATGTTCTTGGCGTCACTTCAGGAGCCAGTATGGGCGTTGCACTTTATGTCATGGCTGCTTCGTGGTTTTCTGCCGCATGGATTGAAAGCCGTTGGGGACTTATCCTGGCTGCTGTAGCCGGAGCGCTTTTGGTCTTACTGCTAATTTTAGGTGTAGCTGCCCGGTTAAAACAGACGGTCACGCTACTCATTATCGGACTGATGTTTTCGGGTATCGTAGGTGCCGTGGTAAGTATTTTACAGAACCTAAGCAATCCTGATGCCGTAAAACTATTTGTTGTGTGGACTTTTGGCAGCCTGAGTGCCGTCACATGGTACCAATTACAGATCCTGATCCCAATCATTGTACTAGGACTGCTTATTACGCTGACATTGCAAAAAAAGCTGAATGCCATGTTATTAGGTGAACATTATGCACAAGGGCTTGGTGTGTCGGTGCGATCGACCCGGCTCGTCATGATTGCCCTCACAGGCATTCTGGCCGGTGCAACAACGGCATTCACCGGGCCTATTGCTTTTATCGGTGTCGCCGTACCTCATCTGGCCCGAGCCTTGTTCCAAACCTCCAACCACCGGATTATCACACCGGGGACGCTTCTTTGCGGGGTGGCTTTGCTTCTGATATGCGATATTATCTCTCAGCAAACCGCCTATCCACTACCTCTCAATGCAATCAGCGCGTTATTTGGAGCCCCGTTAATCATCTGGGTGGTACTCAAACAACGGTCATAACATAACTTCTCAATTTTCTCAGGTGTTTCAGCGTGTGATAATTTACACGCTACACTATTCAACTATTGAATTTTCGCATGTTATACAACACCTGCAAACATGCAATTTTTTAAAATGGAACAATTGATTATCAGGAACATACAACAACTTGTCTTACAAGAGGCATCCGTCCATTCAATCCCGACCTGCTTTGTGCCTTGACACAAAAAGGAAGCAAAAAATTAACTTCGATGAAAGCACTATGTTCGGCAGAACCAAAATGAGATTTTGTCTCTGCCCTCACTGAAGCGTGCTTTTCAAGACTGCATCCGCTTTCGCTCAAAAAATTAGCGTTCATTGGCTCAAATCGCTCAAACAAGAACAATTTTAACCATCTGCTTCACTTGTTTGTGCTCACCGGAGGGGCTCATTTGTTTGAAAGGCTTTACGTATAAGCAGGCCGCTTTGCGGATATCATTTTTATTTTCCATTACTTAGGTTGTATTTAATCATGTTTTCTGCAAAAATGTGCAGAAAAAAGTTGGAAATTAAAAAAATAATATTGACCTTTGGAACAAATAGGAGGTAATGAAAAAATTGATCTCAAATGGTCGGTTGAATCCATTAGAGGATATTACGTTAGAATAGCAAGAATGAATGCTTTCAAAATTACTCATCGCAACGAAATGCGCATCTGCATTGACTTTCCGTACAATACAGAGTACATTACGAAACTAAAACTAATACCAGACATCCGATGGAGCCGGACGCTTAACGCCTGGCATATTCCTTACACGAAAGAAGCGTTTGCTCAGTTGAAAAAACTATTTCCAGATGTTGTATATGAGCATACTCGTAACATACCCGAAAATAGCCCGATACTCATTCCTGTTTTAAAAAAAAGAATACAGACGCATGTTGCATTAGGAAATAGCAAGACTCAACCTGCAACTACGCCCTGCATTGAAATTGCTGTATCAGGCAAACAAATAGTAGTAAAAATGCCTAAAAACGAAACCGATTTACAATTTATCCGTTCGTTTAAGTATGCACACTGGAATAAGACGCAATTTTACTGGACTGTTCCGAACTTTGGGAATAATGCAGATAAATTGAAAAACTATTTTGCTGAGCGAAATGTAAAACTAACAGAACATAAGCCAATTGGCACTTTCGACAACGATAACCCCAAGTGTGGCAAAGATGAATTTATAGTTATAAATAACTCAAACTTGCTATTGAATCTCTATTTCAGTTTTAATAAAAACTTAAGTCAGCAACTAAAGCAAATACCTTATTGCAAGTGGAATGGAGATAAACGATGTTGGGAAATACCCTATTCCGAAAAGTTTTTGGATGAAGTAAAACGTCTTGCCGAACAAAATGCATTGCTCCTTATTTATCATGAAGAAAAAAAACTGAAGGTACTACCCCGTAAGTCGAAATTGGATATACAAAACTATCGTTACTGTCCGCAAACCTATATCGACAAACTCAGAGAGTTGCGTTACAGCAAGAACACGCTGGAAGTGTACAGGGGTATGTTTGAAGAATTTATCAATTATTACGATGAAGTTGATTTTGATGATATTACCGAACGAATGATTATTGACTTTTTACGCTATTTAGTAACCGAACGGCATGTGTCCACCTCGTATCAAAACCAGTCCATCAATGCTATTAAATTTTACTACGAACGGATACTGGGTGGTAGTCGGAAAGTGTATCTGATTGACCGTCCGCGTGAAGAGAAGTTCCTGCCAGAAGTGCTAAGTACCGAAGAAGTAACCGCCATACTCAACGCCACCGAAAACCTGAAACACAAAGCCATATTGATGACTATCTATTCGGCAGGTTTACGTATAGGAGAAGCAATTAATTTAAAAATAAAGGACATTGATTCTCAGCGTATGCAAATACGAGTTGAACAGGGGAAAGGCAAAAAAGACAGATATACTTTGCTTAGCAATAAAACATTGGGAATACTCCGTAAGTACTTTTTGCAGTATAAACCTAAAGTGTGGATATTTGAAGGGGCAAAAGGAGAACAATATGCAGCGCGAAGTATACAAGAGATATTACGAAAATCAGTAGAAAAAGCCGGTATCAAAAAACATATTACCGTACATACATTGCGACATAGTTTTGCGACGCATCTGCTCGAAGCGGGTACGGATTTACGATACATACAAAATCTACTTGGACACGCAAGTAGCAAAACGACAGAGATTTATACGCATATAACTACCAAAGGATTCGACCAGATAGTTAGTCCCCTGGATAAATTAACCATTTTGTAAATATGATTTGGACAATAGAAAAACAATATTTATCTTGCGGGCGAAATTTATTACATAAAACACAAAGAGCATCTAATAATCAACTATGCTTATTCCAATATACGCAATAAATAAAAAACGCCTACTTTACAATAAACAATTATATTTCAATTTATTACAACAACAAACATGCACCCATAAGGCGGATATATACGCAACTCAGTTGCGCATACAGGAATTGGATAGCGCATACATAGATGTTAGCAACTATGCAATGAAAGGCATTCACATCTGTAAATTTTAGAATTATGAGAATAAATTATCTTATTAAATTATTTTTTAGTTCTTTCTTATACTTCTTATTCTATGTAATCTTATTTGTATGTGCTGGTCGATTAAATTATTGGCAAGGATTGGTTTATGTTTTGATCGGGCTTATCATGTATGTGATATTAAAATACACTGATTTGAGGATAGATTCTGAACTATTAAAAGAGCGTTCAAAGATTGGAGAAAATACTAAGGATTGGGATAAGATAATATTGGGGTTAATTTTATTTGTTAAAATATCGATGTGTATAGTTGCTGGACTCGATTCTGGCCGTTATCATTGGTCGCCAAATTTTCATTGGAGCATATATCTTTTAGGAATATTTCTAACAGCTTTAGGACAATTAATATTTCTTATTGCTCAAAGACAGAATAAGTTTTTCTCGAGTACAGTAAGAATCCAAGCCGATAGACAACATATTGTTTGTGATACAGGATTATATAAGATAGTTCGACATCCAGCTTATATGAGTTCAGTAATTGAATCTCTTGGATTTCCATTACTTTTTGGTTCATTATGGAGTGTCATACCGATATGTGTTTTAATTATACTGTTGTTTGTTAGAACAAATTTAGAGGATAGAACATTAAAGAATGAATTGAAGGGTTATCTCGAATATTCGGGAAAAACTCGATATAAGATTATTCCTTATGTATGGTAATGATTTAAAATTATAAATATGCACAGTTGCTAACACGCAATATAGCCAAAAAGGGCATTTCTGGTATGCGTAGTTCATCACCCGCATCAATTTCATTGTATCTTGATAGTGATGCTCTCCGCACTCCCTTTCAGGCCATATTGCCAACGTCAGACTGCGCAAAAACATCAGCGGATGTTTTTGACTAAGAGATTAGGACTACTAAAAGAAAAGTGATTAATTACTTGTGTATGTGAGCAATATTTTGTAAATTTATAGCATAATACATTCAACAACAGAATTATGCAACACATACAAGGCGAAGAACGAAATCAGCTTCAAATGTTCTGTTTGGAGCAAATGGTAGAAGCCGACAGTTTCGTTCGGGTAATTGATTACTTTGTAGATACCATCGATTTGGAGAGTTTCGGATTTCGGAACGTAAAGCTGAAGGAAGAAGGTCGTCCGCCCTATCATCCTGCTGTGCTAATGAAGTTGTATTTCTATGGCTACAGGTATGGTATTCGCTCTTCTCGTAAGATGGAACGTGAAGCTAGGTTGAATCTGGAAGTTCGCTGGCTCTTGTGTGAGCAGACACCTTCGGCACGCACCATCTGTATGTTCCGAAAAGAATATGCCGAAAGCTTCAAAGCGATCTTTCGCAAGTTTGTTTTTCTGCTCAAAGAGTTGGGCTTGATGGAAGGAAAAACCATTGCCATTGATTCCTTTAAAGTGAGGGCACAAAACTCACTCAAGCACAATTACAATCAGAAAAAGATAGACCGTCAGCTGGAATATATCGACGGCAGAATAAAAGAATTTGAAGATGCACTGGACGAGGCCGATTCGCAGGAACAAAAAACAGTACTGAAAGATAAAATAGCCGTACAGCAAAGTCGCATGGAGAAATATCAGGCTATCGAAGCCGAACTCAAAGAAACAGGCAAAGACCAGATAAGCACAACAGACCAGGATGCACAATCGGTAGTGTTACAACGGGGAATAACCGTGGTGGGATATAATATACAGGCTTCGGTGGATGCCAAAAACAAGCTCATTGCCCATTTTGATACAGGAGGAGTAAACGATACCAATGCATTGGGCACAGTGGCTGTTGCCACCAAAGAAGTGTTGCAGGTGGAGCAAATGGATGTACTGGCAGACAAAGGTTATCATACAGGGGAACAGATCAGGCAGTGTGAACAAAACGGAATCACCACCTATGTGTCGCCCAAAGAGCCGACTTCGAATGATCCGGATATTTTTCCGATAACAAGTTTTGTGTACGACACTGAAAAAGATTGTTACACTTGTCCGGCAGGAGAAACACTTACAACCAATGGCACCTGGCTCACGCATAGCAGCAAAGGATATAAGTCGGCTTACAAGTTTCAACGATACAACAACCCGGCGAAATGTCGCCTGTGCGAAATGCATAGTTTGTGTACCAAAAGTAAAAATAACGGCAGAAATATAGACCGCAGTGAGTTTGCTGCGGATGTAGAACAGAACAACCAACGAGTAAAGGAGAATCCGGCCTACTACAAACAACGCCAGCAATTGGCCGAGCATCCGTGGGGCACACTCAAACGGCAACGGGGATTTGATTACGTACTGACCCGGGGAAAGAAAAATGTATTGGGTGAAGTAAGTTTGGTATTTATCGGCTACAACCTGAGCCGGTTGGCCAAGATTGACGGAGGGATAAATGCCCTGAAAAAATTCATTCTGGAAATAATGGCTTTGCTTTACCCGAAATGGGCTTGTTTAAAGGCCATTTAAGCAATTAATGAAAATGAATTTGAAAACCAATGGCTGAAAAATGGCATTCAACAAACGAAAGCTATGGAAGCCTGAAATGATATAAAAATTGACTATAACGGGAATTAGAGGCGTTTTTGCGCAGACTCGCGTTATGCACAAGTTTAAAAACGACACAAAATGAACGACATTGAAATTCAAAAAGCGATTCAGGAAATAATGAAGCTTCAGCAAGCAAATAATAATTTGACTGTTGAGATTGGTCATCTATCCGCTAAAGATGAGAACAAAAATACTATAGCAGGACATATTGAAGAGTTGACCAACAACAAAACGAGAATGGAGACAATAAGAAAATCAGTTGGTTTGTTCTATGCTGTATGGGAGTGCAATTGGAATGGTCAAACATTGATGCCTGAAAATGTTGTTTCTCCACAATTTGACACCAGAATAGACGCTGATAGCTACCTAATAAACAATTTGAAATCAAAAAAAATAAAAGGCAAAAAAGAATTCGCAGTATTCCAAACTACTTTGAATGCTGACGGTAAATATGTTGGACACTATTAAACTTTAAACTATGGCAAAAATTAAAAACTATCAGCAATTCATTGAAGATGTTGCGGACAGAAACTTCAGACCATATGTAAAACGGTTTCAAGAACTAGCAGGACTTAGACCTACTGGCGTAGACGCTAAAGAAACGTATTTGATAGAGGTAACGTTTGACTTTGGAAACTCTTTGTTGGAGCACGAGAGTATTAAAAATTTCAAAAAGACAAATAACAGATATTATTTGCACCCGGAATTGACAAATCCTCCTGTAAAAGGACACTATCACGTAATTCCTTCTAATGGAAAGCAAGAAATTTATGCAGTAAATTTAGACGGGACTGCACATCACAAAGTAAACAAAGGTTATCAAATACCTACAAAAGAAGCGGACGAATTAAGAGGTCTTGGTGTTGACATAAAAGACGATAGAATCATTGAAAGTATAGAGTTCTTAGAGAGTGACCAGAAACAATTATTGACTGAATCACTAAAACACGACTGCATATCAATATTCATCGAAATAGAAGAATAAAACCTGTGCATAACAATGTATATACAAAATAGGCGAAATAGTAGTAAATTTAACGGTTTCAGCCCGCTTCAAAATCTTAACGGTTTGATAAGTTTGAAGCCCGCAATCGCCTACTTTGCATATACTTAACGTTATGTTTAATTTTAAAAAATGAATCAAGTATTGCAATCTCAGTAGAATTGTCTATCTTTGATACTATCAAATGATACTATCATAAATCAAAGAACATGAAACCACCGTATGAAATAACAAGTGAGATTTTAAAATTGACTTCCTCTATTTCAGAAAAGATAGGCGAAGTAAAATCTGCAAAACTAATTAAACCACCTACTGAATTACGAAAACGAAACAGAATAAAATCAATTCAATCATCACTTGAAATTGAAGGAAATACTCTTACAGTTGAGCAGATTACCGATTTGATTAATAACAAAAGAGTGCTTGCTCCTCCAAAAGACATTATTGAAGTAAAGAATGCTATCGAACTTTATTCTAAGCTTAATGAATTTAATGCATATGAAATAGACTCTTTATGTCGTGCACATGGAATATTAATGAACACATTAATAGAAAATGCTGGACAATTCCGAAAAACAGCAGTTGGAATTATGAAAGGAAATAATATCACACATGTAGCACCTTCAGGAGATATCGTTTTTCCTTTAATGAAAGATTTGTTTGATTACCTAAAAAACGACAACGATATATTGCTAATAAAAAGTTGTGTATTTCATTATGAATTTGAATTTATTCACCCATTTATTGACGGAAATGGAAGAATGGGACGATTATGGCAAACTATGATATTAAAAGACTATTCTCCAGTTTTTGAATACTTACCGATAGAATCACTTATTAAAGAACGCCAACAAGAATATTATGATGTTCTTGGAAAATCAGATAATCAGGGGAAATCTACTGGTTTTATTGAATTCATGCTTAAAATTATCGATATTGCTTTAGAAGATTTATTGAAGACCCAAAACCAAACATTAACTAGTATCGACAGAATAAGTATTTTTAAAAACTTTATTGGAAATGAATCATTTACAAGACAAGACTATTTAAGACATAATAAAGAAATCTCAACTGCAACTGCCAGTAGAGATTTAAAGGAAGCCGTAAATAATGAAGTCATTGAAAAAACTGGAGAGAAACGTTTGACAAAGTATCGATATAAAAACTAAACATAACACATAGACTTTCGTGCAGTCGGAACGACTCCCGATAAGATCGGGATCTACGACGCAGCATGAAAGGCAGGTTGAACTTAATTCCCGATAAGCAGGGACATCCACTAACGAGTGTAAAGAAGAGGAAGATAACTATGGGAAAAGCGGTGTGTTTTAGTGTTCCGCTTGAAGGAGAAAGAAAGACTACAAGATAGATAAAAGTTTCACTGACGCAAGTGTTCCGATTGTTAGTTCAAGTCTAAGCGTAGCGGAGACTTGGACTGGAAATAGAATCAGTTTGTAACTGCATGGAAGTTGATAACCTCAATAGTTAGGGCACCGTAAAATAGTTGCGCCAAACAAGGGAGAGAACGAGAGGATTGTGGCATTACATGTATAAGCCCGGATTGGACAGGAAACAAACAGCAGGTGATTATCTGTTCCATAGATATAGGGCGTTTAGTAGAGAACAACGCATGCGTTGTCTCTACAATAACCAAAAAACAACTGAAATTAAAGATGAATGATCTAATCTGCTGAATCATTGATCTGATTAAATCGTAGTTCAGACAAAGGTGCGACAGTCAACGCTCCCGCAAATGGAACATCCCGTGCAACGGTGACCGCAAGTACGCATAGTCCCGATCGTTAGGGGCAAGGGCAAAAAAATGACAGTTGCGGGGATTAAATCGACTATTATCCGCATTATTTGCGTAGATTATTTTGTTATGCGGAGAATAAACCCTATATTAGCCGCAAATTTAGCGGAGAATAACGATGTATCTATACGAAAATAAAAATTGGCCGACTTTTGAGTGGAATAGTGACAAACTTTTACCATTACTTTCTCTTGTCCGTAACAAACAAGGCAGATTAATTGGAAAAATGGGGGCTTTGGGTTTTGAACTTCGAGACCAAGCGAATCTTGAAATCCTGACCCTGGAAATCATTAAATCGACTGAAATTGAAGGTGAAATATTAGATCCCGAACAGGTTCGATCTTCAATTGCCAGACGTTTAGGACTTGATGTCTCAGGATTGGTATATTCTGAAAGAAACGTGGATGGTGTTGTAGAAATGCTACTTGATGCGACAAGGAATTTCGACAAAGAACTTGACAAAGACAGATTATTTTCATGGCATGCAGCATTATTTTCGGGTGGATACAATTTAATGTATAAAATAATCACAGGAAATTGGAGAGATGACTCTACAGGTCCGATGCAAGTTATGTCTGGAGCATTAGGAAAAGAAAAGGTCCATTATCAGGCTCCACCGGCAAGTCAACTTGAAAATGAAATGCGAATCTTCTTCGATTGGTTTAATTTGGAACAAAATGTTGATTCGGTTCTAAAGGCTGCGATTGCACACTTGTGGTTTGTGACGCTTCACCCGTTTGAAGACGGAAACGGAAGAATTTCTCGCGCATTAAGCGATATGTTGCTTGCTCGTTCTGACGAACAATCGTACCGATTTTACAGCATGTCGACTCAAATACGGAAAGAGAGAAGTTCGTATTATGACATATTAGAGAAAACACAAAAAGGAAGTTTAGACATAACAAGCTGGCTCGAATGGTTCTTGAATTGTTTATTACATTCGATTGAAAGTTCGGAGAAACTACTTGAAAAAGTTATTTATAAACACGAATTCTGGCTACGAAACTCAAAAGTGACAATAAATGACAGACAGCGAAAAATACTAAACATGATAATGAACGACTTCGAAGGAGTGCTAAATACGACAAAATGGGCAAAGATCGGAAAATGTTCACAAGACACAGCGTTACGTGACATTCAGGATTTAATAGGAAAAGGAATTCTGGCAAAAACTGAACAAGGGGGTCGAAGTACAAATTATGAATTGAAGACCAACTGATTGAACAAAGTCCCAGCACTAACACACGCCTAACGTCTATCCCAAAAAATGAAGAAATTGAGCTTGCCAACCGTAAAAACAAATGACCTAAGCACAAAGCCATAAGAATTGCTTTGGAGATAATGACAATGGCCCTGTATTTAAGTTTATAACCCATAATTTTGAATCAATGTCTGCTTTGAACCACGACTCTTCCATCGAACTCTATACCGAAAACCTTACTATCGGGTATGCCCGTCACGGCCATCCGCTGATGGTGCAGGAACATCTGCAATTACAGTTGCGCAAAGGAGAACTAGTGTGTCTGGTGGGCCCAAACGGATGTGGAAAATCAACATTACTCCATACATTGGCAGGACTCCAGAAGCCTCTTGCCGGCAGCATAATACTTCAAGATAAAGATCTATGTTCATATTCAACGCCAGAAAAGGCTAAACTTTTATCGCTCACACTGACTGATCGCGTAGAAGTAGACAAAATGAGCGTTTTCGACCTGGTATCCATGGGACGCTATCCTTATACCAACCGGTTTGGAAAGTTTTCGCCAGACGATATCACGACCATTGAACAGGCAATTGAACAAGTACATTTGTCGGAGAAAAAAAAATGGTCGCTTGACACACTTTCTGATGGTGAACGCCAGCGGGCCATGATAGCCAAAGTACTTGCCCAAGCCACTCCGGTACTTCTTTTTGATGAACCCACATCACATCTTGACCTAACCAACAGGGTTTCTACTTTACTTCTACTGAAAACAGTAGCCAAAGCGTTTCAGGTAGCTGTATTACTTTCGACCCATGAACTGGAAATGGCTATGCAACTGGCGGATCAGATATGGTTAATGAGTAACGAAAGCATGGCGGTGGGTGCTACTGAACAATTGATTGCCAACGGAAGCTTCCAGCATGTTTTTCAAAGTGATCTGTTTACCTTTGATGCCATGGCACGCCGCTTTATCATTCACAACGTTCCGGAATAAAACAATTTATTCGGAGGTTCCCATCAAACAGGGTAACAATAAGAGCCTAAACATGTTTTAAAATAACTGAGGCTGCTCAAAAAACGCTGAACAGCCTCTTCCAAATGGCAGGACAAATTATATGACCTGATTATTGAATCTCTATCGCTTTAACTGGTTTAGTTTTAGCTTCATCCTTTTTAGGAATGTTCACCTTCAGGATACCCTCGTCATATCTGGCAGAAATCTTATCATCCTCTACCGTTTCGGGTAATGTAAATGAACGACTAAAAGACTGATAACTGAATTCGCGTCTGGTAAATTGCTGGTTCTCTTTTGTTTCTTTTTCCACCCTCTTCTCTGACGAAACAATCAGAACATTGTTATTGACTTCAATCTTGAAATCAGCCTTATCAAATCCTGGAGCGGCCAGTTCCACCTCAAAACAATCGGCTGTTTCTGCAATGTTAACAGCAGGTAAGGTAGTGTTTGTATCCGAAAAATTACGATTGTTCCAATCCAACCAGTCACGGTCGAAAAAGTCATTCAAAACATTCGGCCATACCGGAAAGTTTTCAGTTCTTCTTATCAGTGACATAGTTACCTCCTTTTTTATTAATGATGTGTTGTGTGTTGTTGTATTTCTCTCTCTAATTACAAAGTTTCTGATACATAGTTGATTTTGCTGTATCATATTTGCATGGGAATAAGTGTTGCCACTTGTGCATCATGATTCCTTACTGTTAGCTTACAGGAAGACGTACAACAGGCATTATTTATCTCATGCTATAGTTATCATACGAACCGGTTTTGGTTTAGCCTCTTCTTTTTTCGGTATCAACACCTTCAGAATTCCGTTTTCGTATTTGGCCTCAATTTTTTCGCTGTCTGCCGTATTGGGCAACGTAAAGGAACGGCTGAAAGACTGATAGTTGAATTCTCTTCGGGTAAACTGTTTATCTTCTTTTGCTTCAGATTCCCCTTGTTTATCTGACGAGATAGTCAGCAGGTTATGATTTAACTCAATATGAAAGTCGTTCTTCCCGAAACCAGGGGCAGCAACTTCCACTTCAAACTCTTCGCTGCTTTCTTTAATGTTTACCGAAGGCAGTGTAGTGTTGGTTGTAGCATAATTACGATTTGCTCCCTCAAACCAATTGTTTGCAAAAAGAGTGTCGAACACTGATGGATAGCTGTTTGAAAATCTTACAAGTGACATAATTTAATCCTCCATTATTTTTAGTTTGATCTATATTTGATTCTACACGTACCGGCTCTCAAATAAAATGCCAATACAACCAGATTAATCGTTAAAATATACTATATAATTAAATATCATATTCTTATACAAACAAACACCGTTTAACCCACAGTGACATATTGACCTATAAATAAACTTACACATGCCATATTGTCATTAAAAAGAAAAATAATCATTGATTATCAGATACATTACAGACGGAAAGACAAAGGACAAAAGATTCTCAGAAAGACACCTTGTGCAACTGGCAAGTCATCTATTCATTTTTTTCATCCAGCCTTTGTATGAAAATCACTTATGGGGATAAAATTGTAATTTTGCATCTATAAATGCCACGTTCCAGTTATTTTCAAGTTCACCACATGAAGTCATTTTTATTTGTCCTGATTTTTAGTGTAACCATAGGTGCCAACCTTCTTGCGCAACCATTCAACGACAAACAACGCTTCCGGGTGATGAGTTACAATGTTGAAAATTTCTTTGATTCGCAACGGGATTCAGTGGTAAAACCCACCGAATTCTCTCCTGTCGGCATTCGCAGATGGACCTATTCACGCTATCTTGCAAAACGGAATAACATTGCCAAAGTAATCGCGGCACTGGGAGGATGGACTCCCCCTGCCCTCGTGGCTTTGTGTGAAATAGAAAACCAGCAGATACTCGAAAATTTAACGCTACATTCACCACTTCGTAATCTTCATTACCGGATCATCCATTTCGAATCGCCCGATCCAAGAGGGATTGATGTGGCATTGCTATACCAGCCAAAATTATTCAAACCATTACATGAAGAGCCTTTGCGGATTCGTTTCCCGGATAGTCCCCACCACCACACAAGGGACATTCTCTACGTCACCGGCACAACACAAGGAAATGACACACTCCATATCTTTGTCAATCATTTTCCTTCCCGTTACGGAGGAGAATTGGAATCCGAAAACAGCCGGCTTTTTGTAGCTTCGATATTAAGGCACAAAACAGATTCATTATTCAATGCAAACCCCCAATCCAACATCATTATTTTAGGCGATTTCAACGACTATCCCGACAACCGGAGCATAGCGTATGTGTTGAATGCCCTGCCTGAAACATGTTCCATCAGGCCGCACCAACTATACAACCTTTTTTATACAACACATACCACAAAAAAAACCGGTTCTTATAAACATGACGGCGAATGGGGTGTACTCGACCAGATCATCGTTTCATCCCACTTATTGCAGGACACTTCCGGCATTCACACAACAGTTTCATCAGGGAAAGTATTTGCACCCCTTTTTTTACTCGAAAATGAAACAAAAGGATTTGGAGAAAAGCCTTTTCGTACGTATATTGGCATGAAATATCACGGTGGATTTAGTGACCACCTACCTGTATTTGTTGATTTTCAGGATGGTAACCATAACACACCGCTGTAATTTTAGAACATAGCTAAAAACGACGCATTGCAAACAAAGACAGACAAGTACACTTTAAAATGATGAGATGAAACCTCTATTTACTTTGCTAATTTCTCTAATTTCCATTACAACTATGGCACAAATACGAACAGACACTTATACAACACCGATGGGAGAACTGAAGATTGCTTATATCATCCACGCCTCGGTTATGTTGCAAATTGATGGCAAAACCCTTTATACAGATCCATTTACCAATAACAATCAAGTCGATTTTTCAAAATTTCCAAAAGCCGATTTGTTACTTATCACGCACGAACATTCTGACCATCTCGATATACAGGCGTACAACAAAATAATCACGCCGAAAACCCACGTAATTACCACGCAGACTGTAGCCAAAATAGCATTCCCTCATGCAGAAGTACTTGCAAATGGGCAATCTACACATTGGGAAGGAATTGAAATTACGGCAGTCCCGGCATATAACATGGAACACAAACGCCCTGACGGGCAATTGTTCCATCCCAAAGGTGTGGGGAACGGATATATTCTTGCTTTCGGGACATTCCGCGTTTACATTGCCGGTGACACTGAGAACATTCCGGAAATGAGTCATTTGGGGAAAATTGACATTGCATTTTTGCCCAAAAACCTGCCTTATACCATGAGTGACGAACAGTTTATTGAAGCTGCGAAACGCATACATCCCAAATATCTCTATCCATATCATTATTTCTCGGTCGATCGGGCAGCTTTGCTTAAAGCCCTACCACAAGACATCATTTTAAAATAACTTATACAATATAAACTCTTGCTTATGAATTTAGACGGAGCCATTATAGGATTTATCTCATTTGTTATTATTGGATTATTTCATCCACTGGTTATAAAAGCCGAATATTATTGGGGGCAAAAGAGCCGGTGGGCGTTTCTGATTGTAGGCATCCTTACCATTGGAGCTTCATTATGGGCACATCAAACATTGTTAAGCGCCATTTTAGGCGTATTTGGATTTTCATGCCTATGGAGCATAAAGGAAATCAAGGAACAGGAACAACGGGTAAAAGACGGACGTTTCCCTCAAAATCCAAAACGAATGAAACAAGCAGAAAATCAGTGATTAAAAACAAGATTGAACCCCGTATCGTAACTAACACCCCAAATAACCCGGATGAGAAACTATATTTTTGAGTTACCCTTTGAAGTACGTGATTATGAATGTGATCTTCAAGGCATTGTAAATAACGCAGTCTATCAGAATTACTTTGAACACACCCGTCACAAATTTCTGCTTTCGAAGAACATCAGTTTCTCCGAACTACACAAGAAAGGTATTGATGCTGTAGTTGTAAAAGTGGAGATTTCGTTCAAACACTCATTACTACCTGATACACCGTTCATATCCAAACTCTCCCTGAAAAAAGAAGGAGTACGCTATGTATTTCACCAGGCACTTTTCAGTATTGACAATCAAACCTTATTTGCATCAGCACGTACTGAAACGGTAATACTAAACCAGGGAAAACTGGGATTTACGCCAGAACTGGATGCCATTGTACAGGAAGCAGAAACATTAAGCTAAACCAGGTAGAGAGAGAGAAGCTACACCGGATGTTTAAATAACTCAGCGAGGTATTTCAAATACGGTTCAATATGCCGGCGACGCTTATCTTCAAAGATATCGGCTACGGTAATCATAATGCCTGTATCGAAAAGATTTGCAAATTCACGGTTAATTCCCGTTCCGAAAGTTCGCATTGTAGGAGACAAGCCAATGTAAGCACTGATTAAAGCGGGAATATTCACGCCCCTGTTGCGGACAGCCAGGTTGAGTTTGCGATAGTTTTCTTCAAAAGTCTTTTCACAGAAATAATCGTCGTAATGCTTCGTCTCAACGGGACGATAGTCCTCTTCTTTTAATGACAACAAATGATCTTTATCGGGGAAGTAGCGGTACATGAAGTATAGAATCATATTTCGGGCTTCTTCGTCAAATGTAGGATAAATAGTCACTTTTCCAATCAGATAATCCACTTTTTCACTGATAGAAATAGCGCCAAGCCCATCCCATAAATTATCAAGTGCAAAAAGACTTTTGGCCCCCATGCGTGATGACTGATACGCCGGCTGAACAAAAGCACGGCCTAAATCAATCGATTTCGGCAAATAGTCATGAATAAACGTATCGGAGAAATGAAACATGTGCGAAGTAACCAGGATAGGTTGACCATGCTCATCTAAGCAAGCATCTTTTCCATGTAAAAAACGATATCCACCCATGATTTCCTGGGTATCCTGATTCCATACAATCAACTGACGGTAAGGCACCGACATTAAATCAAATTCATCAACATCCTTCTCTTTACCTGTTCCACCCCCTGATTCCCGAAAAGAAATTTCTCTTAACCGGCCAATCTCATCCATCACATGGGGAGCTTCATGGGCAGTAACAACATAAATGTGATTATTAGCTTTGTTAGTAGGCCTAAGCAATTTATCAGGAGTCAACTCTTTTAATAATAATTTTTTATCAACAGGAGGAATGATTTCAGTCATGAGAATAGTGATAAATTGGAGGCAAATGTAAAAATAATATTTGGTAATATCGTATTTTAGCCCAGGTGTCAATGTAAGACTCCACGAGAAAAAAGATCAGATATTCATTTTAAACTCCACTTTACACCACAAAACCATTTAAGACAGAAAATAAACGTTTATAATACTGATTCATTAGATATTAGAAACGACACAACCATTTGAAATCTTTCATAAAACCAAGACAATCCTGTTTATAAACTGTTGAAAAATAAAAAATCCTTTTATAGTGGGGAATAGTGGGGAATAAGAAAAATAGCCTTATCTTTACACATCAAATTGATGAAGGACAAAGATGTATGGTTTTATAGGAAATAGCGAAGCAAAAGCCGATGTAAAGGGCAGAATCTTTATTCCGGCACATTATCGGAAAGCACTTGCCGAAAATGAAAATTCGCGACTAGTGATGCGAAAAGACCCATACAACAATAGTCTGGTTTTCTATCCGGAATCCATTTGGAATGAAAAGCTGAGATTACTCAAGCAAGAGCTTAACGAATGGAATCCGACGCATCAGCTTTTATTAATGCAATATGTAGCAGAAGCTGAAGAACTAGACATTGACTCCCAAGGACGTGTATTAATTTCGAAGAAATATTTAAATCTGATCGGTGTTGAAAGCGATGTGCTGTTTGTGGGCATGCTTGACACGTTTGCGCTATGGTCGAAAGAATCATTTGAAAAGGCCAAATACTCACCTGCCGAATTCAGCCATTTGCTACAATCGATTTTGTCAGCATCCACCCAAAAAGAATCGCATTAATTGAACGACAACTTATTATCTAAAACGCTAACCACAGCAAGTGATCTTTTCATGAAATGGTTGGTTTTGCCAATCTTTTATCAATAACGTAACCCTATGAATGCTTATCATGTTCCTGCACTTTTGACAGAAACCATCGAAGGGCTTCGCATTCATCCCGACGGGATTTATGTAGACGCAACTTTCGGAGGCGGCGGGCATGCGCGCGAGATCATGCGCCATTTGGGAGAAAAGGGGAAGTTGCTGGCGTTTGATCAGGATAAAGAGGCCTATGCCAATCGTATCGATGATTCCCGTTTTACTTTTATTCATGGCAATTTCAGGTTCCTGACCAATTTTCTAAGATATCATCATATTGTTCAGGTTGACGGTATTTTAGCAGATCTGGGAGTCTCGTTTCATCATTTTGACACGCCTAACCGGGGATTTTCCTTCCGATTTGAAGGAGAATTAGATATGCGTATGAATCCACAGGCAGACCTTACCGCAGCAATAGTTATCAACAACTATTCCGAAGAACAACTTGCCTTCATTTTTTCTGTTTACGGCGAATTGAGCAATGCCCGAAAATTAGCGTCGCTGATCGTAAAGCATCGGATGCAACAACCCGTTACAACGATTCAGGAATTTCTGGAAATAATACAACCTGCCTTTAGGTTTGAACGGGAAAAGAAAGAGATGGCCAAAGCTTTCCAGGCACTGCGCATTGAAGTCAATCATGAAATGAAAGCCTTACAGGAATTTTTGGAACAAACCCCATCGGTGCTTAAAAGCAAAGGCCGTTTAGCAATTATTACCTATCATTCTTTAGAAGACCGTATGGTAAAAAACTTTATGCGAAGCGGCAATTGCGAAGGCATCATACATAAAGATTTTTTTGGTCGTGTCGAAACCCCATTTCAGGTTTTGACCGGGAAACCCATCATTCCATCCACTGAAGAAATTACAAACAATCCGCGTTCACGCAGTGCCAAATTACGTGTTGCGGAAAAATCAGGAGATTAACGACATGGCAACAGAAGATTACAACCAACCAGAAGAACAGTCTGTACAAGATTCTTCCATGAATTGGAGCTGGAATTTTCGTGATTTGTTAAGCGGAAAGATCCTAACAGCTCCTTTTTTCCGCAGACAATTGTTTCTGTTCATTTTCATATGTGCAATTGCCATATTTTACATTGACAACCGCTACAATTGCGAACTTCAGATTGCCAAGATAAACGAGCTGCAGGAACAGTTGACAAATGCAAAATACGAAGCCTTAACAACTTCTTCAACGTTGTTGCAGTTAAGCAGAGAATCGGAAGTGGCAACCATGATAAAAAATAAAGGATTAGATCTGGAAGAACCTATTCAGCCAGAAATAGAAATCACCCAACCATGAACGAAAACCGACGCGACATATTAATACGTTTTGGGATCGTCTATTTTATCATCGTGATGATTTTCATCGCTATTATCGTCAAGATCGTGATCATTCAAACCACACAGCGGCCAATGTGGATGAAACTGGCTGCTTCGCTGACACAGCCCGACCGTGTTGCCCCGGCCACACGAGGAAACATTTATTCAGAAGATGGTCAGTTATTTGCGAGCACTATGCCCGAATATCACCTTGTTATGGATATGCGAACACAAGCTTTGCATGACACACTCCGGCATCACAAAACATCATTGTTTTATGAGAAGGTAGATTCCTTATGCAGGCATTTGGCAGCAAAGTTCGGAGATAAATCAGTACAGGCCTATAAAATGGCCCTGGTCAATGCCTACAAAAAAAGGGATCCCCGTTTTTCTGTCTATCCCGATTTAATCTCATATTCAGATCTTAAAGAGGTGCTCCAATTCCCTTTATTTAACTTAGGAAGATTACGCAGCGGGCTTATCGAAGATGTATATGCCCGGCGTATCCGGCCCTTCGGAGATATTGGTTCGCGAACCATCGGGGGTATTTATGGCGATGAAAGTATGGGAGGAAAAAATGGTATCGAATTGGCTTTCGACACCTTGTTGCGGGGAAAGCCAGGCCTCTATTCACGACAACGCATTGCCGGCAGTTGGGAAAATGTTGTGGTAGTCCCGCCCGAAAACGGAGCAGACATCATTACGACGCTTAATGCCAATATTCAGGATATTACAGAAAATGCACTACGCAAAGAACTCATAAAAACAGATGCCAAAGAAGGTTGCGCTATCGTGATGGAAACCAAAACAGGAGAGATAAAAGCGGTAGCCAATCTTACACAACAAAAAGACAGCACCTATGCTGAAGCACGCAATGAAGCCTTTGCTGACGAAACAGAACCCGGCTCTACCTTTAAAGTCGCTTCCATCATGGCAGCACTTGATCAGGGGCTAATCTCTCCCAATGACACCATCAACACAGGCAATGGTGTTTATGATTTTTTTGGGACTAAGATGCATGACTGGAACGAAGATCATGGTGGATTCCATAAAATAACGGTAGCCCAGGCAGTCTGGTATTCATCGAACATTGGAGTTTCCCGCACTATTTACAACGCTTACAAAAATAATCCTGCTGCTTTTGTCGATAAATTATACGAAATGAAATTAAATCAACCGATTCATTTTCATATTCCCGGGGCAGGCATACCTATTATTAAACATCCCGACGAAAAAAACACCCATTGGTCGTTAACAACGCTTCCGTGGATGTCAATTGGTTATGAAGTTCAGATACCTCCAATTTACACATTGACATTTTACAATGCCATTGCGAACAATGGGAAAATGATCAGACCGTTTTTAGTGAAAGCCATTGAAAAAAAGGGAAAAGTAGTCCAAACTTTCTCCACAAGTACCATTAAAGATCAGATATGCAAACCATCAACACTGTCCATCATAAAATCAATGTTGCTTGGAGTAGTTGAACACGGGACAGGGGCAAATCTTCAATCGCCTTATGTACAAATTGCGGGAAAATCGGGTACTGCACAAATTTCTAAAGGAGCAAGCGGCTACAAAACAGACGGAGTTGAATATCAGGTTTCTTTTTGTGGTTATTTTCCGGCAACCGATCCTCAATATACCGTTATTTGTGTTATTAGAAAGCCTAAAATTGGATATGCTTCAGGAGGCCTAATGGCAGGCGCTGTTGTCAAAGAAATTGCACTATTGGTCAATGCCAGTAAAATAACACTAACGCCAAATTCATTACCTTCCACGGGTGAAGATAAAATACCCATGATTAAAAGTGGCGATTATAATGACGTCAAAACGGTTTTGTCACGTATGTCAATCAATTTCTTAGGTGACAAGAATCAATTTCCATGGATAACAGCCACGGCAGACAGCAATTATGTAACGATCCATTCAATGGCGATACCACAGAATGGAGTACCGAATGTTATTTCGATGGGAGCCAAGGATGCCGTTTATTTGTTGGGAAATGCAGGGTTGAATGTTCAGTTGGTTGGATGCGGAAAAGTAATATCCCAATCATTACCACCCAATAGTGCATTGCAAAAAGGAGCGACCATTGTACTAACTTTGCATTAATTTTTAATGTGATATTTTATCGAATAAAATCAATTCTATTTCAGCATGAATCTCAATGAATTAATAACACATATTCCTATAAATCAAACCATAGGAAATTCAGACATTGAAATCACCCGACTTGAATTCGATTCAAGAAAAATAGTGTCAGGATCGCTTTTTGTTGCTACGCGGGGAACAGCGGTCGATGGACACACCTTCATCAGCGCTGCTATTGAGAAAGGAGCCACCGCCGTTGTATGCGAAACGCTCCCGGAAAACCTTTCTGCCGAGGTATGTTATCTGCAAACAGGCAACAGTGCAGAAGCACTGGGGCAACTTGCCCATTGTTGGTTTGGAGAACCCTCAAAACACTTAACCTTAGTTGGTGTCACCGGTACAAACGGGAAGACAACCATTGCCACGCTGCTTTATCAATTGTTTTTGAAAGAAGGTTTTTCGGCAGGGCTGCTCTCCACAGTTTGCAATTATATCAACGAACGTGCTGTAGAAGCGACACATACCACTCCGGATCCACTGGAACTGAATTCTTTATTGGCAGACATGGTTGAATCAGGATGTACGCATGCATTTATGGAAGTAAGCTCTCATGCTGTCGATCAGCGCAGGATTGCAGGATTGGAATTTGCAGGAGCCATTTTCACCAACCTTACGCGCGACCATATGGACTATCATCATACCGTAGAAAATTATCTGAAGGCAAAAAAACGCTTTTTTGATGACCTGGCTCCGGAAGCTTTTGCATTAACCAATGCCGATGATAAAAACGGATTTGTGATGCTTCAAAACACAAAAGCAAAAAAATTCAGTTATGCCACACGTACCATAGCTGATTTTAAGGGAAAAATCATTGAAGAAAGCTTTGAAGGCATGCTCCTGCAAATCAATGAACATGAAGTCTCTGTGCCTTTTATCGGACGGTTTAATGTTTCCAATTTATTAGCTGTAGCCGGAGCAGCCATATTATTAGGTATTCCCGAAATTGAAGCGCTACAACAGTTGAGTACATTACATCCTGTTTCAGGACGATTCGAAGCACTGCGATCGCCAAGCGGATACACTGCTATTGTTGACTATGCCCACACTCCTGACGCGTTGAACAACGTACTTTCAACCATCAATGACATTGTGAAAGGAAAAAATGAAGTCATCACCGTAGTGGGTTGCGGAGGAAACAGAGACAAGGGGAAACGCCCTATGATGGCCAAAGAGGCCGTAACAGCAAGCACAAAGGTCATCATAACATCCGATAATCCAAGAGATGAAGAACCGATGGACATCATCAACGATATGTTAGCTGGATTAAGTACAACAGAAAAGCGACACACCCTGACCTTAGTTAATCGTGAGCAGGCAATACGCGCCGCCTGTATGCTTGCAAAACCGGGCGATGTCATTCTTGTAGCAGGAAAGGGACATGAAGATTATCAAATTATCAAAGGAGTAAAGCATCACTTTGACGACAAGGAAGTGCTGCTGGAATTTTTCAAAACAGAACAATAAACCCATCTTGTACAACCCAATAACCCATATTCAACATGCTGTATTATTTATTCGATTATCTCCATAGATTGCATTTCCCCGGAGCTGGTGTTTTCAGTTATATATCATTCCGGGCAGGGATGGCTTTCATTTTTGCCATGCTTTTTGCAACCATTTTTGGCAAGAAAATCATCCGTTACCTGCAAAAGAAACAGATTGGGGAAACTATCCGTGAGATAGGTCTGGAGGGTCAATTGGCAAAAAAAGGAACGCCAACCATGGGAGGTGTCATCATTATCTTTGCAATCATCGCTCCCATGTTATTATTCAGCATATTAGACAACATATACACCATATTAATGCTTATTGCCACCATCTGGATGGGATGCATCGGATTCCTGGACGACTATATCAAAGTGTTTCGCAAGAATAAAGAAGGATTAAATGGTAAATTCAAAATTGTCGGGCAGGTAGGACTCGGTTTAATTGTGGGCCTGACGCTGTATTTAAGCCCGGCAGTCATGATCAGGGAAAATGTTGGCGTAAAATATACGGGAGACAATCAGGAAATTGTGCTTTATCGCAATTATGATTTCAAATCCACTCAAACTACCATTCCATTTGTCAAGAATCACAACCTGGACTATGCCGATGCTTTTCGTTTCTTAGGCGATCATGCACAAAGCTGGGGTTGGGTATTATTTATTTTAGTCACCATTTTTATTGTGACCGCAGTATCCAACGGAGCCAATATGACAGACGGACTGGATGGCCTTGCGACAGGATCATCAGCCATTATTGGAGTGACGCTTGGCATTTTAGCCTATTTGTCGAGTAATATTAACTATGCCTCGTACCTGAATATCATGTATATACCCAACGCAGGAGAATTGGTGGTATTTGCAGCAGCATTTATCGGAGCAACCGTCGGTTTTTTGTGGTACAATTCTTTCCCGGCACAGGTGTTTATGGGAGATACAGGAAGTCTGACCTTAGGCGGTATCATTGCTGTCTTTGCCGTGATCATTCATAAAGAGCTGCTTATCCCGATTCTTTGCGGCATCTTCTTAGTAGAAAACATATCCGTTATGATGCAGGTCAGTTACTTTAAGTTTACCAAGAAAAAATATGGAGAAGGAAAACGAATCTTTAAGATGGCTCCCCTTCATCATCATTTCCAAAAACAGGGGAATAGTGGTATTCAGGCGATCATGCAAAAACCTATTGCCGCAATACCGGAATCTAAAATTGTGGTTCGCTTTTGGATCGTGGGCTTAATCTTAGCATCACTGACCATCATAACATTGAAGATGAGATAATAAATCAGTTCAACATGAACAAGGGAAAATACGATATTGTGGTACTGGGCGCCGGCATTAGCGGAATAGGCGCTGCTGTTTTGGCAAAAACCAAAAACTTCTCCGTCTTTGTATCCGACAATGGAACCATTTCGGATGACGACAAAGCCGTTTTAGCGCAATATACTATTCCGTGGGAAGAAGGGCATCATTCCACTCCGTTGATTTTAGAAGCACAAGAAGTAATCAAAAGCCCCGGGATTCCGCAAAAAGCACCTATCATCCAACAACTGCATGAACAGGGGATTCCTGTTATTTCAGAGATTGAATTTGCCAAGCGTTATACCCATGCAAAAATGATCTGCATTACCGGAAGTAACGGAAAAACCACGACAACATCCCTCATCTATTATACCCTGAAGAATGCCGGATTAAATGTCGGGTTAGCCGGTAACATCGGGCAAAGCTTCGCACTGCAGGTGGCAACCTGCAATTTCGATTATTATGTTATCGAGCTGAGCAGTTTTCAATTGGATAACATGTATGATTTCAAGGCCGACATAGCCATTCTATTAAACATAACACCCGATCACCTGGATCGTTACAACTATCAGTTCCAGCAATATATTGACGCAAAATTCCGAATCATCCAAAACCAGACTGAGAATGATATTTTCATTTATTGGAATGATGATCCGGTCATTACGGCAGAACTGGACAAGCGAAACATACATGCGCAGCAATTCCCTTTTGCGTTGGAACACAAAAAGGGAGAAAAAGCCTACCTACAAGACAATCAACTCATCATGAACACTCCATCAAACACATTTGCCATACCTCGCGAAGAGATCGCTTTACAGGGATTGCATAATCTGTATAATTCCATGGCAGCGGGATTAGCAGCATCTTCTGTTGATGTAAAAAAAGAAACGATCAGGGATTCGTTCCGTAACTTTCAGGGAGTGCCGCATCGTTTAGAATATGTGGCTTCCGTCCGGGGCATCCGTTTTATCAATGATTCGAAAGCTACCAATGTCAATTCCTGCTGGTATGCCCTTCAAAGCATGGACACCCCCGTTGTCCTTATTCTTGGCGGGACAGACAAAGGCAACGATTACTCCGAAATAGAAGCATTGGTCCAGGAGAAAGCACATACCCTGATATTCCTCGGAGTGGACAACAGCAAACTCCATACCTTTTTCGACAAAATGGGGAAACCCATGATTGATGTAAGATCCATGGAAGAAGCTGTGCAGACTGCCTACAAAGGAGCAAACAAAGGAGACACGGTGCTGCTTTCGCCATGCTGCGCAAGCTTCGATCTGTTCAAAAACTATGAAGACCGTGGAGATCAATTCAAGACAGTAGTACGAAATTTATAACTATTCATCATACCTAATAATCATGCTTTTTTATACGAAAAAAAATATTCATCACTGGGCCTTCTGGCATCAAAGGCGGAAGATATGGTTCTATTGCCTTGCGGGTTTAGGGTTGGCCGTGAGTGCATTCATACTCTTGCTTGGAGTTGAAATCGCCATTCATCATTACCTGTCGCTCATCCGAACTCTGGCTATTATTGTTCTCATGTTTGCAAGCGGCTTTGTATTGGGATGGTTGGCGTGGATGGAAAACGAGGACAACTATTACAATTGGCTGGTACAGCAACACGAAGCAAAGAAAAAAGAACAAGCAGGATAAACCCCGCAATCACAGAACCGACCACTCAAAAAACACTATTTATGTAGCATAACAGCAGCTCGATAACTACTTTCAATAAAAACAATGGCAAACGAATGAGAGAATTTTTCAATAAATACTTACAAGGCGACAAGGTAATCTGGACTGTCTTCTTTTTGCTCTGTGCTATCTCAAGTGTAGAACTTTACAGTGCAAGCAGTTCGTTAGCTTTTCGTGCCGCCAATCATGCCGCACCGTTCCTGAGGCATTTTGCATTTTTGTGCATTGGCGCATGTTTTGTCATCATTGTTCACATGATCAATTTCAAAAAAATCAACAAGCTAGCCTACATCTTACTTGCATTTTCCATTTTGGCATTACTGTTTGCCATTGCAAAAGGTGTCTCCGCCAACGATGCTAAGCGGTGGATCGGCATCGGAGGATTTCAGTTCCAACCTTCGGAACTTGCCAAGATAGCACTGATCATTGTGGTTGCCGATCTCATTTCGAAAGGGAAAACCATTGAAAGTATGAACAAAAACTTCAAAATCATTGTTGGAGCTACGTTATTGGTTTGTGGGTTAATTTTTCTGGAGAACCTCTCCACAGCCTTAATCCTGTTTAGTGTTGTCATTTTGATGATGATCATCGGACGGGTACCTTTCAAAAAGATCGGTAAATTACTGGGAATTTTATTACTGGTAGGCTCATTTTTTGTTTTGCTCATGCAAATCGTGCCCCAAAAGAAAGTATGGAAAGGATTGGATCGTTTCTACACCTGGGAATCACGTCTGACTAACTTTGTTCACACCAAGGGAAAACAAAACCAATATGTCATTACCGATCAAAACTATCAGGTCATGCATGGCGAGATCGCCATTGCGCGGGGCGGTTTACTTGGTGTGATGCCGGGCAACAGTCTGGAACGTAACTTTCTTCCACAAGCTTATGCCGATTACATCTACGCCATTATCGTTGAAGAATTGGGATTGGTAGGAGGTCTGTTCGTGATGGCGTTGTATCTTTTCCTTCTCTTTCGAGCGGGACAAATCGCATGGAGGTGCAATGATGCCTATCCTTCATTGCTGGTGATCGGGCTTACACTCATGATCGTTTTGCAAGCACTCGTCAGCATGGGTGTTACAGCACATCTGGGTCCCGTAACAGGACAACCGCTTCCTATGGTAAGCCGCGGGGGAACATCCATCATTGTGACCAGCATCTACTTTGGCATCATTTTAAGTGTCAGCCGTTATGCCAAGAAAAACAAATCATCCAACGATGCAGGAGCGGGAAATAACAATCCATCCTGAAACGAACATCTCTATCTTCAAAAGACCATTTAAGTATCCCATAACTCCTTTTTAGGACAAAAATATTCACCAATGAAAGCAGTGCACAGATTCATCATAAGCGGAGGCGGAACAGGAGGTCATATTTTTCCGGCCATTGCTATTGCCAACGCATTGAAAGAAAGAGAACCCCAGAGTGATGTCCTTTTTATCGGAGCTGAAGGCCGTATGGAAATGGAAAAAGTACCTGCCGCAGGTTATCAAATCATTGGATTACCCATCCGTGGATTCGATCGGAAAAATATCTTGCGAAACATCAGCACATTATTTCTTTTATGGAAATCCATGCGGAAAGCCAGGAAGCTAATCCGTAAATATAACCCAGATGCTGTGATTGGTGTCGGGGGTTATGCAAGCGGCCCCACACTGAAAGTGGCAGCCAAAATGGGCATTCCGACTATTCTACAGGAACAAAACTCATATGCAGGTGTAACCAACAAATTACTGGCAAGTAAAGCAGCTTGTTGTTGCGTGGCATACGAAGGAATGGAACGTTTTTTCCCAAAAGACAAAATCATACTGACAGGAAATCCGATCCGTCAAAACCTGCAACTCGACCCGGAAAAAACCGATGAAGCTTATCAATATTTTCATCTGGAGAAATCGAAAAAGACCCTGCTTGTCATTGGTGGAAGTCTGGGCGCCCGCACCATCAACCAAAGCATATTAGGACAGTTAGACAAGCTACAACAAGCCGGCGTGCAGGTCATCTGGCAGACAGGGAAATACTATTTTGAGCAAATGAAAGCAGCCACTGACGGCAATGTTTCTCCAAATATGATCGTTACTGATTTTATTGCACATATGGATTACGCCTATGCCATTGCCGACGTCGTTATTTCAAGAGCAGGGGCAAGCTCCATTTCAGAGTTATGCTTATTAGGCAAAACATCCATTCTGGTGCCATCACCGAATGTAGCCGAAGATCACCAGACACACAATGCTATGGCATTAGTCAATAAAGATGCAGCCATCATGATCCGGGATGCAGATGCTCCCCAGTCCTTAGTCGATGAGGCCATTAAATTATTGAATGATACTGACCGGTGTAAGACACTATCCACTCACTGTGCAGCCATGGCGCAACACAATTCGGCAAAACGTATTGCAGAAGAGATATTCAAACATATCCCAGCATAACATGCCCGCCTGACATATCCCCGTTTGTATGCATCACGTCTGCATGATTATTCGGGAATAGCTGTCATATCGTTATTCCATAATGATATACAATCATGCTGTGTACAATTGATCGTCTTTCCACAACAACGGATTATTTTCTATATAATTGGCAATACGGCTGTATTCATCCTCATCACGTATAACGTGATCGTGGAAACGCTCCTGCCAACCAAAACCGATCTGATGATCAGTACAATATTTTGTCATGGCCGATTTCAGATTCCCCGTCGCCACCGATAACAACCCCTTTTGTTCGGATATCCATTCCATTTTTCCCTGAATTATCGTTTGATCCGTCTGTACGTATCCCGTTTGTATACGCCACCATCCCTACACGCATCATTTATATGTTTCCCATTGTACGTCCCATCTGATTTTCTAATCCGATATCAGAATATTCATTTGTTTCTCATGGTATTCTGTTTGCCGGACAACAATCTACCGGTACGAATAGACGAAACCTAATGCTTAAGTTTAAGATAATATTCCACACCAAGCAAGAAATTGGATTGATTTATGACATGACATTTATATTCAGCCATAATATTACATGCATTTGTCAACTTTAGCTTTATACCGAGTGCTGCAAAAGCATTTACCGTGAATTTAGTCTCATGACGTATTTCATTCGAATCAGTTCTACTGATCGTTGCGAAATATAGCATCGGAGCCAGTCCAACATAACAATAAGGGGTCACGGTTGAATTTGTAAATTCGTAATTTAGCATTACAGGAAGTTCTACAATTTTTGCATTCATAGTTTCATAGTGGTCTTTATAAATATAAATACTATCCATCGTTGAACCATTCTCGAACATCAACCCTGAAAACAGTTTTGGAAAGAATGCAGTTTGTTTGGAATAGCTAAGCTCTACGCCGTACTTTAACGATAAATTTGAAGATGTGTTGATAAAGTAGTCAGACGTCAAAACATCCAATACAATATTGCTTAGATTGTTTTGTGCGATACCTTTTAGCGAAATATTTAGAAAACGGAAACTATCATTGTTGATAAATGCATGATGATATGTAGCGTATTTGCCATTTAAATACGAAATGAATTTCTGTACGTCTGCTTCATTGAATCTTGTGTTTCTTGCCTGTTTCCACAAATCCGGATACTGCTTTGACAATATGACCAATTTGTTTCGATAATTATCATCCTGTATAATCTCATGATCATTCACTGAATCTTTTTTATTTAACATCATGGTATCATTCTTAGAACAAATGTAATAACGGGTATTCCCGTTAATTATACATTTATATAAGTTGTAATGTCCCTCATTCAGTACTTTTGAATAAAAGCTTTCATGGTCAAAATCTGTTTTGACAAATTTGCGGTTAAGATTGTCCTCAATGGATACGATGTTTTCATTGGGGACATGTTGCATAAATAAAGAATAAGCTTTGCTTTGTATAGAATAATCAGAAAACACATTCTCCCGAAATACAAACAAAGAATCTGCCGTTTGGATTTTATACGTTAGATATATTTTTTGAGCAACAGATAATTGACTAAAGCATATCATGAAGAATGCAAATATGATTGACTGTCTCATTCTATGTGGATTATATGGAAACTATTATAAATTTATGATTGTGGCTTTTCTAATCCGATATCGGAATATTTATTTGTTTTTTATGGTATCCTGTTTGCCGGAACACAGAAACGGATGGACAGAAATGATTATGATTTCATTTTCGAAAAATAATATCCCACGGGGTCATACCAATTTTCCACAATGACCAGCGTATCATTTTTAATGTGTTCCACAATACATCCCGAAGGGAAAAATCCTCCTTTGGCAGACGTGTATCCTAACGTGGATGTTGAATAACCATAGATGGTCGGTTCGTATTTCCAAACGATCGTTGTATCTACTATCGTTCCCTGGGCTTCATTGGTAAAAACAATCCGGTTGGAGTTAATTCTCATATATGAATTGTCCGCAGGATAGGTCTTGTTGTTTGCAAGAAGACCACCCAGAGAATATACATATTTCCAGTTACCCTGAATGTATTGTTGAATGGACGATGCCGGCTGATCATACAACACCATATTCACCGGCTCATCATCTGCATTGTTACATTGGGCCAGGCAAACAAACGACATCATGGCAGTCATAATCAAAATCATCTTTTTCATCTGTATATAATTTGATGATTATATGTCAGTTTTGTCATTATCTCCTATATTCGATCTAGTGATATCCATGCTTCCCCATGCTGGATCAAGTCTATAACCTGTGAGAATATCAACCAACATAAAAATTCCCGTTCATAACATTATTATGGTTTGGCACGGTTTACAAAACCGTATCAACATGGGGCATTTTTCTCAATCTTATCAATCAAGATGCAGCCATTTTATTTTCATAATAAAATTCTCTTTTCTCCGGCTTTTATTCAATCGGTGTCGGCACTGTGATTTTTATGATGATAGGATTCCATTGATTTTTGTGTGTTATACATAATAATCCACGATCAGCATCAATGGCTTTTCCCTGTTGTCAAAACACTTATCACTTCTTTTAATCATCCTAATCATTGAATCATATAAATCATGGTGCTGACATTTTCCCTCAATCATTTAATCATATAAATCATGGTGCAGACGTTTTCCCTCAATCTTATAAATCAAGATACAGCCATTTTATTTTCATAATAAGATCTTCTCTTTTCTCCGGCCTTTGTTCAATCGGTGTCGGCACTGTGACAAAGTGAATTGCAGGAGCAAAATCTGATAATTGTACGTCAGACAATCAAGGAACATAGGTAGCTGTTAATCTGGCCTTTTAGTCGTTTTTCAGTCGTCATTCAATATACCGTCAGATAATATTGTATGTTAACACTAAAGTCTGTTTTAGTATATAGTGCTTTTTATCAGCCAAACAAGTATAGCCTAAATGATTATCTAAATGAACAAAGCTAAAATCATTAACTCTATACAGAGCATTGCGTTTATCTTTAAATACATTTCAACTGTCTAAGTGAGCACAAAACAATATACTGTGACCACCTAGTCTATTATCAGAAAGCTATAAAAGCCACTGTAAGATAGCGTCAAATAAATCTAACTTGCAGTGGTTTTTGGACTATTTGGGTGATTAGTCTTTTTGTAATTCCTGATCAGTTTCAACGTAATCAGAAACTCCATTGTAAATCATTGCAATATACTTTTCACCATGTCTTAGCGCTTTTTCTTCATCGTCGAAAATTGCACAATTATCATTTTCTAATGAAATTGGACAAAATTTCGTATAAGTGGTATTAGGCTTAACTCTATATACACAGTGGTATTTGATTGTAGTCAATTTTGAATCAATATCCACATAAGTGCCATGTTCAACAAAAAGCTCAATAATCTCTCGATTATTTGTCTGTAATATTTTTTTCATAATTCATTTAAGATTATGTAGTTTTTGAAGTATTGATTTTATATCATCCTCAAGTTTATTGTTTATTTCCTTGGTTATTCTTCCCTTTGATTTCAGAAAATTCTTTACAGTATTTTCAATTACATTGTTAAGTTCAATATAAAAACCTACTTTTTGATTTTTGTCATTATAAATAACTGCAATAGTATCGTTTGAATCATATGGATATGGAAAATATATAACAAAATATGTCTCTATTTTCTCCTTGTCTGTTTTAATCACATATGCTTTTGCCATAAATAATAAATTTTATTTCTATCTACTTATAAACTACCGCTCCATACTGTTTACTAGATTCTTTGGTTACTCCATATTTTTGATTTAGATTCTTATTTTAATCTTTCACTCAACGTACTACAAATCCATAAAGATATCCCTGTGATTTTATTTTCCACTGCTTCATTTGATATTTTCATCTAAACTTGCAGTCTTTTTCTTTTTTTGAACAGAACCCGACATCTATGTATGTACAACACTCTCGCATACATTTCATAACCATGTCGTGATATTGCACGCTGTTATATTGTTTTATGCGTTAATACCTAGTTTATTAATCGGTTTTTTCTTTATTCAAATCCCTTGTTTGTTATATCGGTATAAATCCCGGTAGCTTTGCTGCTGCGGGGATTTTCCCCAATCTTACGAATCTCACCACAGCCATTTTATTTCCACCATAAGATCTTCTTTTCTCCGGCCTTTGTTCAATCGGTGTCGGCACTGTGATTTCTATGATGATAGGATTCCATTGATTTTTTTGTGTTATACATAATAATCCGTTATTTGCATAAGCTGCTTTCCCTATCGTCGGAATCATCAAATTCCTCTTTAATCATCCCCATCATTTAATCACATAAATCAAGGTGCTGACATTTGTTTTAATCATATAAATCAAGGTGCAGACATTTGTTTCAATCACACAAATCACAGTGCAGACATTTTCCCCCAATCACACAAATCATGCTGCTGACATTGTTCCGATTGCTATCAAAGCAACCCTGTAACATACCATATTGTTAATATAATACGGCCTTAAAGTTCACGATTATTTTTTAGACATCCAAACATTTTTGGCATTATTTTTCGCCTACATTGAATTTTTTTGGCAAAGCGAACAAAAAGAAAGCGAAAATCTACTTTGAGAGAAGACTTCTCTATCATTATCTTGTTTTTTCTTAGTTTCTCAACTTCTTTAACTTATTACCATTCAGTTATTTTGTAATTCGGTTATTTGATGCTCCAACTCCACCCGCTTCGCTCATCCCCGGAAAGATTGAAGGATTGAGGGACTGAGTGATTGAGGGTTACAACTTCCTTAACTTCCTATATCTTCTTTAGCTTCGTGCTATTCATGTATCTTCTAAGTTTCTGGCTTTCTTTTATTGTCAATTGTCATGATTTAAAGATGTCAGAGCTAACGCTCCGATGTGATGGAATAGAATATTGTATCCTATTAAGATTACAGGACTACGTCCCTTAACCGGTAAAGGATGTTTTGTAAACATATGAATATAGCCATAAAGCAGGAGCGTAGCTCTGGCATCTTCGTAGAAAACGATACCCATCACATCAAAACAGCCGCGTAGCGGTGACATCTTCCATTCATTTATAATGTGAAATCCGGGCACACATGATAATTAAGCAGATTGTTTTCATTGTCCATTGAATGTGTCTTCTTTTACTTCTGATGTTCTGATTTCTACTAAACCACCAATTTTTATACCATAAAAGCGTGACCTCGAAGCCACGCTTTCACGATGTGCAATCCTATGGATTTTGTTACAGGTAAAATTATGGGAAACGCTCCCTGTTGAAGAATCGCCTCACACCAATCATTGCACAATACGGCTCACCGGTTCGCAAAATGCAGAGGTTCCGTCCTTGGTAACGGCAGCCGAGCGAAAATAATAACGGGTCCCGATGGTGAGGTTTTCGGCAATATATTCCACTTGCGTGGAAACACCTAATGTAACCCAATCTTTTTCGGTAGCCGGCAATGCCCCAACGATTATTTGCCAGATATACGAACGGGATCCTGTAACCGCTTTGCGGCGCAAACGAACCGATCCGGACATTGCACCATCTTCAACCATCAATATGGGCTGTTTACGGGGAGAAGGATCTTTTGAAAGGGTAAAGCCCGCTTGCAAAATAATGGCCTCGTCCCCATCGGCAATCCGCTCCACATACGCTGCCAGTTTCCGGAAGATAGCATCGGTTTCTTCCTCTGTCTGATGCATCAGGGCCGTGTCGGCCGTGCTCCCGTCACGGGCTTTCTGCGCTGCCGTTTCAAATTCATCCAGTTTCTTTTCAGCATCAGCGATTGGCACATCGGGTGTGGGGAAAAGGGTATTATCCTTCATTTTTGCCACCACATTGCGGTAGTAAGCAATCTTTTCCCAAATAGATAAACGAACAAAACTAAGCACTAACTTTGGCTTTCTCATACCATAATAAAATTTAGATATTAAAAAATAGAACATATAATCACCGCCCTATCTGCGGATAGAGTTTCTTTTCCTTATCTCCTTTCTTCCCTGCCTGTGTTGTTTGGGTTTATCGCATCTCAGCCGGACACCCTGTTATTTTTTTGCGGAATGAATAAATAAATTGTGGGCACATCGCATCTTCAGGCGTTTAACTTCCCTTTGCTGACACAGTTTATTCAATAGGCCCGGGATAGAATATCAATGAAAGCCCTTTCCTGACATACTTTACTGAACAGACCCACAGCCCTTCTTTACAAAAGTGCTTTGCAAGCTTACATTGTTATTATGCAGCCTTACATTGTCACTTTGCAAGCTTACATTGTTACTATGTAAGCTTACATTGTTACTTTGCAAGCTTACATTGTTACTATGTGAGCTTACATTGTCACTTTGCAGGCTTACATTGTTACTATGTGAGCTTACATTGTTACTTTGCAAGCTTACATTGTCACTTTGCAGGTTTACATTGTTACTATGTAAGCTTACATTGTTACTTTGCAAGCTTACATTGTCACTATGTAAGCTTACATTGGCGAAATTCACCTTGTAAAATGTTTTTTTTACCCGATATGGAAGAAAAAGAGTGTCAAAGAGCATCAGGAAACAGATCACCTGTCTGATTCCCGACGCAAAGGAAAGGCAGCAACACCTCAAAACCTTTACCATTTGTTAAGGCCACGGGATGCCGGATGTTATTTATGTTTTTTTATAATATATCCTCAGGGGGAATGAAACGATAGATTATTTGCCATGGGAAGTCAATTCCTGAAATCCTTCAAAGCTTTTGTGAATGGGGCAATGATGTGGCGTGGGAATGGTGTGGGGGAAGATTTACGGCGGGCTATTTTCCATCGCGGATGTGCTTATGTCCTTTTCCCGCAGGGACATGGATGCATCTGTTGACCGGATGGGGCAAAAACAGCCGGAAAGGGAACGCAACCTGCTATGTGTCGGTGATGAAGCCCAGACAAAGCAGGATGGAGTGTATAATTTTACCGGGTATAGGCCCATTCGAATGGATCTGTTTCCGGGCAAACTCCTTTATCACACGACTTAGCGAAGGGGGCTCAATGGCGATGTAGGATGCAATTTTGCGTTTGTAAACCGAGGAGAGTAATTGCGGATAACGCTCTGTCACTATCCGGTAGCGTTCGGTGGCATCATTTTGCAACAACAAAAGGTTATGATTGTGACGGTAGGAGTTGTGGCATGCCATGACAATCTGTTCAATACGCATCAGTTCCGGATATTGCTGTTGCAGGCGCTTAAGGTCACAGACCGCTATCCGGTAAAGCAGCCCCTCCTGCACCATTTCCAGATTGTGTTCCGAAGCGCACTTTAACTGCATGCTGAAGTATGAACCGACAAAATCGCCCGGGAAATAGAAACCGGTAGTGGTTGTCTCGTTGCTGCCGTTGGCAGAGCTGCATACTACCCCACTGGCTATCAACCAGACATAACGGGCGCAACTCCCTTCATGTAAAAATAACTCATTCTTCTTAAACCGGCATGGGATAAAATAGGTTGACAGGACATTGGGTACTTTGCGTTCAAAGTCCCGTACCAAGCGGATTAATTGCTCATATTGAGGTGAGAGATAGCTATTGGCGCACTCTTGCAGGTGAAGGTTATGTTCAAGAAATTGTGTCAACATGATAAATACAAAACACAAATTTATGAAATGTAATAAGATCAACAAATGGGTTAAGGGTTAATTAATTACAAATCAATAACAATAGCGAAAGTATTATTTGGAAAAACCTTTCTAAAACCATTTCAACTCATTTATGATGGTAGATGTTTTATTAATCTATTATTAAGATCACAGGGCTACGTCCCTTAAAATTGAAAGATCAAAGGATTGAGGGATTGAGGGATAAACAGCGGTGGAAAGGTGCAAAGGCGAACAGCGGTCTAAAGAGAACTACGGTTGAAAGTTTAAGGTGTAAAGACAAATAGCAGTGTAAAGTGTAAGGTGTAAAGTTGAATGAAGCGTAGAGACCTCAAAGGTTTTGAAAACCTTTGAGGTCTGTAACATATAAATAAATTTAAAAGCCGGAGGCAAATTAAACAAGGATTGAAGGTTTGAGGGTATAACTTCCTGATTTTTTTATTGTTCATCATCAATAGTTGCCTTGTGCTTCAGCGTTTGAAAAGCATTTGCTAATTTTGCAGAGGCAAATCACAGTGGGCTTTCACGCCTAACGCTTTTAATTCGAAATTTAACCCATATGAGTGACGACAAAAAGATTATTTTTTCCATGGTGGGCGTAAGCAAATCGTTTACCCCTCAGAAACAAACTCTTAAAAACATCTACCTTTCCTTCTTCTATGGTGCCAAAATAGGCATCATCGGACTTAATGGTTCAGGAAAATCCACGCTAATGAAAATCATTGCAGGAGAAGAGACTAACTATGAAGGCCAGGTCGTTTTTTCACCCGGCTATTCCGTTGGATATTTTCCTCAGGAACCCCGATTAGACCCTGATAAGACCGTAAAACAGGTTGTACAGGAAGGTGTGCAGGAAACCATGGATCTGCTCAATGAATTTGAAGCAATTAATGCTCAGTTTGCAGAGCCGGATGCTGATTTCGATGCCCTTATTGCACGACAAGGTGTGCTTCAGGAAAAACTTGACCATGTAGATGCCTGGAACATTGACAACAAACTGGAACGTGCCATGGATGCGTTACGTTGTCCGGACGAAGATGCCCTCATCAGCACTTTATCGGGAGGAGAACTCCGGCGGGTAGCGCTTTGCCGGTTGTTATTGCAACAACCCGACATTCTGCTGCTGGATGAACCCACCAACCATTTGGATGCCGAATCGATTGAATGGCTTGAGCATCACTTACAGCAATATGAAGGGACAGTAATCGCCATCACCCACGACCGTTACTTTCTGGACAACGTGGCAGGATGGATTCTGGAACTGGATCGTGGTGAAGGCATTCCATGGAAAGGCAACTATTCATCATGGCTGGAACAAAAGACACAACGGCTGGCCCAGGAAGAGAAACAAGCCAGCAAACGCCGCAAAACACTTGAAAGAGAACTAGAATGGGTGCGGATGGCTCCTAAAGCACGCCATGCTAAAAGCCAGGCACGTTTATCAGCTTACGATCGCCTGTTGAATGAAGACACCAAAGAACGGGAAGAGAAACTGGAAATCTTCATTCCCAACGGGCCACGGTTAGGAAATAAGGTCATTGAAGCTAAAGGAATAAGCAAAGCATTCGGAGAAAAGCTGTTATTTGATAACCTGTCGTTCGCATTGCCTCCAAATGGTATCGTAGGTATTATAGGACCAAACGGAGCTGGAAAGACAACGTTATTCCGGTTAATGATGGGATTGGAAACGCCTGATAAAGGTTCGTTTGAAATGGGTGAGACCGTCCGCTTGGGCTATGCAGATCAAACCCACGTGGACATCGATCCGGAGAAAACGGTTTATCAAACCATCTCGGGAGGACAGGAACTGATCCGTATCGGAGGACGTGAAGTAAATGCACGTGCCTATTTATCAAGGTTTAATATTACCGGAGGAGATCAGGAAAAATTGTGCGGCGTACTTTCCGGAGGAGAAAGAAACAGGCTCCATCTTGCCATAACACTAAAATCAGAGGCAAATGTGCTGCTGTTGGATGAACCCACAAATGACATAGATGTCAACACATTACGCGCTCTGGAAGAAGGACTGACAGACTTTGCTGGATGTGCTGTTGTGGTGTCTCACGACCGATGGTTCTTAGACCGTATATGTACCCATATCCTGGCTTTTGAAGGAAACTCGGAAGTTGTCTTCTTTGAAGGTTCTTATTCGGAATACGAAGAAAACAAGATGAAGCGCCTGGGCGATATTACTCCCAAACGAATACATTATCGTAAGTTGGTATAGGGAAAGTAAAGAATTAATAATTCAACTTTCGCACGATTCAATTAACCCGGTTAAGTTTGGCTTTTGAGATTGAAAACCTTATTTTAGAAGTAACCGAACCTTAGTACAATAGATCATATTAAGATCAGACAAACCTTATTCCCTTATTACATGAAACGAGCACGACAAATAAAGCATGACACACAAAGAAATGTTTATGTGTGAGTTCCATGTGACATTTAAAAACAAATTATAAACACATGAAATGAGCCGTATTTTTTTTACATCCAAAACATAATAGTATTTGGATATTAGGCTCTTAACTTCTTGTAAACAAATTATCCTCGTATGCAATAAATAAGGGAATAAGGTCAATTACATGGGTGATTATTGTTTCTGCTGCTAAGGGAAACCAATAAAATCAAATAAGGTCCCTGAATGGTTGCCTGATCCAGAGTGTCAGAAATGGAATTCGAATTTTATACGGTAACTTTTAGAAACATAAACATATAAAAATGGAGATTGTTCCTATTGCTTTTTCACTTGAAGTAAAAAAGCTATTTATCTCTGAAAGTATTAGTGTATCTTTTACAACTCGAAATTACTGATTTTCAGCGACTTTATAAAATTCATATGCTGCTTTTTTAAATAAATCAGTAAGTTACCTTACTTGCGAAAGTTGAGTATATAACTGAATATATTATTGAGACTTTACACATTTACTATTGTTACTTTGAACTGATTGAAAAAGTAACATACACGAGGTAAGGAGTAAGAGTTACGAGATAAAATTGAACGTTACCAAAATCAATAAATTACTTACCTCTAAAAAATGCATTATGAACAAAGAAGATTTATCATTTAACGGAAAACTATTGAATACGCCTTATGGTAAGCCCGATGTGTATGGTGCATTGAGCATGCCCGTATATAATTCTGTTGCTTACGAATTTGACACAGCAGAGGAAATGGAGGCAGCTTTTACCGGTAAATCGGCCGATCATGCCTATTCTCGTATAACCAATCCCACGGTTCAGTATTTTGAAAACCGCATCCAAACCATCACGGGCGCGCTGAGTGTAACTGCACTGAATTCGGGTATGGCAGCTATCAGTAATACCATTATTACCTTGGCCAAAACAGGTAGTAATATTGTTACTTCAAAACACCTATTTGGAAACACCTATTCATTTTTTGCTTCAACGATGGCTGCGTTTGGTGTAGAAACACGCTTTTGCGACCTGACCAATTCCGACGAAGTAGAAGCACGTATTGACAAAGATACCTGTGCTGTTTTTCTGGAGATTATGACAAATCCCCAACTCGAGGTGGTGGATCTGAAAGCGCTATCGACAATCTGCAAACAAAAAGAAGTCCCGTTAGTGGCCGACACGACGATCATTCCCTTTTGTTCTTTTAATGCAAAAGACTTTGGCATCAACATAGAAATTGTGTCGAGTACCAAATATATTTCGGGAGGTGCAACGAGTCTTGGCGGTTTGATTCTGGATTATGGAAACTTCAACTGGCTGTTGACTCCAAAATTACACACCATGACTGAAAAATTTGGTACGATAGCTTTTACAACGAAGTTACGCAAGGAAATTCACCGGAATTTGGGTGCATATATGACCCCGCAAGTAGCCTATATGCAAATATTGGGACTGGAAACGCTGACTCTACGCTATGAAAAAGCTACGGACACTTGCTTCAAGCTGGTTGAAAGACTGGATAAGCTGTCGGAAGTAGAGTCAATCAATTATACAGGGTTGTGTTCGAATAAATATTATGAGTTAAGCAAAAGTCAATTTGGCGACCGCCCCGGAGCTATGTTTACATTCAATCTTGCCTCGCGCGAAGCCTGTTTTGAATTTATGAATAAACTGAAAGTGGTGCGCCGTGCCACCAACCTGTTTGACAATAAAACGCTGGCTATCCACCCTGCCAGTACCATTTTCGGAACATTTACCCCCGAAGTGCGTAAGGAAATGAATGTGTCGGACAAGACTATCCGCATTTCGGTGGGATTGGAAAGTGTGGAGGATTTATATGCCGACTTTGTGCAAGCGTTACTCAAAGCATAATACAATTATGTATCATCAAAACAGAAACAACTCATTGAGTAAATCGATTCGATAGTTTTTGCTTTTGCTGTGGGACGTGTAACTGCAACATTGACAATAAAGCATACATTGAGATACTCCCCCGTCGCCGGCACAAGTTCTTTGACTTTTGACATGAATGTATGATTTTTGATATTTTAGACACCACCTCCAAAATCACAGGGGCAAAATAAGAGCACAAAAAAGGGCGGCTATTTTACAATAGCTGCCCTTTTTATATTTAAATCCTCCCTGGCTTTTTTCGACCAGGAAAGGGTACGATTCTATTTATTTTCCACATTTACTTATCTTAAAATTTAATGTCAAGAAAACAATTAATATCCGCGAATGGCTTCGATGCCAGGAAGTACTTTTCCTTCGATCATTTCGAGTAAAGCTCCACCACCGGTAGAAACATAGCTTACCTGACCGGCCAAACCCAATTTATTGATTGCAGCAACGGAATCACCTCCACCAATCAATGAGAAAGCACCGCTTTTGGTTGCAGCAACAATAGATTCGGCAATGGCTTTGGTACCACCGGCAAATGCATCCATTTCGAAAACACCTGCAGGGCCATTCCACAAAATAGTTTTTGAGTTCTTAATCACCTCAGTCATCTGATTAACGGCAGCAGGACCTAAGTCAAGACCAAGCCATCCGTCAGGAATGACATCATTGTTGCAAACTTTAGTTGCAGCATCAGCAGCAAATTTATCTGCGATGATCGAATCAACCGGTAACACAAGATTCACATTATTGGCTTTCGCTTTAGCTAATATGTCATTGGCTAAATCCAACATGTCATCCTCGCATAAGGAATTACCAACATGACCACCCTGCGCTTTAGCAAATGTAAATGCCATACCACCAACAATCAAAAGATTGTCCACTTTGGTAAGCAGGTTTTCAATGATCGTAATCTTGGTAGAAACCTTAGAACCGCCAATAATTGCAGTTACCGGATGAACGGCTGTCTTAAGCACTTTCTCAACAGCTTCCACCTCGTTTTGCATCAGGTAACCAAACATTTTGTGGTCGGTATCAAAATAAGCAGCTATCAAAGCAGTTGAAGCATGAGCACGGTGAGCTGTTCCGAATGCATCGTTGACATAACAATCGGCATACGAAGCCAATGTTTTGGAAAATTCTTTCTGCGAAGCCTTAACAGCTTTCTTAGCAGCAGCTTTTTCTTCATCGGAGACATCATCCTTCAAACCACGGGGTTTACCTTCTTCTTCAGCGTAGAAACGAAGGTTTTCGAGCATCAAAACTTCGCCTGATTTTAATGATGCAGCCTTAGCAGCCGTTTCTGCACCCATACAATCATCGGCAAACTGAACTGTCACGCCCAAGAGAGAGGAAACATGACCCACAATATGCTTCAATGAAAAATTAGGATCAGGATTCTTTTTCGGACGACCCAGATGTGAACCAATTATCACACTTCCGCCATCGGACAGAATCTTTTTCAATGTAGGAAGTGCTGCACGAATACGTGTGTCATCGGTAATCTCAAACTTATCGTTCAAAGGCACATTAAAATCCACACGAACAAAAGCTTTTTTACCGGCAAAATTAAATTTGTCAAGAGTTTGCATAATCACTATGTATTTAAAAATGAATTGGAATGCTTCTTCAAAAATAAGCTTTTCTGGCGATACTACGATGCATTAAAAGGCACAAGTAATGACTTTTATCTTTTTTATTATTTGCGCTGAATGAGGTTAATGAACTCTTCGCGCGTCTTGGCGCTTTCAAACACACCCGTAAAATCAGATGTGGTAGTAATCGATCCCGGTTTCTGGACGCCGCGCATTTGCATACACATATGCTGAGCCTCTATAACGACCATCACGCCAAGCGGATTCAACGTGCTTTGAATACACTCTTTAATCTGAGTCGTCATGCGTTCCTGCACCTGCAACCGGTGTGCAAAGACATCTACCACACGTGCAATTTTACTTAGTCCTGTAATATAATGATTGGGAATGTAGGCGACATGAGCCTTCCCGAAAAACGGCAACAAATGATGTTCGCACATCGAGTAAAATTCAATCTCTTTCACGATAACCATTTGGCGATAATCTTCGCGAAATTTAGCCGATAAGAGGATTTCTTCTGCGTTTTGGGTATAGCCCTGCGTCATAAACTGCATGGCCAAAGCAACACGTTCGGGAGTGCGTATTAAACCTTCGCGGTTTACATCTTCTCCCAATAATCTGAGGATCGCACTGTAATGCTCCATCAATTGTTCCGTGACACTTTCTTCAGCGGATACTACTTCCATGATGATTCGTTTTGAGTTGCAAAAGTAGGAAAAATTTATGGGATTGCGGACATGGCCAGCCATGAACTACATCTTATGAATGACTCAGTTACTCCTACCCCATTTTCACAACCAACACCCGGTTTATGTAACCTGACTCATTTGATTCTGATTGCCATTCATACCCTTTCTCCCGTTTAACAGATTTCCAAAAGGTCAAAAATATGCCTATCTTTGTATCACATTTATTAAAGGCTATGGGAAAGAACAAGTTGCAAAAATTCAAAGATATAGAAGAATTTCCGCACGTGTTTCAAATGCCTTATTCGGAACTTGTTTCGGGTAAGGTTTTTGAGCAAAAAGGAAAATGGCACGCTTTCTTTTCCAATGAACGCCCGATTGTGTTGGAATTAGGCTGCGGAAGAGGCGAATATACAGTCGGCTTAGCAGAACGTTTCCCTGAAAAGAACTTTATCGGAGTAGATATCAAAGGGGCGCGGTTGTGGGCAGGCGCTAAGGAAGCTATTCAAAAGCAACTGACGAATGTAGCTTTTGTACGGACACACATTGAACTTATCCCCTATTTCTTTGCTCAAAATGAGATTAGCGAGATATGGCTGACCTTTCCGGATCCACAAATGAAAAAACGTAACAAAAGGCTTACTTCTACACGTTTGATGCAACAATATGAGCAAATCCTGGTTCCCAACGGAGATATTCATCTAAAGACAGACAGCGCCTTTTTATACACTTACACCCAGGAAATGGCAAAACTCAATGGGTTGCCGGTTATTAACGAACTGGAAGATATTGCTCCCATCGCCACGTCCGATCCTGTTTTGTCAATCCGTACCTATTATGAACAACAATGGATGGCGCGGGGCATTACCATTAAATACCTGCACTTCAAGCTGAAACATCCTGTTCAATGGGAAGAACCGGATATCCTTATTCCCCTGGATGAATACCGCAGTTATGGGCGTGAAAAACGAAGCGAGCTTCAACTGAGGGTTTAATCCCATCAGGAAGCGATTGTAAAAGTAAATATTTTAATAACATATGAATCTATGACACTTTATCCAAAATTGATTTTAGATGCTCTTGTGCATGTCCGTTATCCCGGCACAGGAGTTGACGTGGTAACGGCAAACATGGTGGAGGACAACATTCGTATTGAAGGCAACAAGGTATCGTTCTCTTTAATCTTTGAAAAACCAAATGATCCATTTGTCAAATCAGTCGTCAAAGCTTGCGAACAAGCTATCCTGACATACGTTGGAGCAGAAGTTGAAATTGCAGGAAATATTACAGTAAAAATAAAAGAGGTACAACATACGGTGCCGGAAAAACCGTTACAGGGAGTAAAACACATTGTAGCTGTTTTCTCAGGCAAAGGCGGTGTTGGAAAATCCACTGTAGCGGCCAACCTGTCTGTTGCCATGATGAAACTGGGATACCGGGTCGGCTTGCTGGATGCTGATATTTACGGGCCTTCTGTTCCGAAAATGTTTAACGTTGAAGATGCCCAACCTTTTGTTGAGAAAATCAATGGCAAAGATCTTATTGTCCCGGTTGAACAATACGGCATGAAAATCTTATCAATCGGATTTTTTGTCGACCGCACCAATGCACTGGTTTGGCGTGGAGCCATGATCACTACAGCCATCAAACAATTAATCAACGATGCCAGTTGGGGCGATCTGGATTATCTTTTTCTGGATATGCCTCCGGGAACAGGAGATATTCCTTTAACGGTAGTGCAAACCGTAAAGCTATCCGGGGTTATTGTTGTTGGAACGCCACAGGAAGTTGCATTAGCCGACGTACGTAAAGGCGTCAACATGTTTACCAATAAAAATATTGATGTGCCTGTGTTAGGCGTAGTAGAAAACATGGCATGGTTTACGCCGGCAGAATTACCTAATAATAAATATTACATCTTTGGCAAAGAGGGATGCAAACGACTGGCAGAAGAAATGAAAGTACCTCTGCTGGCACAGATTCCTTTGGTGCAGAGTGTTTGCGAAAGCGGCGATGCAGGACAACCAATTGCGTTAAATGATGAATCGCCGGTTTCTATAGCATTCACCGCATTAGCCAATAACGTGGATCACCTATTAAACAAAAAATGATTAGCGCGAAAGCCCTGATTGTTCAATTCAAAAATAAAACATATGAAACCCGCATTAAATCTATTGCTGAAAATGGGTATTGCTGCCGGTTTGCAAGAACGGGACACTGTTGTTGACAAAATCAGCGATATCCTTCAGGACAAAATGGGAACAGACCCGGAGCGTGCACAAAAGATAGGCGAACAAATCCTTACCGGGTTGGAAGGAGTAAAAGAACAATTGTCTATCGAACAGATCATTGACGGGTTAACCCGGAATGATGATGTGCTGACACACAAAATAGAAGAACTTACGCAGGCTATCAATCGTTTGAATGACAATCTGGATAAGATTTCCGGGACGAGCAAAAAATAAGCATTCGGACTAACTGACAAACAGACTATTGAATGAAAAGATTCCTATTACTTTTTGTGGTTTTATGCACGTATGGCATGACATGGGCGCAATTTGTCGTCACGGGACAAGGGCGTGCCATTGAACTCACAGGAAGCAGTATAACGGGATTGCAATCTCTTTTTCTTTTCAATGGGATTACTTCCGATAATCAGATAGTGTTCACAGGCCACGCCAACAGTTACCTGTGGACCAAATTTGACGGATCATTCGTAAGCAATCAATCCTCCATCGCCGTCGAAGATGAAACAGGATATATTTTGAATGCCGACGGGACAAAGTATTATATCTGGGTAATTGATTACCATAACTACCCTGTTCAATTGTCGGATATTTCACCTGTTAACGACGATGATCCCTGTTCTCAACTTTCATTGCAAATCTCAGGATCAATTCCACCATTACTCTACCGCGACTCATTAGGCGTAAGCCATCAATTAGCCCGTAAATTCACATTAACGTATAATGATGAAAGTTATACGAATGGCTCCTGGAACAATATTACACAAACTGAAACATTGACAGCTCCATTAACAACTGTCTCCGTCAGCGCTCCTTATTGTGATACCCAGTTTACTTTGTCGGGCGATCAATATGCAACGCAATTCGGCATGACGGCTCCAGCTATCACGTCTGCAACATATTCCGCCGTACGCACCGAATCACATATGACAGGAACTATCGTAGAACGAACGGCCTTAAACGAAGCCGGACGAGAGACCGGAACATTGGAAGGATCTGCGCCGCTGAATGTCGATTTTGAAAGCAATGCCAACACGCCTGTTACCCAATTCTATGAATGGTATATTTATGACAATCAAACACCAGGCTCCTATTTGCGCTATACCGACACTAACCTGCGGTATATCTTCAATCAGGCCGGAACGTATAAAGTGGTGTTGATTGTCTCCAACGGACAAAATACATGTTCGTATAGCGATTCACTCACAGTAACCGTAAGCACTTCATTTATAGACGTACCAAATGTATTTACTCCTAATGGAGATGGCATCAATGATCAATTCAGGGTCTCCTTCCGGTCAATCACCCAATTTCACATGTTGCTATATTCGTCATGGGCAGGAAAAGTGTTCGAGACAACGGATCCGGGACAAGGATGGGATGGCCGGGTAGGAAGAAGACTCGCACCCCCTGGTGTTTATTATTACCTGATCACTGCAACTGGTGCAGATGGGAAACGTTACAAGCTAAAAGGCAGCGTAAGCCTGTTACGAAACAAGGGGGATAAATAATTTTTGGGACACTACATTTATGACAAACGGATTTTTGACGATCTTGATGCTTTCAATATCCAACATTTTCATGACCATCGCCTGGTATGGACAATTAAAACTAAGGGAATATTCATGGTTTGAATCTCTTCCATTGTTTACAGTGATTTTGATGAGTTGGGGAGTAGCGTTTTTTGAATATTGTGTGCAGGTTCCCGCTAACCGCATCGGATTCAGGGAAAACGGAGGTCCTTTTTCCTTAATGCAATTAAAAGTTATTCAAGAGGTTATTACTCTGATTGTGTTTGTTTGTTTTTCAATGATTGTTTTCAAAATAACCATTCGATGGAATCATATTTTGGCAATGATTCTACTCATAGCGGCTGTCTATCTGGTTTTCAAAGAATAAAAAACTTTGTCCGGTTTTATAATTGGATAAAATTCAACTATCGTAATGCTCACTCACGAAACAACGTTTTTTATCTCATTCCTGGTATTGGTTATTGCCCTTTTATTCATCGATTTAGGTGTGTTTAACCGCAAAAGCCATGAGATTTCCATGAAAGAAGCGCTGCTATGGACCATTGTATGGATCCTGTTTGCCGGAGCTATCTACCTTTTTATACGGCTGGACGGCGATACCATTCACCACATTACAACGTTCGGCAGACTACAGGAAATCAACAGGCTACATGGGCATGAAATGCATCTCAATCCGGCATTAGGACTTCAACCCAATCTTGAACTTTATCGTCAAACCATTTCCCTGCAATTTCTTACCGGATATCTTTTAGAATACTCTTTATCCGTAGACAATATTTTTGTAATGATCCTGCTGTTTCTAAGTTTCGGGGTACCCAAAGCCTATTATCACCGGGTATTATTCTGGGGAATTCTGGGAGCAATCATCATGCGTTTTCTTTTCATTTATATTACGGCATCGCTCATTCAACAATTTGAATGGATTCTTTGGATCTTTGGCGCATTATTGATTTACTCGGGGATAAAAATGTATATTGAACGCAACAAAGAAGAACATATTGAGGTCTCAAACCATCCGGTAGTAAAATTTTCGTCGAAACACTTCCGGGTCTTCCCTTCATTCGCAAAAGATGCTTTCTTCGTAAAACAAAATGGGAACTGGATGATCACTCCTTTGCTTTTAGTAGTTCTGGTCATTGAATTTTCTGATGTTATTTTTGCGGTTGATTCTGTGCCGGCTATCTTTTCCGTCACCAAAGATCCTTTCATTGTTTTCACATCAAACATCTGCGCTATTTTAGGATTACGCTCACTGTTCTTTGTTGTTTCGCACGTAATCGGGTTATTCCATTACCTGAAGATCGGGTTGGCGGTATTACTCACTTTTATTGGCGTAAAAATGCTTCTTGACGGTATATTTCACTTACCAATAAGCACATCGGCATCATTAGTCATCATCGTTGCCATTCTTGGCATCAGCATCCTGGCATCTGTCATTTTTCCTAAAAAAGCAACGACCCATCCATAGTTTATTGCGTCTTAGGCGTAGTGCATTGATCTACCAGATACACAATGGACATGTACGGAATCTTCCCGTTGGTAGTTAATCCTATCTCACAGGTGCGACTGTTGGAATAGCCATATTTAATATCTGAAGATTCCAGTTGTGGAGCAAGTTTTCGCAGAGCATACCGGTTGACTTCCGGATGAGTAAATCCCTTGTCACCGGCAAATCCGCAACAACCCACTTCCTGGGGAACCAAAACCTCGCTGCTGCAACGATGTGCCAATTGAAACAACATATTTCCCAAATGCATTTTTGTCATGGAACAGGTTGTATGAATGGCGACAGGTTCATTTATAGGATGAAAATCAAGACGATTGACCAGAAAAGTCTCAATAAATTCGACCGGTTCATACAATTTCAAACGCTTTATCTTTTCACGCATTCTGTAAAGGCATGGACTTTGGTCGCATAGCACAGGATATCGTCCATTTTCGCTGGCTTTCAGTAATGCCTCTTCCAAATCAAATGTTTTACGATCGGCAATATCAAACATACCTTTGCTTTCCCAAATCGTTCCGCAACATAAAGACTCCATTTTTTCAGGATAAATTACCTCATACCCCGCTTTTTTCAGCAATCCATCCATCTTATCAGGCAGCGGAGTCTGGTCAGGATTCCCTTTTGCCACTCCCATCGTTTGATTGATACAACTTGGAAAATAAACTACCTTCAACGGATTTTGTGTAATGACAGCCTCTTCCCTTTTCATTTTGTACGGTTTAGGCATAGCGGTAGTCCAAAGCGGAGTTCCCAGTTTATACGCTTCATTAGCCACAAATGTCATTGCTTTACTCCCAAGCACATTATGAGCTGTATTGGCCAGAAAAAGCACCGAACGTAAGCCCGATTTTACGCCTGCAAAATGATTTGCCGTAAAATTACCAATCTGCCAACCAATACTATCTGATGGAAACTGTTTATGCCGCAGGTCATGTGTCAGTTCACCTGTATTGATTCCCATCGGGCAAGAGGTGGCACACAGCCCGTCACCCGCACAGGTTACATTTCCGGGATATAGATATTCCCGTTCCAATTGTTGGCGTAACTTTTCATTTTCAACGCTCTTCCTGAGTCTGGATATTTCGCGCTGAATCACAATTCGTTGCCGGGCAGACAAAGTGAATCCTGAAGTCAAACAGTTAATCTCGCAAAAGCCACATTCAATACATTTATCAACATGCGGATTTGTCGGCGTAAACGACTTGAAATTCTTGAGATGCACGGTTGGATCATCATTAAAGATGACGCCCGGATTCAGTATATTCTTCGGATCAAAAAGCTTCTTGATCCGTTTCATCACTTCAAAAGCATCACTGCCCCATTCACGTTCAACGAAAGGCGCCATATTGCGTCCGGTTCCATGCTCGGCCTTCAGCGAACCGTCAAATTTATTTGTCACCAGTTCGACAACATCATTCATCAAATGTTCATACCGCTCAACTTCAGCGGGATCATCAAACTGTTGATTAATAATAAAATGAAAGTTACCTTCTAGTGAATGACCATAAATCACCCCATCGGCATAGCCATGTTTCACTAAAATATGTTGTAATTCCGCTGTTGCTTCAGGCAAATCTTCCAAATGGAAAGCCACATCTTCAATGATTGTCGTGGTACCAGCAGGACGCATGCCACCTACGGAAGGGAAAATACCGGAACGCATCTCCCACCATGTTTTATAGACTGATGCATCATCCGTAAACTCAAAAGGCATTTCTGTATCGAAATCTCCAAGAACCTGAGAAATCTCCTGAATGTTATCTTCTAACTCTTTGTGAGTATTTGCCTTTGTTTCAATAAGCAAGGCTGTCACTTCTTCCCCAAACAAGGGTAAATGTTCAGGCATTCCGGGTTTACCTTCCACCGACCGTAACGCTTTTCGATCCAGTAGTTCAGCTCCCACAGCCGATGTGTGTTTTATTTCTTGAACAGCGAGACAAGCCGTCCTGATATTCTTAAAGTAGACCATTGCACTGGCGCTAAACGGCAAGATTGCAGCCGTTTTCATGGTCACCTCAGACATGAACGCCAATGTACCTTCCGATCCCACCAAAAGATGAGCGATAATATCGAAAGGATCATCAAAAACCACTAATGGAAGCAGGTTAAGGCCTGTCACATTTTTGATGCTGTATTTATGAAGAATGCGCTCTTTCAGGGGTTGGTTATTGATCACTGTCTGGCGAATCTCTTCCAGTTCTTTCAAAAAAGATGTCCGTTCATTTCGAAAACGATTTTGACTTTGCTTATCTCCGGTATCCAATAAATAGCCATCCGCAAAAAGAATACGCGCTGAAACAAGCATTTTATCACTATTGGCATGCGTCCCGCAGTTCATCCCGGAAGCATTATTCATTACAATGCCACCTACCATGGCCGACTGGAGTGACGCCGGGTCGGGCGTAAATTTCTTTCCGTATGGCTGAAGGATTTCATTAACACGCGCTCCAACCAAACCTGGTTGCATCGTAATTGTTTCAGCTTTATCATTCATTTTATAGCTTTCCCATAACTTCCCGGCCACTATCATCACGGAGTCACTCAGAGTTTGCCCTGACAAACTGGTTCCCGCTGCACGAAAAGTGACAGCAACATTGTCCTGATAAACCGTTTGAAGGAGTTTCTGCATTTCGTCTTCATTCTTTGGAAAAAGAACTACTTCCGGAATATGCCGGTAACAACTGGCATCCGTCCCCCAGGCCAGTCGATGTATGTAATCTGTATAAATACGCTTAGAATTAATTATTTGATGTGATTTCTGGATAAATGCCACCTCACGTGAATTTGCAGTTTTCATAGATATCTTAGCATTAAAATTTCGCTCGCGTGTCGCTGTAAAAGGCCTTCTCTACAATAAAGCAGATGCTGGAAAGCCAACACAAACAGACATGCAAAGTAACGGAAGAAAATAAAAAAACAGCACGCCAAAACAATTAAAATAATTATTCATATCACAAAATATCCTTTTATACAATTATTTTATTTGACACAATATTTCCATACCAGAAAACCACCCATGATATAACATAGAATTTCCGCATAACTACATTACTTTAGCCATCTCACAAAACCGACATGTAACTATCAATAAATCTGATTATAATATCATGACACTTTACATCATACTTCAACGTTTACCCAAAATTTTTAGATTCCACAAAACAACAAGTCCAATACACGCAGCATTAATTTAACAGATAAATAAAAAGAATAAAAACACATCTGGTGTGTGAATTCTCATTTTCAATGTTTATTTTTGCATGGCACAAAGATTACGTAACTTAAACAAACAAAATGCGACAACGACAGACCTTGATGCTAAAGAGTCAACGATAAACGAATCTATCCGATTTTACAGTTAATTATCTGATGATCACGCGCTATTGATCTTTTCATTAATGTTTGTATTTATAATATGCACATATTTTCATCTGACCATTAATAAATACATTAGCAACATGAAATTAATAGCAGAAAGTGGATCAACCAAGACGGAATGGGTTTTAGTTGAAGGCATTTATGTAATTGAACATGCTTTTACAGAAGGATTAAATCCTTATTTTCAGATCCGGCGTGAAATCAGTCGCTCCATCCGACTGCAACTTCCAGAAGCATTTTTCAAACGAAAAATTGATCAAATTTATTTTTATGGTGCCGGATGTTCATCAGATGAAAAAAAAGAAATCATAAAATCTTCGCTGATAACACAATTTCGTGCTCCGGTGGAAGTAGAAAGCGATTTATTAGCTGCCGTTCGTGCTCTTTTCGGAAAGAAGACAGGATTGGGATGCATATTAGGCACAGGCTCAAATTCATGTTTTTATGACGGAGAAAAGATTATTAAGAATGTCTCTCCGTTAGGATATATCCTGGGTGACGAAGGTAGTGGTGCCGTATTAGGCAAGATGTTCTTAAGTGATTGCATGAAACACATTGCCCCCCAGGAGCTCGCAGACGAAATGTATGAAAAATACCGTATCACGCCTTCGGATATTATGGAACATGTTTACCGACAGCCCTTCCCAAACCGGTTTCTGGCCACTTTTTCATTCTTCCTTCATGATCATTTAGATCATCCATATGTTTCCGACCTTGTAAAGCAAAATTTCAGAAATTTCTTCTTGCGCAACATTTTACAGTATGATTATCAGGACTATCCGGTACATTTCATGGGGCTCGTCGCATTTCATTATGCGAATATTTTGCACGAAGTTGCTGCCGAATTTGGCGTTAAAATAGGGCAAATTCAAAAATCTCCAATGTCTGGGTTAGTTAATTATCACACGCAAAGCATCCATTTAGAATAACAACCTCAACAAAAAAAACAGCAGAATCACAAAACATATTTTATATTATCGAATGCTTTATAATAAATATATGTTTATATATAAGAAATCACATAAAAATATTTATTTATTTGTTTCCACTATTTGTATTACTTGAAATTGTTCTAACTTTGTAGTCGAAATGATGCTTTCTGGAATAAACATAAGGACAGAGCCAACAAAGCAATCATTAAAAACGCTATACCAAAAGAACAATTCAAAAATGCACCCCATGTGATTATCATGGAGATATCAAATAATCTAACACTATGATTTTGATAGCAGATAGTGGTTCAACAAAGACATATTGGAGCCTGTTGAAAAACACTTCAGAAACATTGCATTACAAAACATCCGGTATTAATCCGTTTTTTCAGACTGAGCTACAAATTGAGTCACAATTACGCAAACAACTGCTTCAACAACTACATGTTGAAGAAATTGATGCTATTTACTTTTTTGGAGCAGGTTGCGCAACTGAAAAACAAAAGCTGATGATAACCAATGCTTTCGAAAAGGTTTTCCGGTTCCGTCAAATCTTAGTGGAAAGCGATTTGTTAGGTGCAGCAAAGGCATTATGCGGCGACCAGCCAGGTATCGTTTGCATTTTGGGAACCGGGTCAAACTCAGGTTTTTTTGATGGCACATCCATTGTCAAGCAAGTGTCTCCTTTGGGATTTATTATTGGTGATGAAGGTAGTGGTGCAGCCCTTGGAAAAAAATTAGTGGCTGACTGTCTAAAAAATCAATTGTCACCTACCATTCAGGAGCGGTTCTTTAACCGCTTTCAGTTGACACAAGCGGAAATCGTAGAAAACATTTATACCAAACCCTTCCCCAGCCGTTTTCTGGCCTCCTTATCCATTTTCTTACATGAAAATCTGGATGAACCGGAACTTTACCAATTGGTGTATGACAGCTTTGCCGAATTCTTCAAAAGAAATGTTTTTCAATACGATTATAAAGACTATAAAGTTGAAATAGTGGGCTCCATCGGATATTATTACCAGCACGTTTTACGCCATGTTGCCTCTGATTTATCCATTGAACTGGGGGCAATCTTACAGGCACCCATGGACAAATTAATTACATACTATCAGGCAAAACACGCTTTATTAGAAACTTCACGTTATGGCATTTGAAAAAATTACAGAAAAAAGCTCGCTTTATGATCACCTTGAGAAAGTCTCGGTTGGCGAGATTCTAAAAGGGATCAACAATGAAGATAAAAAAGTGCCATTAGCTGTCGAACGAGTTCTTCCTCAAATAGAAATGTTGGTCACAGGCATCGTAGAACGCATGAAACGGGGAGGACGGATTTTTTACATGGGAGCAGGCACAAGCGGACGTTTAGGCGTTCTGGATGCATCAGAAATTCCCCCAACTTTCGGAGTTCCGGCATCCATGGTAATTGGATTGATCGCAGGTGGCGACACAGCATTACGGACTGCCGTCGAATCGGCTGAAGATGATGAAGAAGGCGGATGGCGGGATCTACAACCATACCATGTCAACAAAAACGACACAATTATTGGCATTGCAGCATCAGGGACAACGCCCTATGTGATTGGAACATTAAAGCATGCTCAACAGGAAGGCCTCCTGACAGCTTCTATCTCATGCAACCCGGACGCTCCGGTCTCACAATTTGCAGATATTGCCATTGAAGTCATCGTTGAACCTGAATTTGTTACAGGAAGTACACGTATGAAGGCCGGCACTGCACAAAAACTGGTATTAAACATGATTACCACCACGACTATGATTCAATTGGGTCGCGTAAAAGGGAACAGGATGGTAAACATGCAATTAAACAATCAAAAACTTATTGACAGGGGAACACGCATGATTATGGATGAGACGCATCTGAACTACGACGTTGCCAAAAACTTATTGCTGCTCCACGGATCAGTAAAAAAGGCATTGGATGCGTTTTTTACGAAATAACCTTCTAAACTAAAAACTATGGCTACTATCGATGCATTCATCCCCTACGAATCACTTGAGCAGGTACAAAGTACTCTCAACGAAATGAAATCCTCCCCTGTCATTCGTCAGATCCATTTCATAACTACGGATCATTCCACCGAAATAACTAGTATAGAAGGACATCCGGCAATTACTACAAGCCGTACCACGGCAACAGCAACCATGAAACAAATTGCCAATGCAGCACAAGCCGACTACATCTTACTATATTTGAAATACCTGCCCCTGCAACTTGGATACCTCGGACTGGAGCGTATGCTTCGTATTGCTGAAGATACCCAGGCAGGCATGTTATACGCAGACGCTTACCAATGGGAAGCAAATCAAAAAAAGGCTCATCCTTTGATCGATTATCAACAAGGAAGCCTGCGCGATGATTTTGATTTTGGTTCCCTGTTGCTGTTCCGCACACAGGCATTCAAAGCCGCGGTTGAACAAATGCATGAAACATTTGAATATGCCGGTTTATACGATCTGAGACTCAAAATTTCACAAACTAACAGTCTTGAGCATATCAACGAATACCTCTATTCGGAAATTGAATCCGATAAACGGGCAAGCGGAGAAAAACTTTTCGATTATGTAGATCCGAAAAACAGGATTGTCCAATTGGAAATGGAGCAAGCCTGCACCAACCACCTAAAGGCAGTAAACGCCTATTTACCGGCAGAATTTGAAAAAATACAATTTGATGAGGCCTCTTTTCCTGCAGAAGCGTCCGTAATTATTCCCGTCTACAACCGGGTAAAAACGATTGAAGATGCCATCCGGTCAGTATTCAATCAAAAAACTGATTTTCGTTTCAATCTGATTATTATCGACAATCACTCTACCGATGGTACAACAGAAGTGATCAAGCGCTATGCTTCCGATTCGCGTTTAATCCATTTGATTCCCAACCGGTTTGATTTGGGAATCGGCGGATGCTGGAACATGGGAATTGATCACCCTCAATGCGGAAAATTTGCCGTCCAGTTGGATAGTGATGATGTTTACAGCAGCGAAAACACGCTCCAAGCCATTGTCAATGCATTTTATGAACAGAAATGTGGCATGGTGGTGGGAAGTTATTGCATTACCAATTTCGCTATGCAAACCATTCCTCCCGGCATTATTGACCATAAAGAGTGGACTGAAGAAAATGGCAGAAATAATGCATTACGAATCAACGGCTTTGGAGCTCCAAGAGCGTTCTATACCTCTCTGCTACGGCAACTGCATGTGCCTAACACCAGCTACGGGGAAGATTATGCTTTAGGATTGGCTGTTTCCCGTAAATATCGTATCGGACGAATCTACGACGTTTTATATTTATGCCGGCGATGGGAAGACAACTCCGATGCAGCCCTTGATGTGCAAAAAATGAACCAGCACAACCTTTACAAAGACCGCATCCGGACATGGGAACTCAAAGCACGGCAACAAATGAACCTATAAGAACCCGGCACACGACAATTAAAATTCTTTCTGATTAACAAAAACCATGAAACAACAAGCATTAATACACTCATTGACAGACAAATCTCCAAATTCCTTACGCAAGAAAGTCAATGCGTTGATAGGACAACAATTGTCAACATGGAATCTTGCAAGGCAAAATTATGAAGCGCTGGCAACTGTTGAGTCGAAAGAAATGAATGTATGGGGATTTCCCATGCGTATACAGTTTAACCCGTCACGCATTATATCGTCCGGTGCAAAAGTCGATCCTCAGTCTATTAAACAACGGCCTTGCTTTCTGTGTGCACACAACCGCCCTGCTGAACAACAAGGCATCCTAATCGACAATCGTTATGAAGTACTGGTCAATCCTTTCCCGATTTTTCCCAGACATCTGACTATTCCATCCGTACAACATATTGATCAAAAAATTGCCACACATTTTGAAGATATGCTGCTTTTAGCGCAGCATCTTCCCGACTATGTATTATTTTATAATGGCCCGCAATGTGGAGCTTCTGCCCCTGACCACCTCCATTTCCAGGCAGGAAACAAAGGCTTTTTACCCATTGAAGCTCATTGGTCGCGATGGAGGAAGCTATCCGAAGCAATTATCAAACAACCACAGTTCATCTTATTACGGCATATCACATATCCCCATACCCTGTTGGCTATGGAATCTGCGGATATCAGTCAGTTACGTTTGTGGTTTGACAGGATCTATGCGCTTTTGCCCCATAATGCAAATCAACCGGAACCGATGATAAACCTGTTATGCAGTTGGAAGAAAGGACAATGGATTATATGGCTCTTCCCACGTGATTTACACCGTCCGGACTGCTATTTTGCTAAAGACAAGACAAAATTGCTAATCAGTCCGGCGTCAGTCGATCTTGGAGGAGTCTTCATCACGCCGCGCAAAGTGGATTTCAACAAAATTACTGAACAAAACATGCTGACTATCCTTGAGGAAGTCTCCATTGACTGCCAACAAGCAGATAACATCTGTAACGCTTTGCAGACAATGAAATAACAACAAGCGATTTTTTATGAAACCATGAAAGCAGCCTCATTCTTTAAAAAATCACCCTGGGCATGGATTCCGACGCTCTATTTTGCAGAAGGAATTCCTTATGTAGTCGTGATGACCGTGGCCGTGATTTTTTACAAAAGGATGGGGATATCTAATTTAGATATAGCTTTTTATACCAGTTGGCTTTATTTGCCATGGGTATTAAAACCACTATGGAGCCCGGTTGTGGATTTACTCAAAACAAAACGTTGGTGGATCGTTACCATGCAACTATTGATTGGAGCCGGATTAGCCGGAGTTGCATTTACCATTCCGCTTCCCTTCTTCTTTCAGGCAACATTAGCTTTCTTTTGGCTACTTGCCTTTAGCTCCGCCACACATGATATTGCTGCCGACGGATTTTACATGTTAGCCCTTTCCGACCATGATCAGGCAATGTATGTCGGGATTCGGAACACTTTTTACCGCATTGCCATGATCACCGGACAAGGAGCTTTGATTATTCTTGCCGGAGGATTGGAGATGTACACCGGACTCCATCCTGTGTCATTAAATGTCAATTATCAGCCTGCTCAATCGCAATACAGCCCACTATCCGTTGCCTCACAAAATCCTCAGGCTGATTTTCTGGTATCGCCAGCAACGCTAACCTTTCATCAGGCAACCTTAGTGTCTGACAGCGCTCAGAAACTTACGGCGTGGGCAACAGAACAAAACAAAGAAAACGGTTTTGTAAAAGTTGAATCCGCTAAAACAAAAGCTGCAATACAAGCATCCTGGTGGAGCCGTTCTGTTTCCACTCCTCTGGGAAACTGGATTCATACTAATTTTGGAGAAAGGCATAAAACTGCAACCATAACCAAAGGGAAAGAAGGGAATGTGGGGATCTTTGCCATCAGACTGGCACATGCTCCAGAAAACGGAAAAACCGTAGCGCTCAATCTTTCTTTGAAACGAGGTGACAACAACTTCACCATTACCCATGGAGAACGGTTGGTATTCACCAATCAAAACTGGCAAAAGCCTGCTTATGTGGTAATTCAGGCCGACCCGAAACTGACCAAAGCCAGTTCTGCCACTTTTCAGGGAGTTTCGGGAAATATTCCCCTGGCATGGACCATTACTTTTTTTGTATTGGCAGGCCTGTTCCTTCTCATTTTTGCTTACCACCGGATAGTTTTGCCACGTCCCACGCAGGATCACGGTAGTGGAAACATTCAGTCTGCCATATCCATCATGAAAGAATTTTTCTACACATTCTCCTCTTTTTTTCAAAAGAAAGGAGTAGCTGCCGGTATCTTTTTCATGCTCACCTATCGTCTGTCCGAATCCATGTTAGTCAAGATGGCCACACCATTTCTACTGGATTCAAAAGAGATAGGAGGACTCGGACTAACCACCAGTGAAGTAGGACTGGTATATGGCACCGTAGGTGTTTTGTCCCTGACGATAGGAGGTATTGTCGGGGGAATATTATCCGCGCAAAAAGGGCTGAAATACTGGTTCTGGCCTATGGCATTAAGCATTTCGCTTCCCCACCTGATGTATGTATATTTAGCCTATTTCCAACCGGATAATTTTTGGCTTATCAATTTATCCGTAGCTATTGAACAATTCGGATATGGATTCGGATTTACAGCCTACATGCTCTATATGATTTACCTGTCACAGGGAGAACACCGTACGGCGCATTATGCTATCTGCACCGCTTTCATGGCATTGGGGATGATGCTTCCGGGAATGATCGCGGGATGGCTGCAGGAGCTATTGGGATATAAACACTATTTTGTCTGGGTGATGATCTGTATCCTTCCCACCTATCTTGCTGTAGGGTTACTTAAAATAGACCCGCTATTCGGAGTCCGGCAAAAAGAACAGGAATCAAAAGCCTAAAGAAAATTACATTTGAAAATCAATCTGTTATGGAAATTCTAAATTAACCTTCCAGCTTCTTTAACTTCTGATCTTTCTTTAACTTCAGATAGTCATCAAGATAAATAACAAACATATGAAACAATTAGGAATATTGGCTACCGCATTATTGATGGTTATTTATATCAATGCTGCTCCAAAAGTGATGACTGGCATCGAAGTATTGCGCGCAGACGGGTTTCGTCTTTTAGCCGGAAAAAGAGTCGGCCTAATTACCAACCCAACCGGCGTTGATTCTCATTTGCAATCAACAATCGACATTCTTTATCATGCGCCTAATATCAAATTAGTAGCGCTGTTTGGCCCGGAACATGGCGTTAGAGGTGACGTATATGCAGGTGCAAAAGTCTCCACGACGGAAGATCCCGAAACAGGCATTCCCGTCTATTCTCTTTATGGGAAAACAAAAAAGCCAACCACAGAAATGCTTCGAAACATTGATGTGCTGGTTTACGACATTCAGGATATCGGATGCCGCTCATACACTTTTGTCAGCACGCTGGGATTAGCCATGGAAGCTGCAGCCGAAAATCATATCCCTTTTGTGGTTCTCGACCGGCCAGATCCGTTAGGAGGATTAAAGATTGAAGGAAATTTGCCGGAAAAACCTTTCATGTCATTTGTCAGCCAATTCGACATTCCCTATGTGTACGGCCTGACTTGCGGAGAGCTGGCTAAACTGCTCAATGGTGAACATTTGATTGGCAAATCGTGTCAACTGACTGTCGTAAAAATGAAAGGATGGCACCGCAAAATGACTTTTGAACAAACCGGATTACCCTGGGTTCCCAGCTCCCCTCATATTCCGGAAGCCATCACTCCGGCTTTTTATGCAGCATCGGGCATTTTGGGAGAACTCAGTGCTGTATCTATTGGCGTAGGATATACACTCCCCTTTCAGCTTTTTGCCCATGACTCCATCAATGCAGAGCAATTTGCCCGCAATATGAATGCCTTGCACTTGCCCGGCGTTCTCTTTCGTCCTATCGATTTCCAACCTTTTTATTCCATAGGGAAAGGACAACACTATGCCGGAGTACAACTCTATTTTACCGATTATGCCAAAGCCCATCTCACCGAAATACAATTTTATGTCATGCAGGTACTTTCGAAGATGAGCTCGCATATTCAGTTTTTTGACCAGGCAACATCCAGTCGCTTCAGGATGTTTGACGATGTATGCGGATCAGATCAAATCCGGTTGCTCATGTCTCAACGAATGGATGCCGCAGATGTCATTCCCTACTGGCGAAAAGACGAAAATGCTTTTCGAAAAATTGCAAAGAAATATTATTTATACCATTAATGTTCAACGGAGATTTCTCATCAGACATTAAAAAAGGCGGTGACACTAATGCCACCGCCTTTTGTTGTACAGGCCAAATCATTATGCCTGGTTTGATTTTGTCCAGCTATCTTTTAATGAAACGGTTCTGTTGAAGATAAGCTTATCAGGAGCCGAGTCAGGATCAACGGTAAAATAGCCAATACGCTGAAACTGGAAATGATCAAGAGGCGTCGCCATAGCAAGCCAGGGTTCAACCTGACAGTTTTGCAATACTTTCAATGAATCGGGATTGAGAAGCTCGCGAAAATCCTTGTCTTTGTCTTCCGAAGGATTCTCAACACTAAATAAACGATCGTACAAACGCACCTCAGCGCTAAGGGAATGTTTTGCAGAAACCCAGTGAATGGTTCCTTTCACTTTACGTTCGCTGCCCGGTAACCCGCTTCGTGTCTCAGGATCGTACGTAGCATATACTTCCGTCACCTTACCGGTTTCATCCTTTTTACAACCTGTACACATCACAATGTATGCGGCTTTCAAACGGACTTCCTGACCGGGAGTCATGCGGAAATATTTTTTAGGAGCATTTTCCATAAAATCATCCCGTTCGATCCACAACTCTTTTGAGAACGGAGCTTCATGAATTCCGGCCAGCTCCAGTTCAGGATTATTGACCATTTCCATCATTTCTTCCTGATCGTCAGGATAGTTGGTGATCACAAGCTTAACAGGATCCAACACGGCGCTGACACGTGTAGCCGACACATTCAATGTTTCCCTAGCGGCATGCTCCAGCAACGAAACATCAATAATCCCTTCGTATTTTGTGTAGCCTATCTTGTCTATAAAATTATGAATAGCTTCCGGAGAAAAACCACGACGGCGCAATCCGCAAAGTGTCGGCATGCGTGGATCGTCCCATCCGGCAACCAATCCTTCCTGTACCAATTGCAACATTTTGCGTTTGCTCATCACGGTATAGGTGATATTCAGCCTGTTAAATTCCATTTGTCGCGGACGGTAATCACTCGTCTTCAATTGATCGATAAACCAGTCATACAACGGACGATGCACTTCAAACTCAAGCGTACAAATAGAATGAGTCACTCCTTCGAAATAATCGGACTGTCCATGGGCAAAGTCATACATAGGATATACTTTCCAGGCATATCCGGTGCGATGATGCGGATGATCGGTAATGATCCGGTACATAATCGGATCGCGGAAATGCATATTGGAAGAAGCCATATCAATTTTGGCGCGTAAAACCATAGTGCCCTGGGGAATCTCACCACGGTTCATCTTCTCGAAAAGAGCCAGGCTCTCTTCAACAGGACGATTGCGGAATGGGCTTTCTGTGCCGGGAACTGTTGGCGAACCTTTTTGCTTTGCAATTGCCTCGGCAGATTGTTCATCAACATATGCCAGTCCCTTTTTGATCAACACAACGGCAAAATCCCATAATTGCTGGAAATAATCGGATGCATAGTAAACGTTTTTCCACTGATATCCTAACCATTGGATATCTTCCATAATGGCATCCACATACTCCACGTCTTCTTTCACCGGATTGGTGTCATCAAAACGCAGGTTACAAATGCCATTGTATTTCCTTGCAATGCCAAAATCCATGCAAATGGCTTTAGCATGACCGATGTGAAGATAGCCGTTCGGTTCCGGCGGAAAGCGGGTCTGAATCCGTCCGTCATTTTTTCCTTCACGAAGATCTTCTTCTACAAGTGCCTCAATAAAATTCAGGCTTTTTGTCGCTTGTTCATTTATTTCTGTCATAATGAAAGTCCCCTTTCTGACATCAATTGGTTTAAATTCCTTAGTTTTTGAATCTCTATCTATGGTTACTGGCAAATCGATTGGTTATCGTAATTGTGCGCCAAGCGTCTCTTCATACTTTTTGATCAGCCGTTGCATAATATCATCAATCTGTTTATCAGTTAATGTTTTAGAAGCATCTTGCAGAATGAAACTAACCGCATATGATTTTTTCCCTTCGGGTAGATTTTTTCCTTCGTACACATCAAAGAGCTGCACTTTCTTGAGCAGTTTCTTTTCCGTTTCGTAAGCAATCTTCTCTATTTCGGCAAACTGTACCGCCTTGTCAATCAACAGGGCCAAATCGCGTTTGACTTCCGGAAATTTAGGCAAATCGCTAAAAGACACTTTCGTCTTAGCAATCTCAGCCAATACGGCATCCCAGTATATATCTCCGACAAACACCTCGTTATCAATATCAAAAGATTTACGTATGGTTGCAGCAACCGTTCCAAGCACAGCTATGACAGCGCCTTTGGCCGTTTCATACACCATTCCTTCGTCGAGCCAGTCACAACCCGTCACGTTCTTTTGCTGCAGAGCATGCGTTGAAATGCCCAGGCGTCGCAGGGTGTTTTCCACATACGCTTTCAGTTCAAAGAAGGTACTCTTTTCTTCGCCGCGCACCCAGTTCTGGTAGGTTTTATTACCAGTCACCCACAAGCCAAGATGCATCTCTTCAGAATAGGCATTCAACAAATCCTTATCCTGTGAAGCCTGAGGATCGTGAAAATAACAATTCCCAAATTCATAAAACTTCAGGTCGGCACTCTTCCGATTGCTGTTGTATGCAATGCTCTCAAGCCCTCCAAACAAAAGCGTTTGCCGCATGCAGTTCAGATCCGAGCTCAGTGGATTCATCATCATCACCAGCTTTGACGATGGAAATGATTTCAACGTATCATAATATCCCGATTTCGTCAGGGAGTTATTCATAATCTCGTAAAACCCGTTGGCTGTCAGTTGTTCGGAAATCAGGTTTTGCAACTGGTGATTATCCGGTTGTTTAAAGTAACTGATGGAAGAGTGCACGCTTTCGCCCGGCAGCACATTATTGTATCCGTAAATACGCAGGATCTCTTCAATAACATCCACCTCGCGCTGCACATCGACACGGTAAGTCGGAACCAGCAATTCAAAACCGTCGGTGCGTTCTTCGGTGATCCCAATCTCCAAAGCGCCAAATATCTTTGTCAGTGTTTCTTTGTCAATTTCTTTGCCGATCAACGAATTGATCTTATCGAAATGCACCGACACCTTGAAGGGAGCGATGGGCTTGGCATAACAATCGACAATATCGCTTGAAATGGTTCCGCCGGCAAGCTCTTTCACCAACATGGCGGCACGTTTCAGCACATACAGGGTATTGTTCGGATCACAACCCCTCTCGAAACGGAACGAAGCATCAGTATTCAATCCATGGCGGCGTGCTGTCTGCCGGATATAAACAGGGTTGAAATAGGCACTTTCGATAAACACGTTGGTCGTCGAATCGGTCACCCCACTCTCAATGCCGCCGAAAACACCACCAATACACATACCGCCATTGGCGTCGCAAATCATCAGGTCGTCTTTGCCCAGCTTGCGTTCAATGCCATCCAAAGTAACAAAAGACGTTCCTTCAGGTAAGGTTTTTACATAAATATGTTGCCCGGTAATCTTATCCGCATCAAAAGCATGCAGCGGCTGGCCCGTTTCGTGTAGCAAATAGTTGGTGATGTCCACCACATTGTTAATGGGACGCACACCGATATTTTTCAGTTTCGTCTGTAACCAATCGGGAGAAGGTGTAACTTTGATCCCTTTCAGTGTAATTCCTGAATAACGGGGGCAAGCCTCTTCATTTTCAACGGTAACTCCGACAGGCAAATCATGGTTATCAACCGTAAAAGCATTCACCGAAGGTCTTGTCAGTTTTACAGAAGATTGTTGCATGGTCAAGTATGCAGATAAATCACGTGCAACACCATAATGCGAAGCAGCATCGATACGGTTTGGCGTCAGGTCAACTTCCAAAACATAATCGTCTTTTATGGCATAATAGTTTTTAGCTAATGTACCGACAGGCACATCATCCGGAAGTACGATAATTCCATCATGGCTTGTCCCGATACCGATTTCATCTTCAGCACATATCATTCCGAATGACTCTTCTCCACGTATTTTTGAACGCTTAATCACAATTGCCTTGTCATCCATGTAAAGCGTCGTACCAATTGTTGCCACGACAACTTTTTGATTGGCAGCCACGTTTGCAGCTCCGCAAACAATCTTCAAAGGTTCATCACCCCCTACATCAACCGTTGTCAGGTGTAAATGATCAGAATTCGGGTGATTGGTGCAAGTAAGCACTTTACCAATAACCAAACCTTCCAATCCTCCTTTAACAGGCTGGATCTGTTCAATACTTCCCGTTTCTAAACCAATAGATGTCAATGCATAGCCTACTTGTTCAGGCGTTAAATCAACGTCAATATACTCTTTGAGCCAGTTGTATGAAATGTTCATTGTAAAATAACTCTTGGGCAGTTCTGGCAAACGGCAATTCCCCTGCCTCGCTTAGCCACACTATTTTTGTGAATGATAACGAATTTTGCTTGTCGAAAAATGAACTGCAAATGTACAATTTTTACTGTAAATGTCATTATCAAAATACAAACTAGCTAATTAACATTTTCGAATCCGGTTATTACATATCACGGGTTACATGAAAATGCAAAAGAGATGATTCAAAAAGTAAAGAAATCAGTATCTTCGTGCTCAAATTGTACATAAAGCCTGATGGCAGGCATCAACCACCTGCAAAACAATACACAACTCATTGGTATACAATTCAGGAAAACGCTAAAAGCCAACTATTCCCACATGAAAATTCGCATCATCAACACATCGAAACATTCGCTTCCCAAGTATTCAACCGCCTACTCTGCCGGTGTTGACCTGAGGGCTAATCTGGCCGAGACAGGCCCTGTGACCATGCTTCCTTTTGAACGCAAACTGATTCCAACAGGTCTGTTTATCGAATTACCTGAGGGGTATGAAGCCCAAATTCGTCCCCGCAGTGGTTTGGCTATCAAACACGGCATTACGGTACTCAATTCTCCTGGTACAATCGATGCCGATTATCGCGGTGAGATCCAGGTTATCCTGATCAACCTTTCGCATGAGACATTCACCATTGCCGACGGGGAAAGGATCTGCCAGATGGTAATCGCCCAACACCAGCAAGCAGAATGGGTGGAAGTAGACATCTTATCGGAAACCGAACGCGGAGACGGAGGCTTCGGTCATACCGGACGTTAAGATACAACAGCCTATTACAGAAATATTCGGACAGTGAAATCAATTTTCAACAGTCTATCAGCGGATAAAGGCCCGTGGTTTAACGATAACATCTTTCTGCTGATCCTCGGCAGGTTTTTGAGAAGTATTGCTCAGGCATCATTAACGATCATGCTTCCCATATACCTGTCGAAGCTTGGCTTCTCAGGCGTTCAGATAGGATTTGCCCTAACATTGTCCGTCATTGTCGGATTGTTTTTTTCCCTATTCGTAGGCTTCTACTCCGATCTGTATGGCAAAAAAATCGTCATACTTCTGCTGACCATAACGAACATCATCAGCCTGACCGGATTTTTAGTCACCACAAGCTATGTACCGCTTCTGTTTTTCGTAGCCATCGGAACCATACGGGGCGGTGGCGGTGGTGGAGCCATAGGGTCTGCACAACAAGCATTGGTGGCTGAAAACACCACAGCCCAAAACCGCAATGAGATCTTTGGCCGGCTATCTTTTTTCGGTGCAAGCGGCAGCACCATTGGTTACGGACTAACCATTGCCCTACCCTTCCTTGCCGGCCTGTATAAAAGCGACTGGCGCCAGGGATACTTCCTGTTGATTTATGTAGCGCTGCTGTTATACATTACCACTTTCGTCATCACTCTGTTTATCAAAGAAGACAAACAGCGCAACAAACGGAAGAGCGCTTTCTCACTTTCGTGGAAATTGCTTGGAAAATTCTCACTGACAAATGCGCTGAACGGTCTCGGAGCCGGGTTCTTCAACGGGCCCGTATTGGTTTACTGGTTTTTTATCCGCTATGGCGTTGAAGCCAATATGATCAGCATTATTTATGTACTTGCCAACGTGGCACGCGCCATCGCTTCTATTTACGCATCACGCATTGCCAAAACTTTCGGTACGGTGAAAACCATAGTCGGCTCCAGGGTATTTGGAGCGACTATGCTTGCTTTAATGGCTTTCATGCCGACATTCTTCTTTGCAGGCCTTTGCTACCTGCTGCGCATGATGGTGGTCTCCGTTGGGATTCCCCTACGACAATCCTTTGTCATGGGACAAAGCAAAGAAGAAGAACGCGCCTCCATGGCGGCATTAAGCAACCTGCCACAGCAAGTCACATCATCCATTGGTCCCACGGTAAGCGGATATTTTATTGATTACTCCTTAACCGAAGCGCCGATTTTCCTCGCTGCCATCTTTCAATTTGCGAATGCAGTGCTCTACTGGCACTTCTTCAAAAAATCAGGATAAAGACGGAAGAACTTTAATAAGTTCAGAAGTCAGAGCAGAAAAAGCCTCAAATATAATGCTGCTGTATTTCTTCGATCAAACCGATATGCGTTGGCTGCCAGTTCAACTTTTCTTTTGTTATACGACAGGTAGCAGGTGTATCCCATTCCACAAAAGCACTCATCCAATCAAAATACTGTACTGTTTCTTCTTTTGATATGGATTTAACAGGCAGATTTAACCCCTTGCCGATCACTTCAGCGATTTCCCGGAAAGGAATGGCTTCATCGCCGAGCGCATGGTATCGTGCACCTTTTTCTGCTTTTTCCAATGCCAGGCAAAACAAGTGTGCTGCGTCCAAACGATGCACAGCCGACCAACGATTGCTACCGTCTCCTACATAAGCGGAAACTCCGTTTTTATGCGCCAGGCTGACAATGAAAGGAATAAAACCTTTGGGTTGCTTATCGTGTACACTTCGGGGCAAACGAACCACAGAAGCGTTGACGTCAGCTTCAGCCAACGCCAGTGCTGCTGATTCGGAAGCACGTGGAGATACCGGCGCTATATCCATTTCCGTTAAATATCCGTTATTTTTAGGAGGAATGCCTGACGCAACTATAATAGGCTTATTGGTACCTTTCAGAACTTCTCCCATGGCCTCAATGGCAGTTTTATCGGTCTCCCCCGCTTTTTGATACTGCGTAAAATCATGGATATAAGCAGTATGAATAACACCATCTGCCTGTAATGCACCATTTCTCAGACTATCCAAATCCTCAAGATTTCCTTTAATCACTTTTGCACCGACCTCTTCGATCAACTTTGCTGCTGCTTCTGAGCGGGCAAGGCCAAGCACTTCATGCCCTGATGCTATTAATTCGTTTACTATGGCGGAACCAATATAACCGGAGGCTCCTGTTACAAATACTTTCATACGTTGTTTGTTTTTATTTTTACACTTAGAGACACATACGGAACTCACCGCAATAACCATCCATCTGAACATGAGTTATTTTATGGTTCGTCTCATATGATTCATCCGTTATTATTTTTGGACAAAGTTATCACACCGGATAGCCTGTAACAAGGACAAATGACACAATTTTGCCAATCCAACTATATTTGATACTTTTATTGCCATTAATGTATGTAATTATGGCCGAAACATTTGAACAGTATATCCTACGTGTGATGCCCGGAATAACAAAGGAGCAAACCGGCTTGTTATTATCGAAATGTATAGTGCGAAAGCTGCATAAAAAAGAGATCTTACTAAAGGAAGGAGACATCAGTCATTATAAGATTTTTGTAATGAAAGGGTTGCTTCGTAATTATAACATTGCTGAGAATGGCAATGAAATAATTGTACGTTTCACCGATGAAGGCGAGTGGACGACAGATCCTGAAAGCTATTTTAGCGGACTACCTTCAAAGTATAATATTGATGCCACTGAGCCGACGGAAGTCGTCCTCATACATCAGGAAGACCTACTGACCCTGAAACAACAGATTCCGCCTTTTGCACTATTCATGGTAAAGATGATGACCGACAATGCCAACCTGATTCAGAAACGGGTATTGATGAGTATTAGCGGGAGTGCAGAAGAAAAATACCTTGATTTTATACAAACCTATCCGAGCATCTTCAAACGAGTTCCATTGCATATGATCGCCTCTTACCTCGGACTTTCGAGAGAGACATTAACCCGAGTAAGGCAAGGGTTGGCAAACAAATAGCATTGCATTAAACCCATCCTGACTCTTTTAAAACGTATTTTACTTTTGAAGATCCTGATTAATTTAGGTGATCACGATTCACAGAGAGCTGATCCCCCGTTTCTGAACATATAACTTCTTTCCTTTTACCGGTCAATCATTTTTGCATTGGCAGCGGCATATCGTTCACCTTGTAACTTGATTTTAGAGGCTGCATCCTCTATATTTTTCAAATCTTCGGAAGTTAACTCTACCGACACAGCACTGATATTTTCATTGAGGCGCTTCGGTTTTGTTGTTCCCGGAATGGGCACAATCCAAGGTTTTTGAGCCAGAATCCACGCAAGCGCTATTTGTGCCGGAGTGGCTTGTTTTTCTGTTGCTATCTTTGTCACCAGTTCGACTAAGGCCATGTTTGCCTGACGGTTTTCGGGTGAAAAACGGGGAACTGTATTCCGAAAATCATTCGCCGCAAAGGTTGTTTCAGTGGTAATCTTCCCGGTTAGAAAGCCTTTTCCCAGAGGACTGAAAGGAACAAATCCAATGCCCAACTCTTCAAGCACCGACATGATTTCCTCTTCCGGTTCGCGCCAGAACAGTGAATATTCACTTTGCAAAGCGGTCACCGGTTGTACGGCATGAGCTCGACGGATTGTTTTAACTCCTGCCTCCGACAGACCGAAGTATTTTACCTTTCCTTCTTTTATCAGGTCGCCAACAGTACCGGCCACATCTTCTACCGGAACATTCGGATCGACACGGTGTTGATAAAGCAGATCAATGGTATCTACCCGTAAACGCTTCAACGAAGCTTCCACTACTTCCCGTATATGTCCGGGCCGACTGTTTAAACCTCCGGCAATACCACCGACATCAAACCCAAACTTTGTGGCAATCACAACCTTGTTTTTGAAAGGTTCGAGGGCTTCTCCCACCAGTTCTTCATTGACATAAGGTCCATACACTTCGGCTGTATCAAAGAAAGTGACGCCACGCTCCACCGCTTGGCGAATCAGGTTGATCATCTTTTTTTTATCGGCTACTATGCCATAACCGAAACTCATGCCCATGCAACCTAATCCTAAAGCAGAGACTTCCGGCCCATTTTTCCCTAATTTTCTTGCTTGCATACTTCTATCTATTTTACCGTTATTCTTCTAATTTTCTGTTTCCCATCCATTTTACCATTTCCGGATCACGATGGTCGAAGAAGCTGCTGGTTCGGGTATCCAATCCAGCTATTACCTCCATATCCCGGACGCTCAGTTCGAAGTCAAAAATATTGAAGTTCTCCGCGATTCGTTCTTTCCGCACCGATTTTGGAATTACCACAACTCCGCGCTGGATCAACCATCTTAACACCACCTGAGCAATAGATTTACCATATTTGTTCCCGATAACATAAAGCTGTTCATTCGTAAACAACTCATTGCGACCTTCGGCAAAGGGGCCCCACGATTCAATCTGCACGTGATTTTCCTGTAAGAATTTCTGCGTCCCAGTTTGTTGGTTAAACGGATGTGTTTCAATCTGGTTGACTGCCGGTATCACTTCATTGAAAACAATCATATCCATCACCCTGTCGGGCTGAAAATTGCTGATGCCAATTGCGCGGATTTTCCCTTCCCTGTACAGTTCTTCCATAGCATGCCATGCACCATGTACGTCGCCATAAGGCTGATGAATCAGATATAAATCGAGATAGTCCAGTTGCAGGCGTTGCAATGATTTGTCAAAAGCCGTTTTTGTCTTTTCATAACCGGTATCGGACACCCAAAGTTTAGTAGTAATGAATAGTTCCTTACGTGGCACTCCGCTCTGCTTAATTGCCCGTCCAACAGCTTCTTCGTTACGGTATGCAGCAGCAGTATCAATTAACCGGTAACCTGTTGCTATGGCATCTAAAACGCTTTTTTCGCATTCTTCCAGATTGGTTATTTGGTAAACACCAAATCCGAGGATCGGCATTTCTATTCCATTGTTTAGTATTACGTTTTGCATCATTGTTATGTTTTATGGTTACAACGAAGCCCCCATCCGGTAGGCTTCCTCCATTACGGTTTTTCCTTTCACTTCTCCTTTTTGCCATACTCCGGTGCCATAAATCACACCTTTTTCTATAGCTCCATCCAGACAATCGGTAAATCCCCGAAACGATTCCAAAGTCCTTTCCAGGGAATTCTTATTGCCATCGGCTGCCGTCATGATAAAGCAAAATTCTTTTCCATTGATCTCCGTATAACGGGCACAGCAACGATCGATGAGGGTTTTCATCTGTGCATTCAAGGTGTAAAAATAGACTGGAGTCGCCATCACGATTACATTAGCGTCAATCATTTTTTCGAGCACTTCAGCCATGTCGTCCTTCTGCGAGCAAAGCCTTTTGTTGAAGCAATTCCCACATCCGGTACAATAGTTAATCTTCTTATCCCTGATATAAATCTTTTCCGTCTGATGTCCGACCGATTGAGCTCCTTCCATCAGGCGATCGCACAACAGATCGGAATTGCCTCCTTTACGCGGACTGCCTGAGATAACCAATATGTTCTTTTTCATTTCCGGTTCAAAAGATTATTGTACTCTTCATCGCTAACCGGTTCGTGCCAGGTTACCCGGTTTTGACTGGCTTTAGGGGTAATGCCTACATGCACAAATTCGCTGGTAGCTGTTGCTCCGTGCCAATGCAACACATTGGGTTTAATTTCTACCACATCACCGGCTTTCAGTCGTTGTGCAGGCTTTCCTTTCTCCTGATAATAGCCTTCTCCCGATGTACATAAAAGCAGTTGTCCTTCGGAATGTTCGTGCCAGTAGTTACGGCAGCCCGGTGCAAAGGTTACGTTATAACTCACCAGATCATATGTTGCTACGTCTGTGATCAGCATTTCTACCCAAGCATCGCCGGAGAAATAAGCAGGGGCTTTTTGCCCTCTTGGGAACAGATTATTTGTAGTCATTGCCGTACATTATTTTGCATTTTCTAATACCGTCGTTATCATTTCTCTGGTGTAAATGGACTCTGCGCCCCGCATAGCGGCTACAGGCAATAACTTTTCAACTAACATGGGGATATCTTTCTCCGAAATATTTCCCTCTTTCAGGGTAACGGGAGCACCAATCTTAACATACCACGCCTTCAATGCTTCGATTCCGGTATCAGCTCCTTCCACATGAAAAATGTTCCGGGCAAATTGTTCGAAACGTTCGGGTAAGTTATTCTTTTGCCATTTCATCCAGGCGGGCATGATGATCGACAGGCCAGCACCATGTGCGATGTTATATTCAGCCGAAAGGGTATGTTCGATAAAGTGCGTATCGAAACGATTCCCGGCAACGCCACAGAAAGTTGTAAAGTTCAAAGCCTGGGTAGCTGCCCATGCAAACTCGGCACGTGCTTCGTAGTGGGTTGCATCAGTCAGCAGAATTTCTGTAGTACGCATCACCGTCTTCAGGATATTTTCGACATGTCCGGCGATGAATCCGGGCAGATAGGTAGCCGTTAAATACATGTCCAGACTGTGTGCAAAAATATCGGAGGCTGAATAAGCCAGGTATTCTTTGTTTACAGAAGCCTGCAACCCGGGATTGATGACCGAAACAGTCGGGAAAGTTGCAGTTCCTGCAAGGCTGAATTTTTCTTTGGTCTTGTCATTGGTAACTACCGCAAAGTTGTTCATCTCACTGCCGGTAGCAGCTAATGTCATGATGTCGAAGATCTTTAATGCCTGATTCGGGAAGGCTTTATACGTAAAGAAATCCCAGACATCGCCTTCGTAAACAGCGCCTGCCGCAATGGCTTTTGAAGAATCGAGCACCGAACCACCACCGACAGCCAACACAGCGTCCACGCCTTTCGATTTGGCCATTGCAATTCCTTCGTAAACCTTGCTTAGCAGTGGATTGCTATGCACTCCGCCCAACGCTTCGTAACTGATCCCATTTCCGGTCAATGACTGAGCAACTTTGTCGAATAAGCCATTTTGCTTAATGCGGTCAGAACCGTAAACGATTAATACTTTTGATACACCATACTCAGAAATGTAATTTCCGATTTTTTCTTCTTTTCCTTTCCCGAATTCAATACGGGTTGGATTGTAATAAATAAAGTCAAACATAAGTCAATATGTTATTTGAATGATAAATAAATTTCTTTCATTATTTCCGACACTGCAAAACTACTTCGGAAAACTCACCTTTCATTTATATGCATTACGGTTATTCATACCATTTTTACAGATAAAGATCCAGTGTATAGATGTTATTGAGGGATGCGCTTTATCTTTGTATCAAATTAAATCCCAATCACAATGGATGAATTGATAAGAATAGAAAGTATTTCACAATACAACACTGCAATGAGACTGGAAACGCTTCACCCACTGGTAACAGTTATCGACTTCTCGAAGGCACAACAGATACAACAGATGCGTCGTTACATGGGGCTGTACACTATGTTTCTGAAGGATGTAAAGTGCGGGGATATCAAATATGGCCGGAACTATTACGACTATCAGGAAGGTACATTAGTCTTTATCGCTCCCGGACAGGTAATTGAGGTGGAAAACAGTGGAGAATACATTCAACCGAAAGGATGGGCTTTACTGTTTCATCCCGATTTGATTCATGGCACATCCCTTGGACAACATATCAAGGAGTACACTTTCTTTTCGTATGAAGTCTATGAGGCGCTTCACCTTTCAGAGCAGGAACGTCAGATTGTGCTCGACTGTCTGCATAAGATCGATTTTGAGCTACAGCATGCTATCGACAAGCATAGCAAAACATTGATTGTCACCAATATCGAACTACTGCTGAATTATTGTGTCCGCTTCTATGATCGTCAATTTATTACCCGCAGCAATGTCAATAAAGATATTCTGATCCGTTTTGAAAAGCTGCTGGATCATTATTTTCAATCCGAAACACCTCTGTTATTAGGTCTTCCAACAGTAAGTTATTGCGCTGACAAACTCAATCTTTCTGCCAACTATCTGGGTGATCTGATCAAAAAAGAGACCGGAAAATCCCCACAGGAACATATCCAACTTAAACTAATCGACGTGGCGAAAGAAAAGATTTTCGATACCAGTCGCTCCGTAAGCGAAGTAGCCTACGAGTTGGGATTTAAGTATCCACAACATTTCACCCGGATGTTCAAAAAAAGCACAGGTTATTCACCCCATGAATTTCGCAATCTTGGTTAGAAGCTTAGAAAAGTTAGCTTTCTAACGATTGAAGAAATGAATAAACAACAAGAGCCTATAATCAGCAATAGGTCTAAAGTTAATCGGTTGTAGAAATGGTGAATTAACTTCCTTCTGTTTTATCAGTGATTCAGTAATTTGATTCTCCAACCCCCGGTGCTACGCGATACAATCGCGCGGCAACCAGGGAATTTGCTGGAACGAAAAAATTATATCTTATCCTTATCTCACGGCATATAAAAACATCAGCTCTGCTTCTCGGCTTTGTTGGCAAAGTTTATGGCAGAAAAAATACTGATGGCTATCATGCCGGCAAAGAAAATAAGCAATAACAGATTGAAGTCGGAAGATACTTTACTTGCCTTGAAAAGCAGAAATCCAATTAAAAGGTTGGCAAAAGCCCATAAAGTATTGGTCAGGGGAGAAGAAAGCCCTTTTCCCGGAGGTTTTGCAAAAGGAGTGGGAAAGTAGTTACCCGATAGTCCTTGCACTAAGTGAGGAATGGCATTCATAAAAAAGCTTCCGGCAAAAAATGCCGCCAGGTAATTATTCCAATGAATTATTTCCATGTTGTATTGAGTTATAATTTGTTTCTTCTAAGAAAATAGCCGAATAGAATAGTTATGATAACCGCACAAATGCCCTGAAAGAGGATGGCATTAGCAACACCCGTAAGTTCCGACACTGCTCCGATCAGTAATCCTCCAACCGGTTGAAGTCCGAAGAAAGCCATCATAAAAAAGCTCAGTGTACGGCCAAGCATTTCACCCGACGCTTCAAGCTGAATAATGGTTTGGCTGACGGTTGTTTGAAACATCATGGCAAAACCGGCAATTGCAAGGAAAAACAACGCAACAGGCAAAAGGGTGAGATGCGAGAAGGCTATCAATGCAATGCCCAATATTAGCAGGCTGGCAAACAAAATTTTCATCATAAGCTTACTGCTCTTCAATGAAGCCAGAGCGATCGCTCCAGTCAACGAACCTGTTCCAATCATGCTGTTCAGGTAACCATAAGTAGCAGCATTCCCCCTGAACACTACTTTGGCAAACGCAGGAAGAAGGGTGTAAAAAGGTAATACCAACAGGCTCACGCAGGCGAGCAATAAAATTGTAGTTCTCAGCGAAGGAGTATTTATGACATACCTGAACCCTTCTTTTATTTCAACAAAAGCATTGCGGGAACGGGGTTGTGGGATATAGGGGCTTACTTTTATGAATGCCAGTGCAGTGATCACCGCCAAATAGCTTAAAGCATTAATCAAAAAACAAATGCCTGCCCCGAATTTATCCAATACAATACCAGAAACGGCAGGGCCAATCAGCCAGGCAAGCTTCCCCATGGAAGAATTTAGCGCGATAGCATTTGCCAGATTTTCTTTATTATCAATGATTTCATTCACCAATGACTGCCTGGCAGGTAAATCGAATGCATTAATGATGCCCTGCACAATGCTAAGGATAAAAATACCCCAAACCGTATAATGGGTAAACAACACCATGGATGCAAGCAGTCCGGCTTGCACTAGTAAGGCAGCCTGAGTGAGTAATGTCAAACGGTACCGATTATACCGGTCGATTGCAATGCCACCTAATGGTGAAAACAAAAAGGAAGGAAATTGTGTAGCAAACACTACCAATCCCAACATAAAGTTTGAATTCGTCTGATCAAAGACAACCCAATAAACAGCTGTCCGCTGCATCCATGTTCCGATTAACGAAATGGATTGCCCTGTAAAATATAACCTGTAATTAGGATTACGGAATGCCCGAAATGTACCAATATTCATACAGTCCTATCCTACAAGTCTTGCCAGGATGTCAGAAGCCTGATCCAATACACGTTTTTCTTCTTCCGTACATTTTTTAGCGATAGCCTTTGTCAACCACTCACTGGTTTTGGTTCTTTTTAATTCAATAAATTCGTGTCCTTTAGTGGTTTCTGAAATAAAGACCTTCCTTTTGTCCGTTTCTGAAGGTATTTTCTCTATCAATCCAAGCTCCAGAAGTTTATTGATAATTTGTGACATAGCCTGCCCCGTCACCTGTTCTGTTCGGGCCAGTTCAGAAGGAGTGATCCGGAAGCTCCTGCTAATTAAAGACAACGAAGAACGCTCTGTCAACGAAAGCTGTTCATCGTGTTTTATTTCCCGTTTCATAACCTTTAAAAGGCGTGAAACGGACTCACGTAGTTTTGTTGCCAATTCAGCATCATTTATTTCAGCCATTGCAGATGATTATAAAGTGTATTAGTAAAATAACTTTGCAAAGTTACTTTACTATTTTCTATTATCAAAATCCTTTCATCTATTTTTCACCACTACATTCCGGAATCCTGCAAATTCTGATCCTTATTACATTGATAATCAAAACACATCCCTTCTTCTACACTAAAACAATAGGTATAGTGTTGTCTGCGGGGGCTACATGATTATTAAAAAAGACTTATATTACCTTCCATCATCAAAAAACGAGACAAAAGGGGCTTTCGTATGTTATTTTTGTGTTATATTTTTTGTGCAAACAGAATATGCGTTTAAACTAAAACTCTAAATTTCAAATTAATATGAAACGTACATGTGGAATTATTTGTATTCATGAGTGTGAATAACAAAGGCATGCAGGTTTTATTACAAATAAAATGATTAGCGTATGAAAATTCAAAAAGTAAAAGCGATTGAAATTCTCGATTCGAGAGGAAACCCCACAGTGGAAGTTGAAATCATGTTGGAAGATGGGACGCGCGCGCGCGCAATGGTACCAAGCGGAGCCTCCACCGGCGAACGTGAAGCTTTCGAGCTTCGGGATGGCGACAAAAAAAGATATGGCGGCAAAGGCGTGTTGCAGGCCGTGGAAAATGTCAATAAAATCATTGCCAAAGAACTGGAAGGGAAGTGCATCCGTAGCCAACGCGAATTGGATTATTTAATGATCGGGCTGGACGGTACGCCAAACAAAGCAAAACTGGGAGCCAATGCCATTTTAGGTGTTTCAATGGCTTATGCCCGGGCAAAAGCAACCAGTGAAAAGCTTCCATTGTATCGCTATTTAGGCGGAGTCAACTCGTTTGTTTTGCCTGTTCCCTGTATGAACATCATCAACGGCGGGAAACATGCCGACAACAATGTGGATTTTCAGGAATTTATGATTGCACCTCACAACGCATCTTCCTTTGCAGAATCGATCCGCATGGGAATTGAAGTATTCCACTCGCTAAAGTCAGTATTAAAAGCCAAAGGTTACAGCACCGGCGTGGGCGACGAAGGAGGCTTTGCTCCCGATCTGAAGTCAAACGAAGAAGCCGTTGAAGTGATCCTCGAAGCCATTCACAAAGCCGGTTACAAGCCGGGCGACGACGTAAGCTTATGCCTCGACCCGGCATCAAGCGAAATGTGGGAAGACGGGAAGTATAAAATGTTCAAAAGCTCAGGAAAACTCCTCAGCAGCGATGAGATGATCAAATTATGGGAAAGCTGGGCAACTCAATATCCAATTGTGTCGCTGGAAGATGGATTGGCAGAAAATGACTGGACAGGCTGGGCAAGCTTAACCCAGACACTTGGTCAGAAAATCGAGTTGGTGGGAGATGATATCTTCTGCACCAATAAAGCCATTTTGCAAAAAGGGATTGAACAACAGGTGGGGAACTCCATCCTGATCAAGCTGAACCAGATAGGGTCTGTTTCGGAAACGCTTGAAACAATAGAACTGGCTTTCAGAAACGGATACAATTGTTTTGTATCTCACCGGAGCGGAGAAACAGTCGACAGCTTTATCGCCGATCTGACAGTAGCCGTCAATGCCGGACATTTGAAAACCGGAAGCGGATGCCGCGGAGAAAGAATTGAAAAGTTTAACCAGTTGATGCGTATTGAACAGGAACTGGGTAGCATGGCACGCTTTGCCGGCAAGAAAACATTTAAAAATGCATAGCAACAGAAAAGGACAATGACCACACACAAGCCAGCGTGGATATTTATTGTGCTTATCGGTATTGTCAGCCTGTTTGCCGATATGACTTATGAAGGGGCTCGGAGTATTACCGGCCCTTTTTTAGCAACCTTGGGAGCAAGCGCAACAGCCGTTGGCATCATTGCCGGCTTTGGTGAATTGATTGGAAACGCATTACGGTTGCTCTCGGGATGGATATCGGATAAAACACATCAATACTGGACGATTACTTTTGTTGGTTATTTCGTCAACCTGTTGGCCGTGCCAATGTTGGCATTAGCCGGAAGTTGGGAGATGGCTGCTTTGCTAATGATTCTGGAACGTACAGGAAAAGCGATTCGGAAGCCTGCGCGTGATGCAATTCTTTCGAATGTCACGTCAACGGTGGGTCATGGGAAAGGGTTCGGCGTTCACGAAGCGCTCGATCAGATCGGAGCTGTCATGGGACCACTCATTATCAGTGTTCCTATTACTTCTCCCACCGCTACACCACATCTTTTGCCATACTGTTTATTCCCGCATTGATTGCCATTACCGTTTTGGTTGTGGCCCGCATCAAATATCCGGTAACGCAACAACAGGAAGTTGACAAGGCTTCGTTGCATAAAATGAATTCAAAGCAATTCTTCTGGTTGTATGTTATTGCTTTGTCGCTCATTGGCGCCGGCTTTGCAGATTATTCCCTCATTGCATTCCACTTTGACAAAAGCGGACAAATAGCGGTTCAATGGATTCCGGTCATGTATGCTATTGCCATGGGATCGGACGCAATCTCAGCTTTGGTGCTCGGACACCTGTTTGACAAATTCGGAATCAAAACACTCATTGGCAGCACTGTGATAGCTGCTTTCTTTGCTCCACTAGTCTTTTGGGGGAATAACACAACCGCCCTCATCGGGATGATACTGTGGGGCATCGGCATGGGAGCAATGGAATCAATTGTGAATGCTGTCCTGGCATCTATTTTCCCGGCAGGCAAAAGAGCGACCGGATTTGGATTGTTCAATGCTATTTTTGGGATGACCTGGTTTGCCGGAAGCGCTCTTATGGGATGGTTATACGATCATTCCATCACATCCGTTGTTTTGTTTTCGCTGATCATACAACTCCTTTCACTTCCTTTTTTCATTAAACTGAGCAAAATGAAATTGGCAAGATGAGAAGCTGAATAATCCAAACCACAGGAAAAAATAAAAAAAGCTACAGAAAGCCGGAAAGTTAAGGAAGAAACTACCAAATTGGTAGAGCATGGTTAATCACGCCTTCACTTGAGGTGAAAGTTTTACATGGTTGCGAGAACTTATAAATCATTCTATCATGCAGGATTATACAATACTACTAACGGAAATCAAACGGATTAACGTACTCACCGGAGCACCTGACCTGACACGTCCTTTGGAAGCATTGCTCAACGACAAACGAAGAAAGATTAACGTAGCCGTATTAGGCCAGTTCAAAACCGGCAAAAGCTCTCTAATTAATAGTCTCCTGCAAAATGATATATTGCCTGTGGGCGTTGTGCCTCTCACTGCCATCGTAACGCAGATTCTTTACGATCACGAGCCATCCGTGCATATCCAATTTATCGATGGCACCGAACTGAACACAACTCTGGATCATCTGGCTACATACGTTACAGAAAAACATAACCCAAACAATGAACGAAAAGTAGCACAAGCCGAAGTCTTTCATCCTGCGTTAGAACCGTTTTCTAATATTTCCTTTGTAGATACACCCGGCTTGGGAAGTTTTTACAAACATAATAGTGACACTACGCTGGAATGGTTGCCTTTCACAGGATTGGCCATTGCCGTTATCAGCGCCGAACGGCCTTTGTCGGAAGAAGACATCACTCTGCTAAAAGGAATTGCTACCTATTGTCCCGACCTGGTTATTGTAGTAACAAAAACAGACTTGTTTGGGTCAAAAGAATTGCAGGAGATACGGCAGTACATAAACGCCTCGGTAAGCAAATCCTTACAACGTGACATAGAAGTACTGGAATATTCCACCATTACGCAAACCGATCAACAGAGAAAATCAATCTTAGAACAAGTTATTACTCCCTTACACGATAAGATTGATCAAAAACGGGAGGAAATTATGCTTTTTAAATTCAAAGCAGCTATCCGACAAAGCATTGTCTATGCCGATCTGGCGCTACAGGCATCCTTGAAACGCCTTGCAGAAAAGAATCAGATAACGAAGACACTACAGGAAATGGAGCGTAACCACCATCATCACGAAAAAGAAATGATGCTTTCCACGTCATCATTCAAAGGTGAAATACGCGAAAAACTGGAAACAATCATCATTTCCTGCCTGCAGGAAATGGAACATAATTTGCAAATTACCTTTGAACACGATTTTCAATATTTCAGAGGCACACTGTTCAATGTCTCCAAACAATTTGAACAATGGCTGGCAAAAAACATCCGGAAGGAGTTATTGAAAATCGATGAATCGTACTATGACCAAATTAATCAACTCGTCATGGAGTATCTAGATTATTACCGATACACTGCTGTGCAATTCCGACAACAACTAGAGGAAAAACTGACAGAAAGTTTTGGAATTCATTTATCAGAAACATACTGGCAATGTGATTTTATGGGCGTTGAGAAACCTGATGTTTCCATCTACCGCGTCTTCGATTCCCATCTCGATTCATTGTTGTTCTTTTTGCCCATAAAAGGCTTTAGCCGTTTGTTTTACAATCATTTCAAAAAGCAGATACCATTAGAAGCCGAGAAAAACCTGCATCGCTATATTTCTTTTGTTACCACCAAGATATTTCAGTCCATCGACGCATTACATGCCCAGGCTGTTACCTATATCAAATCTGAGATGACTATTATTATCAATATCCTGACCCGCGAAACCGGGAACAACGAAGAACTGACAGAATCGCTCGGGAAGTTAAAAACCATGCAGGCAGACGTTGAAACAAATGCTATAAAGTAATTTTTTCGGTTGATTTATCTTACATCGCATGTTAATCGACACACAAACATTGTATGATCTGGAAATTCTTCACACTGAAGACGACGGCACTCCGGTCTTTCATCTAATCAATCAAACAAAAACGACGGGAGGAAGTTATCGCTTGCGTGACAAACTGATGCATCCTCCCGGATCTTATGAACTACTGATTGAGCAACAAGAGGCAATTCGTTATTTTAGCGAAAATCATGATCAATTTCATCTGCCTGCCAATGATATACAGATGAAAGCCATAGAAGAATATTTTACTTCCAATATTGAGGTAGTGGCCAATGATCATTGGATCACGAGTGTTCAGTTCTGCCTATCGGACATCGCGTCATTCCGGTTCCTGAAAAGCAGTCTGCCGGAAGTTATCCGCTTTGCAGCCATGTTGCAGCAAATGATACGGAAAGACACAAGTGAACTTCCTTTGATTTTGAAGCAAATAGAGCATCAGTTACAGTTGATAGAAGGGGATGCATCATTTCAGAGCATTAAAGACATCAACAGGGAGCAAGCCATATCGTTTCATCATTGCCTGAAAGCAGACAGGGCGCTCCGTACCGTATTAAAGGAACCCTTTATGGCGTTAATTGATGCATACTATGAATTGGATGCTTTGTTATCCATGGCCGTCACGACAGTCAGGTTGAAATTTCAGTTTCCGGAAATAATCAACACCGGGCAACCATTGTTTCAGGTTGAAGCGATGTACCATCCTCTGCTGAAAAATGCCATACCGGCTTGTGTAGATATGAACCAGGAGCGCAACTTCATTTTTCTCACCGGAGCCAACATGTCAGGCAAGACAACATTTCTGAAAACAATTGGATTATCTGTATATTTTGCCCATCTGGGCATGGGAGTTCCGGCAAAAAAAGCACGGATAGCTTATGTTGATAGATTAATCACCGGTATAACATTTACCGATAATATCGCGATCGGATACAGCTACTTCTTCAGCGAAGTAAAACGTATCAGGCAGCTCGCCGTCGCTTTACACAACGGAGAACGGGTATTCTCCATCTTCGATGAATTATTCAGGGGAACCAATATAAAAGATGCAGTTGAGGCTTCAACTACCATCATGCAACAACTATTGCCGTGGAAAGACGATCTGTTTATTATTTCGTCACACCTAACCGAAATTAGTCCGAAAATAATGCCCTTCTCCAACGTTCAATTCCTCTGTTTTGAATCATTTATCAAAGACGGAAAACCTTCATTCACTTATACTTTACAGGAAGGGGTAAGCACTATGCGACTAGGAATGAAGATCATAGAAAATGAAGGCATCAATCAATTACTTGTAAGGAAAATGCCATAGGCAGTTTGAGACTGTATGCAATCTGGTTAGCACAAAAATGAAGTGCTGGGAAAATTCAGCCTGTCCAAATCGACAATTTGTTTGTCAATAACATCCTTCAACGTGATCGATTTGAAATAATCAACAATAATGGAATTGAGATTATTCCAAAACTGGTAAGCTTTGCAATCAGGTACCCTGTCGCAGCGTACTGCAGGCGATAAACATTCAATAATGCAAATTCCGTTTTCAAATGCATTGTGAATGTCAAGCATGGTAATCTGTTCCGGAGCACGTGTCAATATATATCCGCTTTTTTTACCTCTTATATTGACAATCAAATTAGAGGTTTTCAATGCCTGAATAATACTATCCAGGTATTTTACAGAGATTTGTTGCCTGAAAGCAATGTCTTTTTGATATACACCATGGCCTGGTAACGCTTGGGCGATTTCTGCCATTGCCCTGATGCCGTAACGTGTTCGAGTGCTTATTTTCATGGATAAATAATTTCTAAAAATGAAAAGCTTATTTTATCTCATCCTGCTTTAATTGTTTGCTATCTTGCTGACAAAGGTAGCATATTTTATGCAATGTTTTATGCAATATTCAACAGAAGAAGCTAATTATTATGCAAAATCAATCTTATTTCAAAATGGATCACAATGTCGTCATTCACTTTAACTAGCCCAAAAAACTTTGCAGGTGGAATCAATTCAAAATCAGATAATTTCATCGCTTTCGTCCCAGTGACGTCAAAATGGCATTCGTCTCCCTTATCGATATTGCAGACAACGCTTACGGACCGTTTTATGCCGGCCAACGTAATATCCACATTCACCACATCCGTAGAATCTTTCTGAAAAGAAGCTATTTTCTGCAAATCTTTTAGTTGTATCCGGATATCGGGATATTGATCGGCATGAATCATTGATAAAAAATCATGTTTCATCAAATGATTGCTAAATACAAATTCATTCACCGGGATGCTCACAGCAAATAAACTTTCCTGTTGCGTTGAAAAATCGCTGGAAATCAAGGGAGAATTATTCCTGGCATATTTAAGCCAAAAGGTATTTACATTGGTATGCCCGTCGATGGAAAGTTGCTGTAGTGAAAAACAAAGCGCCATATGCGAAGTTGCCGCTCTGACCGGTACAACCAGAACAAAAGCCAACAATAAAACCGTAAAACTATATTTTCGTCGACGAACAATCATACGGGCAAAATTATTTCAAAAATTCCATTCTCAATAGGAAAGGGAAAAGAGGTTAACCTTTTTGAAATCTCAGACTGCACAGTCTCTATAATTCAATAAGGTTAACCCCTTTTCGTCTGATTGAAAAACTCAATCTAATCTACACTACGCCATCAGAAAGAAATACCAGACTCTACCATTAGGCCTTTGAAACCGGCGTTGGCAGTATAAGCAGGTACATGATATTTTTGATCTACATATTCAGCCTTCAACAAAATATTTTTAGTCAAATACCATCCGGCAGCAAGTTGAACACGGTTAACCGATTGCGATAACTGGTTAGATACTTCGTTGTAGCGTGCGCCCAAATAATATTGATCTTTGTCACCCATATGATAGATACCTTCAACAGCAAATTGATTGTAGGTGTAATGAGGACCGTTTTGTACATTTGTTCCGCTTGCAACTTCATATGTCGTAAACAATTCAGCTCTTTGATATGCTGCAAAAAGGTTTACCATCAATGAATTATCTGTATATGTCATTCCAGGGCCCCAGTGACCTAAGGATTGGTTGGTAGTAATATCAGTTCCTGTGGAGTTCATTGCCAATACCTGATTAGGAGCGGTTCCGCTGACAACCTGAGCAGGCACCAAAATGGAATAATATCTTGCTCCTGCACGATCAGAGTTATACAACGAACCTCCTTGTGGATTTGGTTCTGCTAAATATGGAGACACTGTGAAACGGAGCCTGAAATCCTTATTGAATTGTTTGTCAAAGCCAACTTTGCCATAGAAGGCCAAGTGTTCGCCCATGTAATAAGGCACAAATGTGTTATTCTTAAAACCAACGAGGGAAGGATCCATCGAACCACCGGTTACACCAACCATGCCGATCCAACCGTTGTTACGGAACATAAATTCAGCAGCAGGAGCTGTCATGAAAGCTTCCATAATGTAGTTTTCAGCGAAAGCATTTCTTGTAACATTCCCGTTATCTGAACGGCGGAGATGAGCATCACCGTAGTTCACTTCCATATCACCAACCTTAATCGTAACATATTTCATGATTTCGCTAAGTAAGTCACTTTTAATAAATGGGAGAGCATCCATTTGCAAATACCCACCTTTCACCCATGTATCATTGTGGTGACGTGAAGCTAAATAGGTAGTCAAAACGACACGCATCCCAGGAGCAACATCAGCTTTGATGACCATGTTAGCAGAAGGAAGATTGACGCCTGAACCAATAGGCATAAATCCAACTTCAGTCGGCACTCCGTTTACTGAAACAATAGGAGACCCTACATTTTGAAGATCCTGATATTGTAAAGCAAAGTCACCACCAATATGCACCTTGAGCTTTGTAAAATCATTGCTGTTTAATTTAGGCTGCTCAAATTGTTGCCCTGGCAATTCAATTTGTTGTCCACTTACAGCCATCGTAATTGCTAACAATGGCAAGAAAAGAAATTTCTTCATCTTCATCTAATTTAAATTAATAATAGCATTATTGTTTTTTGAATATGAGCACAAATGCAACGCGTATTTGATCTCCCGACTTAACCATCCCCAACATGGCAGTAGGAGGTTTAATTCCAAACTCAGTCATTGTAAGAGGAATACTTCCTGCAACTTTAATCATATTATTTACCAGATAGGTAACATTCACAGGAATTGCTACTGCCCGTGTAACGCCTGCGATCATCAAATTTCCTGTAACCGTTCCTTCAAAGCCAGTTTTGTTGGTGCTATTAACCTTTGCAGATTGAATGCTAAAGATTATTTCAGGATAATTTTTCATTTTCAATGACTTATGAGCAATATTATCCATCATTGTGCCTTCACTGCTTTTCAAGCTGTTGACTTCAACTTTGAAGAGCGAACTAACAATTTGGGTGTTATTGACTACTTTTGCCGTTGAAATAATGTTGCTCGCATTCATGTGCCAATTGTGAAGCGTAGACGTTCCAAGCACTTCCATTGAACTCATAGACGGAACAATGTCGTAGGTATCTTCAGCATGAGCAACGCTGAAAGACATTGTAAATAATACAATTGCAAATAAAACTAATTTGTTTTTTGTGTTCATAATTTACTCTTTTATCCTATTGAATTAGTAGGACAAAAGTAGAACTATTCCTGTCTCGGAACAATATGTATTGTATTGACATTGTTAACAGAAAAGAAAAAAGGAAAAGCAACAGCAATAAAGACAATCGATTTTTCGATGGAATTTCATTATCTTTGTAAGATTTCATTGATGAAATAATTCCTTATTTTATTGGTAATCTTGATTGAACCGATGGATCAAAACAGAAGAAAAATAGCTGGGGAAAAAACTATTTTTTATCTGGAGGATTCAATTTTGGACAAGATTATTTATAAGTATCCTGTCTGAAATTTGAATTATTTAATCATCATCATGGAACTTTGCCATGAAATCAACCTGTCTTTTATAGCAAGCAACTACAAATTAACAAAATAAATATACCCGGACTTTAACCCAATCAACATTTTATCCTATGAAAATAGAAATTCCAGGTCAGGAGGCTCTACAGCTTCATCATCTTGTACTCGACTTTAACGGGACAATAGCAATAGACGGAGTACTCATTGATGGGGTATCGCAACTACTACATACTTTAAGCGAAAACTTGCAAATTCATGTGATAACTGCTGACACTTTTGGAACAGTAGGTAGGGAAATAAAGAATATTCCATGCCAGATGCATATCATTGAGCCAATGAATCAATCTCAACAAAAAGCCGACTATGTGACTCGATTAGGGAAAGAAAGTGTAGTGGCAATAGGAAATGGACGCAATGACTCATTAATGTTACAAACAGCAATGTTGGGCATTGCCGTCTTGCAACGGGAAGGAGCTCATGCTTCTATGCTTTCAACAGCAGATGTTATCTGTTTATCCATCATAGACGCATTGGCATTACTAACTAACCCCTTGCGGCTGGTTGCCACTTTACGTAATTAAACATACGGCAGGAGCTATATGAACGGTTGATGATAATTTCGTACCTTTGTATTTCAAACACAATTTCAGGTTAATATGATTTCCGCCAACAATCACATATCGTTTTTAGGTATTATTCCTGCACGTTACGCTTCTACAAGATTTCCGGGTAAACCATTAGCCGACATTGGTGGTAAGCCAATGATTCAGCATGTGTATGAGCAAGCAAAGAAGACACTTGACAGGGTAGTTGTGGCAACCGATGACAATCGGATTTTCGATGCTGTTAAAGCATTTAGAGGAGAAGCCATCATGACCTCTGATCGGCACAAAAGCGGCACAGACCGGTGCTTTGAGGCTTTTACAAACCTGAAACAACCCTTTGATGTCATTATCAATATTCAGGGAGATGAACCTTTTGTAAAACCAGAACACATTGAATCACTGAAAGAATGTTTTCAGAAGCCCAGCACTCAGATCGCAACATTGGTGAAGCCGTTCTCTTCTGATGATAACTTTGAGCTGTTGTTTAACTCCAATTCTCCTAAAGTAGTTTTGAATCATCAACAGGAAGCTCTCTACTTTAGTCGTTCCGTCATTCCTTATATCCGGAACTTTCCCCATACAGAATGGTTGAAAAATCAGATATTTTATAAACATATTGGAATGTATGCTTATAAGGCAGACGTATTGGAAAAAATTACCCAGCTTACCCAATCATCTCTCGAAATAGCTGAATCGCTGGAACAATTACGCTGGCTGGAAAATGGATTTCGCATCCAGGTCGGCATTGTCAACTTTGAAACCATAGCCGTTGACACACCAGAAGATCTGGAAAAGGCTCGCGAATATTACGCATTACACTCTTTATAATTAAATATTTAATATGAACTTATCTACGCTTACCGCTATTTCTCCGGTAGATGGTCGTTATCGTTCCAAAACAGAATCATTAGATGGTTATTTTTCTGAGTTTGCATTAATACGCTATCGTGTCCGTGTCGAAATCGAATATTTCATTGCACTCTGCAACATTCCTTTGGCTCCGTTGGCTAAAATCGATGCTTCTGTTTTCCCTTCACTAAGAAGAATTTATACAGAATTCGCCGAAGGTGATGCAGAACGTATTAAAGAGATTGAACGAACCACCAATCATGACGTAAAAGCAGTTGAATACTTTATAAAGGAAAAGTTTGATAATCTTCGGTTAGATGAATATAAAGAATTCATTCACTTCGGATTGACCTCTCAGGACATAAACAACACAGCCATTCCTCTATCGTTAAAGGAAGCGATGGACGATATTTTTAACCGGCAACTCGAAGAATTGATTCAACAATTACGTGGCTTAGCTGAGCAATGGATGTCAATTCCCATGCTGGCTAAAACACACGGACAACCAGCATCGCCTACCCGCCTTGGAAAAGAATTAATGGTCTTCGTATATCGTGCTGAAGAACAATTGCAATTATTAAGGCAAACTCCTGTGTCGGCAAAATTCGGAGGAGCTACCGGTAATTTTAATGCGCATCATGTGGCTTTCCCCGAATACAACTGGAAACAATTTGCCAATGAATTCGTCGGTGAAACGTTGGGACTTCAGCGCGAACAATGGACTACGCAAATTTCTAATTATGATCATTTGGCAGCCATTTGTGATGCAGTCAAACGCATCAATACCGTTTTGATTGATTTAAGCCGTGATATCTGGATGTATATCTCGATGGATTATTTCAAACAACGTATCAAGGCAGGAGAGGTCGGCTCTTCGGCCATGCCTCACAAGGTAAATCCTATTGATTTTGAAAATGCGGAAGGTAATCTTGGTATCGCAAATACGTTGTTCGAATATTTAGCTTCCAAGTTACCAATCTCGCGGTTGCAAAGGGATCTGACAGATTCTACCGTATTGCGCAACATCGGAATTCCGTTTGCCCATACCATTATTGCCATTGAAAGTTTAAAGAAAGGACTGGGAAAACTGGTGCTTCACGAAACTTCCATCATTGGTGACCTGCAAAAGAACTGGGCGGTTGTTGCCGAAGGAATTCAAACTATTTTACGTCGAGAAGGTTACCCTGCACCATATGAAGCATTAAAAGCCTTGACCCGCACAAATGAGGCTATTACAGAAGCGTCAATACAAGCATTCATTAATCAGCTGGATGTAAATGAGTCTGTAAAAAATGAATTAATGGCTATTACTCCGGAAAATTATACAGGAGAATAAACGCTATCAAATAAAAATCCAGAAACCCTATAAACCCCTATCTTGTGAATAGTTTTTTCAAAATCCTCAAACGATTTGTTCCTCCTTATAAGAAATATGTAGCCGGCAGTCTTTTAAGCAATGTCCTGTCGACACTATTCAGTCTTTTTTCGTTTGGTGCGATTATTCCGATTTTACAAATCCTTTTCGGGATTGAAACAGCTTCTTATAGTTACCAGGCATGGTCATGGACTGAGTCGCTGGGACATATCACCTCAGCATGGAAAAATAATATATTCTGGTTTATAACCAGTACAATTCACGAACAAGGAGCAATTGCCACATTAGCGTTTCTGGGTTTGTTTTTAGTTGTTACAACATTCTTCAAAACCGGACTTTCATTTTTAGCAAACTATTGTATCGTTCCGATACGAACTGGTGTATTACGGGATTTACGCCGTGACATTTACGCTAAAGTATTAAGTTTGCCGCTGGCGTTCTTTACCGAGGAACGAAAAGGTGACATCATTTCAAGAATGACAGGCGATGTGGCGGAAATTGAAAATTCGGTAATCAGTTCCCTCGATATGTTATTCAAAAATCCTATTATTATTTTGATCTATGTCCTGACTTTATTCCTCATAAGCTGGCAATTATCTCTGTTTGTAATGGTGTTGCTACCGGTGAGTGGATATTTTATTGGGTTGGTAGGAAAAAAACTGAAGTCAAGATCACTAACCGGACAACAGCAACTCGGTCAATTGTTGATCCGTATTGAGGAGACCTTAGGTGGACTTCGCATTATCAAAGCATTTAATGCAGAAAAGAAAATGAAGGAAAGCTTTGCTGAGACCAACGAGCAACTTCGCAAAACATTTACGCGTTTAGATAGTCGCTATTTGTTGGCGCATCCAATGAGTGAATTCCTTGGAACAGTAGTTATTGCCGTTTTATTATGGTTTGGCGGTATGCTAATCCTGACACATCACAGCCATGTTACTGCACCGACATTTATCTATTATCTCATTATTTTTTACAGCATTATCAATCCAGCCAAAGATTTATCCAGAGCGGTTTACAGTATCCAAAAAGGAATGGCTTCCCTGGAACGGATCGATAAAATCCTCAAAGCGAAGAACACATTAACGATTGCAGAACATCCACTGCCATTGCCTGCTTTTCATGAAAAGATAGAGTATAGCAACGTATGGTTTAAATATCAAAACGAATGGGTCTTACGTGACATTAGCCTTACTATTGAACATGGGAAAACAATTGCAATTGTTGGTCAGTCAGGATCAGGCAAATCAACCATGGCCGATTTGCTTCCCCGGTTTTATGATGTCGATCAGGGAGAAATACTCATTGATAATATCAATATCAAAGATGTTCAACTGTATGAATTACGGGCTTTGATGGGATATGTAAATCAGGAACCTATTTTATTTAACGATACATTCCTGAACAACATTAAGTTTGGTGTAGACAATGCAACTGAAGAACAAATCATTGAGGCTGCAAAAATTGCCAATGCACACGAATTTATATTAGCGTCCGAACAAGGATATGAAACCCGAATCGGGGACCGGGGAACCAAGCTTTCAGGTGGTCAAAGGCAACGAATCAGCATCGCCAGGGCTGTGTTGAAAAATCCACCTATTTTAGTATTGGATGAAGCGACATCTTCTCTCGATACGGAATCAGAACGCCTTGTGCAAAATGCGATTGATCAATTGATGCAAAACAGAACGTCCATTGTCATTGCTCACCGTCTTTCAACAGTCAAGAGAGCGGATGAAATTTGCGTATTGCATGAAGGACAAATTGTAGAACGAGGGAAACACGAAGAACTACTCGCGCTTAACGGATATTACAAAAGGTTGTATGACATGCAATCATTCTGAAATTGATTCCTCTGAAGGTTTGGTGTCGCTGTCCGATTCAGCCTGTTCTTCCAATTCGGACAGAGCTGAATGTAAATTACTTGTTTCATCGGGAACAATTTCTTCTATTTCAGAAGGTTCTTCTGTTTGCGTAGCAGATTCATCTTCAATGTCAGTAGATTTTTGTCCTTCAAGCTTTTGCGTGGTACAATGGAAAATGCGACCCGGGAACAATTCCACCCAACGGACATTATGAGTAGCCACAATGACAGTTGTCCCCGCACGATGAATTTCATGCAACAGAGCCATAAGTTTCTCTCCAGTTTCCATGTCTACATTCCCGGTCGGTTCATCTGCTAAAATCAATTCTGGCGAATTAAGTAAAGCACGGGCAATAACAACTCTTTGCTGTTCACCCCCCGAAAGCTGGTGTGGGAATTTGTATTTTGCATGCTCCATTCCAACTTGTTGCAACACCTGCAGCACTTGCTCGCTAATTTCCTGCTTATTCTTCCAGCCAGTGGCTTTCAACACAAATACAAGATTATCATATACTGACCGATCGGCAAGCAACTGAAAATCCTGAAAGATTATTCCTATTTTACGTCGGAGCAAAGGGATCTGTCTCCTTTTTATTCTAGACAGATTATAGTCAAAAATATGAGCTTCCCCCTCTTCTACCGGGATCTCTCCATATAAGGTTTTCAATAGCGAGCTTTTTCCGCTACCAACCTTACCCAAAAGATATATAAATTCGCCTTGAGCAATTTTCCATTGAACATTATGGAGAATTACCAAATCCCCATGACAAACATCAACACCTTGATAATTAATTAAATAATTTTCTTCCATGGATCTAATATCTGAAATATCTTTTGCTCTCTTGAAAATAGGCAATTATTCTGTGTAACAAATCTATCTGCACGCGTGATTCTTCAAGACTGCCGCACAAAGGTACACTATTTTTACAAAAATCATCTATGATTGAAACGCTATAACTATAAAGTAGCTCGATATTTGCAGTTAGTTACCAAAGATTTGCTACTTTTGTTTTTGAAAAACAAATTGAAGAAAACAACCTTACAAATTCTATGTTAGGGAGAGATAAAAACTACAGTATATTATTCATATGAATTATCAGAAACCAGGTCTTCAAGGTCTATTACTCATTGTATTATCATTAGGCGTAACCATCGTCACAGTTCTAATCTGGCAACTACTTTCACCCTGGATAGCTGTTACTTTACACTATTCATCATCAGAATGGCTGGACAACATAAACTATCTAAAAGGATTGCAACTACTGACCTCCGTTTCTATGTTTTTAATGCCACCTGTTTTATTGGCGTTTATTCTGAAACAACCGGTTGCTTTAACGCTATATTTTCATCGTATTAAGAAGCCATTATTGTGGATCGTTGTTTTTTGCAGTATGATAGTAGCTCAACCTTTCATCAACTGGTTAGGTGACTGGAATGCCAAACTGATCTTGCCTGCGTGGCTTTCAGGTCTTGAACATTGGATGAAAGCAATGGAGCAAGAGAGCGATCAGATTGTCAACCGTTTCCTGACTGTTCATTCTCTGAAAGGCCTTTTGTTTAATATTATCCTGATTGCTATTGTTCCGGCATTTGCAGAAGAATTTTTCTTCAGGGGAACTGTACAACGTCTTTTTGCACAGAAAATGAATATTCACCTGTCCATATGGATAACGGCAGCAATCTTCAGTGCTGTTCATGTTGAGTTTTATGGATTTATTCCCCGCTTGCTACTTGGAGCTTATCTTGGATATTTACTGGCGTGGTCGGGTTCTATCTGGATTCCTGTTCTTGCCCATTTTGCAAATAATTTCATAGGTGTCTTCGTCGGTTATTGGATGGCAAACCATGTTGGATACGATTATCTGGACCATATTGGCTCCACTCAGTATGGATGGATGTCTGTGGCTGGCATATGTTTATTTATTCCAATGGTGTGGTTCATTTATAAACACCGTAACACAGTGATTCTATAACTACGATTCCATGAAACGATTACTTACGTCTCTGCTCGATCTGATTTATCCAAATCTTTGTCTGGCTTGTCATAACACCCTGGTTGGGAACGAACAATTCATTTGTTTTTCATGCCTGTCGCGATTATCTTTTACAACATATCATCTGGAGCCGAACAATCCTATTGAAAAACGATTTTGGGGCAAATTTCCTATTCATCGGGCAACATCATTATTCTTTTTTCAGAAAGAGACCACCAGCCAACTTTTAATTCACCAGTTAAAATACAAAGGAGAAAAGGAAATGGGAGAAATGATGGGAAAAATATTAGGAGAAAGATTAAAAACATCTCCTGATTTTGACGTAGACGTGGTGGTTCCTGTTCCGTTACATCCCAGAAAATTACATAAAAGAGGCTATAATCAAAGCGAATGGATTGCCAAAGGAGTTGCGAATACTTTAGAAAAACCCATGGACACGAAACATCTACTCCGCATCATTGAAAATCCGACACAAACCAGAAAAGGAGTTTATGAACGTTGGGAGAATGCAGCAGGTATTTTTGACACAATCGACACGGATTTCTTCACAGGGAAACACATTCTGCTTGTAGATGATGTCATCACAACCGGTGCTACCATCGAAGCATGCGCCATGGCTTTGCAAAAATCCGACAGCATTAAAATCAGTGTGGTGGCACTTGCCTGCGCTTGATGAACTACTCTTTAAGCCGGGCAATGATCGTTTCTCCACCTACCGTTTTTTCTCCGTGGGCAACATAGACTTCTGCATCCAAAGGCAAAAAAATGTCCACGCGAGAGCCAAATTTGATAAATCCAAGATGTTCATTGAGATGACAACTTTTTTGTGGAGAGGCGTAAGTCACAATACGACGGGCTAACACACCTGCAATCTGCCGTACTAAGATTTTTGATTTTAACGGCGTTTGAATTACCACTGAACATCGTTCATTTTCACGACTCGATTTTGGGCGATAAGCTGCAAAATGCTTCCCGTTATGGTGTTTCACATATTTCACAACTCCTGCAATAGGATACCAATTGGCATGAATATTAAATATCGACATAAAAATGGATATTTGAATACGTTTATCCTGAAAATATTCATGTTCTACAGTCGGTTCGATGACAACGACTGTTCCATCAGCAGGTGCAATGACAAGACTGGGATCATCTATGTCACCGGCACGGGAAGGATTCCGAAAGAAATAAGTAAAAAAGAAAAAAGTAAATGCCGACAAGACAATATTTACATCCAGAAATACTTTTGAGAAGCTGAAATAGATGATAATATTGATCAGCACCAATATAAATAATATGGAAGAAAGAATCCAACGCCCTTCTTTGTGAATTTTCATTGTACTTACATATTTTATATGGATTATGAATAGCTCACAATCCGTTTTGGTTAGATAATAAACAGAGATACCGTTCTTCCCTTATTTCAACAGGAATACCAAATAAATAAAAATAACCGGTGTAGCTAGTAACAGGCTGTCAAACCGATCAAGCATACCACCATGCCCGGGAAGAATTTTCCCGGAATCTTTAATTTGCAACGTCCGCTTCATTAACGATTCCACCAGATCTCCTATAGTGCCAACTACAGCGACAATAGATGCATAACCAAGCCACTCAGAAATTGACAAGACAGGAACAAAATGATTAAAAATCAATGCGACACCACAAGCAATCAACCATCCACCTATAGCTCCTTCCCATGATTTTTTTGGCGAAACCCTTTCCAACAGGCGATGTTTCCCTAATGTAATTCCTACTATATAAGCTCCTGAATCATAAGACCATATTAAAACGAAAAACGCCAATAATATGTATGGATCAAACCACACTCTCAATGCATTAAGCAATGTAAACGGAACTACGATATATGCCTGCCCTAAAATAAACAAAGACCAGCTATGCAGAGGGTTTGTATTTTTGTAAAACAATTCACTGCCAATAATCATCACGCTTCCAAGTGTATAAACTCCCAAAGCAACAATGAACCAATGAAACGATATATGAAACGCCTGCGGAGCTACATATAAAGCAATGCCAACAATGCAAGCAGCAGTTGGTGTTGCAAGATTAGTTGCACCATGATTGGCCACGGAATAGAATTCCCACAGCGTCATGACCAGAATTACCAAAAACAAACCTGCAAAAAACAGATAGCCTCCAAAAATTGCTCCAACAATGACAGCAACAAATAATATGCCTGTTATGGCTCTTTTTATAAGATTATTCATTTGCAAAATAAACGAGTAAATCTTACCACCGAGTATTGTCGTCCACAATAATAACCCACAGCGTCTTAGGTCCATGAGCACCTAATACCAACGTTTTCTCAATATCAGCAGTTCTGCTTGGCCCTGTAATCAAAGTGATCATCGACGGTAACCGTTTATTGTAAGTAACTATCATATCGACATATGCATCTTCCAGAAACGGTCTAAGTTGTGATTTATACGCTAAAACAATATGTACCGGGGGAAAAACATTCATCTGCCTGCCAGACGGATGGGCTGATGATACTAAGACGCTCCCGGTGCGTGCAATTAAATAATCGCATCGCGTAATGCCAGCTTGCATCTGATTAAAATCATCCGGATTAGACTGAGTCTCGATACTGTTATGTTGCAATAATGATTGCAACTCGGCATCCCGGCAAAACAGAGAAGAAATAGACTGTTCAGCGAGCATTGTACGAATCGCGTTCATCGCTTTTATCTCCGAACTAACAATAGTACACTTGCCGTCAACTGCTTCAAGCTCATGAGCAAAACATTGATCTAAAGGATTCAAAGGCGTTTTGTAGGGTTCCATTCCCCAATCAGGCTCCGGCGGAAGAATAACAGGCTGATGTCGTTTCGCCTGGCGGATACGGGACAATATAGCTTCCCGTGCATTCTTATTGGCATTCATTCGGTTTCGTCATTCATGGTTTTATTTTCAAGGAAACTATCCTCTTCATTTGATTCTGTCCCGTCGTTATGTGTAGCTTGTTCTTTATTCTCTTGTTCATTAACATCAAGTTCGGACATTAATTCATCAGCCCGTGATGCCCACGGTCGTTTGCCAAAAATGTGCTCTAGGTCTTCGGTAAAAATAACCTCACGTTCAATCAATTGCTGAGCCAATTGATGATGTCCTTCCGTGTGTTCCGTCAGGATTTGTTTTGCCCGTTCAAACTGTTCATTAATGATTCGTTTAGCCTCCGCATCAATCAAATTAGCCGTTTCGTCACTATATGGTTTTGAAAATCCATATTCGTAACTACCTGTTGAATCGTAATAACTGAGATTGGGTAATTTATCACTCATGCCATAATAGGCGACCATAGCATAAGCTTGTTTGGTCACTTGTTCCAGATCGTTTAATGCTCCGGTAGAAGGCGTCCCAAAGAATAATTCTTCAGCAGCACGACCTCCCAAGGTAGCGCACATTTGATCCAGCATGTGCTCCTGAGTAGTAAGTTTTCGCTCCTCCGGCAAATACCATGCAGCTCCTAATGCTTCTCCACGGGGCACGATAGTCACTTTAACCAAAGGATTAGCAAATTGAAGCATCCAGCTTACTGTAGCGTGTCCTGCTTCATGAAAGGCAATCGATTTCTTTTCGGAAAGCGTTGTCAGTTTTGTCTTTCTCTCCAAACCTCCAACAATACGGTCTACTGCATCAATAAAATCCTGCTTTTCAACAGTACGTTTCCCTTTGCGCGCAGCAATCAGGGCAGCTTCGTTACATACATTTGCAATGTCAGCTCCGGAAAATCCTGGGGTTTGACGTGCAAGGAAGTCAATATCTAAACTGGAATCAATTTTAACAGGACGCAAATGCACTCTAAAAATATCTATCCGTTCATGTAAATCAGGAAGTTCAACGTGAATTTGACGATCAAAACGTCCGGCACGAAGTAAAGCTTTGTCTAGAATATCAGCCCGGTTTGTAGCACCTAGAATGATCACTCCGCTGTTGGTTCCAAACCCATCCATTTCAGTAAGCAACTGATTAAGGGTGTTCTCACGTTCATCATTAGCCCCCATATTCGGGTTACGGCCTCTGGCTCTACCGATAGCATCAATTTCGTCGATAAAAATAATACACGGTGATTTTTCTTTTGCCTGACGGAATAAGTCTCTGACACGCGAAGCGCCTACTCCTACGAACATTTCAACAAAATCAGAACCCGACATGGAGAAAAATGGCACATCTGCTTCGCCGGCAACTGCTTTGGCCAATAATGTTTTCCCGGTTCCCGGAGGGCCCACCAATAGAGCACCTTTGGGAATCTTACCTCCTAATTCCGTATAACGCGACGGATTACGCAAAAAGGCCACAATCTCTTCTACTTCCTGTTTTGCGCCATCCAAGCCTGCCACATCTCTGAAAGTAACTTTATTATCCGTAGAAGATTTATCAAATAATTGTGCTTTGGATTTTCCAACTGAAAAAATACCGCCTGCGCCACCACTTCCTCCCCCGCTCATACGACGGGAAAGAAAAATGAAAAATGCAATCATCAAAACGATTGGCAAAATGGAATATAAAAAGGTATTGAAATAATCATTTTCTTTCTGGTAATAAACTGCACCCGTAAACTGCTTATTATCTCGTTCTTGCGATAAGAATTTTTCAATGGCTTCCGACGATCCGAAATGTACGGTAATTTGTGGATTCTGAGTGTACTTGGCGGAATCCTGTCCAAATACAATTCCCAAAGAACCTTTTTTGACAATAGCCGTAGCATAGTTTTGGTTCGAAGTAACCGTCACTTTGCTAATATAATTGTTGGCAATGTAAGTTTGAAAATCAGAAAAAGGGACTTCCTTTGAGCTCGATGTTTGTGAAAAAAAGGTCATGGCGATCAATCCAATCCCAATAAGAGCATAAAAAATATACAGCAAATTTTGTCGATTTGGCTGCCGCCTGGGAGAATTGGGAGAACGTCCAATATTATTATTTGGTTCCATAAAAATTATATCAAAATAAAATATCTAATTGAATTATAATGCGTTATGCCAAATCAGCAATTTGAGTAATTTCCGCATCGGCCCATAAATGCTCAATATCATAAAAACGACGTGGTTCGCGTTGGAAAATATGAACAATAGCCTGAAGATAATCCATTGCTACCCATTGTGCATTGTCAGTCCCATCAATGGCTACCGGTTTTGCCTCTGCTTTTTTATGCACATATTCTTTCACGGAACGAGTAATCGCGGAGATATGCGTATTAGAATCACCTTCACAAATGACGAAGAAACTACATGCTGCGTTTTCAAACTTTGTCAAGTCAACCACAACAATATTCTTCCCTTTTTTTTCTTGAATTCCCTCAACAATTGATTTAACTAAGTGCTTGTTATCCATCCAATGAACATTAAATAAACCTCATTTCTTATGACTTAACCTCTTTGGGCATAGCAACCTACAGTTTTCCGCACAAAATAGTCTTGGAATGTGAGAATTAGCTTATAGAGAGGATAAAATCAAGATGCAAAGATAATGCTAAATAATAACATTACATAATCAAAAAAACGACTAAATATGATAGAATTGCAAGGAGTTACAGGAGTGTTATATACAAACAATGCCGGATAATCATTTCACATCCGGCACTTAACATAAAGAAAATCCATTATATAAACCAACAAGCCCACAGTATACCCGGATTTCTACTCAACTCCGGCTAATGTACTTTTAATAATATCAATACATTCATGCAATTGTGTTTCTGTTATTACCAAAGGAGGTGCAAAACGAATGATGTTGGTATGGGTTGGTTTTGCCAACAAACCGTTCTCAGCGAGTGTCAGACAAATCTCCCAAGCCAGATTTTGATGACTTCTATTGTTAATAATCAATGCATTTAGAAGCCCTTTCCCCCGAACAAACGAAGCTACTTCTGATGTTTCACAAAGTTTGTGCATTTCGCTACGGAAGATTTCACCTAACTGAAAGGCATTATCAGCAAGTTCTTCATCCCGGATCACTTCCAATGCAGCAATAGAAACTGCTGTCGCTAAAGGATTCCCGCCAAAAGTAGAACCATGTTGTCCTGGCTTGAAAACTTCCATAATGGCTCGACTGGCTAAAATAGCCGACACTGGATAAGTACCTCCGGATAAGGCTTTTCCAAGGATTAATATATCTGGATGGATGGCCTCATAATCGCAGGCAAGTAATTTACCCGTCCGGGCAATGCCAGTTTGCACTTCATCGGCAATAAACAGGACGTCATGTTTCCGGCAAAGATCATAGCATTTTTTCAAGTAACCATCATCAGGAACAAATGCACCTGCTTCACCCTGAATGGGTTCCACCAGGAAGCCTGCAATATTGGAATTTTCATCCAACACTTTTTCAAGAGTAGAAGCATCGTTGTAGGGAATGATAATAAATCCAGGAGTAAATGGACCGTAATGATTATACGCATCCGGATCAACAGAAAAGGAAACAATCGTTGTGGTACGCCCATGAAAATTATTTTCACACACTACAATTTGAGCGGTATTATCTGGTAGCCCCTTCTTTTCATAAGCCCACTTCCGGCATAACTTGATGGCGGTTTCCACTGCTTCTGCTCCGGTATTCATGGGGAGCACATTCTCATAGCCAAAATATTTTGTTACAAATTCCTCATAACGACCCAGCTGGCTATTGTAGAAAGCCCTCGAGGTTAACGTCAGCTTTTGCGCCTGTTCCATTAATGTCTGAATAATCTTTGGATGACAATGGCCTTGGTTTACAGCAGAATAAGCGGAAAGAAAATCATAATACCGCTTACCGTCCACATCCCATACAAATACACCTTCTCCCCGGTCGAGAACTACCGGAAGCGGATGATAATTATGTGCACCATATTGATTTTCAAGTGCCATCAGATCTTTGGATGTTTGTTTCGTGTTGTTCATAATCTGTTTTCTAACTCAACTCAAACAAGTTGAATGTTTATTGTATTGTTTAAATGAGAAATCGCATTTACTGCTCTAAAAAATTTCTGCCATCATGCACCTGACGCTTCCCCCTCCGATTTTTTCAATCGTTGGAATATCTATGACAAGTAATTCATTAAAGCTTTTCAATCGTTCTATTTGATCCGGCTCTAACGATTGGAAAGCTGTTGAAGACAAAACCATAAACTTTTTATTTTGCAGGTTCCTCACTTGTAACATGTTCCCTGCAAAATAATGCATTTGTTCTTCCGAAATAGAGATAATCTCTTTCCCTGTTTCTTTCAATGAACGAACAACCCGCCTCCTTTCTTCTGCATCGTCAATGCAATCGAGGCAAATAACCGCATATGCATCAGCCACGCTCATCACAACATTTGTATGATACACAGGCAGACGCTTTTTCCCAACCACCTGAAAAGCAGAAAAACAGACCGGTTTAAAGTTGAATTCGGAACAAAAGTGTAAAAATAGGCTTTTTTCGGTGCGTTCCGATAAAGCAGCATAAGCAATGCAATTCACCCGGTCAAAAACCATACTGCCTGTTCCTTCCAAAAAATGGCCCTGATTTTCCCAATGGCTCAGATCATCGATTCTATTTACTTTAATACCATAATCCTGAATATATTGTATAATATCGTTCCGGCGCTCCTGTCTTCTGTTTTGTGCAAACATGGGATAGAGAAACACTTTCCCTCCTTCATGAAAAGAGATCCAGTTATTTGGAAAGATTGAATCCGGCGTATACGGCTGCAAAGTATCTTGTACGACAAATACCGTGAGCCCAACGGAACGTAATTGTATGACCATATTTTCAAACTCAGCTAAAGCACAATATTGAATTTCAGCTTCCGTCTGATGGTCTTTCTGCTGAAAATAGTTATTCACTGATGTCTGGGTATTGAATCCAAAAGCAACAGGGGAAACCATCAAAAAAGTATCTGTATTTTGAGCAGGCATAGTATAAATCTTTAATCATCGCTTCTTATCAGTGGCAACGTAGAGCAGCGCAACAACCCACCCATTTTGGATATCTCAAAATAAGGCACCCGTTCAACGATAAATCCCCAACGTGTTTCAAGATGATCATTCAAGCGGGTGAAGTGCGTCTCGGAAACAATGACATTCGGAGAAATTGACAAAATATTGGTAGTCATGAAATACATTTCTTCGCGTGTAATCTCGAACACATTTTCACGGCCAAACATATCCATCAGCATATGATAATCCCTGACATGAGCAAATCCATCTTTATATATTAAAGCCTTGTCTTTGCCTACCGGCATAAAAGCGCAATCCAAATGTAAAACTCCCTTTCGCGGATCTGTGTCATGCTTTTTCAATTCAAGGGGAATAAATGTCTTATGTGGAAAAAGCTCTTTCAGAAAATGAAAGGCATATGTGTTCGTCCGGGCGGTTTTCAATTGTGGATAATCAGGTTTTGTGTAAAGCCCTACAAAAACGATATCATTAAATAACACCACATCACCGCCTTCTACATGAGCCTTTTCGGGTAAGTTGAAAATCTTGTTATAAGCGATTTGATCATAAATCACCTCATAAGCCTCTTTCTCGTCTTCACGGTCGGGAATAATATTGGAATTAATGATTTTATCATCAATGACAAAAGCAACATCACGCGCAAAAACCTGATTACAATTTTCAAGTGTCCACGGTCTGAATACCTGAACATTGTATTTCAGTAAAACCTTTTCAAACAGACTCATTTCCTTATAAATGGCTTCTTCTGCAGGATAGACTCCTTTTAAAACCGATTCATAGGATTTTGCATCAAAGGTTTTTTCAAGTGCAGGTACTCCTCCAATGGATCCAGGCTGTCCCAAAACAACCGTACGAAGTGTGGATGTTTCGTTTTTGACGTTCAGATTCATATCATTAGATTTTTGACAAAGATACAATGCCACTGGTCATTTTCGAAAGGGAATCAGCAAAAAATGATTGTTTTGTGCATAAATATTACTATTTAGTATTGATGAATGATTTGTTTTGTTAAGGAAAGACAGACTACATGCTTCTTCGCTGTTCATCCCTGCAATCATAGGAAAGGCATGTAATAAAGGAAATGAGAAATTACCGGACAACCGGAGATCGAAAAAATCATACTATAAAAATCTCATTATCTTTAATTTAATCATAAATCACAAAAAACACAACAAGAAGAAAGAGAAATTTGAACTATTATAACTACATTTGTTCGTGTATTTCGTTATTCATGCGTAAATAAAGCATCGTTAAGAAGTTGATTATTTTACGAATACCACCAAATAGCACGCTGTTTATCATCCATACTAAAATTTTACACAGATGAAAAGTTTCTTCAAAATGGTTTTAGCAACATTTGTTGCTATCATTGCGGCTACACTTATTATTTTCTTGATAGGTATCGGTATTGTCACGGCCATTACGACAGCATCCGAAAGTCAAACGGATATCAAACCCAATAGTGTTTTCCAGCTTTCATTAAGCGGACAAATCGTAGAACGGGCACAGGATAATCCATTTAATACAATCATCGGAACCTATACCAATCAGGATCTTTCCATGGGATTAAATGATATTCTGACGGCTATTCACAAAGCAAAAACCGACAAAAACATCAAGGGTATTTATATCAAGGCAGGGGCTTTGTTGGCTGCTCCGGCAACTTTACGCGAAATACGGCAGGCATTGATTGACTTCAAGCAATCGGGAAAATTCATCTATGCATATGGAAACGTCTATACACAAGGTTCTTATTATGTGGCCAGCGTGGCGGACAAAATCTATCTCAATCCTGCTGGAATGCTCAATTGGCAGGGACTATCCGCCCAAACTACATTCTACAAGGGAGCACTCGACAAGTTGGGCGTTAATGTTCAGGTGGTACGCGTAGGCGCCTTCAAATCAGCTGTAGAACCTTTCATCGACACCAAAATGAGTGACGCCAACCGCCTGCAAGTCACCTCTTTTCTTGGTTCTATCTGGCAAACCTTGCTACAGGATGTTTCTTCATCGCGCCATATCCCTGTCGATCAACTTAACGCTTTTGCCGATCAGGATCTGGCATTCCAACCGGCATCACAGGCTGTTTCTGATCATTTAGTGGATTCATTGTTGTATGATGACGGCATCAAATCAATCTTACGGAAAAAGTTAGATATCGGAGAATCTGATGATATTCCGATTGTAAAACTGAGCGCTATGAAAAATGCTCCTGATGACCAAACATATGCCAAGGATAAGATTGCCATTGTTTATGCTGCCGGAGAAATTGATGGCGGAAGTACCGATGGTATCAATTCGGAAGAGCTGGTAAAAACATTGGCAAAAGTAAGAAATGATGACAATGTGAAAGCGGTCATTTTACGGGTAAACTCTCCCGGTGGAAGCGCACTGGGTTCGGAATTGATCTGGCGGGAAGTTTCCCTGATTAAAGCCAAGAAACCCATTTTTGTTTCGATGGGTGATTATGCCGCTTCCGGTGGATATTACATTTCGTGTGATGCCGACACCATCATGGCTCAACCCAATACAATAACCGGTTCTATTGGAGTATTTGGGCTAATCCCCGACGTTCAGGGACTTACCAAAAAGATCGGCATCAGCTTTGATGACGTCAAAACCAACAAGATGAGCGATATGCCAAGCATCACCCGTCCATTTACTCCTGAAGAACGCGATCTGATGCAGGCTTATGTAAACAACACATACGAAACATTTGTCGACCATGTGGCACAGGGGCGCCATACAACTCCCGATGCAATCAAGAAAATAGCACAGGGACGCGTCTGGACAGGAGCACAGGCTAAACAAAACGGATTGGTAGATCTTTTAGGAAATTTGAATGATGCTGTCAATTTAATAGCCAAACGTGCTCATCTGACAAAATACAATATCGCCGTTTATCCTAAACAAAAGAATTTCTTTGACAAACTGATGGAAGGTTTGAATTCCGATGTTGAAACACGTGTACAAAAAGCGCAACTCGGAGAATTCTATCCCTACTTCAAACAATTACACGAGATTGTTCGTATGCAAGGCGTGCAAGCATTAATGCCTATGTATATTGAAATAAAATAAGACGTTATAAAGCCGTATATTCGGCAGGCAACAAAAACCTTCGGATGAACAGCAACTTCCGGAGGTTTTTCATCCCGATGTAATTCTTCTTTCTGGTTTTATCGAAAAGCGGTACTAATTCATCCGTAAACTATGGAAACTCTGCTTTTACTATCCAAACCGATCCGCTTTCTTCTTGCTTTGTTGTTCGAGCTGGGAGTGAAAGTTCGGAATATACTTTTCGATTACAATTTACTTCCTAGCGAAACATTCAATGTCCCGGTCATTGCCATTGGGAACATTACGGTAGGCGGCACAGGAAAAACGCCCCACACAGAATATGTATTGAAAATGCTTAGCCAGCAAATGCATGTTGCTGTATTAAGCCGGGGATATAAACGGAAATCGAAAGGATTTCAACTGGGTGACGAACATGCAACAGCCACCCTGTTAGGTGATGAACCTTTTCAGATGTTTCGTAAATTTCCACAGGTCACTGTGGCAGTTGATGCCAACAGGCGGCGCGGAATACGAAATTTACTCCGTATCCACACGGAAGATCCAATCGGAGCTATTGTGCTTGATGATGCATTTCAGCATCGTTTTGTAAAACCAACGGTTAATATTCTTCTTGTAGATAGTCACCGGTTGATCACGGAGGATGCCCTGATGCCCTACGGAAGGCTCCGCGAACCGGCTTCCAACAAAAAAAGGGCGAATATCGTCATCGTAACTAAATGTGATCGATCCCTGCAACCCATCGATTACCGCTTAATTCAAAAAAAGCTTTCACTATTCCCGTATCAAACGCTTTACTATACAACATATGGTTACGAAGCACTGTATCCGGTTTTCCCCCAGTATGTCACAATTGCAGCCATTACTCCTGACGAGTTGGCATCGAAGAATCTCCTGATAGTATCAGGTATCGCCAACCCTGACTTCATGATCGAATTTCTTTCATCTCATGCCAAAACGCTTGAAACGATCTCCTTTCTTGATCATTATGCTTTTAAAAAGAAGGATTATGACACTATTCAGAAAGCATTCGAAGAGCTCAATCATGACAAATACGTGGTAGTGACTGAAAAAGATGCCGCCCGATTGTACAGTGATCCATTACTGCCGGAGGAATTGAAACCCTATATCTACGCATTACCGATTGCAGTAGAATTTATCAATAATCAAGATCAAGTATTTAACCATCAAATTATAAGTTATGTTAGCAAAAATTGAAGAAACAGCCCTCTTTCTACAAGAGCGCACATCGCGTCGCCCCAAAGTAGGCATCATCCTTGGGACGGGCCTGGGAAATTTAGCCACACAAATTACCGATAAAGAAGAAATCCCGTACAACGAAATTCCTCATTTCCCTATCTCAACTGTGGAAGGGCATAGCGGAAAACTTATTTTCGGTAGATTAGGCAATAAAGAAGTATTGGCCATGCAGGGCCGCTTCCATTTCTACGAAGGGTATGACATGCAAAAAGTAACATTTCCGGTACGCGTCATGCATGCATTTGGAATCAAATCACTTTTTGTCTCGAATGCAGCCGGAGGGATGAATAGCGCCTTTGAAATCGGCGATTTAATGGTGATCAACGATCATATCAATCTTTTTCCTGAACATCCGTTGAGAGGTAAAAACTACGAAGAACTTGGGCCTCGTTTCCCGGACATGAGTGTTCCTTATGATAAGGAATTGATTCATATGGCATTTGGTATAGCTGAAAAACATCATATCAAACTGCAAAAGGGAGTGTATGTAGGAACCCAGGGCCCTACCTTTGAAACTCCGGCTGAATATCACTACTTCCGCGCTATTGGTGGCGATGCAGTAGGAATGTCCACGGTTCCGGAAATCATTGTGGCACGTCACATGAACATGCGTTGCTTTGCTATTTCCATTATTACCGATTTAGGCGTTCCGGGCAAAATTGTCGAAGTGACACATGAAGAAGTGCAGCATATCGCCAATCAGGTACAGCCGCTCATGACGTTGATTATTAAAGAAATTATCAATCAGCTCTAATCTGCAGGCAGGAGAAGTTAAAGAAGATGAGAAGTCTGGGAAGTGAATGAACAACCCCTTTAACTTCTCATTTTCAGAACTTCATTACCTTCTTTCGAACTGCCCGGATCGGATAGTTACGTCTTATCTTTCTGAAACCAGATCTAAAAACCGAGGTCTACAGTAACGCGGATGCCGCTTTTATCGATATGCGGATGATTCAGGTAATTCAACCGCCAGACATAATCAACCCGAAACAGATTAAAAATATTATCGATACCCACGCCGGCTTCCATATAAGGAGCCTTTCCCATGGCATACGAACCGGCAGGAAAATCAAATAATCCGTTGCTCAAGGCCGGGTTATTTTTTTTATCCAGTCCGCCATAGATACCACGAAAAGAGATAATCTCCCTCCACTTCAGATACCGGATTAATGGAATCCTGTTTAGTATCAAACCATTCATATTATAATTCAAATACCAGGCCACATAGTGATCATTGATAAACTCCATCGGGTTCATTAACGTAAATGCTCCGGGATGGATCGTATAGGCAAGGTTTGCAACAGGGATTTGCAGCAAAGGGAACGGGTCTTTTGTCCAAATCTTACCGGCTTGCAAAACCACATTGGCATCACCATAAGCTGAGAACCAGAATTTTTTTCGAAATCCCAGTTCGGTATAACTATAGTTATAATTAGAACCAAACACACCTTTTAATGCCATGGCATGCGAAAAGGTAAAAACAGGGGCATCGTGGGATATTGCACGACGATAGACCATGGTTTGATAAAACTTTTCGCCGGGTGCATACCGCAAACGAACCGTCGCTTCTCCCAGGGAATATGCATTGACAGGGGTATTGGTTGTGTTGTCAATAAATGGCATAAGCGTAGATGCATACTCGCGGCGGAGTAGGAAATCAAGCCCGTATGAAAAGTGGGAATAAAATTCCTGATTATAACTCAGCCCCCATTTGCGTTGATAGGTAAGGTTATTGCTTTGCCGCCGCTTCCAGGAGAAGAAGAAGTTATCCGCATACAGCATGTTTTGTCCCAGCCAATTGACATCATATTGATAAAACATGCGAAGTGAATGCACAGGAAATTCATTCGCCTGATGCTGTTTTTTATTAAATGAATATTCCGCCTGGGCCAGGTATTTCCACCGGTGATCTTTTGTGCCATACGCAAGGTATCCTTTTCCAAACCAATGATCATTTAATGCAGCTGTTGTGAGTCCGCCAACCCTCAGCCGCACACCTTCCGCTGAATTCTTACTGACAAAATTAAAAACCGGGCCTATGTCTACTTTGCTTTGGTGAGGCGATGTCTCAATAAAATCGTTGATAATAATAGATGCAGTTTTTTCTGCATAATGATAAAGACGCGCTTCGTGAAGCCGGCGCACCATATTGTGCACTTGCAATGCATTTGGACCTATCGTATTCAGCTTATTCGCTGACATATATTCAGCCAACTGCAAAGTAGTATCCGGTTTCAAAACGTCTCCCTGTCTCACCGTGGTGGAAGCAAAGGCTGGTGGAGGTGCAAACGAAGGATGCAAATAGACGTTTGTTCGCCGCGCATAGAAGTTGCCTCCCCGGGAAAGAACCGAAAACTCCACCGTCATATCATCATATGTGAGAAGCCTGGTGCCATCCGGCGTTCGCCTGTATCGTTGATCAATCCATAAGCTTCTGACATAATTCAGATTGATATTCTTCGGAATGCTTAATTTTACCTTTTTGACAAAATGAGTCGAATCGGTCGTGATATACAAATGTCCCACAAAACCTGTCGATTCGGAAGAGAAAGGAACGAAAACCACATCGGAACACCTATCTCCATCTACGGACACTGTATCCATCAAATAATATTTATAAAAACCAATTGCTCCGGTCGACAACGGGCTGACAAAACGTTTCAGGAAAAGAGGAATATCATTGACATATAAATCAACCGGTTTGAATATTTCCTCCAGAAAAGTATTCACCCCTTGCAGGGAAAGTATTCCCCTATCCAGACCTATATTATGATCGGCAAGCACTACCCGTTCTTTCCTGTAAGGCGACTTTTGATAATAAACCCTGTCAAGCCGTTGCCTCAGGATAACAGGGAGGATAGGCTTGCCCGTAATGCCGGATGTATCCACATAAGCATCAAGAAATTTGAATTGCTGAAACAAGACATTCTTCTTTCTTTCCGTTGAATCGACATCATTCAGTGCAACAACAATTTTCTGGTAATGATCATACTGGTAAAAAGGTTTTTGCAACGGATCATGTTTTTCCTTATTTTCAATCACCTGCCGGATCAATTCCACCGCCGGATTTCCCTTTTTACGGTATTTCTCTTTTCGTGGTTTGACAACCACTTCCGACATGGCGTAGGATGAAGGCGAAAGTAATATTTTATAAAACCGTTTAGCCCTGTTTTCCAGCAGAATTACTTTTCGGTTGTATCCTACCGACGAAACAATCAGAATCTGTGCCGACGAAGGATTCTTAAGCGTAAATCCGCCTGCATCATTGGTCAAAACGCCAATAGTGGTACCCTTCAGATAGACCGGAACAAAAGAGAGTGGCTTGCCGTTGATGGAATCCAGCACAACGCCCCTGATTGTTCGCTGCGCTTTTGAGTCAACGCATGACAATCCGTAAATAACAGAAAAAGCAAGCAGGTATAAAATATAGAATCTCATTGCTATCGGTCAAAATAAGATATGGTTATCCTGTATAAAGGTAACAGGTAATTTTAAAGGAAATCTAAACTGAAACTGTTGCGTTTTATTTTATGCCTCCATATGCAGCAAAACATAAATGCTTGTGCAGAATTTCCGTCTCACGGAAACCTGTCTTTTTCAACAACTCAAGCTGGAAGTTTAATGAGCGGGGTGAATCTTCCTTCGCGATATAATCCATCACTTTGTTTCTATAGGTTTCTCCACCATAGCTTTCCAGGTAATCACCATACTGTTCCCGGATATAATCATCTACCACTGTCGTGTCTTGGGCAATCAGATCCGAAATCATAAAGCAACCGCCGGGTGCAACCATCTGGTATATTCTGGCAAAGGTACGTTCCCAGTCGTTGTCGTCGCGCAGGTGGTGGAGCACCGCGCCGGCAAGTACAATGTCATATGTGTTGTCCGGTAAGTCAACTTCACGGATATCCCCCTGTATAGTATTCACCTGGCCTGAAGTCGCTCCTGAAACGCGCTCAAGTGCCCTCTCCAGCATCGGCGCGCTCAAATCAACCAATGTACAGTTTAGGTCAGGCAATTTCGAAAGCATCTTTAATGTATAGTTGCCCGCCCCGCAACCGATATCCAGCAAATGGACTGCCTTCGGATTGATCCTTTTGGCTGCTTCTGTGATAAGTTCCAGCGATAAGGTGGCATCTACCGTCGAAACTTGTCCCGTATCCAGATTCGAAAACCGTTCCACATCATGGTCAAACCGTTCCCTGATTTCCTCTACAGTTGCTTTGTTCATGTCATCAATTCATTTTTTCCTGTTTAACCACGTTGTTCATTTTCGTCAAATATACATGATAATTGCCATATTTCAATTGATGATGGTGATTTAGCAGTTAAGCACACATACGGCAGTCCACTCTATGCCTTTCATAACCAATAGCTTTAATTGATTTTTTATTATCAACCGTGAAGGTTCATTTCTAACTTCTGGTTTTCAGCACTGCTTTAGCTTCTGATTTTAATTGTTCACTGTCCATTGAATCCCACTTTCATCCCTCCCAGCAGCCTCAGCGCTTCCCTCAGGCGTTGACTGTGCTCCATGTTTTTAATAGGGGAAAGATTCAGTTTGTTTTTGCGTAGCTCATTGATCATCCCCAGTTCTATTTCTTCCTGATGAGGATAAAAAAGCCGTGCTACAATGGCCGTCTTCCACGAGTTACCATGCAGGCGGATAATATGTGGCGCGCTACGGGCGGGATGCAGGTGGAGATAAAACTCCTCTTCTGCTCCTTCGCGCAACACCCATGCCGATTTGTCGGAAAGAGTCACCACCCGGAACTCCTTGCCGTCCAGCCATGATAAAAAATCGGCGCTGCTTTCGATGCCAGCATGCTTGATGATTGCATTCACTTCGTCGAGTAATTGCGTGAATGTAAGACTTCCCGTGTAAACATCCACATAATTGTTGTTGATTGCCCGAATATGATCAACAGCATCCTGCATGTCGGGCATACCGGAGGAGTTATAAAGCAAACCCTGCAATATATCTTCCACCCAATGAAGATGATGCTTCCACGGGTTGAACCGGAACGGAACCGGTAGCATATTGATCAGTGACGTCTGATTCATAAGGAGAATGGATCTTACCTGTAAAGATACAAACAATCACAAGCTTCACGCTCCTTGCATAAGGTTAGGCGTGGCTGGCAGACATAAGTAATATACCCAAGAACGGAATCAGGTTTCCGGCCATGTGCACTATGATGGCATAGGAATGATTGTTGTGCTTCTCCTGATAATAACCGGCTACTAATCCCAGGCATGTTGCCGAGATTACCAACATAATCAATATTGCCGCACCTGCCCCGGTGGTAATTAAAATGAGGTGTGCCAGTCCAAATACCAGGGCACTAAGTATCACCGGCAAACTAAGCTTCCGTTTAAGACAGGCAACTCCTTTACCTTTCAACGGACTTAACAGATTCAATAGGAAACCACGAAATAAGAGCTCCTCCGCAATGCTTGCATAGATAAACACAAAAACGAAAACCTGCAAAGGAGTCATTCCGTTCAGGAGTGAAGCGGTTTCCTTACTGACACCCGTATGCCTAGTGACAATGGCTATCAAAATATTAAATACCAAAGAGACAGCCATCCCTATCAGGAGAGGCTTGGGGAGATACCTCAATTTTGGCCATGACAAGGCAAAGTGCAGATTTCTTTTCAGAGCCAGAATAACCCCTATGGATAATACAATCATAACCGTATCAACCGCAAACGCATTGATGAAGAAGTGGCTGTGAAGATGCGTATGTACGCCAATGATGTTTGCCACTGCGAATATTACCGCTGTAATCGCAAATCCGTACCAGAGTCGCTGACTGTTTCCCATTGGGTTTGATATTATGATGATTTACTATGCTTCGATTATTCTTATTACATCTCCTATCCCTTTTTCCGGCCCATAAAAATAAATCCATTGGATGTATGGCCATTCATGGTCTGAAACGTTATCCGTTGGTAATGCTCCTTCTTAAATTGTTCCGTCAACGTCGTGATCCATGACTCTTCATGATGCCGTAACACTGCACCTTCCGGCAGTTCAAAGACGCCGTATGTGTTATATTTACCGGCATACATTCTATATCGCTCAAGATTCCTATCATCGGAATTAATCAGAAAATCATTGATATAAATCATGCCGCCCGGTTTCAGCACCCGTATGATTTCATTGATCAGTTCTTCCTGCTTATCGTTGTCAATGATGCAGGTCAGCACGGCAAAAAGAATCACCAAAGAGACGGAGTCCGCTTCGCAGGCTATCTTGTTGTCCTGGCAGGTTTGTAAATTCAGATAGGGATATTCCCGTTGTCCACGCTGAATCATAGCGGAAGCATAGTCAAATCCAAGCAGATTCCGGTATCCATGCAGGTAAAGCTCGTTCAATGTACGTCCGTATCCACAACCATAATCAACGATGAGCGCCTCTTTATCAACAAACTTATCAATCAGACTCATATCAAGCCTGGTTGTAAACTCCTTATCATTCGATACTTTGTTCCAGTAATCGGTTTGATTTTCAATGTCCATTTCTTTTATACCCGCTAATATTCTTTAAGGCAAACTATTGGATATTGCCATCACAGTGCCAAAGTTTTGCCTTCCTCACCTTGGAAGAAAGCTTACCATTTCACTGGGAGTTCCCCATCCATAGATGTTGCCACCGCTTACGCGGATACAGATTTCCTTTGCGCGGGGAAGATCCCTGAGTTCCAGCTTTTTTAGCGATACGTAGTCGAAAACGGCTCTCCAGCTATCCGGATCGTCAGGAGTCGTGGTGATCTCCACCTTGTAATGGTCGGCATCGGCCAGAGGCTCCACAAAGATCTTTACACTGCATGCCGTGTTGCCATCTTTCACCCTCCTAATCACCGCTTTGCCAGGGATTGACCGCAAAACAGGATCATTGTTGCAATCGAAACCCGAAAGCAGGATGGTCTTCCGGTCTCCCTGTGCAACCTTGTTGACATAAAAGATTTCTGCCTTCAGCAGGGCTCGTACGACAACTGCCTGGTTTTTTACATTCAGATTTATTAACCTGCTGCCATTTTTCGCTGCTATAGAGGCTGACAACTTCTCAGCTTCAGCCTCCAGCAATGCCGGGGCAGGATCGGGGGCAGGGAAAATATCTTTATGTGCTTCCAGATGGGCAGCTACTCTTCCACCCAACTCGGCAACTGCCTGGGGGTTTTTGTTTCTGAGATGCAATACTGCGGCGTAGGTTATCATGCCATATTCATTTTTCAGGGTTAATCATTTTGAAATGTACAAGACCGGTTATTCTTCGGAGCGAATCGCAAGAATGAGCACTTCATCAGACTTGACATAAACAAACTACAAAACTACAGAATAAGGCGTTTCTCTGCAAATTTTTGGCAACTAAGTTGGTAAAGGATTATAATCCTTTACCAGGTGGTAGTGTACAAATGGGTTTCCCTGCCTCATTAAATTATCCGATAGGAGATGATTTCCTTTTAGCGGACGCTAAAACTTTTTGTGCTGGCATCCCTTCACTGTTAGCGGATGCTAATTTATATTTAGCAGACGCTAAAACATTTTGCGAAGGCCTCCAATTTCCTTAAGCGGGCGCTATACTATTTTGCAAAGGCCTACCATTCTCTTTAGCTGGGGCTAAATTATTTTGCGAAGATATCCTATTTCCTTAAGCGGGCACTAAATAATTTTGCGAAGGCCTCCTGTTCTCTTTAGCGGGTGCTAAAACATTTTGCAAAGGTCTACCATTTTCTTTAGCGGACGCTAAATCATTTTGTGAAGATATCCAATTTCCTTTAGCGGAGGCTAAGCTATTTTGCGAAGATATCCTATTTCCTTTAGCGGACGCTAATTATCTTTTTGTGGCATCTTTTTCTCCTTCAACAGCTTCAACAGTAGTTTATGCAGGCAACTTTCTGCAATGGATTCATGCATTGTCGTTTTTATTCAGCACATCGTGTCAGGTTGAGGGTTGGATTAAAAATCCAAAGCGAAGGTGCGGTTCTACCACACACTCACTTCGGATAATGTTGCTTTTACCCTTCAAACTAAGGGCATTTACAACCGAGCTCTTTGAGTACCTCTGCGACCTTCTGTTGTTTTTACTCTTCAAACTAAGAGCATTTACAACTGGAAGTTACTTAGTTACAATTGATTCAACGTTGTTTTTACTCTTCAAACTAAGAGCATTTACAACAAAACACATTGCAAAAGTCCTTCGCTCTAGTTGTTTTTACTCTTCAAACTAAGAGCATTTACAACATAAATCTCATAAAATCTTACGGACAATTGTTGTTTTTACTCTTCAAACCAAGAGCATATACAACAAACTTTCTGTGAAATACATGGTAGAGAAGGTTGTTTTTACCCTTCAAACTAAGAGCATTTACAACGTCGAAAGAATGGCGAATCGGTCGTTTAGTGTTGTTTTTACTCTTCAAACTAAGAGCATTTACAACAGGCCGCGTTACGGTAACAATTCCAAAAGGGTTGTTTTTACTCTTCAAACTAAGAGCATTTACAACATTAGCTTGGCACTGGATGCTACTACATGAGTTGTTTTTACTCTTCAAACCAAGAGCATTTACAACCGAGCTCTTTGAGTACCTCTGCGACCTTCTGTTGTTTTTACTCTTCAAACTAAGAGCATTTACAACAATTAGCAATCTTACAACGATTAATGTATTGTTGTTTTTACTCTTCAAACTAAGAGCATTTACAACATGATACTTAATGGAACTACATTTAAGACAGTTGTTTTTACTCTTCAAACTAAGAGCATTTACAACTCTGGCAATGCGGGGAGGAATATGCAAAAAGTTGTTTTTACTCTTCAAACTAAGAGCATTTACAACTTATCTATGAAAATACTAGGCTTTAACATTGTTGTTTTTACTCTTCAAACTAAGAGCATTTACAACGATATGAATATAAAAGAGGGCAACGCACTGTTGTTTTTACTCTTCAAACTAAGAGCATTTACAACGTTGTCGGTGATAAATACAAGATCACAGATGTTGTTTTTACTCTTCAAACTAAGAGCATTTACAACAATTCGAGACAGATTTGATTCCATTACCTAGTTGTTTTTACTCTTCAAACTAAGAGCATTTACAACATAGTGTTGTTTATACTCTTATCATTGAATATGTTAAGTCGTATTTTCAAATAGCGTATGATCAGAAGCTGTCAACTATAGCCTCTGTTTTGCGTTTAAATACAGCAGCCAATTGGCTTGCGATTCCTTTTGGTTCAATGTTCAGATTCCATTTTACAGCTACTTCTCTATGGGGAAATTGATTGTGTGAAAAACTTTTACGTACCATATTAAGGCACCATCGCTCTTCTTCTGTAATCTTCCCTTTGTTGGTCAGCCATTGTAAATAGGGCCGATGTTGGATATTACCTGTTTTGTAATTTCCTTCCATATCCGTAAAGAGGTTTCTGATACTCTCGGCATCTTTTTCAATAATCGCTTTTTCAAGACGGAACACCGCATCGAACACCTCCTGCCGGGCCCGGTTGTAATCGGCAAGCTCATAGCGCAAAGCCTCAACGTCGATGGTGGCATCGGGTATATAGGCTACAAGTTCGGGCAACCGGCGGTCGTATGCAAAGCGATGCAAGTCATTGATATTTTTAAGCTGCATTGTAGCCGTGACAGTCAGATTTGCTTTTAACGATTGTGCTTCTCCTGCCTTATTTCCCTGTGTGTCATAATTGAGGTTATAAGAAAAGATGTGTGTAATATGGCGGAGTTTTGTCAGTTCTTTGTCAATGGTTGCAAGTTTCAGTTGTTCATCTCCCGGGCTCAGTTTTTCGGCCATCAACAACAACATACGATCATCTTCAGCCGTTACCCTGATCTCCTGTTCAGTTCCGTGCAGGGTACGTTTGAATACTTTTTCAACTTCGGCCATGGTTAATGGTTGCAGTCGTCTGTCTTTTTGCATAGCGCTCCGTCTTTCAGCGGATAATCGCTCGAAAGCCAGAGATAACGGATAGTGGTAATAATCAGAAAACCTCGACGCAGAACCGGAAATAAAACGTATCTTTTCTCCCTTGATTTCGTAACAACGCTCGCCACCATAGAACGGTTGTATGCTGTCGTCCCGCATTGTCCACCACATCTTCAGCAATTCATTGTATTTTGCATTCACCGGTATGGGTACCCCTGTTTCGGTTAGTTTGCTTTTCAACAGTTCGCAAAGTTTTCCGTCAAAAAGATTGGTCGGCAAATCTACCGGACGTTTGCGGTCGTTCTCATTCCGTCCTTCATTTATGTTCTTCAGCCATGCTTTCAGATCATATTGTTCTTTCTCTTCCCATTGCCGAATTGTATAGGGAATATTCTCCCTGTTATCCGGTATTTTAATAACCGTAATATTTTTCTTTACCTTTTCATTCCACTCTATCGTCTCGAAAGTACTACTCATCCAGGAGCCATTTTTGTGTTTTTGTTTTCCTGCTTTTGTATAACCGTCGGGGATTTGTTTATCCACCTTTTCTTTGAGATACAATTTATAAAATTCAGAAGTACTGTTGATTTGTTCAAGATTGAGCTTCTTCAGGAAAGGATGCCCACCGGGCGCATTCATGTTCAGCTCACGAACCAACGCTATAAACTGTTGTTTTTTGTCGGCATTAGCATACAATGCCAGGCACTCCTGCATCTTATCATAATAGACAGAGGTAATTTTCTTTTTCTTATCCCCAGAGACGATCATGTCCACAATGTCGCGGGCAATAAATGTGGCCATCTCTCCAATCTTGGGTATTTTTATTTCCGGATCGTCATAATGCTTTGTTAATTGCTTAAGGCGCTTCCGTCCATCCCGATTCATCCGTTTGATGCGCTCGGAAACTGTCTTTGTATCATTCACATCATTTATATTCAACCAATAGTTGATGATTTTCTCCGGGATCTGTTTGTCATTAAGCCCATAAGGAGCAAGTATCCGGTTTAGTTCATCTTTTCGATCGTGTGGGTAGAAGCTCGCTCTGCCTGAGTAGGCCCGGCTCTTTTTCGTATCGCATTGTTTCTGAAATTCAGACCACTGGTTGGGCAGTTTGCCTTTAACCTCTTCAATAAATGAATAACTGAACAGTTTTTTGGAAGCAAGGCTGCAAAATTGATGAATTAATTTCCTGGATGCTCCGGGTTGCAGGTATTCCAGTAAAATGATTTTTGAAAGTTCATGCAGGCTAAGGAACGCGTCAGGTTGCGGTTGTTCCAGATTGACCTGTACCTTGTTGTCAGGTTTGTTTTGTAATGGTATTACTGCTGGCATTGCTGGCATTGCTGGCGCGAAGGACAATCCAATCTTATTGATATCCGTATTGTAATGAGGTGCAAATTGTTCAAACCCGGGTGTTAACCCATTCAAATCTATTTGCTTTTGAACGGAGTCTTCATCATTAAAAGAATTGAGGCGTCCAAACGCTTTAGCGTTTTCAATTATGGTTCGCGGGATATTTTCGCCTAATACCTTCTTGGAATATTCAGCTAACTGATATTTGCCAAGGTCTATCTGAAAGTATATTTCTGGCCAAAGATTTTTCTCTTCAATAAACCGCATGGCGAAATAGGGGAACCGGTTGCTGTGGCGAACCCGAACGGTGAGGTTCTCAATATATTGCTCATAATCGATTGAATCAAGGATATTCTCACGCTCTTCATCGCTTATGCTATTGGCAAGCACCTTTTCTATTTTTTGATCTGTCAGTAAAGGACGAAACTCTTTTTTCCCTTCTTCGCTCAATACATTATATAATACTTTCGGGCAACGGGTAAGATCGTTAATCATGTCGAGCAACAATGCCTGCCCAGGGTTATCACTCAACAACTTATCATGAGGAAGCTTTACACAGTAAGTCATCAATACTTCGCGGGTAGCAATAAATGGTTTGAATTGCGTCCCTTTCAATCCTTTTACCTTACCAATAAACTGAAAAGCATTCTCGCGGTCAAGAAACATAGCAATCAGAAATACAAATCCTTCGGTTGTAATCGTATTTCCGTCTGCTATCATCTGTTTTGATGCTACCAGTTCGAAATCTGCACTATCCAGCACATTCTCAAAACGCTTCTTCGTGTATTGAATCGCCCGTTCAAAACTCAGCTTCAGAAAAGCAGCAGTCGCGTCTGATACTGTCAGCTTTCTCTGATCTCCTTTTTCGGTTGAATAATAATGGGTATAGTCATTACGAAACTCCTGTATGTCTTCCCAAACTGACTTCAACATATCGGACATACCTTCTAAGTCTTTTCCCTCGGCAGAAGTGTTTTTCTTTTCATCTTCAGGCAAACGTTCCGCATCAAATTGTTTAATCACTGGCATAAAACGAATGAGCCTTTCATATAACCAATTATAGCTTATGTCTGACAATCCCTTTTGCGCAATAAAACAATTTTTAATTTGACCATCTTCCCGTAACTCTCGTTTCTTAAATTCCTTAGCCAGATAATTATTGATACTGAAAATATTCAGACGGGCTAAATTCAGGTAAGCTCCAAAATACTGAGGATCGTCTGTTAAAGTACGGCGTCTGTTTTCGTCAGTTGTGTTTTCATGTATTTCCATAATGCATATATGTTAGATTTACTTGCAACAAATAGTTCGTATAGCTCAAGACTTCAATTTATTATTGAGTCCACTACAAACGTACAAATTATTTTTATTAAAATGCCATATTCTTTTTACAAGAGTCCTGTTCGAGGATTTCTCTTGATGAAAAAGGGAAGCATTTATCTGAGTGGAAATACAATTTGAATTGTTTCTTCACGAAAATAAAACAACCGATGAATGGACACTCAATACAATCTATTCATCATACAAATCACAGTGCAGATATTGGGTTATTATGCAGTTTGATTACGCTTCCCATTCATCCACCGTTATCACTTCGGCCTGGCGGGGAAACACCTTGGTTGTAAGCACATGGTGCACTTCCGGGTCGCCATCGGCACAACCGTCAGAGAGCACGGTAAGTTGGTAGTCCTTATCGGCAGCTTCGCGCAACGTGGAAAGCACCACGCCGCTGGTGGCAATGCCGGTCAGAATCAGGCGATGGATGCCCTGTGCCCGCAAAATCACTTCAAGATCACTTCCTGTGAAGGCGCTTACGCGGTGTTTGGTCACCACCACCTCTTCCGCCAACGGAGCAATGGCAGGTTCAATAGCCATCCATTCGTCCATGCCCACATGGGAGAGCCGTTCGCGCATAGCCTCAAAACGTTTGTTGTTCACGCTGACTTCGGGCATGCCTGGACGGAAGCCGACAATGACATAAATCACGGGAATACTTTTTGCACGGGCATGTGCGATGGCCTGCGCCACTTTGGAGGTAAAAGAGAAAGCGTCCGGCAGGTTGCGGAGAATGGCGACCTGCATATCCATCACGAGAAGAGCGGTGTCGTTGTTGTTGGTTTCCATAACGAATGTTTTGTAAGAATAAATGGTTGGTTTGATATGAATTGTTGTGAGTTATAAATAAAAAGCAGATCAATGGGTCGTCTCCCCTGCATTATCAACAGAGGAGATTCCGGCCTGGTTCCTTTTCAGAATCCGGATAAAGACAGCAGCAATCGCCAGGGCAATTATTCCCTGAATAAAAAGTGTATTACGTGCTCCTATGTGTTGTGACAAACCGCCGATGAGCAAACTCCCCAGCGGCATCATACCCGCCATAGCCATAATGAGGTAGCTCATCACCCTCCCCCGCATCTCGGGGATGGCATCCATCTGTGTAATCGTAAGGCAGATGGTAGTCTGTGACATCGCTCCGAAGCCCACCAGAACAGCAAAAACCATTGCCAATGGGAAATAGCCAAGGTGCGAAAACGACATAAGTCCGATGCCAAACACGGCGGTATTGATCAACAAAACAGTACGGAGGTTCACGTTCGGCTTCAAAGAGGCCAGGAAGAAAGCACCGGCAATAGCCCCTACACCGATAAAACTACGGATATACCCGAAGGTTGTGGCATCACCCCTGAACACCACTTTAGCAAACACCGGAAGCAGTGTGTCATAGGGCATCACCAGGAAATTCATCAGGCTCACCATCAACAGTATCATACTGATCGAAGGTGTTCGCTTTAAATAGGCAAATCCGCTTGTCAACCCGGACAAAATTCCTTTAGAGACAACCGGCAGTTCCTCTTTCGGTAATTTCATCAGCAACAACGAGGTGATCACGGCAACAAAACTCAGGGCATTCACCAGGAAACAGATGCCTACTCCCAGTTTTTCGAGAATGATCCCAGCCAGGGCAGGACCTACAATCCGCGCGAAATTTACCATGGAGGAGTTCAATGCCAGCGCGTTGGGGAGATCTTCCTTGTCGTTGATCATCAGATGCACCATCGGTTGCCGGGCGGGAGAATCGAAAGCATTGATAACACCAAGCAATACGCTCAGCGTCAGCAATTCCCACACTGCATAATTTGTGGCAAGCGTCACCACCGTGAGCAACACCGCCTGCACCATCGATGCCGACTGCGTGATCAGGAGAATGGTGTAACGATTGTAACGGTCGGCCACAATGCCACCGGCCAGCGAAAAAAGGAATCTTGGAAAGAGCGTCGCGAAGACGGCCAAGCCCAGCATAAAAGTTGAATGGGTCATGGTATAGATCACCCAACTGATGCCCGTACCCTGCATCCAGGTACCGACCTGCGAAATCGTCTGCCCCGTGAAAAACAAGGCATAGTTTCGGTTCCGGAATGCCCTGAAAGTGCTGATCTGTTTTGCTCCTGCCATAATGTTGAAGTCTGTTCGCTAACCTTTATATTCTACCAATTTATGCAATACGGGTAATGCTTTTTCGAGCAATGCTCTCTCCTCTTCGGTAAGAGATTGGGTGATCACACCTTTCAACCATTCTTCGCGGTCATACTTGGTCTGATTCACCATTTCGCGTCCGAACGGGGTAATGGAAATATACACTTTGCGTTTATCGCTTTGGGAAGGAGTGCGGACAATAACACCCTGATCTTCGAGTTTCTTTAAGATCTGGGACATGGATTGCGTCTTCACGCGGGTCAGGGCAGCAAGTTCCGAAGGGAGCAACATTTCATTGCGTAGCAGGTGCCTGATTGTATCTATTTCGGTCATCGAATAGGCGTCAACAGAATACATTTGTTTGCGCAAACCTTTGTGTAATGCCGAAATCACTACACGTAACGAAGAAGATAATGATGAAGGATCCATATGCGTAATATAACTTGTAAGTTTACCTTACAAAATTACGCATAATTTCTTTAGGAACCAATAGAAGAAAATTCGGAAGATGGGAAGCTACGGGTTAGTTTGTATCTCTTATTCCAGATGCTTAATGATGGCGATGATGTCCTCATCGGCAAGACCAGCCCTTTCGGCATCCTGAAAAGATTGATAAGCTACATTTCCCAGTGGTTCATCCATTCCTTCGGCTTTGGCAAGCCTGAGATCTTTTGACATATGACGCAAGGCAAAAGCCGCCTTAAAATTGTCCTGCAAAATTGCGTCGCTCTTCATTTTAATAAACGGACTGGCAAGAGCGCTGTTGGCTATAATCATAAACAGGTCTTCCTCGCATATGCCTTTCTGACCGGCAAACAAAGTTACTTCAGCCAGTCCCTGCGTAATGATGCCAAGCAGTGTGTTGACCGCCAATTTCGCCGTATTCCCTGCCCCACAGCCGCCCACATGCACCGAAAGGCGACCCAAGTGGTCAAACAACGGTTTCACCTTGTCAAACACATCCTTATCACCTCCGGCAATAATCACCAGGGTTCCATCTTCAGCAGGTTTCACGCTGCCCGACACCGGAGCATCCATATAATCGCACCCACGCGCAGAACACAAAGCCGACATCTCACGACTAATGGAAGGAGAGACGGTACTCATATTAATAATAATCTTACCATTTGCAGCTCCTTCGAGCAGACCTTCCTTCCCCGTAAAAAGCGCCCGGATGGCGGCATCGTCCGACACCATCACAAAGACCATATCCGTTGCATTGATCAACTCACGCGGAGAATCAACCACTAAGACATCCTGTTGCCTGAAATAATCCGTTTTGTCTTTCGAGCGATTGTAAACCGTTACGTCATAACCTGCTTTTATCAGGCGTTGGGACATAGGGTTTCCCATGTTTCCCAAACCAATCCATCCTATTTTCATATGTAAATTATTTTATTTTTTGTATAGTAAAACTTCTCCATCAACTGCTTATTCGCTGTCTATCGGTTCATTTTCCTTTCTGCAAATAACTGTAAACGGACAATACGTACAACGTGCGGGGTCATCCGTCTGACGGAAAGGAATATCCGGATTAAAGATTTCATCCAGCACCTGCGTCAGTGATGAAGCAAATTCTTCCTGTATCGTGGCAAAATCAGACACAATTTTCTGTTGACGATTTTCCTTACGTGTAATGTGTGTGACAAAATCTGATTTAAACAACGAGCTTAACAGTACAATTCCAGGTTCCACTACCGTTGCATCATTTTGTTGCAGCAGATAGGCCATGGCATAAAAAAAGACCTGAAATACCGCTTTCGACCGCTTTGAGACTGATTCTGTATGAAACAGCTTTTCAATCGAAGAGAATGTTGTTTGATCGCTCCCCGATTTATAATCCAAGATACGCAATACGCCTTCCTTTCGATCAATACGATCAATAAAACCTTTCAGGTTTACCTTCCTCTTCCCGTCGGATAAAGGCATGGAAACATGGAAAGCTTTCTCAGAGGCGACATATTCAAAAGGGGCATAAGCACGGTCGTGCCGGAGCAATTGCATGACATAATGACGAATCACCGTAGCCAGAATAAGATGCTGCCCTTCGGGGTGAACAATACCCGTATCTTTTTGCAGGTAAAGCCGGGTGTATTTCAAGGCGATCAATTCGTCAATGGCGCTGACGTTTTTCAATACTCCGTCAATGGCGGTAGCTGTCACCATTTGCCCGACAAAGGGTTTGTAGAGTTCCTGCATGGTTTCATGAAACAACAATCCAAAGGTGTTGGCCTCGATGGTTTCCTCCACTTCTTTTTCTTCGTTAAGTCCTTCGATGGTTGTAAAATAAAAATGCAACGGACACTCCAGATAAGTATTCAGCGAGCTTGCAGACAAAGCTTTTCCTTCGTGGGGCATTATGTATTTTGCCAGTTTTTCGGCAATGATGCCTTCTTTAGCCACTTCAATACGTGCGCTTTTACGTGGAGTCACGGAAAACGAGGCGACTGCTTCCCTGATCGGGAGACGGTAATGATAGCGCAACTGGTACAAATAACGGCTCACCTCACCCGACTGCATGCCATCCGAACGGGTATCGTAAAGCAAATGCACTGTCTTTGCCCGATGGAGCAGACGATAGAAATGATATGCAAATACGGCGTCCTGATGCTCACCGGTGGGCAGGCCAAAACCTCTCCGCAAATGATAAGGAATAAACGAAAGGGCAGATTGTTTTGTAGGGAAAACCCCCTCATTGAACGACAAAACAATGACATTGGCAAAATCGAGTGCACGTGTTTCCAGTAAACCCATAATCTGCAAGCCTGATAAAGGCTCGCCTTCAAACGGGAGGATCAATCCGTCCATCAATTGTTTCAATAACCGGCGGAAGGTTTCGGTGGTCATCTCCACAGCGAACTGATCGAACAATCCCTGCGCGCGATTCAGCATGCCATACAGGCTAAACAATAGTTCCTGCTCCATTTGCCGCTCCACAGGTTCATCTTCCGCAGGCTGCATCGCCTGCAATAGCAGTTTGACGACAGCAACCAAATAAGCCATAGTTTCTTTAGGCGTCCGGCAAAAGGTAAACATGGCGTCGAGCAATTCATTCTCCGCCAAATCCTGCTTATCAATGAACACCTTATTGTAACGTAAAATTTGTTGCGACAACTCATTCACCGTATCGTTCATCAGAAAAAGCAGATAGGGATGATGCAGAATTTGTTGCACGGAACGATAATAGAATAATGTATTGTCGCCATTAACCCTGGCATTGCGTTGCAACAAAAGCAACTGATCAATAAAGACAGCCGCAGAAGATATCGCCACAGGATAACCCATGGTGACATTCACGGTTGAAACACACTCCGGCAAAGAATTCACGACAGGCAGCAACAAATTTTCGTCAGGCAATAAAACAACCGTCTGCATCAGGGTATCGTCTGGTTGTTCCCCGTCCTGACAGGAGTAATTATCCCGAAGCAACCTGGAAACATACTTGGCCTGCCCCACAGCCGAAGGAATACCTGCCAGAGAAATTTTTCGTTCCTCCGGCTCATCACTTTCCAATGTGTACCTTGACGGAAATTCCAATAAGTTCTCCTGAATGAAATCACTACCCCTATTTACCCTATCTTTTAATTCCGGGATATCATAATCCCAATAAAAATCAGCTATCCCACGATACTTGAAGAAACGGAACAACGCCCGTTCTGCCGGAGTCAAAGCATTAAATCCAACAAAAACGATTTGTTTACCTTCAATATCAAGCGATTCATGATTTTTGATCCGTTCAGCGACGTCTCGGAAGATCATTCCCTGGTAACCTTCGTTTTGTTGCAGCAATTCGTTTCGCAAGGTTTCATAAAGCGGATAAAGCACTTCCCAGGTAGCACGGAAATCTTTTTGCTTTGAGCTTTCCTGCATGGGCTCAAATGTTGACCAGAATCGACGAATGGCTTCTATCTGGTTTTCATTGAGGTATCCAAAAAGCGTATCAATTTCCTTCAGCTCGGTTACATTGGTAAACAGTTGCTTTGCATCAACCAGATATTTATCCACATCATCAAAATCGTTGATCAGCATCTCTCCCCAGTAGACAAAATGATCGAATGATTCTGCTTTATCATTTATCTTACAATAAATTGAATACAAACGGAACAAAAGCCCTGTTTTGTCAGCTGTCTGAAGAGAAGAAAGGCGAGAAAATAATTCGTCGACCGTAATGGCTTCGGGAGCAAATACGGGTTTGTCCACCATTTTTTTCAGGTAATGCTGAAAGAAGACACCTGCACGCCGGTTGGGGAAAACGAAAATCACATCTGCCAGCTCAGCAGCATGATATTGGTAATAAACCGATGCAATTTTCTCCAGAAAAACCATGATAAAACCAAATTAGAACGGATAACCGATAGCAAAGAAAAGCGCTGATCTTTTGGAAAATCCCTTTAGAGCAGGTATCCATGCGCTATTTCCCCGGAAAGCAGGATTGTACAACTGATGCCCCAGATCCATACGCAGGACAAAATAGTTCAGATTAAAGCGAACCCCTAATCCATAGCTCATGGCTATCTGTTTATAGAAGGTAGAAAAATTGAAGACGCCGTTGGGTTGCGTACTGTAATTCCGAATGGTCCATATATTGCCCGCATCATAAAACAGAGCACCATCAAATTGCCAGAATAACTTGAAACGATATTCTATATTACCCTGCAATTTTATATCACCGGTATGGTTTACAAAGTCAATTACGCCACTCGAATAGGGGTACCCGCCAGGGCCCAGCGTGTAGGATGACCAACCTCTCACACCATCAGCTCCTCCGGCATAATAACGTTCTTCGAAAGGAACTACATCCGCATTCCCCAAAGGACAGACCAATCCTGCATTAAAATGATAAACCATTCGGTTGTCCGGACTCAGATACTGGTTGTAAGATATATCATAATCTCCTTTTATATACTGCGCAAACCGGATATGAAACAGACGATAGACTCCATCCGGATCAGGTGTTGCCTTGAAAAGATGTAACATTCCGTCCAGTAAATTTCCCGCTTCCGAGACATCCCACCTCCAATTAACATAGCTAAGATGAGCATTATTCATGCCTTGCTCAATGTGTTGCATCGAAAACCCCGTTTTCAGAATCATTTGATTCTCATAACTAAATCGCAAAGGAGAAGAATTACTCAAATAAGTTGCTCTGAAAGAAGAATCTATACGGGGTAAATAGATATAACTCAGATCAAGCAGGTCAAACGTGAAGGTGGTATTCCTGGATAAACTCCAGATATATTTCACACCGGCATTCGCCAGATTTCGCACAAATTCAGGTCGCACCTGATAATTGTATCCTAAAGAAAAAGTGGTAGAACCATGCAGACTCCTCTTAAAATCATGACTTAAAAAAGGGAATAGAAAAGTCGGATATTTCAGCGAAACATCACCGGCTAATTCAGTCGCATTGTATGAAAATATGTTTGATAAGCTTCCTAACGATTCATAAGATGCCCTAGCATGAAATTTCAAAAGCTCTGCTCCCCTGAATAAATTACGGTGCTGGTAAGAGAAGTCTTCGGCGACACCAAAGTTTCCGCCTGAATTAGTGCCTTCTATGTCGTTGGTAAAAGATTGTAACTTATCCGGAGTTATCTGCACATTGCAACTTAACATACTGTCAGATTGTTCTTTAAACTGGAGGTTAACATATTTCACTGGAGGTAAAGCATTGAGAGCAGCAAACGTGGAGCGGACATCCTTCTCGCTATAATATCCTCCCGGTGTCACAAACGTGTTAAAAACCAACGGCTTTATCCGCAGAAATGGAGTCCCATGATAAATCATTGTATAGCCTTCATAAGCAACTGTATCCTTTTGAGCCGATGAAGTATTTGTCCCTGGCATCGGTTGCATGGTTTCAAACGTGATACTTCCGATTTTCTTTCTGGAAAAGGTTTTTTGTAACAATGTATCATTGGCCAGCAAATCCCGCCGCAAACCCAACTCAACAATCGCTTTGTTTTTCCCCAATGTCGTATCTGCCCTATAATGAAATACTTCACGCGTGATATTATAAAAGCCATTATTGCGTAGATACGTAGAGAGATCTGTCCTTTCCTGATCCAGATCATTGACGTTAAAATTCATTCCCTTTTGTATGGAGTAATCGAAACCTCCTTTAGGCGGGACATGAATTGCTATGAGGGAATCAAGCTTAGGAGAGACATTAAAATCACTGATTATGTAGGGACTTCCAAGTGTTATTTTGTAGGTAACATTGATTTTTTTCTTTTTCTTTTTGGTGATGACGTCGACTATGGCATGCTGATATCCTTCATTTTGCAACTCTTTCTTCATCTCCTGGCGCGAAACCTCCATGGCGAGAGAATCATAAATCACCGGTTTTTCGCCAGCACGTCTCAGCCATCGGTTTATCCATTTCGTAGTATCCTTTCCGGAAAGATCGTAGACTCCCAATTGCAGGCGAAAAACACTGAATATACGTTGATTAGGTGTTTGCCTCAAAAAAGGAGCCAACGTTTCAGCAGTAACCTGCTTCGAATGCACCTTTATATGCTCCTGATTCAGCAAATAATCACCTTCAGGCACATATTTTGTGCTACTACAGGCAATCATCAGCATCGACAAAACACAAAAAATCAACTTCTGAACATTCTTCATTCTAGCCTTTTCTCTTTTTCAACCATTTACAAAAACCTGCTAATATTTTTTCACCAATGAAGCTCCTCTGAAATAGTGCAGTAAAATATCATTATATGTATACCCTTTTGCACCCATTACCGCAGCTCCGATTTGACAAAGGCCTACGCCGTGTCCCCATCCTGCCCCCGTCAGGACAAACCGTTGCGGAACTCCATCCACCCGATCAAAGGTATCAACCACAAACGCCGAACTGTAAAGATGCGATGTAGAAAGTGCCTTGCGTATTTCCAGCTCTTTACCAATAATCAACGTCTTTTTTGATCCGATAATCTTCAGGCGAATCAGCCGCCCGGAAGTTCCCCGTTCGACAGGAATCAACTCCAGAATAACCCCGAAATCAATGCCGGTACGCCGGGTAATTAATTGAGAAATCTCTTCCTGCGAATACAAAACCGTCCAACGGTAAAAATCTGTTGTTTCCTGATCGTAATTATTCAATACCTGATTCAAAATATCAGGATCATTTGTATTGCAAAATGCCGTTGGCGCACTTCTGATCCATTGTTCAGCATTGGCTTCAACTGTCAGATCTGTCATTTTATCTTCATCAGCGACATCACGCAATACCGTCAAATAGGGATGAGATACCGGTTCCCAGCAATTTTCAAATAACTCGGTAATGCCCCCGCATGATTTCGAAAAACGGGCATCGCAAATTTTCCCGTCATATTCCAGAATTTCGCCCCAAGTAGCTTCCACTGCCTGGGCAACCACCTTATTTTGACGCGTCATTCCCTGATAACGCTGGCAATGGTCATCTGCGCATACATCAAAAAGTGTATGATCTTCGCGGTCATACCACCGGATCAGGCTTTCTTCCGTTCGCACACAAGCGTCATAATGTACTGCTTGAGTTTGCATCTCTTTGGCTTTCTCTATTTGCGCCAAAAGCCAGCTACGGGAAATCACAGCATGTGCCTTAAGCAGTTCAAGCGAACTGGTAGCGCTCATCTCGGATGAAATGACACTGGTAAGATATGTTTCGACTCCAATCTGATTGATGGCAACTAACTTATCCCCATCTGTCACGATCTTCAACCCTCCCTTGAATTGTTGATCCTCTTTACGTTCCCAATGAAAATTGATGCCAATAATCACATTCTTAATCTCAAAAAATGAAGTAGAATCCGACACAGGAGCAAAGACCAGCTCATTGTAAAGAGCGCCTTCCCATTCAATCTTACCGTCCCGAAACGAAGCTCTGGATTTTCCATAAACTTTGTTCTCTGTGGATAAACACTCAAAATCGCCATGGAAGGCAAACTCTAATACAGGTTGTTCCAGAATTCCTACATTTACAATCGGCTCGGACATAGAAGTAAGTATAAATTTGAAAGGAACAAAGATAGCGATTTTTGGAAGGCTGAGAAACAGAGAAATGACAATATTTGTGTAACAGATCAACAATCACAGACATTAGCGCAACGAAATCTAAACAACAAACATAAAAGTGAAAGTGGATAAAATTTGGCAGCTATTATTTTTTGAACTACTTTTGTGCTCCAATTTTGCCTCTTTAGCTCAGCGGTAGAGCAGCTCACTCGTAATGAGCAGGTCGAGGGTTCAAATCCCTTGAGAGGCTCAAAAAAAAATCCAGGAATCATAAACATGTATTCCTGGATTTTTTTAATCAATTGTATCCTGCAAATTCACGATTTTGCCTTAGCTGGTAATGACAATTGGGCTGTAGCCGGTGAATAGGTCGAAGTCGATGATAATATAAACTTCAGCGTAGCTGTCGTGCTTGGTTTAGTCGGAACATATTGCAGGACGAGCTGCACCGAAGAAAAAGTTCCTGCTCCAAAATAAAGATATCCGTTAGCTAAATTAGTAGAATCGTTCGAAAGAATGATACTTCCTAAAGCTGAAATCCCTGGGAATGATATCTTGGATACGGCAGTATCATTCGTCACCTTTAGACTGGCTAACGGATTGTAATAGCCATAAAGAGCAAGCGGTAGCAAGAGCGTATCGCCTACGGTCAATGTATCCAGATTGGAAATAGCAACTCCGTTAAGCGTAGGATTACTAGCATATTGAATTTGAGGTGCTATATCATTCTGAGTGTTTGTTTGCATACACGAGTTGAGCATAACAATGCCTAAAATGGCAGCAGCAAATAGTAGTTTTTTCATTGAATGCGATTTAAAAATGAATACTTATAATAAAAAAAGTGCCAAAAAGATGAAGGAATAAATACACAAATGCTCATCCACAAAGATAGCCATTCTTCACTCAAAACCTGAATATTCCGAATAATCCGGTTATTATTTTGAATTATTTATATTGAACAAAAACTTGTTAGCTTTGTTTTAATCTGGTCAAGTTACTTTTTTCTGAACGTTGCCAATGCATTTAAAAAACCAGGATCGGGAATGCCAAAAAAGGCAAGACCGGACGATCCGCTGTCCATTACATTCCGAATCATTGTTCGAACATCGACTTCGTCTTGTAAGATATCTTCCACGTATATTGCGGTGATAACAGATGCAGGCTGAACTGCCAACACATTTTCCTGCGTAGTAACATAAACCCAATCTGTAGTTTGATTATAAAACTTATAATAAACCATTGGCAAGTAAAAATCCAGTTGCCAACTTTGCCAATCCTGCATCACAAGGTGTTTCGCAACTGATGGCGTAGGAAACGGAGACGCACATATTTTCAGCTGATTATCACGTACAATTTCAGCAATTCCCTTTACACATTCGGCCACCTGCTCCAACCGAAATGAGAGCCATTGTTCATCCAGGGAAGGATCAGGCAGCATACGCGGATCATATCCATGTAAAGTTCTGAACTTCTCAATAGCCACCGGGTGATATCCATAATCCCATTGCGGATATACCCTATCTTGCACAATGCCATACTTTGGCTGCAATTTCACAGGAAGAATCACATCCACATAGCGCGCAAAATCAAGGCTGACTCCTTTTATACCATCCAGTTGGCAAATATATTTCACCTGACGGTACAGTTCGTTTCGTACATCATCAATAGCGGGATTCAAAAATTTATAATGATCTACATAAGCCTTTTTCTCAGACAAAGAAAATCCTTCAGCATTCACATCAAGCCATTCCGGATGCTGCTTGGCAACTTCAGGTTGATTCATCACCCACCACCAAACATACAAATCGATGTTATATTTTTGAGCAACCGGAATAACTTTTTCTATGGCAGGGACAGAACCTTTAAACTGGATTCCCCGCACACCATGGGCTGCATAAAGTTTAAAAAGCCGGTCATAATTTTCATAGGGGGAATCTTCAATCCAAGTCCAGAAAAGAGGCATACCCTCTTCAGAATAGTATACGTGCTCATCAGTATGTTGACGTGGCATCTTTCAAGTAATAAAATTTGGAACTACAAAAGTATCGCTTTTTTACGAACAGCCACCATGAAAAATAATGTATCTTTGCACTCAAACCAAGAGAGCTGATGTATCGTGATAATGAATGACGCTATCAAAAATTAGCCCACCACAAAAATCAGTAAACAATATAATCCTTTAAATAGTATACATATGAATAACTTCGTTTTCAAAAATTCCACAAAGCTTATTTTTGGGAAAGGAACCATTTCATCATTAGCTGCCGAAATTCCTGCCGGAAGAAGAATCATGATGACCTACGGGGGTGGAAGTATCAAAAAAAATGGTGTTTACGATCAGGTAAAAGCCGCGCTCAGCCAGTTTAGCGTCATCGAATTCGGAGGTATCGAACCCAACCCAACTTATGAAACCTTAATGCAGGCAGTTGCTTTAGCAAAAGAACATCACATTGATTTCTTTCTGGCTGTCGGAGGAGGTTCTGTAATTGACGGTACAAAATTCATTGTCACCGCTATGCTATACAATGGCGATCCTTGGGAATTTATGCTCAACCCATCAAAAGCACAGCATGCAATGCCTTTTGCATCAGTGCTCACCTTGCCTGCAACCGGTTCGGAGATGAATAACGGCTCAGTCATTTCAAAAAAAGCAACTCAGGAAAAACTGGCTTTTGCTATTGCTGAAACATACCCGCAATTCTCCATCCTCGATCCTGAAGTAACCTTTTCTCTTCCCAAGCGTCAATTGGCCAATGGAGTAGTTGATGCTTATGTACATGTAATGGAACAATACCTCACCTACCCGTCCGAATCAATGATTCAGGACCGGTTTGCGGAAGGTATTCTATCAACATTGATCGAAATTGGAGAAAAAGTGGTTAATGACGAGCCGGATTATGACTTACGTGCCAATTTTATGCTAAGCGCCACTATGGCTCTCAACGGATTCATTTCCATGGGAGTTCCACAAGATTGGGCTACACATATGATTGGGCATGAATTGACCGCCCTGTTTGGTCTTGACCACGGAGTGACGTTAGCCATCATAGAACCTTCTTTGCTCCGTGCAACTAAAGAATATAAAAAAACCAAACTTTTACAATATGCAGATCGCGTCTGGAGTATCAAACATGGGACTGAAGAAGAACGCATTGAAGCTGCAATTGACAAAACAGAGGCATTTTACCGAAACCTTGGCATTAAGACCAAACTTCACGAATATAACATTGACAATAAATCTTTTGACACTATTGTTGACCGGTTTGCCAAAAGAGGATGGAAACTTGGAGAAAAACAACTGATTACGCCTGATGTGATCCGCGAGATACTCAATGGATGCCTGTAATTTGAATTGTGGATAACAAATGCGTAATGTTTTAATATCCTTTTTCTTGCTGTTGCTTGCTTCGCAGGCAACAGCCATTACTTTATCAGATTCTGCCCGTATTAGCCTCCTTACATGTGGTCCGGGAGAAGAATTATATTCCAAATTTGGTCATTCTGCTATTCGAATTTATGATCCTGTCAATCATATTGATGTAAGCTTTAACTACGGTTATTTTGATTATAACACTCCCGGATTTTATTATAAATTCGTCCGTGGAGAAACTGACTATCAGATTGGCGCTGTTGATACTCCCGATTTTATGCTGGAATACCGGATGTTGCATATCAACATGTGGGAACAGGTGTTAAATCTAAAGCAAACTGAGAAACAGGCTCTTTTCGATGCATTACTGGTCAATTATGAACCACAAAATCGCTATTACCGCTACAATTTTGCTTTCGACAATTGTGCCACCCGCCCCCGGGATATGATTGCCAGGTCGATTGATGGACAGTTAATTTTTGCTCCTTCCATAGACAAAGATCATGAAACATTCCAGCAAATGATTGATCAATACACTGCAGATGAGCCTGCTATTTCGTTCGGAATTCATTTGCTATTCGGAGCTCAGGCAGATCAGGTGGCGACCCTTCAACAAAGCTTTTTTCTGCCTGAACGATTAATGCAAGCCTATGCCACCGCAATGATTAAAAGGGACAGTATAGAAGTTCCATTGGTAATTGCAACTTCGCAACCCGTGAAAATTGTCGGACATCAACATAATCCACCCTTCGACTATATTCCCTGGATCTTTGGAATATTACTGCTTTTTGCTTTGTATCTTTCATCGATCGATAAACGCAGACAACGAATCTCATTTTGGTTTGATGCTATTTTGTTCGGTTTAACGGGAATAGTAGGCATCGTCCTGTTTTATATGAATTTCTTTTCCCTACATCCATTTGTCTCACATAACTGGAACCTCGTGTGGGCAAATCCACTTGATCTGATGTTTGTATTATTCCTGCCTTTCAAATCATTGCGAAGATTCGCTTTCTATTTACAATATCTATTTTTGGCGTGTGTAATTTTTATCTTTGGGGGACTGTTTTATTTACCACAAACGTTTCTGTTCAGTCAAATCCTATGGATTGGAACATTAGGACTTCGATCTGCAATGTACTTACGTTTGCGAAAAGAATATATCAGGCCAAAAATCAAATCCGCTTAATTTCGCGTTTTACTGTTGTATTTCAATTCAAACCATCAAATGACTAAGCTTTTTCTGCCTTTCGTAATTTTGTTGCAACTTATCGCTTTCCCCTTAACAGCCGCTAATCAACCCGATAAGCCCCGTCTAGTTGTCTTCATTGTGATAGACGGTCTCCAGTCAGAACACGTCATGACCATCTGGAACGACCTGAATAAAGGAGGATTCAAACGGTTGTATACACAAGGAGCTGTTTGCAATCATGCTTATTATCCGATTTTATCTACCGGAATGGCAGCCGATTATGCCTCTTTGGTAACAGGATCAACACCTTTTTATCACGGCATCGTAGGAAATACCTTTTATAACAAAGCGACCAACGACACCCAACCCTGCCTGGAAGACAACAATTATAATGGCATCGGAACAAGTGACGCACTCTCGCTACAGCCGCTACTAGCATCAACATGTACTGATGAATTGAAGATGAATACCGGAGGAAAATCAAAAGTATTTGCCATTGGAATTCACTCGGCAGAGACCATGATGCTCGCCGGTCATGCCGGTGATGGCGCTGTCTGGATTAATAATACAACACCAAATTTAGCTACCAGCAATTATTTTGTTGCAGGATTGCCCCATTGGGCTGATCAGGCTAATATGGATCACTGGGTTGAAGACGGAATTAAAACAGAATGGCAACCGTTATACAACATCTCTACCTATTTTTTCCCAGCTAAACATCCGAATTCAACTCATGGATTTGATTATACGAATAACAGTTCCTCCATGACTGAAAATATTGCTAACTATAAAGAATCTCCCTTTGTAAATACGTTAGTTACTAATTTAGCACTTAAAGCGATGACAGAAGAACATCTGGGACAAGACGACTATCCTGATTTTTTGGGGCTTGAATATACCGTACAAGTGGCAGGAGACCCCTCTCATGAACTGGCTTCAGCGGAAAAAGAGGATATGTACCTCCGCTTAGACAATAATCTGGCTGATTTAATTAATCAAATAGACAGTTATGTAGGAGTAAATCATACTGTAATCATATTGACCGGAACTCAGGGCGAACCGCATCAACAACAAACGCTACAAAATTACAACATCCCATCAGGACAGTTTGTCCCAGTAAGATCTATGGCACTTCTTAATCTTTATCTGATGGCTATCTATGGACAGCACCAGTGGGTGTTAGGTTGTCATGACAAAAACATATATCTCGATCATGCCGCTATTGAACAAAAAAGAATTTCATTGAACGAGATAGAACAACGTTGTGCCAATTTCATGCTCGACTTACAAGGCATACAAACGGCACTGACAGCGACACAAATTATGGCTGCCAATAGTAACGGAAACGACGAAGCGTCCCGCATGAAAAATTCTTTCAATAAACATCGTTCCGGAGATGTTGTATTCACACTCATGCCAGGATGGGTCGAAGCTGACAATCAGGGACATATTCTACCCATTGACAATGATAAATCATCCTATACGCCCTTGTTATTTTTTGGAGATGGCATATTGCCTCAAACTATAAATAGTCAATCAATTACTGATTTGGCACCAACCCTTAGCTGGCTCTTGCAGACTCAAGCACCGAATGCCAACATCGGTCTTCCCATTATGCTAAAACGCAAAGATGAACCTTCTGAAAGCTGGAACCATAGTAAATAGTTCTAACATAGAAAATAGTCCAAAGGGTGATTTTCCCAGCTCAAAAGCTTGTGTGGTAAAATAAATTTTTTTATCTACCTTTGTATTGATTTTTTTGACTAACATCACGCTAAATTAAACACATGAGGGAAGCTATCAAGGTATTGTTTATTACACAGGAGATTACACCTTTTCTTCCTGAATCGGAAATTGCCACACTTTGTCGTTATTTACCACAAGCAGTACAAGATCGAGGAAACGAAATTCGAGCTTTCATGCCAAAATTCGTAACAATTAACGAAAGAAGGAACCAATTACATGAAGTACAACGGCTTTCCGGGATGAACATTATTATTGACGACACTGACCATCCGTTAATTATCAAAGTAGCCTCTTTGCAAGCTGCGCGTATGCAAGTTTATTTTATTGACAATGAAGATTATTTCCACCGTCGGAATATTTTGGCGGATGAAAATGGCATCGAATATAAAGACAATGGCGAGCGCACTATTTTTTTCGCCAGAGGAGTATTGGAAACTATAAAAAAATTACGCTGGACACCTGATGTTATTCACTGCCACGGCTGGATGACTGCACTCGTCCCACTATATATCAAACATGCTTATTCGGACGATCCATGTTTTCGCAATGCAAAGATGGTTTATTCCATATATAACGATGAATTCAACACTCCATTTCAGAAAAACTATGGAGAAATACTACGTATTGATGGAGTAAAAGAAGAGTATTTGAGCGCAATTAAAAATAATCCTATAGATTTCAACGCTGTTACTAAACTGGCTATTGACTTTTCAGATGCTGTTATTCAGGGAAGTCAAACCATACAAGAAAATTTAGTCAACTATATTACCTTAAAAACAAATCGTCCTTTTTTACCATACCAAGCACCTGATAACTATACAGACGCTTACATCGAGCTCTATAAGTCAATTTTATAATGCAGTTCCAGATAATTCACAAGGATCTAAATCACAATCAAAACCATAGCATATTTCAGGAGTATAACAATAGACCTCCAAAACATATGCACGTTACAAGCGAGTTTTAAACTTAAAAATACATTTGCCATGATATAAGCTTATTCTATCTCCAAATAAATAAGATAGAATACATATTAGAATCAGGCTATTAAACAAATAAATTACTTTCAGATGAAATATTTTCTTTCTGTTATAGCAATTGTTGCCATGGTGATTGTATCATCATGTACTGATTCATCAAGTGATTTAGGTCTATCCATACGTCCCTCAGGAGATTTAATTGCTGTGGGAACAGATACCTTTGGTATTAGCACTTCCAATTACATCGTTCCCAATATGGTTTCCCCAAACGATACTTTCTTATTAGGCAACTACTATGACCCTAAGTATGGAACAACTAAAGGTGAAATACTGGCTCAATTCACCTGTCCGATTGGATTTCAATTTCCAGCAGGAGCACATCCGGATTCGTTGTCATTATACATCCTATTCAATAATTGGTTTGGAGCTTCACAGTCTCCTTTGCGAATTAGTGCATACGAAATGGATGGTACTCCTTTGAGTTATAATACAACGTATTATACAGATCTAAACATTGCAGACTACTGTAGCAAGAATATTCTTTTAGGGAATCGTATCATGGCTGCAATTCCCGATACAGTTGCTGATTCTGCTACATACCAACCCCATCTTACATACAAATTCTCCCAAGCAGAAGTGCAGAAATTTTATAATGCAGCAAGCAATGGTGCGTTTGATAGTCAAAGCACTTTCACCAATTATTTTAAAGGCATTTATCTGACATCTGATTATGGGAATGGAGCGGTTTGGTATGTAAATCGCTTATACATGGAACTTTATTTCCATTATAATGCTTTTATAAACAACAAAGACACAACGTTAACCTCAGGATTAGTATTTCCAGCCAGCAAAGACGTTCGACAGATAAATCGAATCACACACCCCGATATCTCACAAATACCAGCTGTGCCGGATAGTGTTACTTATATCTGTGCACCGGCAGGAATCTATACCCAAGTGAATATTCCCGTCGCACGCATTGTCAATCGGATTAAAGCTCGTTGGAGTGGCAAAGTCAATAGCATTAACCATGCTGAACTACGGATGGAAGTTACTGAACGGGACACAGTTGATGCATACGTAATGCACATTCCAAGCTATTTAGTATTGGTTCCAAAGACAAAAATCAACTCCTTCCGGGTTGGAGATACCACGTTGATTACGGCTGCATATAACTCAACCGATCATTATTATAGTTTTGATCTGTCAAGTTATCTGACCCGAGAACTCCGCAGCTCGAACCCACCTGCTACTGACCAATTGTTAGTTATTCCCGTAAGTATAACTTCAAGATCGGCGGCAGGTTATATTGCAGGTTTAGCCCCAAAAGTAAATTTAAATGCAGTAGTCTTACGCACTAGCAAGAGCGTTTCTCCTTTACGCTTAGAAGTTGTTTATAATGGATTTTAGTCTTTAACAGACACGCATAAGATAAAACTATTGAACGTGGCTGTTTTTTTACATTCGGGGAAATAACCGTCTAGCATTATTTTGTTCCCATTTGCCTCATTGATTAAGGTTTTATCTGCAGGACAAAAGAGTAAAAAATAATTATAATTGCAATGTCGAGTTGTCAATTTGTCAAAATAGACTTATCTTTGCCCCAAAATAATTGAGGTGGAAGCATTTTTTAGAACACACAAATATTTAGTAGAACACGTCAAGTCTCCAGTTCAAAGATTATTAATGAACGAGATTGACTGGAATTATCGTTTAATTGGCATCAAAGGATGTCGCGGAGTCGGCAAAACAACATTTTTACTCGAATACGCAAAACAACACTTTGGCCCCGATGATCGCTCTTGCCTTTATATCAATCTGAATAACTTTTACTTCACAACTCATTCGTTAGCTGATTTTGCAGATGAATTTGCAAAAATCGGAGGACGAACCTTACTTATCGATCAGGTATTTAAACTACCCAACTGGGCAGCTGCATTGCGGGAATGCTACGATCGTGTTCCTGATTTAAATATTATATTTTCAGGCTCTTCCGTTATGCGGTTGAAAGATGAAAATTCTCCTATTCGTGATATCGTTCAGCCATATAATTTACGAGGATTTTCATTTCGTGAATTTTTAAACCTGATGACAGAAAAGCAATTTCAGGCGTATTCGTTAAATGACATTCTCAACAATCATCGCCAGATTGCAACTGAAATTACTTCGAAAGTGAAGCCATTAGCCTATTTCCAAAACTATTTACATCATGGATTTGCTCCTTATTTTCTCGAGAAACGTAATTTTTCGGAAAATCTATTGAAAACCATGAATATGATGCTGGAAGTAGATGTCCTATTTATCAAACAAATAGAGCTTAAATATTTACCTAAAATCCGGAAACTCCTTTATTTAGTAGCTCAAGACTCTCCAACGGTATTAAATGTTAGTCAGCTTAGTAGCGAAATCAATATATCACGAGCTACTATAATGCACTATATAAAATACTTAAGTGAGGCAAGGCTTTTAAATCTGCTTTATAACGAAGGAGAATCTTTTCCCAAAAAACCAGCTATGGTATATATGCAAAACACAAATCTAATGCATGCCATTAGCCCGGGAAATGTCAATGTTCAGGCACAAAGAGAAACATTTTTCTATAATTCTCTTTATAAAGACCATCAAGTATACAAAGGAAAAAAAGAAGCTCAATTTTTAATCGATGGAAAAATGCCTTTTGTAATTAATGATACAACATATAGACAAAAGATAAAGCCTGAAAATTACTATGCAACCGATAAAATCGAAGTGGGACAAAGTAATGTTATTCCATTATGGTTGTTTGGCTTTTTATACTAAACCAAGAGAGAAAAAATACAGTGACTAACGCAAAAGAAAAACAAGGAAAAGTAATTATCAATAAATCTTACAATTATGGCAAAAGAAAAAAAATTTTTGACCTGTGATGGGAATCAAGCTGCTGCACATATTGCATATATGTTTAGCGAAGTGGCTGCCATTTATCCTATTACACCATCTTCAACTATGGCTGAATATGTAGATGAATGGGCCGCTAATGGAAGAAAAAATATTTTCAACGAAACTGTCTTAGTCCAAGAAATGCAATCGGAAGCAGGAGCGGCCGGTGCGGTACATGGATCATTACAAGCCGGAGCGTTGACAACAACCTTCACAGCTTCGCAAGGTCTTTTGCTGATGATCCCAAATATGTATAAGATTGCAGGCGAGTTATTACCAAGCGTATTCCACGTCTCTGCACGTGCGATAGCCGCTCATGCCCTATCTATTTTCGGAGATCATCAGGACGTTATGGCTGTTCGTCAAACAGGATTTGCCATGTTGGCAACAGGATCAGTACAAGAAGTAATGGATTTGGCAGGTGTTACCCATTTAGCTACCATAAAATCAAGAGTACCTTTTGTTCATTTTTTTGACGGCTTCCGTACATCTCACGAAATTCAAAAAATTGAAGCTTTATCAAACGAAGATCTTGCTCAATTTATTGATCAGGATGCTTTAAGTGCTTTCCGCAAGCGTGCATTGAATCCAGAAAATCCTGTAACACGAGGCACAGCTCAAAACGGCGATATTTACTTTCAGGCAAGAGAAGCATGCAATCCTTTCTATGAAGCAGTTCCTGGTATTGTGGATGAGTACATGGAAAAACTAGCAAGCGTAACCGGACGCCGTTATCATTTATTTGATTATTATGGCGCAGCAGATGCTGATCGTGTAATCATCGCAATGGGTTCTGTAACCGAAGCAATCCGTGAAACTATTGACTATCTGACAGCACAAGGAGAAAAAGTTGGGTTAGTAGCTGTTCACTTATTCCGTCCGTTCTCCACCAAACATTTATTAGCTGCAATTCCTTCTACAGCTAAAAACATTGCAGTACTCGATCGCACAAAAGAACCAGGCTCAGTTGGCGAACCTCTTTACTTAGATGTAAAGGACGCATTCTACGGTACACCTAACGCTCCTGTTATTGTAGGAGGTCGCTATGGCTTATCTTCCAAAGATACAACTCCTGCACAGATTTTAGCTGTTTATGAAAATTTAAGCAGACAAGAACCCAAGGATGGTTTTACCATTGGTATTGTGGATGATGTAACGTTTACGTCGCTACCTAAAAAGGAAGAAATTGTATTTGAAAATGGTCCTTTCGAAGCAAAATTTTATGGACTGGGTGCTGACGGAACAGTTGGTGCAAATAAAAACTCAATTAAAATTATTGGCGAGAGCACAAACAAATATTGCCAAGCTTACTTTGAATACGATTCAAAAAAATCTGGAGGATTCACTTGTTCTCATTTACGATTTGGGGACAATCCTATTCGCTCTACCTACATGGTAAACACACCGGATTTCGTAGCTTGCCATGTTTCAGCTTACCTGCGTTTATACGATGTTTTACGTGGATTGAAAAAAGGAGGAACTTTCTTGCTTAATTCAATCTGGAATGCAGAAGAAACAAAAAAACATCTCCCAGATAGTGTAAAAGCCTATCTGGCAAAAAATAATATTACATTCTATATCATTGATGCTACTAAGATTGCTCAGGAGATTGGGTTAGGTAACCGTACCAATACGATTTTACAATCTGCATTTTTCAAAATTACTGGCGTTATTCCTTATGACATGGCAGTCGAACAAATGAAGAAATTCATTGTAAAAACCTATGGCAAAAAAGGAGAAAAAGTAATCAATATGAACTATGCCGCAGTAGATCGTGGAAGTGAAGTTACCAAAATTGAAGTTCCTACAGAATGGGCTGCACTCGAAGGAACATTCACATTGCCAACACTCGATGCTCCTGCTTTCATCAACAATATTGTTCGTCCAATCAACGCCCAAATAGGGAACGATCTTCCTGTTTCTGCTTTCGTCGGTCGTGAAGATGGGACGTGGGATATGGGAACTTCCGCATACGAAAAACGTGGCGTTGCAACACATGTACCAATCTGGAAATCTGAAAATTGCATTCAATGTAATCAATGTGCGTATGTTTGTCCTCACGCTGTAATTCGTCCATTTGTTTTGGATACCGAAGAGCAGGCAAAAGCACCTCAATTTGCTACGCTAAAAGCAAACGGAAAGCAATTCGAAAATATGCAGTTCCGTATTCAAGTTGACGTACTTGACTGTACTGGCTGTGGAAACTGTGCTGATGTTTGTCCTGGAAACAAAAACGGTAAAGCCCTCGAAATGGTTCCATTGGAAGGCCAATTACACGAACAAGCTAACTGGACATTCTTACGCAATGAAGTAAAATCCAAAGCATCTCTTGTTGACATTAAGATGAATGTCAAAAACTCACAATTTGCGACTCCTCTCTTTGAATTCTCAGGAGCATGTGCTGGTTGTGGAGAAACCCCTTATGTAAAATTAGTTTCTCAACTCTTTGGATCACGGCAGATGATTGCAAACGCAACTGGCTGTTCATCCATTTATTCAGGATCAGCTCCATCAACGCCTTACACAACTGATGAAAATGGACACGGACCCGTTTGGGCCAACTCATTGTTTGAAGACAACGCAGAATATGGAATGGGAATGGCAATCGCAACACGCAAAATCCGTGAACGCTTAATTGAATTAATGAAAGAAGTGCCTTCCTGCACAAATTGCTCAGAAGAATTTAAAGCCTTGAGTCAGGAATGGCTGGCAAAATATAATGACGCTGATGCAACAATATTATTAACAGCAAAAATATTACCCTTACTCGAACAATGTGATTGCGAAATCTGCAAAACCATTCTTACATTAAAACAATATCTGATCAAAAAATCACAATGGATTATTGGTGGTGACGGATGGGCATATGACATCGGGTATGGAGGATTAGATCATGTTATTGCAAGTGGCGAAAATGTTAATATTCTGGTTCTTGATACTGAAGTATATTCGAATACAGGAGGACAATCCTCAAAATCTACTCCAGTGGGAGCAGTTGCTAAATTTGCAGCATCAGGCAAACGTATCCGCAAAAAAGATCTTGGATTAATGGCGACTACTTATGGTTATGTCTATGTTGCACAAATAGCCATGGGCGCGAATGAAGCACAAACATTAAAAGCTATTCGCGAAGCAGAAGCGTACGATGGGCCTTCACTGATTATTGCATATTCACCGTGTATTAGTCATGGATTAGCAAGTGGTATGGGCAAAACACAACAAGAAGAAGAAAATGCTGTAGCTTGTGGATACTGGCACCTATGGCGCTATAATCCTGCATTAGCAGAAGAAGGTAAGAATCCGTTTACTCTTGATTCTAAAGAACCTAATTGGGATAATTTCCAAGCATTCCTGCAAGGTGAAGTTCGTTACACATCACTTATGAAACAATTCCCAACTGAAGCAGTAGAATTGTTTAAAGCAGCAGAAGTCAATGCAAAATGGCGTTACAATTCTTACAAACGCCTTGCTGCAGAAGTATACGTTACTGAATAGGAAACTCTCTTTAATTGAAACCAATAATAAACCCGCGTATAGTGATATAGGCGGGTTTATCGTTTTAAAAAGTAATGGAAATATTATTAGGCAATCGTTGTTTTGGAAAAAGGAGGTAAGTCAATATCACAAAACTGCTTATTCAAATATTTATAATATCCTGTTATTGCAATCATTGCGGCATTATCGGTAGTAAAAGCAAATTTAGGAATAAACACATTCCAATGATATTTTTCTCCATGTTCGACAAAAGCCTTCCGTAAGCCAGAATTTGCAGAAACTCCACCAGCCACAGCAACGTCACGGATATTTAGATCAAAAGCAGCTTTACGCAATTTCTCCATCAAGATTTCAATAATCGTGTTTTGCAATGAAGCGCACAGATCGTTAGTATGCCTTTGAATAAAAAATGGATCTTCTTTAAGGTGATCCCGGATTGTATACAGGAAAGATGTCTTTAACCCGCTAAAACTATAATCATAACCTTTAATTTGAGGTTTGCTAAACACAAAAGCATCTGGAGCTCCCTCTTTAGCCAATCGATCGACAACAGGCCCTCCCGGATAAGGTAAGCCCATCACTTTCGCGCACTTATCAAAAGCCTCACCAGCAGCATCATCAATTGTTTGTCCAATGATTTCCATGTCATAATAGGACTTCACCAGAACAATTTGAGAATTACCTCCAGATACAAGCAAACAAAGGAAAGGGAAAGCCGGAGGGGCGAAATCATGGTCTTTTTCCTGAATAAAATGAGCAAGAACGTGTCCCTGCAAATGATTAACATCGATTAATGGAAGATTTAGTGACAAAGCTAATCCTTTAGCAAAAGAGGTTCCGACCAATAAAGATCCCATTAAACCAGGTCCCCGTGTAAAGGCAACAGCATTTAACTGATCTGAAGTTATTCCTGCACGCTCTAAAGCTTCGTAAACCACCGGAATAATATTTTGCTGATGGGCACGTGACGCTAATTCCGGGACAACTCCTCCATAAGCCTTGTGCACATCCTGATTTGCAATAACATTCGACAATAAAATACCATCTGCAATGACAGCAGCAGAAGTATCGTCACAAGACGATTCAATACCTAAAATAATTGTTCTCATTGAAAGAATAAAATCAAACTTAAATTCACGATTCCAGAAAACAAAGGTACTGCTTTTTTCAACGCGGATGTATTTAATTAAAACTCTCCAAACTATGTATGTTAATTGCAGTGATTTATCTGTACGAATCATGATAAAATCGTATCTTTGCATAATATCAAATTAACGATTTTTGTTGACAATGAAACTCACGCCTTCTAGTAACTTTGATGACATTGCTCCACTAAATGAACAGGATATTCCAAATGCTATTCAACAATTGCTTGAAGAGCCAAAATTTGTTCGTATCCTTACCGTTTCGTTCCCTACGCTTCCCATAGAAGTTGTCAAGGCACAATTTCGCAGTATTACGACAGTCGGAGACTTTCAACAAAAAATAGCACGCCCATTTTTAAGAGACCTAGAAGCACAAACGAGCAACGGAATCTATTTGTTGGGGACAGAACAACTTTCAGTAACTCAAAATTACCTTTTCCTTTCTAATCATAGAGATATAACATTAGATGCTTCTTATTTATGTGTAAAACTATTAGAAAAAGGGTTTGATACGGTAGAAGTTGCAGTTGGTAATAATCTACTGCTTGAAAGCTGGATCGAAACCTTAGTCAGACTAAATAAAAGTTTTATCGTGCAAAGAGGGCTACGAGGCCGAGCCCAATTAGAGGCTTCCCGTCATTTGTCCGATTATATCCATTATGCAATCAAAAACAAACATCAATCAGTTTGGCTTGCACAACGGGAAGGAAGAGCCAAAGACAGTAATGACCGCACCCAGGAAAGTTTACTAAAAATGCTTGCCATGTCAGGAGATCAATCACCTGTTGAAAACTTGGCATCTCTTGCGATACGTCCTCTCATCATATCATATGAATATGATCCGTGTGATTTTCTAAAAGCGAAAGAATTACAACAAAGGAGGGATGATCCTTGTTTTCAAAAAAGCCCCAAAGACGATCTAATAAGTATGGAAACGGGGATTACCGGTTTCAAAGGAAAAGTAGTCTATAAAATTGGGAAACAACTAAGTCTTCCTGTTGATCGATTGCATGCTTTACCAAGATCAGAACAATTCAGTACCATTGCAAAGCTAATCGATCAGGAGATACATCAAAATTATCAAATTTACAACTCAAATAAAGTAGCATTTGATCAGTTGTTTCCTGATCAAAAGGTTGGAGAATACACCCTTGAAGAACAACAACAATTCGACTATTATATCCAAGCACAAATTGCAAAAATTGATTTAGAACACAAGGATGAAGCTTTTTTGAAACAAAAACTTCTGGAGATTTACGCAAATCCCTTAATTAACTATAGAGAAGCTATTAAATAATCTTTCGTCTCATGAAAAGGCTGGTAGTACTTACTGGGGCAGGAATTAGTGCAGAAAGCGGAATTCGCACCTTTCGTGATTCAGGTGGCTTATGGGAATCTTATCGTGTAGAAGATGTTGCCAGCCCTGAAGGTTGGGCTACAAACCCCACATTAGTGCTCAATTTTTATGCCAAACGAAGAGCAGAATTATTAACTGCCTCGCCTAATGATGGGCACAAAGGCTTGGTTCGACTCGAAGAATTCTTCAAAGTTGACATTATTACGCAAAACATCGATAATTTGCATGAAAAAGCAGGGAGCACACATGTTCTGCACCTTCATGGAGAATTAAATAAAGTTTGCTCATCCTGCAATCCATCTTATATCATTACATTACCAGAAGAAGCACCATATATCAAATTAGGAGACAAATGCCCGCTTGGATGTCAATTACGTCCTTTTGTGGTTTGGTTCGGAGAGTCAGTTCCGGCCATAGAACAAGCGATAGACATAACACAACAGGCAGATATTTTTGCCATTGTAGGTACCTCAATGAATGTCTACCCAGCAGCAGGTCTGATTCATTATTTATCTTCGGGAACTCCAATTTATTTAATTGATCCACAGCCAGTAGAAACTTCAAAAAATCAGGAAATCCATTTCATACAGCAGCCAGCTTCCTTGGGGATACCTATCTTAGAAGACTTATTAAAATCAAGATAACACAACATAAAAAAGGGTATTTGACCACTACACCCACGATACTCTCCTATCAATTTTAAATTATTGTTTTGGAGAGCGGGAATCATCTTTTCTTTTTATCCGCATACCCAACCACGCCATAACCATATCGGTAATAGCCAGATTTCATATCTACGCCGTTAAGAATAACTCCTACATTGGAAAGATGCTTCTCCTGAACTAAGTTCTGTAAATGTTGTACAGAATGCTTAGGAGTAACATCTTGCCTACAAACATACACTACTGCATCAGCAATTCGGTTTAATGCCAACGTATCGGCAACTAGCCCAACAGGAGCTGAATCAATAATAATATAATCAAATAAGGCATCTAATTGTTCAAATAATTCTTCTACTCTTGAAGTTAAAAGCAATTCAGTTGGATTTGGTGGTACAACTCCCGATTGTAAAATCGACAAATATGGATGCAATGATGAAGGAAAGATCAATTTTTCAAGAGAGGCAGATGAATTAGCCAAAAAATCAGTAACTCCTGCTTTTACATCCATGTGGGTATATTCTGCTAAGCGAGGAACTCTTATATCCATCCCAACTATTATCGTTTTCTTGCCAAGCATTGCCATTGCTAAAGCAAGATTAATAGCTACCACGCTTTTCCCTTCGTTTGACACGCTAGAAGTCACAAGCACTCGTTTTCCCTGCTTAGCCGCCAAAAGAAAACTTAAATTAGACCGAATCATTCGGAACATTTCTGAGAAGTTGGAATTATCTCCTTCTTGAATCAGAATTCTCTCTTCACCTCTAAATATCCCGATTTCACCCAAAATAGGCAAAGATGTCATCTTTTCAATTTCTTTCCTTGATGATATCTTGTTATGCATTATCTCATAGATATACAAATAAGCTATGGTCAGAAAAATCGCTAGTAGAAATGCTACAATTAAAATTACTTTCTTTTTAGGGAATATAGGGAAAGGAGATACAAAAGCCGGATCAACAATCTTAGTTGAAGTAACAGCAGCAGCCAATGAAAGAGCATTTTCTTCTCTCTTCTGTAGGAGGAAAAGATATAGATTCTGCTTTATCTCTTGTTGTCGTTTTATTTCTGTATATTGACGTTCAATAACTGGAATTTGATCAATTTGAGCAAGACAAGCCTCATTTTTTTTAATCAAACTATTCTTGGCAATTACTAAAGTAGAATGAATATTTATAACACTGGATAAAATATTCTTTTGGACCATCTTAATTTTTGTCTCCAGTTGTTGTAATACAGGATTCCTTTCGTTTGTAGATTGCAAAAGTCTTAATCTTTGTAGCAACAAAACATCATAATCCCCAATAATATCAACCAGTCCTTTATCTTGAATACCAAGATCAGAAGGTATTAAAGCATACTGATCCACTGGCGTTTTAAGTTGTTGTTCTACCCACTTCACTCCATTAAGCTGAATTTCTAATGTTGTAAGTTGTTTCCGATACTCATTCGATGAAGCCAGAATAATCTTAGTTTGATCTGGGATATCTGCGATATTATGAGCCATTTTATATTCTTCAATCTGACTTTCCACCTCAGATAACTCTACCGAAATTTTGTTCAATCTCTCTTCTACAAATTCAGCAGTTCTGGCGGCCATTAAACTTTTGTCATTAAGAGCATCTGCATTATACAATGAAATCATTGTATTAATAATGTCTCTCCCTTTTTGTTTATTGGCAACCACAAGAGAAAGGTCAATAACATTCGATTCTTTACGTGCCAATGTAACAGAAAGCAACTTCTCGTATGATTCAATTTGGTTAGGTAAGGGAATAATATTGATCTTTAATTTTTCTCCATTTTTAAAAGATCGATTTTGATGAAAAGTAAAATTGCCCCATGGCGTTACATATGTTCCATCTATTTTATGAATGATACAACTAAAATCTTCTTTATTATCCTTGTTATAAACGGCATTTACTTTATAAACATTATTGTTTCTGGTAATATACATCTCAATCGTACCCAATAAACTATCTTGTAGTGATTGTGGAATGGATACACTTATCGGAGAAACAGGGTATTGTTCCTGATACTTAAAACCTTGCTTCAAATAATATTGTTTTTGCAATCCAAGTTGTCCAATCATTTTACCAATCAACCGCTCTGATTTAATTACATAAATCTCATCATCAGCTTGTTTTTTCCCAAGGGACAATCCAAAATCGCCTAATTGAGATAGTTTTGATGCAAGATCACTTTTATCATCACTTCTTAATAAAATAGCTCCTGTTACTTGATATTTAGGTGCTGCAATCTTTAAATATAGGAAAGCTAATAACAAAGATGCTGCAATAACAACAACAAAATAACGCCACTTTGTTACATAAAAAAATAATAATTCGATAATATCAATCTCTTCTTTTTGATTTTCAGATTTTTGATTAGGCTGTTGGAATTGCATACAAACAAATTTAATCTTGACAAATCAAATAAAATGCTTATTTTCTAAACAATGAGACTAACACAGCTATGGTTGTCACTAATGTTGAAATAACAGAAATATACAAGGAAGTATTCTGGTTATCAGCATTAATTATCTTAGTACTATTAGGTTCCACATATAGCACGTCGTTCTGGTGTAGATAATAATATGGGGAATTCAATAATGCTGATTTATTAAAGTTAATGCGCACATATTCTTTTTTCCCGTCATAGTCACGAACTAATAGCACATTACTCCGCTTGCCAAACACTGTCATATCACCTGCATATCCTAACGCTTGCAAAATGGTAACCTGATTATTGGGAATAGTATAAGTTCCGGGATGATTTACTTCTCCCAAAACAGTCACTTTAAAATTCATAATTTGTAAAACAACCACAGGATTTTTCAAGTAAGGCAATAATTTTTGCTTCAGAAGATGTACAACTTCATCTTTATTTAACCCTGCTACGTGGATTTTCCCTATTACAGGAAAAGTAATCATACCTGAGTTATCCACAATATAGGGTTGAAAATTTGGAGTAGAATACAATTGCTCCGAACCAGGTGCTACATATGATGCAATAGGGAGATTAAAAGGTAGAGAGGCGGTTGGATCTATGGTAGCAACAGTGATAGAAAGAGCATCTCCAATCACAATATGAACATCAGGAGGTAGCAAAGTGGTATCAGACATTAAATGTGCATTCAATGGAATATCCCTAAAATAAGGAATGTTCTTATTGGAAGCACACGAGAGTAACAAAGTTGGGATTACAATCAATAATAATAGCTTTTTCATCCGATTACCTTTGTACTATAATATTTGTATTGGATCAGTCAATCTAGGACACAGAATAAATCTCTTTCTTTATCTAAATAAGTAGTCTTATTTAGATAAAGGTAAAACAACTCACTATATGGTAAACATCTGGTTTCAATTAGCGACTTGCTTTAAGCCCTGCAATCACAGCACGGGTAAATCCGGCTTCTTCCATAGCATTTAAGCCCTTTATAGTTAATCCACCAGGAGTAGTTACTTTGTCTATTTCGACTTCCGCATGAGCACTATCATCTAACAACAAAGTTGCAGCTCCAATTAAAGTTTGCGCTATCATTTGCTGAGCCTGCATCGGAGAAAATCCCATTTCCACGCCACCTTCAGTGGCCGCTCTGACATATCGTAGCGCATATGCTATACCACAAGATGTCAGTGAAGTTGCTGCACTCATTAATGTTTCTGGAATAAACATCACCTTCCCTAACTTTTCCATTAAACTGCTTATCATTATATCTTGCTCATCTGTAGTATTCTGAGAAGCAATTAAAGTCATACTTTCACCTAAAGCAATTGCTGTGTTTGGAATTAAACGATACACTGGAAAAACATATTGCAATTTTCTGTTAATAGATTCTAAGGTAATTCCTGCCGCAATGGACACCAAAATATGACGATCAGGATTAAGTGATGCATTAATTTCCTCAAGGACAATCTCTACCAACCAAGGTTTTACCGCGATGATAATAATATCCGCATTTGCAACAGCTTCCACATTATCTGTAAATATGTGATCGCAATAGGAAGAAGATTTCTCCAGTTTCTCCTGGCTTACATCAGCCAAACAGATTTTCAAACTATCAAAATCCTTTTTATGTTGAAATAGCCCTTTTGCAATGGCGCCACCCATATTACCGGCTCCAATAATAGTAATTTGCATAGTTGTTCCCATTTTTATAACTTCATTTATCTATTTCCAATCCAATTGCATCTATACCCGGCAAGGCATCATCACGCATGCCTTGTCGAATTGTAAAAATATAATTTCCATGAGATTTAAATCTTTTATTGTGCGCTATTAATACAGGCATTGAATAGACACTAAATCCGCTTCCCAACCATTTGCCACGATCATCAGCCAAATAACATTCTACAGTGTCTTTTGAAACAATCCCTTTTGGGGATTGCTCATCAATAAACATCCAGAAATTTTGATATGGATACGATGATTGATGCCTTAGATTAACAATCACATTATATTGAGCAGTTGTATCATGCACTGGTACAACAAAATACACAATGCTATCTTTACTCCACCCGGTTGAAGGCAGCGAATGGAAATGATTATAGAGAGCATTTGAGTTACACCCAAGGAGTAAAACTCCGCATCCCAACCAAAAGCTATGAATTAGCGCTTTGCGGACGATTTGCAGGCCCATGTTTTTTATTTCGAGATTTATGTTTTTTCTTTTTTGCTGGATCAAAACGAGTTACGCTGTCTTGTCCTACCACATTTTGAAAATCCACATTAACTACATTGGACTTTTCTTCGCGTTTTTCTTCCAGAGAACCAACTTTCTCCCCTTTACGATTCAACGCAAGAATTTCTTTAACGCGATCGACTGAAAGGACAACCAAATTGGCAGCTATTCCAGGAGCAGACGAATAAGTCATCTGGCGTTTAAATACGTCTGTTTTAAAGTGATAATAGGTACCTGTAAGTGCTTCAAGAGGAATATCTTTGGATGGAAAGTCTTTCTGAACATCCATATACGAATCCAACTCGTAATTAATACAACATTTCAGTTTTGCACACTGGCCAGCAAGCTTTTGCGGATTAGTTGATAAATCTTGGTAACGAGCAGCATTAGTAGCTACTGACACAAAATTGCCCATCCATGTTGAACAACAAAGTTCCCGCCCACAAGGTCCAATACCACCAATGCGACCCGCTTCCTGACGCGCTCCTATCTGACGCATTTCAATACGAATACCGAATTCCTCCGCTAAGACCTTGATTAATTGACGAAAATCTACTCGTTCGTCAGCAATATAATAGAAAATGGCTTTATTACCATCTCCTTGGTATTCCACATCTCCAATTTTCATATTAAGATTAAGATCAGCGGCAATGCGTCGGGTTCTGATCATCGTATCATGTTCCTTTGCTTTAGCCTCTTCATATTTCTCAATATCAATCGGACGGGCTTTGCGGTAAACTCTACGAATTTCCGTTTTCTTAGTATTAATCCCATTTTTTTGCATTTGGACTTCCACCAAACGACCGGTAAGCGTTACTTCTCCAATATCATGACCAGGAGTAGCTTCCACAGCAACCATGTCTCCTTTTTCGAGCTTTAATTGATTGCTATTCAGATAATATCCTTTTCGTGTATTTTTAAATTGAACCTCAACAAAAGGACAATCGTCGTGTGTCTCTGGCAAATCGCACATCCAATCTACAGCACTTAATTTTTTATCAGTAGTACGATTTGTTCCTTTTTTATTTATCCGGAATCCTCCGGGGAGTAATATATAATCCATTGATCGACAAATATAATAAACAATTTAAAATCTCCAAAGTATTCTTCATCGAGATAATAAATCATACGAAATCAGTAATTGACAAAGGTACTATTTTTTCAACAAATGACTAAATTGCAATGATAAGTCCAAAAATACCATTTTTGCCTGAACATTACCCTCTATATGTAATTCAGCCAGATCAACCTGATCCATCATTGCTTCAATATTACGTTCATTCACAAAGGGTGAAAATTTTTGAGAGAATTGCATTTCGTCCTGATTCAGATAATTCAATTCTTCTTGTTTAAGATTCAAGATAAAATTCTCACGCAACATCTTTTGCACATAGCTTATGAAGCTCTTTTGCCTTTCTCTGCCTATTTTGGCCATCATTTCTGACCAGCTTTTTAGTTCAAACACATTACGCTGATATGATTGACGCATAAAATAGACAAATTGTTCAAAATTAAATTTTTGTTCTTCGTTTAATTCTATTATTTCAAGGGCTTTGCGAAAATTTCCGTTAGCAATACGAGCTACATACCGGGCATGTTCTTCAGAGAGGTTAAATCGACTTTGAACTGCTTCTGCTAAATCAATATTATGAATTAATGGAACATTAATTCGTTGCGTACGAGACTGAATTGTTGTCAACAAAGCATCGGGCTGCTCTGACACCAAAAGGAATAGCGTCTTTGCAGGTGGTTCTTCCAAAATTTTCAGTAATTTATTGGCACACACAGCATTCATACGCTCCGGTTGCCAAATGGCCATTACTTTATATTCAGATTCGTATGTTTTTAGACTTAATTTCCGGACAATCTCATTACTTTCAGCCTCATAAATCATTCCTTGCTTTTCGGAAGCAATCTGACTCATCCAATCATTATTACTCCCATATGGATTTTGAAGTAAGAAATGTCTAAAATCTGAAACAAAATCATCGCAAATCGCAACTTTAGATTTTTCAAGCTTAACAATCGGAAATACGAAGTGAAGATCAGGATGTTCCAGTTTTGCAAATTTGACACACGAAGGACATGTGCCACAAGCATCATCGGTAGTTGGATGTTTGCAATTAATATATTGGGCGAATGCCAATGCCAAAGACAGTTTTCCAATACCAGCCGAACCATTGATTAACAAAGCATGTGGAATTCGTTCTTCATGAACCAAATTCTTCAATCTTTGTTTAGTGGTCTCTTGTCCTATTATATCCCTGAACAACACAATAATAAATCAATTATTTTCAGACACCCAAATAAATTTAAGCGAGGTGTTGGAATTCAGCCAGCATCTTTATGTGTTGTACAAACAGACGAATATCATCTTCTGTTGTATCAAAAGAGCACATCCAACGAGCTTCAAACTGCTGTTCATCCCATAAATAAAACGGGAATTCTTGTTGTAACGGTTTTACCATAGCCTCAGGCAAACGAACAAATAAAGCATTTGCTTCAACAGGTTGTGTAAATTCAATAAAAGGCAAATCTTTAATCTCTTGTTCAAGTAATTTTGCCATATGATTGGAATGACGTGCCATCGTTAACCACAAATCATTTTCGAATAAAGCTACAAACTGAGCTGAAATAAATCTCATTTTCGAAAAGAGTTGAGTAGCTTGTTTTCGGACATATTGAGCATTTCTAGCCAATTCAGGATTAAAAATCAGAATGGCTTCTCCCATTAATAATCCATTTTTAGTTCCACCAAAACTCATAATATCAACACCGCAATCCACAGTGCAGGCCTTTACATTCACTCCTAAAGAAGCTACAGCATTAGCTATTCGGGCTCCATCCAAATGTACCAGCAAGCCGTGGACATGAGCATATTCACAAAGACGTGACAGTTCCTCTACCTGATATAAAGTTCCCACTTCAGTAGTTTGAGAAATAGAAATCACTCGTGGTTGTACATTGTGCATATTCCCTATGCCTTTTATATATGGGTCAATGAGCTCAGGCGTTAGTTTTCCATCAGGAGTAACTATAGGCTGCAACATGCTTCCGGTTGCTTTAACGGGAGCCCCACACTCATCAGAACAAATATGAGCCGTCTCAGCGCATATGATCGATTCAAATGAATGCACAGCACATTGCAAACATACCACGTTAGCACCTGTGCCATTGAAAACAAAAAGCACTTGTGTATCGTCTCCGAATAAAGATTTAAATTTAGCTTCAGCCTTTTCCGTATACATATCATTCCCATAGGAAGAAGCATGATCCTCATTTGCTTCTATTAAGGCTTCAAAAATGGTCGGATGAACTCCAGAATAATTATCACTTGCAAAACTTTTCACAACAATGAAAGAAAAAAAATAACAACATTAAACTTACATACTCATCATTCCCGATAACGGTCGAGTTGTCTACAAAGATAGCCATTTTATTAAAAACAACCACCTACTTATGCTTATCGAGTAGCGTTTATTACAACAATAAATCAAGCGCTATCTCCTACTTTCTTCAATTTTTCGGGGGTATGATCTGGCACAGGCTCTTCTACAAGGGCAATCGTATCATTTTTAATATTAATCAGATCAATCAATTCGTGTAATCCCCTCAGAAATTCATCAAAATCTTCCTGATATAGAAATATTCTATGTCTTTCAAACGAAACAATAGGATTGTCAGCATCATTAACAATTACTTCCTTTTTACTTTCGGTAATTACCAGATAATAATCGCCAAAACGACTCTTCTTCATATCGAAATAATAAATTCGCTTACCCGCTTTGATTCGTTGGGAATAATAAATATCTCGGTCATTAGGCATATCTTCATTTTGAGAATTAGATTCCTTCATAACAAGATTCACTTTGATGTTTGTAATATTTTTGCCAAATATGCGAATAATATTTTTATTTGTCAAACAAATAACACAAATAATTGTCAAAAGAAAATAGGTCGAACAAAACCATTTTTTTTGATTTATATTTGCAATAAGATATTCAGCATTCGATTAAAAAAACACATCATTATGGAACCCAATTTTGTGACCATTGCCATTCACACACCAGAGCGAGCCCAGGTACTAAAAACTTTATTAGAACAAGATGGCATTGAGGTACAACTCCATCCTGTCAACGAATCAACCACTGAAATTACGCCTGGCGTTCGGGTTAGAATTCCTGAGAATGAACTTTCTCATGCATTATTAATTGTAGAGGAAATGGAGTACGCTCAACATCAAGGAGAAAATATTTTGAACAAAAAAAATCAGAAAGAGATTCTCATTCCGGTTGATTTCTCTGATTATTCAATCCGCACCTGTGATCTGGGAGTCAAAATGGCAGCATCTATGAAAGCTCGCGTTGTGCTTTTACATAGCTACTACAGCATGAATTTTTCCATGATGCAGCTCACAGAAACTTTATCTTATGATATTTATGAAAACGAAACTATTAAAGAGCTCGTGCGAAAAGCGGAAGAAGACATGCACAACCTGTTTAATCTGCTAAAACGCAAAATGACGCAAGGGGAATTACCCAAAGTACCGATCACAACAGAAATTCGCGAAGGTATTCCGGAAGATGTCATCCTGACTTACGCCAAAGAACATGATCCAATATTAATCATAATGGGAACAAGAGGGAAAGATCAAAAAGAATCGGATCTTATAGGAAGCGTCACTGCCGAAATCATTGACAGAAGCAGGCATCCGGTTTTAGCTGTGCCTGAAAACGTACCACTTGCCGCATTTGAAGAGGAATTAAACGTTGCATTTGTGAATAGCATCGACGAAAAAGACCTGTTGGCTTTCGAAAAAATGATGCAATTATTGACTACCTTCAAGAAAAAGATTTTCTTTACTCAAATATTGCCACGCAAGGAAAATCCCGGGAATGAAAAACTCATTGCCAGACTACATGACTATATCAAACACCATTATCCGTTATTCAAGACCGAATATGGCACCATCAAAGAGGCTGATCTATTAGCAGAATTAGAGTCATATATCCACGAACAACGCATTGGATTAATGGTGATCAATTCACACAAACGTAATATTTTCACTCACCTGTTTAACCCCAGCATAGCCCACAAAATGATTTTTCATTCAGACACACCTTTATTAGTTTTTCATTCGTAATATCAAACGCAATAAAAAAATAAGCCGTATGAAAACACATCTCATACGGCTTATTTTTTAACAATTAATATTTACTTCGAAAAAAACGCTTTTACTTCGTCGTTATGTACCATTTCTTCTTTAAATATATAAGCTCCAGTTTTAGGAGACTTTACCATTTTAATCACTTTGGCATACGCACGACCTTCTCCTGTTTGCAATGATGCAACTGCTTTCTTTGCCATAGTTATCTAGTTTATTTAATTTCTTTATGAACTGTTACTTTTTTCAGAATAGGATTGTATTTTTTCAATTCTAACCGACCCGGAGTATTTTTACGGTTCTTGGTTGTAATGTAACGAGATGTACCTGGCATACCACTATCCTTATGCTCCGTACATTCCAAAATGACTTGAATTCTGCTTTCTTTTGATTTCTTTGCCATGATACTGTCTCCTTCGAATTAAATGTATAAATATCCTTTTTCTGCTGCTCTACGGATAGCTTCATTCAGGCCTAATTTATTAATAGTACGAAGACCAGCTGCAGATACTTTAAGACTAATCCACATATCCTGTTCTACCCAATAAAATTTTCGTGTAAATAAGTTTACATCAAAAACTCGCTTTGTACGGCGTTTCGAGTGCGAAACATTGTTGCCGGTCATTGCTTTTTTCCCTGTTATTTGACATGTCTTTGCCATAGCGTATGCTTATTTTATAATTTATTCTCTCACAGAATGGGAGCGCAAAGGTAACTAATTTTTCATGAACCACCAATTGTCTGCCCATTTTTTTCCAAGAATATTTTCACGCATACAAAAACCTAAGGAGACAGATCAGATTCAGTTCTCTGGTTTTGGCTAAAATAGTATACATTTCTCTATACAGCAAACACTTAAAAAACATCATTACACATTCATTATCCGAATAATCAAGATAAATCATCGTCCTCTTTCAAAGAAATATGAATCACAGTATCTTTGCAAATAAATTTCGGTATAGGTATGATAGCCCTAATGGATTGTAACAATTTCTTTGTATCATGTGAACGAATTCTTCGTCCTGATTTACAAGAAAAACCTGTATTGGTACTATCCAATAACGATGGATGTATCATTTCCCGAAGTAATGAAGTAAAAGCAATTGGTATTAGAATGGGACAACCATTTTTTCAAACTAAGAAATTAGTACAGCAATACAATATTGCTTGTTTCTCTGCAAATTTCGTTCTGTACGAAGAAGTTTCACGGCAAGTCATGCAAGTACTGGAAGAGTTTACACCCAATCCGGAGGTTTACTCAATTGACGAAGCTTTTTTAAATCTACCAGACGATATTCCTCATTTTCGTCAGATAGGATATGATATTGTTAATACTATTCACAGACAAATCGGAATACCCGTAAGCGTTGGCATTGCACCTTCCAAAACATTGGCAAAAGCCGCTGCCGATATAGCAAAAAAAGATGCGCGGTACAAAGGAGTAGCATGTATTGACACGCCCGAAAAAATAGTCAAACTACAAACTATCTTGCCTATTGGGGATATATGGGGCATTGGGAATCGTCATGCACGATTTTTAACTAGCAATAGCATTTTCACTGCAAAAGATTTTGTAGATAAACCCCAACAGTGGGTACGCCATTATTTCTCTATCGTGGGCGAAAAAACCTGGCGTGAGCTACAGGGAGAAGCTTGTTTTGAATACAACAGATCTCCCGATAAACGGCAACAAATTATGGTATCGCGCAGTTTTGCGTCACCGATAACCTCCTATGAAGAATTACGGGGGCCAATGGCTTTATTTGCAGCCTCAGCAGCTTATAAACTACGTCAGCAAAACATGGTAACTTCGCAAATCGAAATATTCCTTTCCAACGGGCGTTTTCCTTCAGCTAACGAACAAAAGATATGGCAATCAACTACTGTATCTTTTGCAACTCCTATTAGCAACACGATAGAAATAACTGACGCTGCATTACAAGGGCTACACAAGATCGCACAAAAAGGAATAAAATATAAAAAAGCAGGTATCATTCTGCGTTCTCTTACCCGAAGAGAAGGAATCCAGACTAATCTTTTCGACACAACTAATCATTCTAAAAATCAAAAAATCAGCGATATAATGGACTCTATTAATCAAACATACGGTAAAAATCACCTTCGGTTGGCTGTGCAAGCAACAACTAGCCCTTCACGACAAGAACGACTTTCCACTATACCTACTTCACAAACAGGAAAATCAAAGAAAGCATAATCTTCAATCAATGCAAACCAACTGATCCATAAACCAATTAGGACGTGAACCAATTTCTCCGTGACAAGGAGCGTTGCCCACGCCGCGCAGTTCATTGACTATGGTTTGAATAAAAGGAAGTTGGATATGCTGAGGTTGCTCGGTAGTAAACAAATGCGAACCTTGACCATTTTCCAAAACAATCGGAGTAAATCCAAAAACAGAAAAAGTCAATGTCCCCTCCGTTCCAACAATCTCTACCCGATCGCTATCAGCTACAGGAGCAGATACGAAACTCCACAAAGCATTACCCAACACTCCAGATTCAAATGTAAAGGTGGCGGTCACACTATCTTCTGCATTATAAAATCCACCACGATTCGCTTTAAAGCCCTGCACCTGGATTATTCTCCCCAATAAAAAATCAAGAATATCGACTGTATGAGGAGCCAAATCAAACAGATAGCCACCTCCGGAGACGGTAGGATCCACACGCCATGTGTGCTCGCCTGGATTTAGATCAACAACCATAGGGGCCCGAAACTGACGGACTAGCACCGAAATAATTTTTCCTAAACGACCGGCATCAAGTAACGATTTTATTTTGATAAAATAAGGTAAGCTCCGGCGATAATGCGCCACAAATAAAGGCATGTGCGTCTCTTCAGAAACAGCAATCATAGTCTGGCATTCAGTATAATTCATTGCCATCGGTTTCTCCACATAAACAGCCTTTCCCGCCCTCATTGCCCGAATAGCATATTCAGCATGCGCCTGCGGAGGAGTTGCCACATAGACAATATCCACTTCTGAATCAGTCAACAAAGCCTCCGCATCGTCATACCAACGCTTGGCTCCATGTCTTTTTGCAAAATCGGCTGCTTTGACTATGTTTCGGCGCATTACTGCAATTAATTCAGAATGCTCAATTTTGTAAAATGCCGGTCCACTTTTCACTTCACACACATCTCCGGCACCAATAATTCCCCATCGAACAGTTTCCATTGTCTATTGTTTTGTAGATAGAAACACAAAGATAAAACATAAGCGACAAAAACAAATGTTGAAACAGTTTGTTTTATGCCGCCTATGCATCGGAATTAACTAGAGTGATAGAAAAATTGAGTTAACCTGATTTACTTAAAAGTTAGGGGTTCATCCCTAATGCTTCTATATATCCTTTATTAATAGAACAATGTACAAACTTTATATTGTCAAGTAATTCATTTAGTGCAGTTTTCACCACTTCTTGTGATGGCCTGTTTTTGCGGATTTGATCAAATACAGAGTGATCCTTTTCGGTAAATGCGATAATCTCATCCCAATTTCTCGGTTTTTGAATGGAAACCATGCATCGGGTATTTTGCATCTTTTTATATGGCCAAAATGTCCATCCCATATGATTTTGTTCAAGTAAACGACGGAATCCACCTATCCAGGCATCACTATTTTCACCTGTCTCTCCCATATAAAGAGGCAGATTAACTTTAGCGCGAAAGTCCAGAAAATCCTGAATCGCATTTTGTACCGTGTCACATCCATAGCGATGACACGTATACATCATATTGTTATCAAACTTGGAATCATTAAACACCTTAAAATTACCATCCCACTGAGCCCCACCAAGTATTACAATATGATTTTTATCCACTTGGCGAATAGATGCTACAACCTTTTTATAAAGAGGTTCCAACTGTTGATTCAACATTGCAAGATCAGGGAAATAGGGAGCAATGGGCTCGTTTAATAAGTCATAGCCTAACACCGTCGGATTATTGGCATAGTGGAGTGCAATCTTTTGCCAAATGGCGCAATATTTCTGTTGTTCCTGTGTATTCACCATCAACCAGGGATAGCCATAGCTATCATCAATATTATCTCCTGTCTGCCCGCCCGGAGCATCGTGCATATCCAAAATCACATACAACCCCTCGGCATGACACCAAGCAATTACTTTATCAAGTAATTCAAAACCACGCTTTGGATTATTAGCTCCCATATAATCTTCATACGTAAAGAGCTTGTAATGAAAAGGTATTCGAACTGTATTCATTCCTGTTTCACGGATGAAATGAATATCTTGACGGGTAATATATGTATCCTGAAATTGTTGCCAGAAATGATTTACAAACTGCGGCCCTACCATTTCTTTAAATGCCTCGTCTATAGAACGGAAACAACTGGTTTTATTAAAAAGAAACATATATCCTTCAGGATTAAGCCAGTTTCCCAAATTAATACCTTGAATCAAAAACGATTTTCCATTGGGTGCTATCAGATTTTGATGTTCTACATGAAAGAAATGATGCTCTACCTGACCAATGGGTTTGGCAGATGTTATTGTTATCGTTAAAAACAATGATATAACGCCTGTTATGAACGATTTTAAATAATGTGTTGCCATCCGGATTCCATAGTTTAATGTTATAACTCAAGAACAAATACTTATTGGTATGAATATACTCTCACATAATCAATATAATACGTCTGTGGAAAAATAGAATCATCCACTCCCTGAGCTCCTCCCCAATTACCTCCGATAGCCAGATTAAGAATGATAAAACAAGGCTTGTTGAATGGCCAGTTTGAAGCCGTTTTTACTGCAGGACTATATGTATAATAAGGTTTTGACGGATCGTCTATGTAATATTCTATCTTACTTGGAGTCCATGTCATCCCATAGATATGAAAAGTAGTATCACAATCAGGCACTTGGACGCGCCCAAAATTGACGGTATTACCATAACTCGACGGAGTATGTATCGAGCCTTGAACCCATGTTGGGTCATAACCGACATTTTCCATAACATCAAGTTCTCCGCAAGCAGGCCAGCCCACAGATCCAATATCGGCACCAAGTAACCAAAATGCCGGCCACGTTCCCTTTCCGGTTGGCAGTTTTGCCCTGACTTCTATACGTCCATAAAGGAATTCTTTCTTACCATTTGTGGTTATCCGGGACGAAGTATAATCTCCAACATGTTGTCCCGGGCCAACCAACCTGGCAACAATAGATAACATTCCATTGCTTACAATGGCATTCTGCGTGGTATAGTTTTCCCATTCATTATTGCCCCAACCGCTATCTCCGGTTTCATAATTCCAATTGTTCATATTCAGAGCCGTACTGTCGAATTCGTCACTCCATATGAGTTTATTTGGAACATACGCCGGATCATCGGCAGCAATGGTTATCGTTTTTGAAGCAGTCACAGCATCTCCACTAGGCAAAAAAATTGTCAATGACACTGTATACGTTCCTTTCTTGGGAAAATAATAGACAAATGTAGTATCCTGCTGAAGAGTCTCCCCTTCTAGTGACCATTCCAGATAACTATAGTTACCTGTAGCTTTAGAATGGAACACAAGATAATTTGTACTGTCCGTTGTATTTTTAAGATTAAAACTAAAGTCCACCGTAGGAGACCCATAATTAATTACGGAGGCGACACTTTTTTTCCCACAGCCCAAAAAGGCCAGAAAAACACCTACAAACAAAAAATATTTCAACACTTTGGTCTTCATATAATAATTATTTATTTCTAAGCACAACACAAAACGTCCATCAGCACATTATTTGTCAACTAAATAATCCCATCAACACTGACATTTATAATTAGAATCACCATATATAAGTTGCAACAGATCCGGCATTTAAGCTGGTTTGAAATATCCGGCCAAGATACCATATGTCAAAATTTTGCACCCCATCTCCATTATTAATCACAATAAGTACTATTTTCCCATCGGGTCGTTTGAATGCTACATCGTTTAATTCCAAAACACGATTGGAAGCAATGCGAACCGAACCAGGACGAACAAACTTGGCAGCATGGGCAATAACATAATAAGCAGGATTGCGTGTAACGGAGTCTCCCTGAATGGTTATTGCCCCAAGACAAATATTACAACCTCCCCTATCGGTATGTGGCGTATATTGTGTATCAGAAGCAAGATTCCATTCTATGACATTTTTACACCAATTGCGGGTAGCGCCAATAATCAACTTATTGATATGTTCAGGGATGTCCTTTGAAAAATATCCGGGAGCTCCAACCCATTGTTCCGTAAAATAGAGATTCTTCTCAGGGAAAGCGTTATGTACATCAGATAATGCTTGAATACTTCCTCCATATAAATGAAACGCTGAACCATCAATATACTTACGGGCTTCGGGATCATTAAGAATTGATATCGGATAGTCTGGCCGATCTGCGTTATGGTCATAAATAATAATTTTGGTGGTCAATTTTGCAGTCTGAAAAGCAGGCCCAAGATATTTTTTCACAAAAAGGTCTTCCTGAGGTGCATACATGAGCATACTTGGATTATTGCCAGGATGAAGCGGTTCATTTTGTACGGTAATAGCATCAATATGAATTCCTTCTTTTTGCATGGCAATAATATAATGTACCAAATATTTGGCATAAACAGCATAATATTCAGACTTTAAACTACCACCACGCGTATCTTGGTTCGTTTTCATCCATGCAGGAGCAGACCAAGGAGAACCCAGAATTTTTATTTTAGGATTAATCGAGATAATTTCTTTCAGAATAGGAATAACATCATATTTATCCGGCCCAAAGCTAAAATTTTTCAGTTGAGGATCAGTCTGTCCTGCCGGAACATCATCGTATGAAAACGCATGATCATTCAAATCGGACGAACCAATACTGATACGTAAATAACTTGTTCCGATATTATTCTCCTTATCAGTAAACAATTCTTCCAGCAAGGCATGGCGTGCAACAGGACTCATTTGTTGAATCAGCATGGCACTTCCCCCAGTCAAAGCAAATCCGAAGCCATCTATCGTCTGAAAAGTTCGGTTATCTTCCACACAAATCAATGGTGTGTTACCAAGATCATTGGCTTTGCCAAAATTCAAAGATCCATGTTGCTGCTGAAACAAAACTGTCTTATCGGTATTTGTAAGCCACATTTGGACATTCTGAGACATCGTTGTTCGCCCAAAACAAATCAATAAAAAGCTAAGAATAACATATCCCGATTTTTTTTTCATCTTCTCTTTATTTATATCCTATTCAACAATTAAAGTCGAAATGGAATGTGGCAGACTGGCTGTACCGGCTGCGCTACCTCCCACCCAAAGATGATAAGTGATTTTGGTATCCGTCGGATTCATGACAATAACAGCAAGTTTGCCATCTTTATTGATAAACGCGGTCGTAAGTAGTTGACTGCTGCTGGAGGAGCTGATAATCCGCTTCGCTCCCGGACGGACAAATTTTGAAAACTGACCAATGTAATAGTAAATATTCGTGTAAATAAGTTGCCCCGTTCTGGTATCGGCAATAATAGGAGCAAAACAATAATTTCCAACATGATTTGGCCCCCCTTTTTCGTTAAGCAATACATTCCAGTCTGTCCAACCTACTGTACCGGCATTAAAATCATGAATCATGGAACGTCCATATTTTTCGCCAAGGCTCCAGTCATGTACCTGATTGAAATTAAAGCGATCAACACATCCTTCCGTAAATAGAAGATGGGTATTCGGGAAAGCTTCCTGAACCCGTCTTTCATTGTTAAACATCATCTTTCCTCCAGACCAGGATTCATACCAATGATAACCAATACCCCAAACATATTTAGCGGCTTGAGGGTCATTCAAAACAACACTGGCACGATAATAGAGCAAATCCCGGTTATGATCCCATGCAATAATTTTTTTGCTACCCAATCCATCACGCTCCAAAGTAGGACCAAGATAATTTTTAATAAAATCCCGTTCGTCTTGAGCAGTGTAAATACATGATTCCCAAATTTGTGTGGCTAACGGTTCGTTTTGTACTGTCATTCCCCAGATGTGAATTCCCTGAGCCTGATAGGCACGAATAAACTTCACAAAATAATTTGCCCACGCCTGACGATAGCGAGGAAGCAATTTACCTCCGTGCAACATGTCATCATTGCTCTTCATCCAAGCCGGAGGACTCCACGGACTGATAAAAAGTGTCAGGTTCCCATCGGTAGCTGCAATAATTTTTTTAATAAATGGAATACGGTATTTTTCATCATGCGCTATGCTAAATGTTTTAAGCAAAGAGTCATGATTGGCCACATAGGTATAACTGTCACTGGAAAAATCACAACTATTGATATTGGTTCTGCCCAGGGTATATCCAATTCCTTTTTCAGGATTATAATATGCAGTCAGAAATTCTTCCTGCGATTTTTCAGGCAATTTGGCAAAAGTTTCTGCCGAAGCATCGGTCAAAGCGCCTCCAATGCCCAGCACTGATTGAAACGTTTTTGTCGGATCGACAAATATCCAGTTGCCTTTATTCATCTCCTGAGACGTAGGCTGTAATTGCAACGAACCTGCATCCGACAACCGTAAAGTTGTATTTTTTGCAGTAGTATAAACCTCTACCTTTTTGCCGGAGAAAGTAGTTGTCTGCCCCCATGCGAACGTTGCAAACAACACAAATAAAGCTGCAAATAGTGGTATAGCAAATTTTGCTCTCATATAAAATTATAGTTTTGTAATTACCAAATAAATGTTCCTACTGCTCCGGCCATTAATGTTGGCGAAACAATCTTTCCATTAAAACGAATATTGAAAGTGGTTGTTGACAAACCCGTATTCAGTACTATTAACACCTTCTTCCCATCCGGCGTCTTAAATGCCACATTGGGCAGATTATCAACAACAGAAGAGGCAATACGTACCGAACCTGGTCGCACAAACTTGGCTGCATGTGCAATAATGTAATAGCTGACATTTCGGGTCACCGTTGTTCCAATGGTAAGGGCTCCCAAACAGGTTGAGCATCCTCCGTTAGTATGTAATTGCAAATTAGGATCGGATGCCAGATTCCATTCCAGGACATTTTTACTCCAGTTACGCGTTGCGCCAATAATTAAATTCTGAATATGCCAATCAAGATCATCGTGGAAATTACCTGTAGAAGAAGTGTATTGTTCGGTAAAATAAACGTTTTTATTAGGAAATAAATCATGTACACTGGACATAGTATTAATATCTCCAGCATATAAATGAAATGCAGAACCATCAATATAAGGATACGCTGCGGTATCACTTAAAATATCAGTGGCATATTCCGGATGATCCAAGTTATGATCGTATATAATAATCTTAGTCGTGATATGATTTGCTTTAAACTGAGGTCCAAGATAATTTTTCACAAAATCATCTTCTTCATTGGATTGCATAACCATTGCAGGGTTATTATATGCATTTAATGGCTCATTTTGAGGCGTCACTGCTGTAATGTTGATGCCGGCAGCCTGCATAGCCTCTATATATTTCACAAAATAACGCGCATACACATTATAATATTCTGGTTTTAAGCTTCCACCCACAAAGCTTCCATTCGTTTTCATCCATGTTGGAGCCGTCCATGGTGTTGCAATAATCTTAATTGAAGGTTCAAGGGCAACGATTTTCTGAAGGATAGGGATTAAATCCGTTTCCTCCTGATTGATACTAAAGTTCTGTAATGTAGTATCTGTTTGACCTGCTGGAACTTCATCATACGTAAACGGAGCCACGCTTAAATCAGATGCACCAATGCTTATCCGCAAATAGCTTACTCCAATGTCAGTCGAATCGGTCAAAAACAGCTCTTTTAATAACGCGTCTTTTGTTGTTTCCGGGAGACTGTTGATCAATGAAGCGCTAACTCCGGTTAAAGCAAAACCAAAGCCATCAATTGTCTGATAGGTTTGTGTCGTATCAATATCAATGGTTGGATTATTGTTGGTTGACGAAGTAAAAATAAGGCTCGTATTTGTTTGTTTCTGGAACAAAACCGACTTATCAGCACGCGTCATCCAAAATGTGACATCAGTCTTAACAGGCGTTTGTATTGTATCACCTGTGTTCGGCATAATTTCATCAATGTGGTTGTTATTCTTACATCCTGAAATTATACTGACAAACGGCAATATAAGAAACAGCCATAAATATTTTTTTTTGAACCTGTTTACCATATTTTTTACTACAAGAAAGACAAAATCACTAAGTATGAAAATTTTACAATAGACATCCGAAGCTTTTTACACTCCGGATGTCTGAAAACTACATAAATCAACTAATACCTATCAGAAATGTGCCTTTTTAGTTATCAGCACAATATTATATATTTTTGAAAAACATGTCTGGGACATTAATATTGAGGATTTTGAACCATTTGCGTATTAGTCAGTTCTGACAATGGAATAGGTAATATTTCATTTTTACCTGCTACAAAATGTTTTGAAAATCCATTTGCCATATTATCCAACACACTTGGAGCATCTCCCCAACGTACCAAATCGAAGTAGCGTTCACCTTCAGTAGCCAGCTCCATGCGACGTTCAAATTTGATAGCTGTCATTGATACCGGAACAGATGGTAAACCGACTCTGGCCCTAACCGCATCAAGTAACGCCTGAGCACGGGACAAGTTAGTATTCGACATAACCAAAGCTTCTGCTTCCATCAAATAAGTGTCAGCTAAACGAATTTCAATATAATCCTGATCAAAATTTAATTCTTTTGTTCCTGCACTACTTGTATATTGGAGTAAAGGAGCATATTTAGCCATAAAATATCCGGTAGCAGCATAACACTGACTCTTTGCATAACTACATTGGCCTGCCTGAACCAGACTATCCAGATTGATAATCGTATATTTATAGCGAGGATCATACTTTCCATTCTGAACCATTGCATTAACGAGATCAGGAGTAATCGGATCAAAACTCCAACCGGACAAGAAATTTGGAGCCGTACTGTTACTTCCAGACTGAGAGTAACCTCTCGGCCCTACCATAATGCTATAGACATTCGATTTGTATTGACCCCAGTTTCCCCATCCGTAATTTTGACTTCCGGTTTTTTGAATTTCAAAAATCGACTCTGCGTTAAACTTATTATTCGGATTGAAAATATCTCCGTAATTTGCCAGCAAATGATATCCGAAACGACTTGTTCCTCCAGGAGTATCTCCATTAACATCTTTCAAAATGTTAGCAGCATCAGCCCATTTCTTTTCATACAAATAAACTTTGCCCAGAAGAGCTTCAGCAGCACCTTGTGTTGCGCGCCCATTTTCTGACGAAGGAACAGTTACGGGTAAATCCGGAATTGCGTCTGTCAAATCCTTTTCTATTTGTGCATATACCTCAGAAGCCGTAGCTTGTTTAGCTGCATAAATTTCATCTGTTGTTTGCGGAGTGGTAAATAATGGGACATTTCCAAACCAAATTACCAAATTAAAATAATAATGAGCTCTTAAGAATTTGGCTTCTGCCGTATAGCGAGTCTTATCAGCATCGCTTAATCCAGGCACTCCATTAATCTTAGAAAGAATCAAATTACATTGTTTAACGCCAACAAAATTGACATTCCACATATCAACAGGCATATTAGCCGGAGTCAATTGAGTCATATCATTCATGGCCTGCCATTGGCTCATATCAGAAGGACCTCCTCCTCCGGCATAGCAATCATCCGAAGCTGAATTTGCTACTCCAAGAGGGCTACAATAGGTATTCCCAGTTTCTGTATTTAAAGCACTATAGGCGGCTACCAATCCTGCATACGCTTCACTCGGATTTGAATAATAGTTTGATTCGAGCGATTCTCCCTTAGGCGTAATATTCAAAAAAGAGTCGGAACAGGATGTAATTACTACGGCACTTATTGCTATGATGAGTCCGCTTAATAATTTATTGTGTTTCATTTCTTTATATTTTTATTATTTATTTCGACAGTGCGATTTCATGAATCAAATCGCATTTGATAAGGTTTTAAGTTTATGAAAGTCCCTATTAAATTCCTACGTTAAGGCCAAACATATAAGTTCTTGCTTGTGGATAGATACCACGATCAATGCCATAGCTGCTACCACCAACCTCAGGATCATAACCTGTGTATTGAGTAATCGTAAATAAATTGCTAACACTGGCAAAAACTCTGACTGATTGGAATCCAATAGCTGTCATCCACGGTTTCGGTAATGTATAACCTAACTGAATGGTTTTGATACGGAAATAAGCTCCATTTTGCAAATAGAAGTTCGAAGGATTGCCAAAATTATGATTTGGATCAAGATCTGATAATCTTGGATAATTACTATTTGAATTTGTAGTTGTCCAAGCATTCAGTGCAGCAATTGGGTAATTGGCGGTAGTAATGTCCAATCGGCGATATGCCTGGAATATTTTGTTTCCCCAAACGCCTTGCCCAAATACCATAAAGTCCCAATTTCTCCAGCCTAAATTCACAGTCAACCCATATGTATAGTGTGGATATGGATCTCCCAACCATGTACGGTCATTTGAATTAATCACGCCGTCGCCATTAACATCTTCCCATTTGAAATCTCCAGGTTTTGCATTTGGCTGGATTAAATTTCCATTTTTATCTTTGTAGTTATCTATTTCGGCTTGTGAATGGAACACTCCTAATTCTTTGAATCCATAGAATGCATTAAATGGATGACCAACGGCTGTACGAGAGAGTGGATACTGAGAATTTTGAAATGTTGCCCCACCATCTAAATATTGTTTGCCTTGACCTAAATAGGTAATTGTATTCTTGTTATAAGCAATATTTCCTTGAACACCTAGTCTAACCTTACCAAAACTTTTATTGTACCCAATTTCCAATTCAAATCCCTTGTTTGTCAAATCGTCAATATTTGCCCACGGGTCAGAAGTGTACCCCGAAAATCCAGGAATTTGAACTGTCGCTAACATCCCGGTTGTCTTTTTATTGTAATAATCGAAAGTAACCGTAAGACTTTTCAATAACACAGCATCAAAACCTGCATCAAGCGAACTTGTTTGCTCCCATTTAAGATTTGGATTGGCAGGAGTGGTAGTTGAATAACCGATTGCCAAGCCATCAGTACCAAAGACATAATTACTTCCGCCACCACCGGAGATGATGGATTCATATTGAAAATCATTTAAAGACATATCATTCCCCACAACTCCATAAGAAGCACGAAGTTTAAGGTTATCAAGGAATGTATTTTGCGGGAAAAATTTTTCCCGAGTTATTACCCATCCTATCTGAGCAGAAGGGAAAGTTCCATAATGGTTATTTGTCCCAAATTTAGAAGATCCGTCACGACGAACTATGCCTGAGAACAAATATTTTTCATCATAATTATAGGTTAGACGTCCAAAATAGGAGCTTAATGCGTATTCCTGTCTATCATATGCATTTGCGATACGCTGCGTGGTAGGTAAGGAAAAGTTGAACGAAGCATCCTGATAGTTAGTTACAGGTTCTCCCTGATAGGTAACATTCAATCCATCTTCAGTTTGTTTTTCAGCACTCATCCCCATCATAATAGAAAAGTTGTGAAGCCCTATCTGATCAGTATAAGATACAGTATTATCCCAGTTCCAGGTCAGGTTTTGATCGCTTTCACGATACTGACTTACCATATTGGTATTATTATTATTCGGATTGAGATAATAAAGAGGAGTAAATGATTCATTCCCCCAAAATGCCTTTTTGACGTTCATTTGCGAACGTAAATTCAAACCTTTGATAGGATTTACATTAATATAGGCATTACCAACCATATTATCCGACCACCCATAATTTCCTTTTTGTACTTGTTCATAAGCAAGTGGATTGGTCATTTCTTGTCCTACAATATTGGAAATACCATAGTACATTCCATTAGGAGCTTGAAGTATGTACGGAGATGCGTAAGTATTATTCGGATCGTTCGCAACCGTTGAAGCGCTTACATAAACAGGCGTCAAAGGGTCTAAATTTAATGCAGAACTTAACGGCCCTCCAAATTCACTATTGGTATTTAATCCAGTTTGATTCTTTTCGTAGGTATAACTCAGATTTTCACCGATCGTTACATATTTCCCAATTTTGTAGCTGGTGTTGGTTGTCAAAGAAAACCTGTTATCATAAGCAATTGAAGGAGCAACAATACCTTTCTGGGCAATATAACCCAATGACACATAATAGGTAGATTTATCGCCACCTCCTGATACGCTTAAGCTATGGCTTTGATAAGGAGCACTGCTAAACAATTCATTTTGCCAGTCTGTACCTGCACCATAAGAAGTTGGATTTGCAAATACAGGAGCACTTCCGTCATTCATAACCGATTCGTTCCGTAATTCTGCATATTGGGTTGCATTTGTAAGTTGAACCTTCTTAATTGCATCCTGAATTCCCATTTGCATGTTGTAATTCACTCTCATCGGTTCTCCAATTTTCCCTTTTTTAGTAGTAACCAAAACAACCCCATTGGAGGCGCGTGTGCCGTAAATTGCACAAGAAGCAGCATCTTTCAAAACTTCAATCGATGCAATATCATTTGGATTCAGATATTCCAACCCTCCATTCATAACAACTCCATCAACAACATATAAAGGGTCGCTGTTATTAATAGAAGTAATACCCCGAATCCGAATGGTAGGTGCACTTCCCGGTGCTCCTGAACTTTGTGCTACAGTAACACCGGAAGTCAGCCCCTGTAACGCATCATCCAAACGGGTTAATTGTTTGTTATCAATTTCTTTTGCAGAAACGGAAGAAATTGCACCGGTAATCAAGCTTTTCTTTTGAACACCATACCCGACAACGACAACTTCATCCATCTGTTTGGTACTCTCCTGCAGCACAACATGCATATAGGTTGCCTGCCCTATCTCTTTTTCCTGTTTTTGATAACCAATAAAACTAAACACCAGGGTCTTTGTACGCGCATCAGAAATGTCTCTCAATGTAAATTTTCCATCTACATTGGTAATAGTCCCCAATGAAGTACCTTTAACTAACACAGCTACTCCAGGTAAAGGTTGATTTTGGGCATCCACCACTACACCTGAAACGCTTTGCGCCATTATTTTGCTTATAGAAAACAAAATAATCAAAACAAACATCACTCGTTTCTTCATAGTTACATTTTTATGCCTCGCTCTTTTTACAGCTCGGCGGTTAAACATATTAAATAAAGCTCGCTCTTTTTTCGTTGAAAGTATAAACACAATATGAGAACATAGAAACACAAACAATGCTTGCGTTCCTACACAACAAAGAGATACTTCCATTAAGGGGATTGTATATCTCTATATCATTGATTTTCTTTTTGATTAAAATACATATCCGGCTGTTCGGATCGAACAATGCCTTTGATATAAGAAAGGATAGATCAGTGTAAAGTATTTTCATGTGCGCTGTTTTTTTACAAAAAGAGCATTACCTTTGCTTCGAAACAACAACGCTGAAAATGATGTGTCGTTTCATGATAAACTTAAGTTTAGACATAAGGGCTCTAAAAATTGACGGAACAAAGATAAACGAGAGTTTCTCTCAAAGTCAAATATTCCAAATCTACAAAACCTCTATTTTTGATGTAAAATACCTCTATTAAACCTCTACAATGTATCTAATAAAATTATGTATATCAATATACTGCAAATCATATTATCCATATTTTTTATTATTCTTTGAAAAAAGGTATTTTCAATGTCGAATCCTCTTTTGATGTCTACTTTTTAACAAATAACTTGCCATGAAATACGTTTCTTTTTCTTTTATCATGCTGTTTTTAGCTCTGTGGGTAACAGCAAAAGCAGATATTTCGCAAATAGTCAACCAATGTATTCCAAAGCTAACCTATTTTGACAAAACCGTTTATAATGCATCCAATCAAACCTGGGCAATTGCACAAAATGAGAAAGGATACCTTTATTTCGCAAACTCCGGGGGACTATTAGAATATGATGGTAGTGAATGGACTCTTTATCAGATTCCTCACAATTCATCTGCAGTCCGAAGCGTGTTAATAACAAATGACCAACGCATTTACGTAGGCATGCAGAATGAATTCGGCTTTTGGGAAAGAGATCCCTATACGCGTAAGCTACTTTACACATCCATTTCGACCGAACACAATATTCGTTTTACAGATGAAAATGATTTCTGGAAAATAATACCTTTCCAGGGCGATATTTATTTCAACTGCTTCCAGAACATCTATAAATATTCTCCGACCACCAATCAGGTAACCATTATCAAAGCTCCAACCCGGTTTCAATTTGCCTTTGCCGTAAACAATCGTTTTTTTGCCCAGGATAAGACATTGGGATTGATGGAGTTGAAAGATGGAATCCTAACGCCGGTTGCCGGTGGAGCTGTTCTCAAAGGAGATTGTGTTTATGGAATGGCTCCCCTGAATGATAATGACATTTTAATAGCAACGATTGACAAAGGACTTTACCAGCTTGTTAACGGAAAAGTAACAAAAAACAACTGGGCATGTAATGATTTTTTAATCCGGAATCAAATCTTCAGTATGACTATGCTTCCCGACGGAAGATATGCTTTTGGCACCATTCTCAATGGATTACTGATTACCGACCACACAGGAAACATACTATCCAATATCAACAAACTGAAAGGATTACCCAACAATACAGTTCTGAGTATTTTTCTGGATCATAGTAATAATATCTGGCTGGGACTTGATCGTGGCATTGACCACATCCAATTAAACAGCCGGATCCGAACCTTTCCTGATCCTAAAGGCGAATTAGGATCGGTATATCAGGTTGAACAATACAATGGAAATCTTTTCTTTGCCACAAATCAGGGATTAGTCTATTGCAGTCTCAAGGATTTTAATTATCCCGATCGTGAAGTTGAGTTCCATATTATGCCGAACACACAGGGACAAGTATGGAGTTTACTCAAAATAAATAATCAATTGCTTTGTGCACACAATCAGGGCTTGTATGTTGTAAGCGGAAACACAGGACGATTTGTGTATACAGGCAGCGGTATTTCGAACATGCTTGAAATGAATAGCCATGTGGTAATGTTGCTTTCATATGATGGATTATGCATGTTGAAGATGAACGGAACCCAATTTAATGTTCAACCTGAAGCTGTTTATCCATACAATGCAGCATATGCTGCAAAAGACAGAAAAAACGATCTTTTCATCGGGAATTACGCCAGCGGAGTTTATCGTATTCAATTTGATTCCACTTTTAATCACGTCATTTATGCAAGCAATCATCTGGAAAGTTTAGGAATACATAATTCAACCGTCCAAAGGATGTATTCTTATGACAATAATCTCTATTTACTCGATACCATGGGAATAATGCAGTTCGATTACGCACAAAACCACTTTGAACCCATGCAGGCTGTCAACCGGTTGCTCCCTACGCATAATTCCCTTTACAGATTGCAATTTTCAGGGAATGACCTGTGGTGCTTTGGATCAAAACAATTCTACTGTATCCGGAACTATAATACTTCAAGACCCTATCTGATTTCTAAAAATCTGGAAACATTGTACCCGGAAGTCATAAGTAACTATGAAGCTATCAAAAAATTAGATGCCGACAACTATCTGATATGCACATCCAATAGTTTTTCTGTGGTCAACATCAATTATGCGATATCCAACATGAAGGAAAACCAGGTATATATCAGGGACATTGGAGAATTCTCCAATAAAATGGTTTCCAAGTCGTTGCCTCATCCCATAGCATATTATGCTTCGCATTTCATAGAGTTTCCCCATAGCGCCAATACCATTTATATTCGATTCACATTGCCCGATTATGAAAACACCGGTGAAATCGAATATAGCTACCGGCTATCGGGCAAAGGAAGCAATAATAATTTCTCCATTCCATCGCAAAATAACATCGCCACACTTTCTAACCTCCCATCAGGTGACTATGTTTTTCAGGTTAAGGCAACCGTCAAAGGCACCAATCAGGTCTTTTATTCGCAATTGCTGAAAATCACCATTCTTCCTCCCTGGTATTTCAGTTGGATTGGATTTATTATTTTATTAATTCTTTTAGCCCTCTTAGCCTACGGGCTTTATTCCTATATCCAGTGGAAACTTATGAAACAGCATCAACGTATTTCAGAACAACATGAAAAGGAAATAGCCATTGTGGAAACAAAGCTACTACAGGAAAAGGTAGAAAAACAGAACGAAGAGCTTTCCCGTATCACAAAACATATGCTACAAAAAAGCAGGCTTATCAATAAAGTGGATGCAGAAATTGAAAAACTGGCTGCCGATCAGGCTGTTCCGACAACACATCTGCGGGGATTGAAAATGATTGTCGAAAAGAATAGGAATCCGGAAAAAGAATGGGAAATGTTTGAGATGAGTTTCAACAAAACATACGACAACTATCTAGTAAAACTCAGTAATCGCTTCCCGGGACTAACCACGGGGGATCTTAAACTGGCCGCTTATATCCGAATGAATATTAGCACTAAAGAAATTGCAGGATTATTAAATGTATCCGGGAAAAGTGTCGAAATGGGACGCTATCGTTTACGCCGGAAGCTAAATCTTCCTCATGATCAAAACCTGACAGAATTTCTTATGAGTTTATAGAACAATTTATGGCTAATCATCCTGAGACGTTATATTAAAAACAGGACACACAAAAACATAATACATTATATACCTGTCATTTATAAACTATATGCAAATATCACGCCAGAGTTGATCCATGCTTTGGATAAAAAATATTGAGCCACAGGCATAATAGATAAAATTCATTATCTTTGCAATTCAATTTTCAGAGCTAATGAGCTGTATATTTATGGATAGTGTTTAATCTAAAACAAGAAAAAATGAAAAAAATCAGTATCGTAATGTCCATCGGTTTGGCTTTAATCCTTACCATGTCGTCATGTCAAAACCAGAAAACTGTTACATTAAAAACCCAATTGGACAGTTTAAATTACGCTTTTGGGGTACTTAACGGACCGCAAGTAAAAGCATATTCTTTGCAGGGAGATACATCTACTAAAGCTGTCGATGCCTTTATCGAAGGATTTGAAAAAGGTTTAGGTTCAAAAGACAAACATCTTGCACAATATGCAACCGGTTTGAATATTGGCGCTGCATTAAGAAAACAAGCAAAAGCCGGTCTACTCGGAGACAGCACATTGACCATGAATCTTGACTTAATCAAGGCTGGTTTGTTCGCTGCAATGAAAGAAAAAGGCGTACAAATGAAACCTGAAGTTGCTGAAGCATTTTTCCGCGCTACAATGGAAAAATACCATCAGGAAAAAATGAAAAAACAATTTGGTGCAAACCTGGCAGCCGGTCAAAAATTCCTGGCTGACAACAAAACAAAACCGGGTGTAATCACTTTACCTGACGGTTTGCAATATCAAATTCTGAAAAAAGGCAATGGCCCTACTCCAAAAGCAACTGATCGGGTACAGGTTAACTACAAAGGCACTTTGATTGACGGAACTGTATTTGACAGCAACGATGGCAAAGCTCCTGTATCATTCGAGGTTGATCAGGTGATCAAAGGCTGGACAGAAGCATTACAACTGATGCCTGTAGGCTCAAAATGGAGACTCTTTGTACCTCAGGATTTAGCATACCAAGATCAGGACAGAGGCGTTATCAAACCTTTCTCAACTTTGATTTTTGACATTGAATTGGTTGGTATTGCTCAACCACAAACTGCAAAATAAAAATCTTTGATTTTCATCAAAAGCCGGTTCGAACAATTCGAACCGGCTTTTTTTATGTCCGGCGGAATTATTTTCGAAAAAAGCAGGAGGCTGCCATCATGACATTGTATATGAAGGGAACCGATGCATGATTTCCGGATTCTTCCCTTGGTCCATTCTCCAGTCTGAATTAAGGTCCATGCTCCGAGTGCTAAAACATGCCTTTGTCCATTGCGTTGCCAACAAAAAAACATACAAAAAAGCAAAACCATGATTGTATATAAATCGCATATCAGAGTTTTATACACAAAAATGCTGGTAGTGTCCAAAAATTTGTGTAAACGCATTCTTATCTCATTTATTATTATTTTTTCTTTTCGAATCCCCTCTCAAAATTTTTGAGGGGTTTGAAAAGAAAAAACTTCCGTTTTTATTTTATTCTTAAACTAGTGTCACTAATATTTGCTCTATCAGGATATAAAATCATAAACTGATTGGCAATCAATGGCCAGTTGGAAACTTTTGCACTCCAAGATATTGAGGCTTGTTGGATCGCCAGATACACTGCTTTTTTCATTGCCTGATCATCAGGAAACATCAATTTATTTTTGGTGTATTTGCGTATGCTTCGATTTAGATTTTCAATCACATTAGTGGTATAGATAATCTTTCGTATTTCGGCTGGATAGGTAAAATAGGCTGTCAGATTTTCCCAATTTGCAATCCAGGATTTAATGGCATAAGGATATTTCTCTCCCCATTTAGTTTCCAATTCAGCAAAAGCTTCCCCAGCAGCATCTAAGTTTCGGGCCTGATACACTTGTTGAAGATCATGCATAAAACTCCGTTTTTCCTTTGTCCCAATATAGTTCATCGTGTTTCTTATCTGATGAACAATACATAATTGTGTTACTGTTTCCGGAAACACAGCCTGAATAGCCTGGGTTAGCCCTTTCAGATTATCTGAACAGGCAATTAAAATATCTTTCACCCCTCGTTTCTTCAAATCATCCAACACGTTCATCCAAAATGAAGCCGATTCAGTTTCATTGATCCACATACTAATAACTTCTCTATGTCCATTGGTATTTAAACCGATAATCAGATAAACGCTTTTACTTATTATCTTACCTCCTGAACGAACTTTGATACGAATACCATCTAACCAAACAATCAGATAAGTATCATCCAATGGACGGGTTTGCCAGGCTTCTACATCGCTCATTACCTGATCTGTGATATTGGATATGGACGAAGAACTGATAGTGACACCATAAATGTCTTTTATCTGAGCTTCTATGTCACGAGTCGACATGCCTCGTGCATACAAAGAAATCACAACGCTTTCTATCTTGTCTATTACTTTTTGACGCTTGGGCAAAACGATGGGATTAAACTCACCCTGACGATCGCGGGGAACCTCTATAATTATTTCTCCACTACTGCTCTTTACTAACTTGCGGGTTTTTCCATTACGAGAGTTCCCACTGCCATTTCCTTTGACTGAGTGCTTGTCGTAGCCAAGATGTTCGCTCAACTCACTTTCTAACATCTTTTCTACTCCCCGCTTAAATAGCTTATCCATAAAACCATTTATGTCTTGCATGGTCTTGAAACCCTTGAAAAAATCTGTTGGTAACTGGGAGAAAAGTGCCTCATCTTCTGCACTCAATTTTGATAATACTGATTTCTGCTTTTTCATGTCCTTTTTTTTCTGTTATAAAAATAAGCATTTATTTCTATTTACACAGTTTTTTGGACGGTCTCAAAATGCTTACAAACATTGATGAATTTCGGGTAGTGTCCAAAAATTTGTGTAAACGCATTCTTATCTCATTTATTATTATTTTTTCTTTTCGAATCCCCTCTCAAAATTTTTGAGGGGTTTGAAAAGAAAAAACTTCCGTTTTTATTTTATTCTTAAACTAGTGTCACTAATATTTGCTCTATCAGGATATAAAATCATAAACTGATTGGCAATCAATGGCCAGTTGGAAACTTTTGCACTCCAAGATATTGAGGCTTGTTGGATCGCCAGATACACTGCTTTTTTCATTGCCTGATCATCAGGAAACATCAATTTATTTTTGGTGTATTTGCGTATGCTTCGATTTAGATTTTCAATCACATTAGTGGTATAGATAATCTTTCGTATTTCGGCTGGATAGGTAAAATAGGCTGTCAGATTTTCCCAATTTGCAATCCAGGATTTAATGGCATAAGGATATTTCTCTCCCCATTTAGTTTCCAATTCAGCAAAAGCTTCCCCAGCAGCATCTAAGTTTCGGGCCTGATACACTTGTTGAAGATCATGCATAAAACTCCGTTTTTCCTTTGTCCCAATATAGTTCATCGTGTTTCTTATCTGATGAACAATACATAATTGTGTTACTGTTTCCGGAAACACAGCCTGAATAGCCTGGGTTAGCCCTTTCAGATTATCTGAACAGGCAATTAAAATATCTTTCACCCCTCGTTTCTTCAAATCATCCAACACGTTCATCCAAAATGAAGCCGATTCAGTTTCATTGATCCACATACTAATAACTTCTCTATGTCCATTGGTATTTAAACCGATAATCAGATAAACGCTTTTACTTATTATCTTACCTCCTGAACGAACTTTGATACGAATACCATCTAACCAAACAATCAGATAAGTATCATCCAATGGACGGGTTTGCCAGGCTTCTACATCGCTCATTACCTGATCTGTGATATTGGATATGGACGAAGAACTGATAGTGACACCATAAATGTCTTTTATCTGAGCTTCTATGTCACGAGTCGACATGCCTCGTGCATACAAAGAAATCACAACGCTTTCTATCTTGTCTATTACTTTTTGACGCTTGGGCAAAACGATGGGATTAAACTCACCCTGACGATCGCGGGGAACCTCTATAATTATTTCTCCACTACTGCTCTTTACTAACTTGCGGGTTTTTCCATTACGAGAGTTCCCACTGCCATTTCCTTTGACTGAGTGCTTGTCGTAGCCAAGATGTTCGCTCAACTCACTTTCTAACATCTTTTCTACTCCCCGCTTAAATAGCTTATCCATAAAACCATTTATGTCTTGCATGGTCTTGAAACCCTTGAAAAAATCTGTTGGTAACTGGGAGAAAAGTGCCTCATCTTCTGCACTCAATTTTGATAATACTGATTTCTGCTTTTTCATGTCCTTTTTTTTCTGTTATAAAAATAAGCATTTATTTCTATTTACACAGTTTTTTGGACGGTCTCTGAATTTCGTACAAACATCGAGTCATTTCGGTCAAGAAATGAATTATTTCATACACGAAATAAAGCATTTCGTACAAGAAATGCGTCATTGCGTATACGAAACGGAAAATGTTGGCAAGAAATGAATCATTTTCGTATACCAATTGGTCATTACGTACATGAAATAGCTTATTTCGTACACGATATGCATCATTTCGTGTACGAAATGAACGAATGTGGACAAGAAAAGGATCATTGTGTGCATGAAATTATCCATTTCATTAAAGCAATGGAACGTTGTTTGGAGAAAATACAAAAAATCAAACACAATATTTTATTTATTGTCAGGAATATAGACTATGTATGCCAAAAAATCGTTATTTTGGACAAGAACTAAACGATTTCAGATATAACATGCCCAGCATTGTATATATATTCATTCTTAAAGAACAAACAAAAGCCATAAATTGTATGCCATGAGTAGTTTTCAGCTATCTGCTTTTTTTACTTTGGGGCTCGGAGGATAAAAAACCGGAATGATTTCAACGTAACAAGCTGATATTTTTACTTCAGAAATTAATTCGTTACTTTTGTACATTAAAACTCTACAACACTAAATTTGTTGCAAGTTATCTCCAATAACGTTCAGACGGAACATAAATTTTAATAGATGAGACGTTTACTAATAACATTTGGGTTCCTCTTGTTCAACTTCTATGCTGGCATACTTTTTGCTCATCCCTTCACCGTAACAATTGATGCAGGACATGGAGGAAAAGATCCGGGAGCTATCGGATCTTTTGCACAGGAAAAAAATATTAATCTGGCCGTAGCATTAAAATTGGGAAAATTGATTCAAAAGAATTGTCCCGACGTGCGTGTGGTTTACACCCGGAAGACAGACATTTTTATTCCTTTGGAAGAACGGGCTATGATTGCAAATAATGCGCATTCAAATCTTTTTATTTGCATTCACACCAATTCATCGCCAAATCCGCATGTGACAGGAGCTGAAACATACGCTCTCGGATTAGCCAAAACGAAAGCCAATATGGATGTGGCCCGACGCGAAAACTCAGTTATTTTACTCGAAAACAATTATAAGGAGAAATATCAGGGATTTAACCCGAACTCGATTGATTCGTACATTATGTTTGAATATATGCAGGATAAATATATTGATCGCAGTATACAATTCGCATCAGATGTAGAAAATGAACTTACAGCCAACGCGAACCGCTCTAATCGTGGCGTCAGGCAGGCAGGTTTTTGGGTTCTTCATCAAACTTCAATGCCGGCTGTTCTGATCGAATTGGGGTATATCACGAATGAAAAGGAAGAGACTTACCTGACATCAAACAAGGGACAGAATCATTTGGCTGAATCCATATTCAAAGCGTTTCTTGAATTCAAACATGAATATGACCGCAAAACAAACAATCATTTTGTTGCCTCAACAGAAGAAAGTTCTCCCAGCGTGGCGGCAGATACCAGCAATAACAATGATACGGCTTCACAAAACCAGACCATAAAGGTTGACACGGTAAAACCTCAAAAAGAAATCAAAGAAGAGCCTGCACAAGCGCCCAAACATGAAACTCCAGCACAAAAACAGGTAGCAACGCCGCAGGTAACTCATTCCCAAACACTGGTTTCACAGGAAAGAAAGACGCAGGATGCCCCAATCTTTAAGATCCAGTTTCTGCTATCCAGTAAGAAGCTATCTTTAAACAATTCGCAGTTCAGGCATTTGCACCATGTCAGCTTTTATCAGGAAGATCATTGGTATAAATACACTGCCGGAGATACTTCCAACTATCGTCAGATCATTGCAGAACATCAAAAAATCAAAAAATTGTATCCTACCGCATTTGTGATTGCATTTGTGAATGATCATAAGATTCCATTAGAGGAAGCTATCCGGCTCTGGAGGGCAAATCAACAAAAATAAAACTCAAACACCATATTTAAAGATGAAAAAGTTATCACCTACCCAATCCAGGGAAATGAAAATTGGTTTAATGATAGTAGCTGCCATAGCTATTCTCTATTTTGGAATCAATTTTCTGAAAGGAGTCAATTTATTTAAACCCGCAAATTATTACATCGTAAAATTCAAAAATTTAAATGGACTTGCCATTGCAAATCCCGTAACCATCCAGGGTTACCAGATAGGACAGGTGCACGAAATAGCATATGATTTCTCAAAAGACAGCGCTTTCCAGGTGTTTATCCGTATAAACAAAGACATAAAACTTCCTAAAGGAACTTATGCGGAACTTAAGGATGCCGGGTTAGTAGCCGGGGAAGAGATTGAATTAATATATCCCAAAACGATATATGCAGGATATTATGCCTCCGGAGATACACTTCCATCAACTATACAACAAGGATTAATGGCCACAATCAACAATCAGGTAATGCCCAAATTACAGGCAATCATCCCAAAAGTTGATTCCTTACTCGACGCATTGCATGCAGTGGCAGCCAATCCCGATATTCAAAAGAGCTTAGCTTCTATTGCGCAAACAACAGATAACCTGAGTCAAACATCAAACCAACTGAAACTATTGATGGCTCATGATGTTCCCAATGTGCTGAACAAAGTCAACATCATGGCAGATAATTTTGACGCGGTGAGCCAGAATTTACGCAGCATAGATTTCCAGAAGACGATTAATAGTGTCAATCAAACATTGGATAATGTTCAATCCATAACCAATAAGATTAACAGTAAAAATGGGACATTAGGCATGCTGCTGAATGATACTACCCTATACGTTTCACTTACGCATCTGACACAGAGTACAAATAATCTGATGGTTGATCTTAAAGCTCATCCAAAACGTTATGTACATTTCTCTCTGATCAGTTTCTAAACATGAAATAATAATCAATAAATAAAGACTATATGCAATTTGGATCATTAAATCTCAGCAAAAAAGCAAGCGATACGTCGCCTGCCAGGACAGAAAAAACACGCTGTCTGATTATCGGTTCCGGACCAGCCGGTTATACTGCCGCTATTTACGCGGGACGTGCCAATCTCGCTCCAATCCTTTATCAGGGGATGGAACCGGGAGGTCAATTGACCACAACGACTGAAATCGAAAACTTTCCAGGTTATCCGGAAGGAACAACCGGCACACAAATGATGGAAGATCTTCAAAAACAGGCTGAACGGTTTGGAGCTGACATTCGCTTTGGTATTGCCACCTCGGCTGATTTATCAGCAACTCCTTACAAAATCACTATCGACGATGAATTGGTCATCGAAGCAGATGCTTTGATCATTGCCACAGGTGCTAAAGCAAAATATCTGGGAATTCCCGACGAACAAAAATATGCAGGAAGCGGCGTATCAGCATGTGCAACCTGTGACGGATTTTTTTACCGGAATAAAGTGGTTGCAGTAGTTGGAGGTGGTGATACAGCTTGTGAAGAAGCTGTTTACCTTGCCGGTTTATGTAAGAAAGTCTATATGATCGTGCGCAAGCCTTTCCTGAGAGCATCCATCATCATGCAGGAGCGTGTAAAAAAAGCATCCAACATTGAAATCCTTTTTGAGCACGAAACCTTAGGTTTATTTGGAGAAGGAGCCGTTGAAGGTGTTACTTTGCTTAAGAAAAGAGGTACGCCAGACGAAGAAGCCATTAAGATTGCCATTGACGGATTTTTCCTGGCGATCGGGCATCAACCTAACACAGAATTGTTCAAAGAATATATAAAGCTCGATGAAAACGGATATATCATGACTCAGCCGGGAACACCGATGACAAATCTACCCGGTGTATTTGCAGCAGGGGATGTAGCCGATCCGCATTACAGGCAAGCCATCACTGCTGCCGGAAGCGGTTGCCAGGCTGCCATCGAAACAGAGCGTTACCTGTCAAGTCATTCTTAATTTTTCGATACAGGTAAACATCCGGATACATGCTCACTGTATCCGGATGTTTCATTTAATACTATTGGCAAAGAAGACAACAATAAATCTATTACAAATGAAAACAGACTTTGTCAGTACAGCCATCACAAAACTTCGCGCATTTCGTAGCGAATCACAAATTCCTCCTTATAAACTTGGACTGGCATTGAGTGGCGGTGGAATTCGCGGCTTAGCTCACCTGGGCATTATCCAGGCATTAGAGGAACATGGCCTTAAACCTGACATTTTATCAGGCACAAGCGCCGGATCAATTGTGGGAGCCCTATATGCGGACGGATATTCACCAAAGGAAATTGCCCGGTTTTTCCAGGAATCAAAATTTTTTCAATGGGCTAAAGTTGCTTTGCCAAAACAAAGCCTGATATCTTCTGAAAAATTATACAAAGCAGTCGGGGAACTACTTCATGCCGAAACATTCGAAGAATTGAGTCTCCCTCTCGTTATCAGCATGACGGACTTTACGAATGGCAAGCCAGTATTTGTGGAAAGCGGTCCGTTACTCGACATTATTATTGCCTCTTCAAGCATCCCCATTATTTTTAATCCGATTGAAATTGGCGGGAAACAATATGTTGACGGAGGATTAACCTGTAATCTGCCTGCCAAAATCATCCGTCCACGTTGTCAGGAATTGATTGGTGTGCATGTCAATCACATTCCTACTTCACCCCCTTTACGTTCGATTTGGGAAATTGCTGAACGTGCTTACCAAATTACGCTGGAAGCAAATACTCTCGATGAAAAAAAGGTTTGCAATCTGGTAATTGAACCTACCAAAGTGCGTAAATATGGATTATTTGACGTGAGTGACAGTCAAAAAGTATTTGATCTCGGATATGATGCCGGAATGAAAGCGCTGGATAAATATCTTGAGGACAAAAAATTGTCAGAAAAATCCATGACAGCTATTCTTTAGTTTCGCTTTAGTTTTCCGTTCGACATTTGTAAGCTGAAAAATGATTCATCATAAAGTTATGGTGATCAAACTGAACTCTAATCTTTAATTTCACTTGCAAATGAAAACTGGCCTATTGACATTGTTTTTCATGCTTTCTTCTTTCGTTATCGTAAACGCCCAAAACACTTTTAAAGCTATTCTAAAAGATGACGCTACGGAAGAACCTATTATTGGAGCGGCTGTCACTATTGATTCGTTGAAACTCGGCGCTGTGACCGATACAACCGGACTGGTAACGCTTACACATATTCCGAATGGCAATTTTCAGATTAAATTCAAATCAATGGGATATTCTACAAAAACTAAAACATTGCACTTCCCGTTAGCATCACGCAATAAGGTTTTTGACATTGATTTGGAACCTTCTACGAATGAAATGGATGAGGTTGTCGTCTCCATCACGCGAAGTAACCGGAGTATTGAGGATATCCCCACCAAAGTGGATGTTGTTGCCGCAGATGACTTGGGTGAAAAAGGGATGATGCAGCCCTCGAATATTGCGTTATTATTTAATGAAACGACTGGAGTGATGGCACAACAAACTTCAGCCATAACTGGAGCAACATCACTTCGTATGCAAGGGTTGGACGGTCGATACACCACGATATTAAATGACGGCATGCCACTTTATGATGGTTTTTCAGGAGGATTAAGTATCGTACAAATACCACCGATGAATTTGCAACAAGTAGAATTTATCAAAGGAAGTGCATCTACTCTTTATGGTGGCGGAGCTATAGGCGGCGTAGTCGATCTGATAACAAAACAACCTGAAAAACAACGAAAACTTTCATTTCTCTTCAATGGTACTTCCGGAAAAGGATTCGACGGGAGTGAATATTATGCACAACGATGGAATAAAATAGGCGTCACACTGTTTTCCACATACGATCATTCTTCTGCCTATGATCCCTTCCATACCGGTTTTTCAGCAATACCGCAAAACGGTCGGGTTACTGTCAATCCTAAATTATTCCTTTATCTCGACAAAAACACTACTGCCTGGTTTGGCATTAATACATCTTTTGAAAAGCGTTTAGGTGGTGATATGAACGTAATTGCAGGAAATGCGGATAGTACACATCAATATTTTCAACGAAATAATTCAACCCGGCTATCAACTCAATTTTCATTGAATCATCAATTCAGTGATAAAAGCCAATTGAATGTAAAAAATAGCATCAGTTTTTTTGGCAATAATCTTCAACAACCGGCTTTCAATTCAACCGGACGGGAAGTCGCTTCATTCAGTGAAGTTAATTATCAATATTCAGCGCCTGTTTCCGAATGGGTTGTCGGTGCCAATCTTTGGACAGATCATTATCAGACGATCCATTCTACACAACCCGACTATCAGCTTACTACAGTCAGCGCTTTCGCCCAAAACACATTAACGCCGTGTCCCTGGTTTACGTTTGAGAGTGGGCTCCGTTTAGATGAAAGTAATGTATCGATAAATACACAGAAAAACGAATTTTTTGTCCTCCCCGAAATCCATGCCTTATTCAAGGTAAATACGCATTGGAGTACACGTCTTGGAGGAGGATTAGGATATAAAATGCCATCGCCATTTGGCTTTGAAAATGATCAATATAATTATGCAACCCTTCAACCGTTAAATGTTGCCCAAACATTAGCCGAACGCAGTTATGGCGGTAACTGGGATTTTATCTATCAGACCAGTGGAGATGGAATTACGTTCAGTCTTGACGAAATGCTTTTTGCAACCCGGGTGAATCATCCTCTCGTTGAACAAAACAACAATTCACTGACCAATGCCAATGGATATGTTCTGTCACAAGGAAGCGCGACCAATGCGTCCATGATCATCGGCGATCTTAACCTTTTTGCAGGATATACTTATACATTAGCACAACAACATTTTAATAACCAGGTTACCTGGCAACCACTCACGCCAAAAAATCTGCTTTATCTCGATTTTGCTTACGAAGATGAAGGAAACTTCCGTGTCGGCATCGAAGCTGATTACACCAGCAATCAACAGCTTATGGATGGAACTATGGGAAAACAAACATTTATCACAAGTCTCCTTGCCGAAAAGATGTGGAAACACTTCAATATATTTATGAATGTGGAAGACCTGGCTAATGTACGGCAAACTAATCTTTATACAGGATCCATTACCCATCCGGTCTTTGAAGATGTATACGCTCCATTAGAAGGACGAATGATTAATCTGGGCATCCAAGTTCATGTATAACAAACAACCAAACTATTGTGTCACGAAAAATCTTACAAAATCAAATAATATCGGAATAAAATCTTTAGTTTTGCTTTAGATTGTTGTTGTTTATTTGTAGCAAAATAGTCTGTATCAAAAATCTGCTTATGAAACTGTTAATCGTCGAAGATGAAGTAGATTTATTAATTGCCATCAGTAATTATCTGACCAAAGAAAATTATCTTTGCGAATTGGCTGACAGCTTTCGTAAAGCGGAAGAAAAAATCCACTTATACGAATATGACATCATTTTGCTAGACATTACACTGGGAGATGGGAATGGTCTGGATTTGCTGAAAATCATTAAAAAACATAATGTTCAGGCCGGTATTATTATTGTTTCAGCAAAAAATTCTTTGGATGATAAAATCAATGGCCTCGATCTGGGTGCGGACGATTATATGACCAAGCCTTTTCAGCTTACCGAATTAAATTCTCGTATTAAAGCATTGCTGAGAAGGCGAAGGTTTGAAGGGAACCATTTGGTTACATTTAATGAAATAATTTTGGATACAGACAGCAAATCTGTTAGCGTTAATCAACAACATATTGTGCTGACGCGAAAGGAATACGAGTTATTGCTTTATCTTATGGTTAACAAAAATCGCGTTTTAACCAAAGAAGCTATTGCCGAACATCTTTGGGAAGACAATATCGATTTGTCAGATAACTTTGATTTCATTTACACCCATATGAATAACTTACGCAAGAAAATTAAAAGATGTGGTGAAAATGACTATATAAAAACGCTTTACGGTATGGGCTATCAATTCACGGATCAATGAAGTTCCTCACTAAAATAAACCGTAATTTCTTCATATTATTTGGAGCAATGCTTCTGGTCATCAGCATTGCAGATTATTTTATTCTTGATGCCATGTTTCTGGAAAATGCCCGTGAAGGAATGCTACGAAACGCAATGATTATCAAGCACCAAATAGAAAACACAAAAGAGCTTCCATTATTCGACCCGTTGACAAAAGTCACAGTCATTCAAAAACCTTCGGGAAAACTCAAATCCTCAATTAAAGAAATTGATTTATACAACACCCACGAGCAAGAAATGGAACCCTATGCCGAATATAATCGCGAAGTATACGTTAATGGCGTTTACTATAATATTCAGTTACGGCAAAAAATGCTTGAAAAAGACGACCTCATTCTTTCCATTGGGACTACTTTATTTTTGCTGCTTTTGATCACTTTCTCTGTTTCCTTTTTTGTGAACCGGAAAATGAACAAGACGATCTGGAAAGGTTTTGAAAACAACCTGCATGAAATAGAAGGGTTTAATCTGGCCAGAAAAACTCCCATACACCTTGAAGCAACGAACATTGACGAATTTGATCGCCTGAATGAAATCATTTATGGGCTGACAAAGAAAATTCAAACAGATTATAGTTCATTGAAAGAATTCACAGAAAACGCATCCCATGAACTGCAAACTCCGCTGTCCATCGTATTGTTTAACCTGGAAGAACTCTTACAGCAACCGCTTAATGAAGAAGATTTTAAAAAGGTAGTCACCTCCATTAATGCTCTAAAAAAACTCTCACACCTTAACCAGAGCCTTTTGCTGTTAGCTAAAATTGAAAACAATCAGTTTGCAGCCACAGAAGACATTGATTTACTAGAAATCATAGAACGCAAACTCAAAGAATTTGAACCGTTGATCCATGCAAAGAAAATTGCTGTGGAATGGAAAGAAAAAACATCATGCTACTGGCAAATCAATCCTTATCTTGCAGAGATATTAATCAGCAATTTACTATCCAATGCTTTGAATCATAACACTCCAAAAGGATCTATTTCAATCCGTATAACAAAGCACGAATTGGCTATTTGCAATACCGGTGTGAAGAGTCCTTTAAACGACGAAACCATTTTCAATCGTTTTGTAAAGGGAGATTCTAAATCGCATGGCTTGGGATTAGCCATCGTCAAACAAATATGCGAAACTCACAACGCAACCATTCATTATGAGCAGGGAGAAAATCATTGCTTCAAACTTACATTACCAATAGAATAAGATTATGCACACATTCGTGAAACTATTTCGTTTTCAGAAAACGGATCGGAGGCTTCATCGGAAAAGTCTACCCGGCACATTCCTTGCCTTGCTGCTTCTTTGCTTCTGTAGTCAAAATCTCTTTGCTGAAACTTCCCGGACATTGGACTTCTATTTGCAACAGGCCGAAAAGAATAGTCCCCTGATCAATAAAACACTCAATGACAATAGGGTTGTCGCATTAAATTTACAGGAAGTAAAAAAGATTCTTCGCGATCCGCAAATCAATCTTAATGCTGCCGTGATGCTTGCCCCGATTATCTCCCATGACAACGGGACTCAGTTGCAGCTTGCTTCCAATAACGCAACTAAATATAACGGATATGACCTGGCTATCACGAATGGCGGTCAATATCAGGCTCTGCTGGCTGTTCAGCAACCTCTCTTCACACAGCCTTCTTATCGCGCTTATGAAGAAAAATCGAATATTAATCAGGATATCAACAAAAACACAATCCGCCTAACCAGGCATGATATCCAACAGCTTGTTAGCCACCAATATTTATTGTGTCTCAATAGCGCTATGCAAATGGAAACGTCCAACAAATTGGTCAACGAGATTGGGAATCAACTCCGCATTATGACACCTTTGGTTGCAAATGCCATCTATAAACAAACCGATGAAATGTTGTTGCAAATCGAATACAAAAACTATCAGGATGCCTATACTGCCCAGCGTGCCGCATATGTTGCCAACCTGTACGATTTAAATGCTTTATGTGGCATTCAGGATACGTCTGTTGTCACTTTGGAACCTGCGCATCTGGTGATGAATCAACTCCCCACAAAACAATCTTATTTTCTAACCGCTTACAAACTGGATAGCATGGCATTGCTTTCGGATCTCAAAATCAACAACCTCAAATATCTCCCGCAAGTTAATCTTTTCGCTGACGGTGGATTGAATGCTTCTTATCTGCCTACTCCCAACCGTTTGGGAATAAGTGCCGGCATAACATTTAGCTGGACACTGTACGATGGGCATCAACGTAAGATAGAACAGGAAAAAACGCACTATGGGTTGGAAAACATTGCCTTCGATAAGCATAATTTCATTACGCAACAGGATATGAATAAGAGCAAAATCATCCATCAGATTAATGCGCTCAACGAAAGGATTCAAAACCTGGATGATCAATTGAACACCTATAAAAAACTGGTTACTGCTTACGAATTGCAGCTTGCCCACGGAAACATGTCCATCATGGATTATAAAAACCTTTTGAGGGATGTCGCTGCCAAGCAGCAGGAAGCTACCCTTGCCCACATCGAAAAAGAATCGCTGATCTGTTCTTTCAATTACTGGAATTATTGATTTCCTTAGTCACATCATCAAACATAAACACAAATCGTGCAAAACAATGAAAAAGCATTTTAATATCTGGATCGTACTTCTTATTGGCATCACCATGGCTGCCTGTTCGGGCAATAAATCGAAAGAAGCACAGGATGACCAGTCTTCTCCTGTTGTTTCGGTCAAAATAGTCTACCCGACGGATGGCAATATTTCAAATTACATCACCGTAAACGGAAAAACAATTTACCTGAAGAAGAATGCCATCATCGCTCCTTTCTCCGGATACATTACAAGGGTATTCATCCACTTGGGCGATAGGGTACGGAACGTCCAACCGTTATTTATTTTAGAAACAAAAGAAAACCAGGCGCTCGCTTCTTCTCCCGGATTAACTTCCAATGCCGGCAGAATAAAAATAGCTTCTCCTGTAGCTGGATTCATTAGCGATCTTGCTGTTTCGGCACCGGGAACTTATGTAACAGAGGGAACCGTCCTGGGTAACGTAGTACAAAACAGGCAAACAACAATCCAGATGAATGTACCTTTTGAATATCATAACCTAATTCGACTCAATGAACTATGTTCCATACAGCTTCCTGACGGCACAAATGCACAGGGATTAATCAGTAATATTTTGCCTACTATCGATCCTGTTTCACAAACTCAAACCGTCTTCGTCAAACCCTTAACAAATGAACCTCTACCCGAGAACCTGAATGTTATTATCCGGTTTATTGATCTTCAACATCATCATACATTGCTGCTCCCTAAATCAGCCATTCAAACCAATGAAACACAGGATCATTTCTGGGTAATGAAAGTCGTTCATGATACGCTGGCCATTAAGGTGCCTGTCATAAAAGGGATAGAAAATGATAGTACTATCGAAATCCTCAATCCGGTTATTTCTCCCTCCGACCCGATTATCACTGATGGAGGGTATGGCTTGACAGATAGCACAACCGTTAAAATAGTTCGCTAAAATGGAAAAGCTATATATCCGTTTCAAAAGCCCTATCGCAGTTATTTTGTTATTAATCCTGATTGGAGGTGCTTATTCGTACACTTCAATGAAAACCTCTTTGTTCCCAAACGTCACTTTTCCAAAAATCAAAATCATTGCCGATAATGGAGAACAACCCGTCGATAAAATGATGGTGACCGTGACAAAACCTCTTGAAAATGCCATCAAACAGGTTGAAAATTTGCGAATGATTCAAAGCACCACCAGTATGGGAAGCTGCGAAATATCTGCTTTCATGGATTGGGGTTCAAACATTTACCACGACCAACAACAGGTTGAATCACGTATTGCACAAATTAAAAGTTCATTACCACCGGGGGTCAAGATTACTGTGGAAAAAATGAATCCTTCCATTCTTCCGGTAATGGGATATTCATTGCAATCATCCACCAAGAATCCCATTGAATTAAAAATGATTGCCGAATATACGGTCAAACCATTCTTATCCCGCATAGAAGGAGTTTCGGCAGTGGATGTTATTGGCGGCAAAACCAAAGAATACCGAATTGTATTAGATCGACAAAAAATGGAGCTTTTGAAAATCAGCCCTCAGGATGTTGCCAATGCACTGCAACAAACCGATTTTATTCAGTCGAATGGTTACACGATTGACTACCGAAGACTTTATTTAACGGTAACTGATGCCACATTACGAACAATTAATGAGCTCAAAAACTTGACATTGTTCAATAACACAGGTCGGCAGATCAAAGTTTCAGACATTGCACATGTGGAAGTCGCTGCCCAAACAGAATATGTCAAAATAAAGGCTGACGGGAAGGATGTCCCGTTGATTGCTGTTGTGAAACAACCCAACAGCAACTTAATTGATGTTGCAAGCCAAGTTACAAAACAAGTCGATATCCTAAACAAAATCCTACCTAAAGGGGTGAAATTAGTCCCTTATTATAATCAGGCTGAATTTGTAAAAAATAGCATCAAAAGCATCATGGATGTGCTCTGGATAGGGCTATTGTTAGCTATTGTCATTGCTATTATCTTCCTAAGGTCAATCAAAGCCAGCAGCGTGATCTTAATCACCATTCCGCTAACACTGTCGTTGACCTTCTTAGTGTTATATGCCATCGGGTTCGATTTCAATATCATGACAATCGGCGCTATTGCAGCCGCCATCGGCTTGATTATTGATGACGCCATTATTGTAGTGGAACAACTTCATCGAACCCACGAACAATTTCCTGAACGTAAAACCAAGGATTTGATCGGGAAATCAATTCAATACCTTTTCCCGGCTATGGTCAGTTCATCCTTGAGTACCATTGTCATTCTTATCCCATTTGAATTAATGTCAGGCGTAGCCGGAGCATATTTTACAATTTTAACCAAAACGATGATTGTCACATTGGTTTGCTCCTTCTTTATCACATGGATTGGTCTTCCGGTCATCTATCTTTTACTTTCAAGGAATAAACCAAAATCAGAAACGGCTATTCATTATCATGCTAAAAGTTATCGCTGGATGTCTTTTTTTGTAGGAAAACCTTATTTGAGTTTTGGCATTATTGCTATATTAATTGCTGCCATTGTGTTTAGTGTGCCAAAATTAAAATCAGGATTTCTACCTGACATGGACGAAGGGTCCATTGTGCTCGATTATAACTCCCCTCCCGGCACATCGTTGGAAGAAACCAACCGAATGCTCAATGAAGTGGATAAAATATTAGAGAAAACTCCTGAGGTAAAAGCCTATTCAAGACGAACCGGTACGCAAATGGGATTCTTTATTACTGAGCCCAATACGGGCGATTACTTAATTCAGCTTCATAACCATCGGACAAAAACAACGGTCGAAGTTTCAGATGAAATCAGAAAACAAATTGAACATACGATTCCTGCACTCACTGTCGACTTCGGACAAGTAATCACGGATATGCTCGGCGATTTGATGTCAAGTGTACAACCTATCCAAATTAAGATATTTGGAAATGACCACAATAAACTGATGTCTCTTTCAAAACAAGTGGCCGATAGCATTCAGACAGTACCAGGTACGGCTGATGTCTTTGATGGGATTGTTATCGCCGGCCCTATGCTCAGTGTGATTCCGAACGAAGCAAAATTGGAACAATACGGGATGACAGCTGCTTATTTGCAAGAACAGATCCAAACTTATATTAACGGAACGGTGATTGGAACCATTCCTGAAAAGGAACAGCTGACTAATATTCGAATGATTTTCCCATTGAATAATCAAACACCAATTGATCAATACAAACAGATGAAGATTTGCACACCAACCGGTGTTTATCTCCCCTTGAGCCAGTTTGCTTCATTTAGCATCCAAAGTGGGGTCACCGAAATCAATCGTGAAAACCTGCAAACAATGGGTGTTGTTACGGCGCGCTTGAATGGAAAAGATTTAGGTAGCGTCATGAAAGGAATTCGATCTAAGTTAAGCCAAATTAGTTTACCCCCTTCCTACCAGATTGTGTATGGTGGCTCTTATGCACAACAACAGAAGTCATTTTCGGAGTTGTTGAAAATCCTTATTCTTGGTGGGTTATTGGTTTTCACGGTTGTCCTTTTCATGTTTAAGAGCTTGAAGTTGTCGTTAACTGTCATATTCATAAGCATTTTAGGTATATCTGGCAGTGTGGTTGCCCTGCTTCTCACTAAAACACCTTTGAATGTCGGCAGCTATACCGGCCTAATCATGATTATCGGTATTATCGGGGAAAACTCCATTTTTACCATTCAGCAATTCCTTTCAGAACTAAAACACACTGACACCAGCAATGCATTAGTTAAGGCTCTTTCTGTCAGGTTACGCCCTAATTTGATGACTGCTTTAGGTGCAATTGCAGCACTATTCCCTCTGGCATTAGGAATAGGAACCGGAGCGCAGATGCACCAACCTTTAGCCATCGCGGTTATTGGAGGATTTATCATTGCACTACCGCTGCTGCTGATTGTGTTGCCAAGTATTCTAAAAATAATCATCAAAGAGAATCCAATCGTATATCAAGCTAACAAATAAAAGATAGACACATAAAAAACCACCTCTGAAAGCAACAGTTTATCCAGAGGTGGTTTTTATTTTATTTGGTATAGGGAAGACCTTCCTATTCGTCGGAGAAATGAACTAACATTCGGCGATACACGTTAAAAATAGCTGATTTTGAAACAAATCCAATATATTTTCCATTTTCAACAACTGGAAGATTCCAAGCTCCTGTCCTTTCAAAAATTTTCATTACAGATTCCATTGAATCATCGGCAGAGATAACTGCAGGAGGGGAAATCATTAATTCACGCATACGGAAACGATTATATAAATCCGAACGGAACATAATATTCCGTACCTCATCCAATGTTATAATACCAAGCAATTTGTTATTTGAATCGACAACAGGGAAAATATTACGTTTAGAAGAAGAAATGATATTGACCAGATCGCCCAATAAATCATCCGGATGGACAATGTCTAAGTCGGTTTCAATAACATGTTGCATTCTCATAAAACCCAACACCGCACGATCTTTATTATGTGTCATCAATTCGCCAGCTTTCGCTAAACGCATAGCATAAATACTATGGGTTTCAAATACATTCATCGTCAAATAGGCCACTGTGGAAGTAATCATCAAAGTCATGAACAGATCATATCCTCCTGTAACCTCTGCTATCAGGAAGATTGCCGTCAGCGGTGCAAACATTACTCCCGACATAACCCCAGCCATACCAGCAAAAGCAAAGTTTTTAAGTGGTAAGTGAAATCCTAAAAAGAAATTCATGGCATAAGCGAGCACATAACCGGTAAGACCACCTACAAACAAACTTGGAGCAAAAAGGCCTCCAACTCCGCCACCACCATTCGTAGCTGTTGTTGCAATCACCTTAAAAAAAACGATACAGACGAGATAGATAATTACAGCAACCTCTTCATTGCGGAAATGATAAAAAAGACTTCGATTGAACAAGATATCCGGTGTACTGCCCGACAACAAGGCACTGATGGTTGAATATCCTTCACCATATAATGGCGGAAAAAGGAATATGAGCGCGCTTAATATCAATCCGCCAACGAGCAATTTCTTTTGTGTAACCTTTAGTTTAGCAAACATTGCTTCCATGCGGTTTGTCATACGGGTAAAGTAGAGAGAAACAAATCCGCAAGTGATTCCCAGAACAATTAAATAAGGAATTCGTTGTACTGTAAACGGAGCAAAGTGAGAAAACTGGAACATAAAGCGGTCTCCCATCAACAAATAAGTCAATGCAGCTGCTGTTGCCGAAGAAATGAGCAGAGGGATGACAGAAGCCATAGTCATGTCAAGCATCAGTACTTCAAGCGTGAACAATACTCCGGTAATAGGCGCCCGAAAAATACCACTAATAGCACCGGCAGCCCCACAACCTACCATTAACATCAATGTTTTCTGGCTCATCTTGAAAAATTTTCCCAAGTTTGATCCAATGGCAGAACCGGTTAACACGACAGGCGCTTCTGCTCCCACAGATCCTCCAAATCCTATGGTGATTGCACCTCCCACCATTGAACTCCAGGTATTGTGAAGTTTAATGATAGCTTTGCGTTGTGAAATAGCATGCAATATTCGGGTTACTCCATGACTGATATCATCCCGAACAATTCTACGCACGAACCACCCGGAAATAGCGATACCAACGATAGGTAAAACAAGATACCAGTAGTTCGCCTGATCAAGTGAGAAATGCTCAGTCAGTAATTGCTCTATAATATGGATAACCGATTTAAGAATAAAAGCAGCCAGCCCGGCTAATAAACCGACAACAAAACTTAATAACAGGATAAAGTGGCGTTCTTTGATATGTTCTTCTCGCCAATGGATTAATTGAATGTGGTTCTTAGTACCAAGAATTGAATGTGGAAACTTAATATGAATTGCCCTGCTTTTTTGAAAACTCATGCTTCAATATAAAATTAATCGTCAATCTTTTTGTATAATACATTTTGATAAGGATATGGAATTTCAATCCCCTCCCGGTCATAGCGCTCCTTGATAGCCTTCAGCAAATCACATTTTATCACAAATGCATTGCCACTGTTAGATGCCCATACCCAAGCCCGCAAGGTGATAGATGAATCGCCTAAAGCCATCACCCGTACAATAACCTGCGGTTTCCCTTGTTCTTTGTCGCTCTCGCTACGATGATCTATAAGTAAAGGATGTTTCATTGCTTCATCCTGCATGGAAGCTATTGCTTTATCAATATTTGCGGCATAGCTAATGCCAACTTCCACAAATGCACAAACAGGTTGATCTATAAAACTGGCGTTTACGATAGTCGCAGAATTAATGGTTGAATTGGGGACAATAATACTTTTATTTTCAGGATTTCGTAACACGGTATGCCGTAAAGTAATATCCTCTACATTGCCTTGATTACCATCTGACAACACCACAAAATCACCTACCCGGAAAGGTTTGAAAAGAATAATGAAAATGCCGCTAATAATATTACCCACAGCTTGTTGTGCAGCAAAACCAATAGCAGCCGTCACAATGGCTGCCCCAGCTAACAAAGCCGATCCAATCCGTTTTAACTCAGGAATTTTATTGAACAGGATGAGCATCCCGACAATCACCACGAAGAAATTAATCGTATTCTTCAAAAAAGTATAATTGGTAGGATCCATCTTCATCGTCTGTGCCGCTCTGTGAAAAACGCGCTTCAACACATACGAAGAAAGTTTGACTAACAGGAAAGTCCCAATGATAGCCCCTGCAATCCAGATTATCTCTTCCAAATGTCCCATCGGTGGATGTTCCATATTTTACATCAATGAATTATGTCATCAAGCAATCAAAATACATTAGAAAATACAGGAATTGATTGTCCTTTTAAATCAAGGAGATTACACGAACTAGTATTTATGTTGTAAATTTGAAGTCCAAAATTACTATAAAAAATGGAAACTCTCACACTATTGCAGAAATATTTCGACCCTTCTTCTCTCGCATACACGATTTTAGTCAAGCATAGTTATTCTGTCACACAAAAAGCAATCGCCATAGCAGAATCACATCCGGAATGGAATCCTGATATTTCGTTTATCAAGGAAGCAGCTATGTTACATGATATCGGAATCTTTCTAACGAATGCTCCTGCTATTGGCTGCTTTGGTAAACATCAATACATTGAACATGGCTACTTGGGATCTAATATTCTAAAAGCAGAGGGACTCCCACGGCATGCGTTGGTGTGTGAACGTCATACCGGCATGGGATTAAGTATACAGGAAATTGTAGAAAAAAATTTACCATTACCCCACCGCAATATGATTCCTCTCACTCTGGAAGAGCAAATCATTTGTTATGCCGATAAATTCTTTTCCAAATCTCAAAATAACAAAGAATTTTCCATTGATGAAGTCCGAATATCTCTTACTAAGTATGGCCCTCAAGTAATCCAGCAATTTGACAAATGGACATCATTGTTTCTTGGCATAGAGGTTGGTAAACTGGTAAGCAAATCCGAAACTAAGTAATTCCTTAAATTGCCATGGTTTGGGATAAACTCCATTGGTAGAAAGCGAGCTATTATCAAAGCGGGGATGTATCGAAATCCGGGCAGAGAAGAAACGGTTTATTGTAACATTGGCAATAGTTTCCCAATCCAGTTGCATTGAATGATAATTGGTAAAGTAATATAAACGGGTACTCACATCAACGTAATTTGAAAGCTGTTTTTCGTAGTTTACAAGAAATGAGCTACCAAACTCACGTAGGCTGTTCTGTCCCGGTTTAATTCCATACAAGGCTAAATTAAAGTTTGTCGTGTTCGCAACATGAATATACCGATAGGTAAGAGGCGTGATCAAAAAAGAAAGTTTATTTTTATTGTAATTCATACCTACACCTAAATCAAGCTGATAGGGAGAAAAAAATCCATTCATTTTTGTTATGGAATTAAGCGCAGAAAACGAAGTTAAGGAATAAGTTGTAAGCTGTCCTGATAAGCTGTAATACCAATTATCAAAAGCCTTTACACCAAACTTACTGGACAAACGGATTAGATTATCGGTAACAGAATAACCTCTGATGGAATCAGCAGCTTCACTTTGAATTCCCATATGATAGGTGAAATCATTATCAAATTGAATATTTTTCTGGTCATAATTTGCATCTGCTGTCAAAATAAAAAGTCCTGCCACATTACTTTGGCCCCCCTGATACCAGTTTGAAGAAGTTAAGTTTTGAGACAATTGCCCCAAAACGCTTCCGCTTGTCATCCATGGAGATTTTATAAGCTTAGCCACTTTCATATTATCCGGAACATTCAATTCATACCTATGTTCCAACTTCAATCTTTCTTTTCTAGGAATGTTAATTACATGTGCTGTAAATTGTTCTGGGTTTGGTAATGACTCAATATCATATTTAAAATAAGCAGGATTAGCCATCATGAGTTGGTTCTTCTCCCAATTTCGAAGGCTATCCGTATAGCGAATAACAGAAAATGCAGGGTTAAAATAAGATGCCACAGGCTCCCCAAAAGAAAGATATTTTTTCTCCATCTGAGCAACAACCGGAGCTGGAGGAGGGGTAAATTTCACATTCAGACCGGTAAAAACCAAGTCTATAAACAACGGATTGGCCATAAAAAATGACCTGTCAGGCAAAATAGCATAATTAATGCCACTAACCGTGTCAAGCTCTGGCTGTTGATTCTTTTGCAATAAATTAATTGCCAACGAATCGACGATGTTAGCATTCAATGTATTTTGCAAAGAATTATGATTAAGAACAATGGTATCTTGTCGTTGAGCGAAACAAACCCACGCAAAGGTTGCAAACAAAAAAGTGATCCAAATCTTTTTCACCATGACTATATAGATTTTGAAAGATAAGAATAAAAGAGCGAAAACTACTGAAAATAAATTCGTTAAAACAGACCACAACAAAGAAAATCCCGCCTCCTCCTATTTTAACTAACTTCGTCACAAAAATAAGCATTTTAGAACAGAAACAAGAAGCATCATAACCGAATTGCATGTTAGGACAGCCATAATGAGATAGTTTTATTATTTTTACAACGTTTTAATGCTCGCACTGATGTGTGTTGTATAAATACAATATCACCAAAAGTATGACATATACCGCAACATATTTCCATCTCTTTATTATGTAGACGCCGTATCTTTGCCTCACAACTTTATCAGCAGCTTGCTTATTGTAAAATGCACGATACTGAATTTGACAAACCACAAATTATTCTCGTGGCTCCACTTAACTGGGGTCTGGGACATGCTTCCCGATGCATTCCATTAATAAAAAAATGGAACATTGAGGGGCATCGCATCATTTTATCCGCAAATGGAGAGGCTGCCTCTCTTTTACACAAAGAATTTCCCGCACTATCTTTTGTCAAGTTGCCGGAATGGAAAATTCGCTATTCTTCAAATCGTTCTCAAATTTTTAGCCTTCTATGGCAGCTTCCGGCTTTATTGGTTTCCAATATCATTGAACATTGGAAGTTACGCAAAATTGTCAAAAAGTATCACATATCATTGATTGTGTCCGATAATCGTTTCGGACTGTGGCATCGCCATATCAAATCAATTTATATCACCCACCAGTTAATGATTAAAGTTCCTCAGCCGATGCAATGGGCAGAACCTTTGCTTTGGAAGATTCATCATTGGATTATTATACAGTATGATGAATGCTGGATTCCCGATATTGCTTCCCAAGACAATTTGTCAGGAGATTTGTCACATAGATATCCACTGCCCAAGCATGCTCATTTTATTGGCTGGCTGTCACGTTTCCCTGTCGACAAACGAATCACCATCAAGAAGCACTACCATACGCTGTGTCTGATATCGGGGCCGGAACCGCATAGAACGTTACTTGAACAATCTTTAATTTATCGGTTTCAAAGCCAAAATACGCCAACATTAATTGTTCAAGGGAAACCTTCTATTGAGCAACACTGGCAATCAATAGGCAATATTGATATTGTTTCTCATCTGGACACTACCGAAATGCAAACCTATATCATCGACACACCTGACTTGATTTGCCGGTCGGGATACTCCACATTAATGGACCTAAAAGTATTAAACAAGAACGCAACAGAACTTATTCCAACCCCAGGTCAAACAGAGCAAATCTATTTAATGCAATGGAACAATCCATCTAAAAAACATTTATAGTACCTTTGTTTTTAAATCTTTCTCCATATTGACTATGAGACCTGTCTGCCAAAAATTCGTGGATGCGATGCACAAAAAGGAAAAACTATTCCTCGTCCTAATGGATCCAGATCATTTTATTCACCAGGAACAAATCACACAATATATTACTTATGTCAAACAGGCACATCCGGATATGATTTTAATTGGTGGAAGCCTAACAACACAAGCAACAGGCACGCTTATTAAGCAGATCAAGAGACTATGCACGCTCCCTCTGGTATTATTTCCGGGCAATATTTTCCAATTTACGACCGAGGCTGATGCACTTTTGCTGCTATCACTCATTTCAGGTAGAAACCCGGAATTATTGATCGGACAGCATGTTGCAATGGCTCAAACCATTAAAAAATCTGGAATTGAGGCTATTTCAACGGGGTATATGCTAGTAGAAAGTGACCAAACAACAACCGTAGAATATATTAGTAACACGCGTCCATTACCTCATTCAAAGCCCCAAATAGCAGCTGCCACAGCAATAGCAGGAACCCTGCTAGGCAATCAACTAATCTATTTGGAAGCAGGTAGTGGTGCAAAACAACCTGTACCTACCGAAATGATTACAGAAGTAAAAAAATCCATAGAAGTACCGCTGATTGTTGGTGGAGGATTACGGAGGGAATCAGCTATTCTTGATGCATTGACAGCCGGAGCAGATGCCATTGTCGTTGGCAATGCGCTGGAAAAAAACCCTGAGCTCATGATTCATTTTGCACACCTAGTTCATCGTTTTAATCAATAAACAACTAAAAACAAACAACATAAGCATAAACAGAAAAGAATTTAGCGGCAAATATAAGACAAAGCTTTGTGGAATCTAAAAAAAGCATTACCTTTGCACCGCTTTTGCCAAAGACAATCAAAGCATTTTGATTCAGTAGCTCAGCAGGTAGAGCACATCCCTTTTAAGGATGGGGTCCTGGGTTCGAGCCCCAGCTGGATCACATAAAACCTTGTAATTCATTTACAAGGTTTTTTTATTTTCGCAAAACTTAGGATAGATCAGAACCAATTCCGGATCAATCGGGAAAGTTGTGTTTTTGTTGATTAAGCATAAATTTTTGTTAGTCTGAAAAGGAAAAAATTCACATCTCTCACGCCTCTGAAAGATGCCCTAAAAGCTTTGATTTTGGCATTGAATGATTCTGCAGAAGCATTTGTACTTCTGTGATTAAAATAATTCAGGATCGTCAAATAATGTGATTGAATGGTTCTGGTGATGCTTCCAAATGACAAAATACCTGAGTTATCAACCCTATCATACCACTGTGCCAGTTTAGCAAAAGCTACTCCTTTGTCTTTTGTTTGATGGTAAATAGCCCCCAATTGCAAGGAAAAATGATATGCTTTCTTTAGGTCAGGATACAGTTCAAAAAGAATTTCAGCTCTTGTTTTCTGAGAATATGTCCATGCTGTGGGTTTCTTAAACAACAAATATCTGCTACGCGCCAGTAGTTGCTTGAGAGTGTCTCCGTTTGCCAGAACCGGTGGATTGTATTTCCTTCCGCAGGCTTTCGCTAATGCCATATCGATCGTTTCCCTGTCCAGTGCATTCCAACGATGTTTAATTCTGAGCTCCTGAACGGCATCATAAGCCAACTGTTGAACATGAAACCTGTCGGTCACTCTACTGGCTTGGGGAAAGCAAATTTTGATCACGTATTCCATATTGGCTGCCATATCCATGGTAACTTCCCGGACTTTCCACCTGACACGCTTTGGCAGCTTGTTGAGAACCGCGACAATATCCTCTGCCTTAGTTCCCCGAACCATAGCCACAATGGTTCCTTTACCTCCTTTTGCCGCTTTGTTGGTGACAATAGTATATAGTTCTCCGTTAGACAAGCTGGTTTCATCTATACTTAAGAAGCGGCCTACATTATCCGGATAAAGCAGCCATTGGTGAGCATGAGATTTTTGATCCCACTGATGATAATCACTCAGATAGTCCTTGTATTGCTCTTGCAACTGCTTGCCATCCAGATAATAATGCACTGCAAGGGATTTAGCACTTATGGGATGAGTATCCAGGTAATTCTTTTAAAAAAGCCGCGAATTCCTGTGTAAATCGCGTTCCTTTTGCCGTAAGTTCCCAATTTCGGCTAACCACTTGGTTTGTATTGGCATTCAACCACCTTCGACACTTAATCTTCAAATCAAATACCTTTCCTCGTATTGGAAAATCATGTATGGTTTGTTCCTGATGAAAGCCATGACAACGAAGAGGTTCTCCTGCATACTCTGAAGGAATATCAGGCTTTTCTTCAAGATAAACCGCATAACCTATCCCAATGTTCCTAACTGATTTTATTTCAAAATACTCCAGAATCCCTTCTGGCAATATTAACTCCAACAACTGATGTTCCGCTGACTTTAATTCTGTCTCTTTTTCCATGAAACAAAATTATCATTTTTTATCCTCTAACACAACTTTTCCGATTGATCCCCAATTCCCCCAAAAAAGCGGTAATTTTGTCCACTTATAAATAGTTCCGTCACTGCAGGCACGGAATGCATAATTTGTCGTTTAGCTCCTTTTGCCAACACAACTAAGAAGCCTAAATGCTCTCAAACCCCAATAAAATGAAAAAGATAGGAATTATCGGAGGATTAGGCCCCGAAGCCACAGTAGATTACTACAAAGAAATCATCAATGCATACAAAGCTGAAGACAGAGCATTAAACTATCCTGAAATCATTCTTATCAGTGTAAACATGTCAAATTTCTTAACCTTGATGGACTCTAAGAAATTTGATGAAGCCACGACATATTTGGTCGACCGAATTAAAAGGCTGCACTATGCAGGAGCAGATTTTGCTGCTATAACAGCCAATACACCGCATCAGGTTTTTGACCAAGTCCAGGCAAAATCACCGATCCCTCTTATCAGTATTATCGAAGTAACATGTGACGAAGCTCAAAAGAAAGGATTCAAGCGCTGTGGATTGCTTGGGACAGCATTCACAATGAACGCAACTTTTTACTCTGATGTTTTCAGGAAACGTGGTATTGAAGTGATTATGCCCTGTGATAACGACAAACAAATAATACATCAAAAACTATTTACTGAAATAGAATTGGGAATATTTAGAGACGACACACGCCAAATTCTGATTAAAATCATCGAGAGGATGGTCAAAACAAACCAAATCGATTCCTTAATTCTGGGATGCACAGAACTTCCTTTAATTCTGGCCGAAACCTCGTATGCAGGCATTCCGATACTGAACACAACGAAAATCCACGTCAAATCAATTGTAGACTACTGCAATTCAGATTTATAAACAACAAAACGTATGATTAATTATTCCGCTACATATACGGATCAATATCAATTGACAATGTCTCAGGTTTATTTCCTGAAAGGACACAAAGACACGCACGTTATATTCGATTATTTCTTTCGAAATTTACCGTTTAATTCAGGATACGCTGTGTTTGCGGGGCTGGAAGATTTACTCGAAACGTTGGAAACTTTAAAATTTGATCAATTTGATCTGGATTTTTTACGCGAAAAAGGATTTCATCCCGATTTTACTCATTTTCTGAAAGACTATCGATTCAAAGGAACCATTTACAGTTCCCGTGAAGGAGATCTCGTATTCCCAACAAGACCCATCCTGCAAGTAGAAGGGAATATCATTGAAGCACAAATCATTGAAACGCTGTTACTTAATATCCTTAATTTTCAAACTCTTATTGCAACCAAATCGAGCAGAATGCGTCAGGCAGCCGGGAGTAAGAGACTGATTGATTTCGGACTTCGGCGAGCACAGGGAGCAGCTGGCTACTATGCAAGCCGAGCCGCTTTTATTGGAGGGGTTGATGCAACCAGTAATATGCGTACAGGACGCGACTATGATATTCCTCTATCAGGCACAATGGCACACTCTTATATCGAGACATACGATAATGAATTCGAAGCTTTTATGGATTTCGCAGAAGTACATCCTGATAATTGCATTCTTTTGGTGGATACGTATGACACGCTAAAGAGCGGAATACCGAATGCCATTCGCGTTGCAAAAAAAATGGAGTTGCAGGGAAAAAAAATAAACGGAATTCGCTTAGACAGTGGAGACTTAGCGTATTTATCAAAAGCAAGCCGTAAAATGCTTGATGAAGCTGGATTGGACTATGTGAAAATTTCCGTCTCAAATCAATTGGACGAGCATATCATTAAAAGTCTTCAGGATCAACATGCTCCGATAGACGCATTTGGAGTTGGCACAAATCTGGTAACAGGCCATCCCGATGCAGCATTAGACGGCGTTTACAAGTTGGCTTGTGCCAACGATAAACCTCGCATTAAACTCTCCGAAAATGTAAGTAAAATCACCTTACCTCATCGCAAACAGGTTTTCAGAATGTCAGACGACGAAGGAAAATTTGCAGGATGTGATGCAATAACTCTTGATTCTGAACAAGATATAAAAATGATGTATCATCCTATTTATCCGCATAAATTTCTTTCTCTGGAAAAATTTCACAAAGAGCCTCTGCTTGAAAAGGTAATGGAAAATGGAATCCGGCTCACAAAAAGTCAATCGCTTTCCGAAATAGCCCGCTACAGCAATGAACAAATACAGAAGCTTCCTGAGGAGTATAAACGATTCGACTTTCCACATCTTTACAAAGTAGGATTAAGCCATAACCTATTGAAAGAAAGAGAGAAATTAATAACAAAATACAGAAAATGAAAGCCCTTGTCATTGTCGATGTACAAAATGATTTTATGCCGGGCGGAACACTACCAGTAGCACAAGCTGACAAAATCATTCCCGTTATTAATCATATTCAACATGCATTTGACCTCGTAGTGGCGACGCAAGACTGGCATCCGAAAAACCATATCAGTTTTGCTTCGAATCATCCAGATAAGAAACCATATGAAACAATAAATCTTGGTGGATATAACGAAGTCTTATGGCCCGATCATTGCATACAAGGTACATCTGGAGCAGCCTTCTGTGCTACACTCAATACCAATCTGGTCGCTGCTGTTTTTCGTAAAGGAATGAACCCCAATGTTGACAGTTACAGCGGATTTTACGACAATCATCATGCAATTAATACTGGCATGACTGGTTATCTAAAAGATAAAAAAATCACAGAACTTTATTTTTGCGGCGTGGCTGCCGACATATGTGTTTATTATACTATTTCAGACGCTGTAGATGAAGAATTTTCATGCTTCTTGATAGAAAATGCATCACAACCGTTAGATAGTACAAAATTTAAACGTATTAAAGCAGAACTTCAACAAAAGAAAGTTCAAATAATTCACTCTAATCAGATAATAAAATAATTTCAAAGCTATTCTCATATCTTTTTTATTATCCGATTCCGTTACAAAAGCACTTTCATATTAATACCGAGATTCCAGTATTACGAACAATAAATCAATAAAGAAAAGTAGGAAAAAAAACCGATATAAAATAAACATCTAATTGCACAAGTATTTTCCATCTTCTTCATGCAGACAAAGTATCATTCATTGTAAGAATAGTATTAAGCGATTATGATAATAATCAATACATTTGCAACACAACAAAAACAAAATTCAAACATGCTGCTTGGACGAAAAGATCAATATTCAGATTTTCTTTAAAAGGATTATCGCATCAATAGATTCCACATAACAATCGACATTCTTTAATCTTTATCTTATCAATTATGAAAAAACTCACATTTACATTTTTATTTTTTGCAGCAGTTGCCTCAGCAGCTTTGGCACAGAAATACCCCGGGCTTGCCCTGACGCCGCCCATGGGTTGGAACAGTTGGAATACATTTGCTTGTAACATCAACGAAAAAATGATCAAAGAGATGGCCGATGCCATGGTCTCTTCCGGCATGCGCGATGCCGGATACAAGTATCTGGTACTTGATGATTGCTGGCTCTCTCCAACACGTGATTCACTCCAGAACCTCCAGGCAGATCCAAAAAAGTTTCCCGATGGGATGAAAGCCCTCGGCGATTACATCCATTCCAAAGGATTAAAGTTTGGTATTTACAACTGTGCCGGTACGAAAACCTGTGCCGGATACCCTGGAACCCGGGGGCATGAATACCAGGATGCACTTACGTATGCTTCATGGGGAGTAGATTATTTAAAATACGACTGGTGCAACACGGAAGGAATCAATGCCAGGGAAGCCTACACCACGATGAGCAAAGCATTGGCTGCCACACACCGTCCAATTGTATTCAGCATGTGTGAATGGGGAACCAACCAGCCCTGGCTATGGGGAGCTCCCATTGCCGAATTATGGCGTACTACCACCGATATCGGACGTGGCTGGTACATTAAACCCAAACCTCATGAATGGACTCCGCTGGGATTTACACAAATCATCGACAAAGAAGTCAACTTGCGCCAATATGCAGGGCCGGGACATTGGAATGATCCGGACATGCTCGAAGTGGGCAACGGTATGCCGGTTAATGAAGACCGTGCCCATTTTTCCATGTGGGCTATGCTTGCCGCTCCCCTTATCGCAGGAAATGACCTGCGCCACATGAGCGAAGAGACCCGTGAGATCTTAACCAACCGGGGTGTCATTGCCGTCGACCAGGATTCATTGGGGATACAGGCATTGCGCTATGAAGTTAAAGACAGCGTGGAAACATGGATGAAACCGTTGGAAGGTGGAGACTGGGCTATCTGTTTCCTGAACCGGGCGGCTGAACCTAAAGCTATCGATTTTGCCTGGAAAGCAAACGTAGTAAAAGACACGCTATCCAACCGGGAACTAAATGCCAATACACAACGGTATGCTATTGTGGATTTATGGACCAACAAAGCGATGGGAACAACCCAGAAAGCATTAAAAGGCACGGTTCCTTCCCATGATGTTCTGATGGTATATCTTTCAAAACAAATAAAAAACGAGAAATACAAAAAACGTAGATGATATTTTATGGAGAAGCTTTGCGGTTTGTGTGTCCGCAGAGCTTCTCTAATCTATACCAATTTGATTCAGGGTTAAAAACCTTGAAATTTGAAGGAAAAACGCTCATCTCAAAAATTGTTACTACATTTGCACAATAATATTTCCAACACACAACGTAGCTTGTTATAGTCCTCGTTTGGATGGAATAAGTTTCAAAACAACCTTGAAGTACAAAATGATTTTCGAATGACCATCAAAAAATATCTTTTCATTCCATTCGCTATTCTCGGCTTTTTGCTTCTTCATTCATGCCTTAGCACGACGACTCCAACCTACTCAACTGATGGACACGTTATTAGCTTTTCATTGAAAAGTGACAGTGTACCCGCATTGGCAAAAGCTGTTTTTACAATTGACCAGACAAACGGAACAATATACAATGTTGATTCCCTTCCATATGGAACGAACGTAAAACAAGCTATTCCGGTAGTTACGGCCTATTCCACTGCAGGTATGTATTTTAATGATAGCGTTTACACCGGATCAGATACAGTTGATTTCAGTCGGCCAGTGATACTAAAAAATTATGCTCAGGACGGGGTTACAATTCGACAATATGTTGTAACGGTCAATGTCCACAAGGTAGATCCTGATTCAATTACGTGGGAAGAACGTACCTATCCCTCCTATTCATTCCAAACTATTGACCAAAAGGCTGTTTATTTCAATGAAGAAGTTATGTTATATGTGAATGACGGTTCACAGATGCACCTATTTACTTCTACCGATGGAAAATCATGGACGACCCAAACACTTAGTGGATTACCGGCCACTGTCAATCTACAGCAAATGGTGGTATACAACAATATGCTTTGCCTTGTTGAAAATGGACAAATGATGTTAGAGTCCACAGATGGATTGACCTGGCAAACAGTCGCCGTAAACAGCTCTTATCCCTTGGTCACACTAGTAAGCGCTATTGGAACGGAATTAATAGGAATCCAACAGTATAACGGAACATATTATCTGTGTTATTCAAATGACGGCACAAACTGGCTGACAGGAGAAGCACTGACCGGTAGCATGGCAAATTTCCCGATAAGTGATTTCGCTGCTACTTCATACCAGCCAACTGTAGGAAGTTCAAAAGTTCTGGTTGTTGGAGGAATCAATGCTTCAGGCCAGATTGTAAATTCCATTTTCAGCTATATGCTTGGCAGTAGTTGGGCAGACTTCTCCTCTGAAGCTGCACTGACAACTTCATCCTTCCCTGCAATTCGTAATGCATCCTTGACAGGGTATAACGGAAAAGTATTACTCTTGGGAGGAAAGCTGGCAAGCAATCAATTGAAAGATGACACCCTGTTATGGTCAAAAAGCGATGGTTTGTTCTGGACAAAAGCCGATTCGCTTACCATGATTCCAAAGCCACTTCATTATGTATATCGTTATAAACAGTCGGTAGTTGTAGATAATAATTATCGCATCTGGATTATCGGAGGCAAAGACGCTAATGATAATTTCTTGAAAGAGGTATGGGTAGGCCGGCTTAACAGCCTTGGATTCGGACTGCCACCCATGTAAAAAAGCAATAAATAAATCAACACAATCTGCTCTTTTATAGAGCAGTTTGTGTTTTATTTTGGCATGATGTACGCACTTACCCCTCCTACCCGGCTTCGGGGAACCATTGATTTACCAACTTCCAAAAGCATAAGCAATCGTGCGTTGCTTTTGTCGTCTTTGGCTGGAAATACATTACCCCTCTCCAAAATTGCTACTTGTGACGACACAACGGTAATGCAAAAAGCCTTGCAAAAAGACCACCACACAATAGATATCGGAGCAGCAGGAACTGCCATGCGTTTTTTATCTGCTTACTTTGCGACTCAGGAAGGGGTCTGGACATTAACAGGAAGCGCACGTATGAAACAACGGCCAATCAGATTGTTGGTCGAAGCGCTTAATGCCATTGGAGCAGATATCCGTTATCTTGAAAAAACAGGATTTCCTCCTTTGAAAATTACAGGGAAAGCCCTTCAAGGGGGAAATCTCACACTGGAAGGTAACGTTAGCAGCCAGTTTATTTCAGCCTTGCTGATGATTGCCCCCACAATGCAACAAGGCTTGTCGCTCACATTGAATGGAGAAATTATTTCGCAGCCATACATTCATATGACGCTGAAAATGATGGAATCATTTGGAGTAAAAGCTGAATGGGAGACTCAACATATTATTATAAAACCTCAGCCTTATCATCCAACATCTTTTGTTGTTGAATCCGATTGGTCGGCTGCTTCTTACTGGTATGGTATGGCAGCTTTGATGCCCGATAGTGATATGACCCTTATAGGTCTGCAAAAAGACAGCATGCAAGGCGATTCAAAAGTAGTTGAATTATTTCAATTACTAGGCGTTCACTCAGAATTTACGGAGCACAGCGTTCATATCTTTTCAACAGGAGAAAAAATAACATTCCTCTCTTACGATTTTGTCAATCAGCCTGACATAGCACAAACATTTGCGGTTACATGTTGTCTGCTGGATATTCCTTTTCGTTTTGAAGGCTTGAAAAGTTTGATTATCAAGGAAACAAACCGGATCGCTGCTCTAAAGGCCGAATTATTGAAAATAGGATATATCATCAATGATCCTGAAGAAGGCGTTTTAGAATGGAATGGAACAAAAACTTCATTTAATGTGCCTGCTGTGATTGAGACTTATGACGATCACAGGATGGCCATGTCACTTGCTATCGCGGCACTAAAACATCAGATCATCATTGCTCATCCTGAAGTAGTAAGCAAATCATATCCAAACTTTTGGAAAGACGTAGAGCAAGTTGGATTTTTAATTCAACCTAAATAGCAAATAGCATTTCTTTTTATCTTTTGCCGTAAATTGTCATTTGTTTGTAAAGGACAATAACCTTGGGATATTGCCGCTACAAAAAACAAACGTTACTTTTGCATTTTATTCTACAGAGTAGCGGCATTTTGATCAATTATAACGTCGTTACAGTAAACCCTGTAAACGCTATCTATGTTAAACTACATTTGGATTGGGTTTTTCTTGATTGCCTTTCTTGTTGCTGGCATCCAGTTTATTTTCACTGGTGACTATACGGTTTTTGAACGTATTGTAAACGCCACATTCGACATGGCAAAATTCTCAGTCATGGATATTGCGTTACCTTTGGCCGGAGTAATGACGCTTTGGCTGGGCTTGATGAATATAGGGGAGCGCGCCGGCGCCATTCGTTTTTTATCCCGTCTTGTCGCTCCATTTTTTGAAAAACTTTTTCCTGAAATTCCGAAGGGTCACCCGGCAAGTGGTCAGTTAGTGATGAACTTTTCAGCCAATATGCTTGGCCTCGATAATGCTGCTACTCCTATTGGCTTGAAAGCTATGCAAAGTCTGCAGGAACTGAACCCAAACAAAGAAACTGCCTCCAATGCCCAAATCATGTTTCTGGCATTGAACACGGCAGGACTGACACTTTTGCCCATCTCCATCATGGCACAACGCGCCATTTTGGGAGCTAAAAATCCCACGGACGTTTTACTCCCCATTTTAATTGCCACTTACGCCGCAACATTAACAGCCATTTTATATGTAGGCATCCGGCAACGCCTTAACTTATGGAATCGTACTGTTATGGGTTGGCTGGGAACTTTAACGATAGGGATCGGCCTTCTTGTTTATGGATTTTCACGACTAACTCCACAACAAATGACGATGGTCTCGAGCATTGTGGGAAATGTTTTGCTGATTTCTATCATCGCTGCTTTCATGATCGGAGGGCTGATCAAGAAAATCAATGTTTACGAAGCTTTTATTCAAGGAGCAAAACAGGGCTTTGAAACCGCATTGAAAACCATTCCCTATTTAGTCGGGATGTTGGTGGCCATTGGCGCCTTCAGAGCTTCAGGAGCCATGGATTTACTCATCAACGGGATTGCCTGGATATTTCACTCCATGCATCTGAATACTGATTTTGTAGCCGCATTACCGAATGCTTTGATGAAACCTTTAAGCGGAAGCGGAGCAAAAGCATTAATGGTTGAAACGATGAAAACATATGGAGCAGATTCTTTCCCCGGCCATTTATCATGCATTTTCCAGGGAGCTGCAGATACAACTTTCTATATTGTAGCCCTTTATTTTGGTTCTGTAGGTATCAACAAAACCCGCTATGCTATTTCCGCCGGTTTGCTTGCCGACCTGGCAGGAGCCATCACGGCTATTATTGTTGCCTATCTTTTCTTTAGATAATTAACCCCTTTTGTAAAAAACACAATCGCTAACAAGCTCAACAACGAGCTTGCTTTTTTGTTTAATTAAAATAATATGATCATGAAAAAAATGAAAAAAATGAAAGCACTTCCTTGCTTTCGACGATGGACACGAACGCCTTACGCTGTGTTCAACAGTTTAAACATTGTTGTCAAAATTGGTGTTTTAGGCGCTGCTATGCTTACGGCAAGTAATCAACCTGTTTTATCGCAAGCCTACCAGAAGACAGACAACAACTCTGCCGTACAATTACAGGAGGTGCAGGTGAACAGCGATTTACCGCCAACTACCCAACAATTGGTCAAAGTAGTTGCCGTCTTAACCCGTAAAGACATTGAGCAAGCGGCAGTACAAGATCTGCAAGGATTATTGAATTATGTGCAAGGCATAGACTTGCGAACCCGCGGAACGGATAATGTACAGGCGGATATAAGCCTTCGCGGTGGCACTTTCGATCAAACCGCCGTTCTTCTCAATGGTGTAAATCTCACCGATCCCCAAACAGGACACTTCGATTTAGACATTCCTATCGACATTCATCTCATCGAACGCATCGAAATTCTTTATGGCCCGGGCGCCTGGACGGCTGGTTCCATATCTTTCAGCGGTGCAATCGATATTATAACCCGGCAGGTTTTTCCAACCTCCTTGTTTGCCCACCTTTCAACAGGAGCTCACAACTACCAACAGACTGATGCATATGGCTTTGTGAACAGTGGCAAATGGCGCATCGCTGCAGGAATCAATGGAACACAAAGCAGTGGCTATGCACCAAATACCGACTTCAGAATATTCAATGCCTATTCCAATATCCGGTATCTCACACAACATTCGGGACAATGGATGATGCAGCTCGGAGCACAAAGCAAAGACTTTGGAGCCAACAGCTTCTACTCTCCAAGTTTTCCCGATCAATATGAACAAACCCGGACACTGATAGCTTCTTTGCAATATAAAAAACAATGGCAACATTGGCTCCTTTCTGCCAATGCCTACTATCGCCGGCACCATGACATGTTTACCTTGTTCCGGTATCCGGATCAGGATACTCTTTTGTTCATCGGACCAAATTATCATTTGACTGATATTTTCGGAGCATCCCTTCAGGCTTCTTATTCATGGATAGCCGGAACCACAACATTAGCAGGAGATTTACGCTCGGAACATATTTTCAGCAATGCCCTTGGCAATCCGCTGCCTCATCCCGTATACGACCCTTACAGCGGAAAAGATGTGTTTACTCGGGGCGCATTGCGTCAATATGCCTCTTTCTCATTAAAGCAGGTGAAAAACATTAACAAATGGACGCTTGGTGCCGGTATCCTCGGCAGCGGGAACAATGATTTCGGGTTTCATGTTTATGCCGGAGGAAATGTCGATTATGCTTTCACCCAAAATATAACATTGGGATTCTGGTTGCATAATTCCTACCGGTTACCAACATTTACAGATCTTTACTATACCAGCCCCACTCAGATAGGGAATGCGCAACTCAAACCCGAAGAAGCGTTCAATACCGACGTACACTTGCTTTGGACACCCCGTAACTGGACTATCCGCGCAGCATTCTTCCAGCGTGACGGACATCGCATCATTGACTGGGTTCGTTTGCCTTCAGAGACCGTATGGCACAGCCAAAATCTGACCAATGTTCAATCAATGGGTACCGAATTGGCAATTGACTATCGTCCTCAGCTCCCGTGGGTGAAGACAATTCATGTCGACTACACCTATCTCGATGTAACCAAGAGCAGCAGTAATTATGTCTCTCTCTACGCAACGGATTATTTAAGGAATGAATTACGGATACGACTCGTCAACCCTATCTGGAAATCATTGGAAGCTGCCTGGCAGCTAAGCTATCATGACCGTGCCGGGACATATCTTGACGCTACAACAAACCAGGAAACACCGTTCAATCCGTATTGGTTGTGCGATTTGAAGCTGATGTGGGAGAGACCTGGTTACCAGATATCTGCAGAAGCCGACAATCTGTTCAACACGACATATTTCGACTATGGCAATCTACCCCAGCCCAGACGTTGGATTAAAGTGGGACTAACGGTTAAAATCTAATGTTTTGCTCCCCAGAATTTTCCAAAAGCCCTTCCATGTGTAAGGGCTTTTTTTTACCTTTGTCAAGGAAACGACGGTTCTTTCAAACAACTCACAAAAAATGAAATGGCTCAATACGTGGTGGTTTTTCGCATTACTGGCCGCCACATTTGCAGCATTAACTGCAATCCTGGCAAAACTTGGCATCCGGGGGATTAATTCCAATTTAGCTACGGCAATCCGGACAGTTTTCATTCTGTTCATCGCTTGGGGAATTGTGTTCGCACGTGGAGAAAACATTGGGATTACCCAGTTAAATAAGTCGAACTGGATTTTTTTAGGGTTGTCAGGCTTTGCAACCGGGCTCTCATGGATGTTCTATCTCAAAGCGCTCCAAATGGGAAAAGTGTCACAAGTGGCCCCTGTCGATAAAATGAGCGTAGCCATTACTCTTCTCCTCTCTGCTGTTTTTTTAAAAGAGGTGATTACCTGGAAGATTGCGTTGGGAGCTTTGCTGATCATTAGTGGCACAATAGTGCTAATTTTGTAAGCAGGCATTTATTCAACAATTCATACAAAAATATTTCTACATATGTCTATATCAGCAATTATCCCTTTTTTACGGGAATTACAGGAAAACAACAATAGGGAATGGTTTACAGCCAACAAAGAACATGTCTCCGGTCTGCAACGGGAATTTCTCCGGTTCACACAACAGATCATCGACGGTATCGCTTTATTCGATCCTGAAATGAAAGGAGTTGACGCCAAAAATTGCGTTTTCCGCATCTATCGCGACATTCGGTTCTCTCCTGATAAAACACCCTATAAAACCCATTTTGGAGCTTACATGGCTGCCGCGGGTGGAAGAAAAAGCGAACGTGCGGGGTATTATCTGCACATGGAACCTGATGGATGTTTCATAAGCAATGGCATTTATTGCCCGGACAAAGATATCCTGAAAGCCATTCGTCAGGCAATATTGGAAAACATGGACGAATGGGAGGAGATTACCGGAAATATAATGCAATATTTTCCAAATCAATTCGAAGAAGAGAAATTAAAGAAAGTGCCGCAGGGATTTCCTTCCGATGTGCCGGGTGCTGATTGGCTTAAATACAAACATTACACCTTTAGCCATCCGTTAGCGGATACATTCTACGAAAAAAAGGATATAATTCCAGAGCTACTTGCACTCTTTCAACATTCCGTAAAATTGAACCAATTTATCAATTTTACGATTGATGAGCTCCACAATCGATAAGCCTTACAGAAGAAAAGGAGTTTTTTTGGAATATCACCTTGTCAAAAATGGGAGTCTGTCTTTAAAAACGACTTTAATATTGCCTTTTTTATGTAGGCAAAAATCTCATTTTTCTTTCAATCTGTCAGTCAAAATGGCTATTAAAGAAAAATAATGCCACGATTTTATCATTTACTATTGCAGAAATAAGCTTAAAGGGTTATTTTTGTGACAATAAATGACATAAAGAAACCGCTTATATTTTTCACATTATGATCGTCGCTACATTGGCAGATACTTCGCTTTACGAAATATTACATCCACGCTTCAAACAAGCTTTTGATTATCTCAAACAACATGATTTAAGTGATGCCCCCGTAGGCAAAATAGTGCTTGACGGAGAAAATTTATTCATTTCAGTAGCTGAAATGGAAGGAAAAGAAATGCAGGCCGCACGCACCGAAACACATCAAAAATATATCGATATTCAAATGCCGCTCTCAGCACCTGAAACTATCGGATGGATTGCTGAAACAGAATGCTCTCATGTGTCCCAGGCATATGATACAACAAAGGATATTGCTTTTTTTGAGGATAGACCTACCACATACGTGACATTGAAGCCGGGACAATATGCAATCTTCTTTCCTCAGGATGGACATGCACCGGGCATTACCAAGGGCACACTGAAGAAACTTATTGTCAAGGTACGCGTTGAACTTTAACAGCCTTGTATTGCTTGCATGCTGACGAGAACTTAACTTAAGCACTTATGCCTCCACTCACGATTATACAACAAGACCCTTGGCTTCAACCATTTGAAAAAGCTATTGAAGGCCGGCATCAACAGGCTATCGATAAAGAGCAGGAACTTACAGGAGGGAAAACTTCCCTGGCTGATTTTGCTTCCGGATATCTTTATTTCGGATTGCATCACACTCCTTCCGGTTGGATTTTCCGTGAATGGGCGCCTCACGCTACTGCTATTTACCTCATCGGGGATTTCAATAACTGGCAACAACATCATGAATTTAAGCTGGAACCTCGCGAACATGGTATCTGGGAAATCAACCTCCCATTAGAAGCCATTCATCACGGGCAACTGTACAAATTGATGATACATTGGGATGGCGGTTCGGGAGAACGGGTGCCTGCATGGGCACGACGTGTAATTCAGGATGAACATACCAAGATTTTCAGCGCTCAGGTGTGGGAACCCGCCGAGCCTTATGAATTTAAGCATATCCAGTTCAAACCAACTCTCGATCCATTATTGATTTACGAATGTCATATAGGCATGTCGGGAGAATCAGAATCGATTGCTACGTACAACGATTTCCGGGAAAAGATATTGCCCCGCGTAATATCATTGGGATACAATTGCCTACAAATCATGGCTATTCAGGAGCATCCTTACTATGGATCGTTCGGGTACCATGTATCGAGCTTTTTTGCCTCCTCTTCACGTTTTGGCACTCCAGACGAGCTTAAACAACTTATCGACGAGGCTCACCAAGCAGGCATAGCTGTAATTATGGACATCGTTCATTCACATGCTGTTAAGAATGAAGTAGAAGGATTAGCTTTGTTTGACGGGACTCCCGATCTTTACTTCTACTCCGGTAGTAAACGTGAACATCCAGCCTGGGATTCATTATGTTTTGATTACGGCAAAAATGAAGTGCTTCATTTTTTGCTTTCCAACTGCAAATACTGGCTTGATGAATATCATTTCGACGGATTCCGTTTCGACGGTGTTACATCCATGCTCTATTACAGTCACGGACTTGGAGAATCCTTTACAAACTATAATGACTATTACAATGGTCATCAGGATGACAACGCTATTTGCTATCTCACTTTAGCCAACAAAGTCATCCATCAGGTTAATCCCAGTGCCATCACCATTGCAGAAGAAATGAGCGGATTACCAGAGCTTTCGACATCGTTTGAACACGGTGGTATGGGATTCGACTACCGCATGGCGATGGGAATTCCTGATTTCTGGATTAAACTGATCAAAGAAAAACGTGACGAAGAGTGGAGTCCGGGAGAAATATTCTGGGAATTGACCAACCGACGGATTAACGAAAAGACGGTAAGCTATGCCGAAAGCCACGATCAGGCTTTGGTTGGAGACAAGACCATCATCTTCAGATTGATCGATTCCGACATGTACTGGCATATGCAGATCGGCGACGCTACGCTAACTGTAAACAGAGGCATTGCTCTGCACAAAATGATACGGCTCATCACGGCAACTACCATGAATGGCGCTTACCTCAACTTTATGGGGAATGAATTCGGGCATCCGGAATGGATTGACTTTCCGCGTGCTGGGAATGGATGGTCATACAAATTTGCCCGCCGACAATGGGGATTGCTCGACAATAAAAGGTTATTCTACCATTGCCTGAACGATTTCGACCAAGCCATGATTCATCTCATAAGACAAACACCTCAGTTTAATTTAGGTAATATCTCTTTATTGTGGGATAAGAGCGACGACCAAGTACTGGCATATCAACGCAATAATTTAGTATTTATCTACAACTTCAATCCTGTCCGTTCCTTTACCGGATACGGAATATTAACCACACCTGGACGCTACTTGGTGGTGCTCAACAGTGATGCAAAACGTTTCGGGGGATTTGAACTGGTAGACGAAACCATCCCTCACCTCACCCAATTCGACCCTCTTTACAAAGACCAAAACAAGGAATGGCTTAAGGTTTATCTCCCATCGCGAACTGCTTTAGTGCTAAAACGGGAATCCTGAAGTTTATAATCTGGCATTATTTGGTACAGAAATCAATCATTTTTTGGATTGCTTCCTGACAAGCAGGGCAAAACGTATCGCCATTGAATGTCTTCATCAGGCAATCTTGCGACGCACGATACATTCCCCTGGGTTCATATCCGGCTCCCTGAAAAGCGCCAACCGTGTTGATGTAAGCTTTTGTAGCCGGCGTGGGAATTGGAGTCCCGGGTTTCACCAGATGTTCCCATTTCCGGTTGAAGTGTTTCAACGTAGTGATATTCGGTTCCCACGGTTCAATACTCAGGTTATAAAATGCGCCGTAGGTTGTGGTGTCATTATAATATTCGTCGGCAAGCCCGGCAAAGCCATGCCCGAATTCATGAATCAGGATTTTAGCCGATTTCTTATTGCTATTCACCGCTACACTATAGTCGTTGTAAATAGCCCCTCCTCCATATTTCGGACTGTTGACCAGAATGTAAATCTGATCATAGGGAGCATTCGCAGCAAGATCGCGGACACTTTTATCATCCATGGTCATCAAATAGCGTTCGCTATCGAACGTATAATAACTGGTATTCAAAATGGTATTTACCCAAACGCCTTGAGCCGGAATATCGGAGCCCGATTGTTGCGAGGGAGCCAGTATCGCACGAAAATTAAACTTATCCTCATTCGTTGTATAAGGAGCCACCGTGAAAAAATCTTTGACAAATTTGCGGCAATCATTGATGAATTCACCCATCTGCGCTTTTGTATATCCTTCGGGTAAAATCACCACATCCACCTTATGGGCCGGATCACCCTTCACCTGTACATCAAACGACGGATAGACCAGACGGCGGTCGTGCTTGATAAAATAATTGCCCGTATCGACAACATAGGTAAACTTTTTATGAAAAATGCCGTTCCAGTCGCGACTGTAGAGCTCAATGCGCACATCTTCCTTAGGGTAAGGCATCACCACCGTCTCGGAGAAAGTCCGGCTGATCTTTTTTGCTTCAGATGTTGTCTGCCACTCACGAAAAAGCGTGGAATAACCCCTTGAATAAAGTAGCGAATCATTGCTGACATTAAACACCTTGACATAATAATCGCCATAGTTCATGGTATCGACCAGATTGACATGCGATCCGCCCCAGTATGGTTCCTGGATCAATTCATCAAAGGTGTAACATTCGCTCGTATCGTTACCACTATGATAATAATCCATGCGTAAGGTTTTGTTTTCGAAGTATTTGCTAAACTGTGCCTGAACGGTCAGTGTTGACAGTAACAGGACGAAGAAAAAGAAGATGTGTTTCATACTCTTTTAGTTTTGATGCACAAATGTACATCATAGAAGAGAGAAGACAAAATATTGCTTTTCAAAGAATTGTCTTGAAAAAGGGAAAGAGCGGCATCACGCCGCCCTGTTCCCATCGCTTTGCATAAAGAACTAATGCCTGCTTTATATCAATCAACATGACTGTATGGGACTAGAAAGTTACTCTTTGACAATAAGAGGATGTCCTGCAAGGTCAAAATGCATAACATTATTTACATCGGACTTCAATTGCCTGCTTACATAAAGACTCATAGAAATACCACTGTGGGCCGTTAAATCCAGATCCTTGATCTTAAATTTCCCCATTTTTATATCCGTGGTGGAGGTGAAATCAAATTTGCACCGGTTGGCAGAGCCTGTCATCTCTGCATAGGCAACGGCATTGAACGTGCAGTTAAAAACATTAGATATAAGATTCATTTTGATACTGGCTACCGATCGGGCGTCAAACTGTAAGTTATCGAGTTCAAGGATGCTGTTTGGACTTGTATAACAACTGGCTACGTTCCTGGCTATGATGGTTACCGGTTTATTGGGTATCGTAATATAGGCTATGCAGCGCTTGGAGTTTTGTTTGTGGATCGCGTCTATCGTAAGCTGATGGTTGGTTTCTGTAACTGTAACATTGGGCTGATTTGCTTTTTCTGTTTCAATTTCCACCTTGTAGGTGCTGCCCGCTAAAAAACAGACGGCGGCAACGTCGTTAATTTTGACTGTATGGATAATACCAGCAGTATTCACACGTAATTCTTTTACGATCTGAGCTTGCATATGCATGGTGGTTGCCAATACAAATGCACTGATAATTAAATGTTTCATAAGTAAATAATTTAAAGAGAGATTGAATTAAACGTAACCATAATAACAAGCATTATGATCTTGACGCAAACATACGAAACTTTCGTATTAATATTACACATACGTATTTAATTACATTTATTTAATCCTTCATTTCCCAACAAACTGGTTGTCAGATTTAATCTACCAACACTATAGCATGACAGCAAGGCTTTGATGATGAAGCAAATCTTCTTCCTACCATCTTATCTTACTCTTTCCCGTTCATCTTCATTGCTTACATTACGCTTTTCTACCCGGACAAGCTTATTCCCAAATCTGTAGCTTACCGCCAGACGTAAATACTGCGTATCACCATAATTATCAAATGTATATCTAATATTATTTGAGAGAACAGTAGATTTTGCATGATCTGTCCTGAACAGATCGTTTGCTGTTAATGACAGAATTAATTTTTCCTTTAACAAAAGCATCTTAATGCCGGAATATACATAATAAGTAGCTTGTATCGTATTATATCCGTCAATGTGAGGAAATTCATAGTAAAAACCCAGGTTGAATATTATATTCCTTTTTTTATTTAGTGAAGTCATCTTGACTTTTTCTGTTTAGTAATTTTCTTAAGTAGTATCACGATAAAAGCGATAAGGTTAAAGCTTTGCCAACTGGAGCAAGTAACATCAAATCTGTTCAATAGAGATCTGAAACTATCCATCCATGCATTGGTTCTTTCTATGCAATAGCGTTGCTGATAGAGCAATTCATCGAAGAATATATCATCCGTATGTGCTGCGTTACGCCAGTTAATAGCGATGTTGGGTATTATTTCATGGGAAGAACAGAATTCTCTGAACTCCGCAGAGTCAAAACCTGCATCGGCATTAAGAAAAAGACCATCAACTCTTATATCGGAGTTATTCAGCGAATCAATAATGTCGGTAAAACGTTCTTTAATTTGATGTAAATCATTGTGATTCCCTTCTATCGGGTCTGATATGGCCAATGGGATACCTTGTCTGTCTGTAAGATAAAGAGCATTGGTAGTCTTCCTTTTCTTCCGACCCTGATAAGCAACCTGTTCTCCTCCACGTAATGCGGGGGTATGGCTGCCATCCAAATCAACACTGGACATGTCCAATGAGGCTCTGTATTTATTCAATAAACCAAACCAGATTTGTTGTAACACTCCTGATTTACACCATGTACGAAAATAACCGAAAACAGTCTTATAATGCAATACGACATTAGAAAATAAACTTTTAACGGGCAACATATGCCATTGACAACCTGTTTTTAATTTGTACAATATGCAGTTAACAATCTCGGCGATATCACACTTTGTCCTGAACCCTCTCTTGGGTACAGGGATGAATGGCACTATTTCTTTATTTATTGTATCTTTGTCGAGTACTAAGTACATGGGGAAGAGTGGTGTTTTATAGTTTTGCTTTTCATAAAACGGCTCTTCCCTTTTTTTAGTATTTAAAGCTTGTAAAAGTCAAGACGAATTCAGTATGAAATCGTTGTTGGTGGTAAAATTTCCGCTCACCTTGTGGAGTAATGGCATGGCCTCGGGTATCGTCGCCCTCTTCCGGATATAATAACAGACGGCATTGTTGTACGAGTTCCACCACCATAACTTATTAAATGTGAAGGACTCGGAAATACCCGTACTGTAGTAATTAATACAATTTACGGGGTAGTTACGTATCATTTGGGTGGTTGGATCAACAAAAGGGAATGTGTAGATGTCCCCTGCGAAACTGCTGTACCACAAGTCATGCACGAAATGATCCGTTGTGACCGACAGGTCTACATTGTTGGAAAACGAAGGGAGCAGAAAAGGATTTCCCTCACTATAATCATATGCACTGAAATATGACTTGTAGGGATTCAAAAGATAATAATCTGGTCGATTAATTCTGCGGCTGTAACTTAATGCAATAGACTTGTCACCGTCCAGTTGGTAGGTCAGGTAGCAGGTGGGGAACAGCTTGAGGTAGTTATGGTTGTTTGTCTGGTTCAGCGTTTGGGAATAGCCCTGGGTCTCTGTGTTTTCAAGCCGTAACCCGGCCTGGGCGTTCAATACCTTAGAGAGCTTTTTGCTGGCTGACAGATAGGCTGCCTGAATGTTCTCCCGATAGTGGAAGGTATTGGTCTGGGTGTTATCCACCACCGGCTGTCCTGTCGTATTGTCATAAAAAATATAGTCGTTATTGTTATTGGTAAAGGATGCCTCTCCGCCAAAATCAAGGTTAATCCATGAATAGGGTAACGTCACATCGATCTTAGCCGAATAGTTGATTACGTTCCCTTTATTCCGGTTCATTATGGCGTAATAGGAATCAGGGATTATAGCTTGGTTTGCATAACTGCTATTTCCGATATTACTCATTGAATCAGTACTATTATATACAAAGTAATCAAAATCAAAGGATATCTTTTTGCCTAATGTATCCAGACGATGTATACTATGAACATTTATTGCATTTAAATTATGGGTACCATATCTGCTTCGTGTACTATTCATCAATTCATCTATCGTATTATCAGGATTATAAACAGTCGTTAAAACATTGTTCTTCATAAGTGGATTGGTAGAGATATGGCCAAAATAGTCTGCTCCTATTGTCCACATTTTTGTCATAGCATAATCAATGCCGATGTCTTCACCAACATACTTATAGCTTCCTTTAAGAGGTGCTGTTAACACCCATGTCTCATTGGGATAGTAAATGATATTTTTCATTTTGTCAACTCCTTTTCCTAAGCCTGTTGTAACATTTGAATAGAGGGACAGCTTACCCTTCTTATAGTTAAAGTCAGCTCCGATATTGCCAGCCGGGTAAGTAGCCTGAGTGTAAGCTCCCTGTAAATTAAGGTTCCAGGAATCCGTCCGGTTTTTCTTCAGCACAATGTTGATGATCCCGCTGTTGCCTTCTGCTTCGTATTTGGCCGGCGGGGTCGTGATGACTTCTATGCTTTTGATGCTGGATGAAGGGATGGTTTTCAGGTAGCTGATCAGGTCTTGGCCGCTGAGGGGGATAACGCGGTCGTCTACCATAACCATCAGGTTACTTTTGGCTATCATGCTGATCTGGTCGTCTGTCACTTGCAGCATGGGCGTGACGCGTAAAGCGTCCAGGGCGTCGCCGCCTGTGCTGATGATGGAATTGGCGACATTGAAGACCAGTCGGTCAGGCTTACGTTCAAACAGGTTTTGGTGACCTTCTACTACGACTTCGTGCAGCATTTGGGTGGGATCTATGAAGATGTCGCCTATATTGACATTGTGCTCCAATAGTAGCGTGGTGTCTTTCAATAGCTTTCCCCATTGCCTGACCTGCAGGTCATATCGTCCTTTTTTAATGGCTATCGTGAAGGTTCCATCGGTATCGGACAGGGCCTGTTTGACAAAGGTGCTGTCTTTCAACAGGTCGATCTCTGCGAAATCGACGCCCTGGTGATGGGTAGTTACGACTTTGCCCCGTAACTCAACCTGGCTCCAGATCATCAGGCTATTGAATACGAAGAGCAGTAGCAAACAGCGCTTGCAGGAATGATTGGTTAATGGGGTCATAAATAAAAAATTAATGATTATATGATCTTTATCGTGCTCTCTAAGCAATGTTATCTTGCTCTTTCCCGTTCATCTTCATTGCTTACATTACGCTTTTCTACCCGGACAAGCTTATTCCCGAATCTGTAGCTTACCGCCAAACGTAAATACTGCGTATCATTATAATGGTCATACACACATTGGAGATTATTTGAGATGATAGTAGTTTTTATATAATCTGTCCTGAATATATCGTTTGCCGTTAATGACAGAGTCAGTTTCTCCTTTAATAGAAGCATCTTAATCCCTGCATAGGCATACCAGGTGGCGTCCACGTTATCGTAAGCCTCTAAATAAGGGAATTCATAATAGAAACCGAGATTGAGCATCAGGGTTCTTTTTTTATTGAGTATAAAATCGTTATTGGTAGTGAAGTTTCCGCTTACCTTGTGGAGCAATGGCATAGTGGCCTCGGGTATCGTCGCCCTCTTCCGGATATAATAACAGACGGCATTGTTGTACGAGTTCCACCACCATAATTTATTATACGTGAAGGATTCGGAAACACCTGTGCTGTAGTAATTAATGCAATTCTCCGGATAATAACGTATCACTTGGGTGGTAGGATCAATAAAAGGGAATTGGGTTATATCTCCTGTGAAATTGCTATACCAAAAATCATGCACGAAATGATCCGTCGTGACCGACAGGTCTACATTATTGGAAAAAGAAGGAAGCAGGAAGGGATTTCCCTCGGCATAATCATAGGAATTGATATAAAACCTGAAAGGATTCAGGGCATTATAGGAAGGCCGGCTAATCCTGCGGCTGTAACTTAATGCGATAGATTTGTCACCACCCAGTTGGTAGGTCAGGTAGCAGGTGGGGAACAGCTTGAGGTAATTATGGTTGTTTGTCTGGTTTAACGTTTGGGAATAGCCCTGGGTCTCCGTGTTTTCCAGCCGTAGTCCGGCCTGGGCGCTCAATGCCTTAGAGAGCTTCTTGCTGGCTGACAGATAGGCTGCCTGGATGTTCTCCCGATAGCGGAAGGTATTGGTTTGGGTGTTGTCCACCACCGGCTGTCCTGTCGTGTTGTCGTAAAAAATATAGTCGTTATTGTTGTTGGTAAAGGATGCTTCTCCGCCAAAGTCAAGGCTGGCCCATGAATAGGGTAACGTCACATCGATCTTGGCCGAATAGTTAATTACGTTCCCTTTATTCCGGTTCATATTGGCATAATAGGAACCGGGGATCATACTTTGGTCCGGATAGAGGCTGTTTCCCCAATTGCTGATGGAATCACGGCTGTGGTTGATAAAATAATCCATGTCAACCGTTATTTTCTTTCCCAGCGTATCGAGTTTGATCGTACTGTTCAGATTCACAGCATGGAGGCTGCTTGGGTTATCTTTGTTTATTATGGCAGGCATAAATTCTTTTATCGAATTATCCGTATTATTATAAACCGTAGTCATGATAGCGTTGTTGTTAAAATGATCTGTCGAAAGTGTTCCGAAATACATGGCCCCGATTTCCCATCGATTGCTCATTCTATAATTAATTCCCATGTCTGCATTCGCATATTTGACAATGTCATGATAGGGCATTGTAATCGCCCATATTTCAGTAGGATAATAGATTTTGTTGTTTATCTGGTGAAAAAAAATCCCATCTCCAATTGTAACATTAGCGTACATGGACATCCTCCCCTTCTTGTAGTTAAAGTCAGCCCCGGCATTGCCGTTTGAATAGGTAGCTTGTGTATAGGTGCCCCGCAGATTAAGGTTCCAGGAATCCGTCCGGTTTTTCTTCAGCACAATGTTGATGATCCCGCTGTTGCCTTCTGCTTCGTATTTGGCCGGCGGGGTCGTGATGACTTCTATGCTTTTGATGCTGGATGAAGGGATGGTTTTCAGGTAGCTGATCAGGTCTTGGCCGCTGAGGGGGATAACGCGGTCGTCTACCATAACCATCAGGTTACTTTTGGCTATCATGCTGATCTGGTCGTCTGTCACTTGCAGCATGGGCGTGACGCGTAAAGCGTCCAGGGCGTCGCCGCCTGTGCTGATGATGGAATTGGCGACATTGAAGACCAGCCGGTCAGGCTTGCGTTCAAACAGGTTTTGGTGACCTTCTACTATCACTTCGTGCAGCATTTGGGTGGGGTCTATGAAGATGTCGCCTAGGTTGATATTGTGCTCCAATAGTAGTGTGGTATCTTTTAATAGCTTTCCCCATTGCCTGACCTGCAGGTCATATCGTCCTTTTTTAATGGCTATCGTGAAGGTTCCATCGGTATCGGACAGGGCCTGTTTGACAAAGGTGCTGTCTTTCAACAGGTCGATCTCTGCGAAATCGACGCCCTGGTGGTTTGGGGTTACGACTTTGCCCCGCAACTCCACCTGACTCCAGATCACCAGGCTATTGAATACAAAGAGCAGTAGCAAACAGCGCCTGCAGGAATGATTGGTCAATGGATTATGCATAATATGGGAATATAAAACAATTAAATACTTTATCCTCAAATCGATCACTTAAAACTTCTTGCTAAAAATGATCGCTTTCCTGAATATCAAAGTTGGTGTTTCTTGCCATAGACATACAACATGTATATATTTGGTTCTTGCATGAATCGATTCATTGTTGTCAACATGCTCGTTTATAGAACGCCTTTTGATATTTAATGTTGGCATAGATCATGATGAACTCTCTATTGATACAAATCTTTATTTTTATACCCTAATGAAATATTTCTCTTGCAATTTATTCCTTGCTCTTGCTAAAGTTACACAAAAGAGAAATAGGAAATACGATATTCCCACAAACACGAACTTGACATTACGTATTTTAACCATTGTATCTCTTTAATTATCAAGACTCTGCAAATGCCCGTTTTAAATAAAACTTGACAACACGATAAAAAGGAAGGTTTTAATACAAAACAGGCTGTTTTTTCGGCATAAAAAGAGCAATTCTCTGCTTTTTTGTCGTTTATCTTAGGAAGCATCTATTCCATTCCCAATTTCAATAATTCAGATGGATCCATGCGCTGTATATGGCTCTTTTTCTATCTTTTATATCGGGTGAGCAGTGTAGGAAAGAGCAATAGGAAATCAATTCTTCTGTTTGGTGTCATGAAGGAATGTTTTCTTCATTACATCAACAATTTATTTCATTGCTCCATTCAAAGTAATATAAAAAAAATCGGAATGCTACCAAATTGCAACAAGAAAAGACCTTAGTTTTAAGAATATTAGCATTACACAGACAACTAAATAACAGTGGTTTATGTCAAAAATAATAGCTTTTATACCTTAAGTCTGCTTCTTTTGTAGTGTAGTAGGCTATTTTGAGGGGTAAAAAAAAGGAAGAAAATAAACAAAAGGCTTTAAGCAAACTGACCGGATGACTTTGGGTCATCCAATCAGTAAGAAGAACGTTCTTTACACCACCACTTTCATTACGGCAGGAGTATAGCCGGTGGTTCCACTGGGAGTGATGGCAGCTACCCTGAAATAATACCAACCGGTAATTTCCAGGTCTGACATCTTGAAATTAGTCTGGGTGCTATGCCCTATGATATCCCATCCGCTCTCCATTTCGGGTAGTTTGTCTTTCGCCATCTGCCAGATGTAGGCACGGGCGGTGTTAACTGCCTTGGCTACCAGAACCACACTTCCTGAAGTTTCCCCGTTCCTGACCGATAAAGGCAGCTTTTGTACGGAAGATGGTTGTTTGAGCGTATGGAAACCAGCACTTAAAATCGCTGTTTCATCCCCATCGGCAATCCGGTTCACATAAGCAACCAAAATGCGGAAATCATAATCGACCTCTTTTTCTGCGTCATGCATGGCCGAGACTGCCGTATGACTCCCGTCTTTGGATGCCAGGTAGGTAGTATTTAACTTATCCACCTTTGTTTTGGCTTCAGCGAGGAGAACATCAGGTTCCGGGAACTTGGTATTTCCGGTGAGTTTTTCAACCACGTTGTTGTAAAATGCAATCTTTACCGGAACAGGAAATTTGACAAAATCAAAAAGAGCTCTTACTTTTTTCATACGCATTGAGATTTAGATGAATAATAATGGATATATAGAAACGCTGTCCTTGTTTTAGCTATGTACTATCTTTCAAAATATAACCTGCATATTGTCTGTATAATGTTGTACAGGATGGATTCCTTCTTCTTTCCGCCGATAGTATATGGAATAGATCGAATTACATATGCTTTCCGCGGATTCTATATGGAATAATGTCTGTTCTTTATGCTATCCGCCGATTCTATAAGGAATAATATGTATTCCATGTGCTTTTCGCCGATAGTATATGGGATAGATCGAATTACATATGCTTTTCGCGGATTCTATATGGAATAAGATATATTCTTTATGCTATCCGCCGATTCTATAAGGAATAATATGTATTCCTTATGCTTTTCGCCGATAGTATATGGAACAGATCGAATTACATATGCTTTCCGCGGATTCTATATGGAATAAGATATATTCTTTATGCTATCCGCCGATTCTATAAGGAACAATATGTATTCCTTGTGCTTTTCGCCGATAGTATATGGAACAGATCGAATTACATATGCTTTCCGCGGATTTCACAGGAAACAGAGCAAATTGCTTTTATTTTCCGCCGAATCTACAAGGAATCATGCATATTCCTTCTGTGATCAGCGAATTTCATAAGGTACAAGACATCTTCCTGCGGTTTGCCTTCTTTCCTGCATTATCAAAGAAACGATACTCCCTGGTAGCGTAATGATACCGTTTTGCTGAAGGCATATGTAATATCCCGGGAATCCTGTTCTGTTTATCAAAGAACTCTTGCTAAGTAACATAAAAAAATGAAGAAGGTGCGAAGTTAATGGGAAAACAGGAATTAAGAAGACAACAGCCATAGATAGCGTTTCAGATTGTTGAAAATATTAATCTGAAAATTAAATGGAACGATTAAAATAGTAGTGCCTGTAGATTTTCTTTCTTAAGAATAGAAAAGATTGAAGGGTAAACAGCTGCCTAAGGCCTAAAGGCAGGAGTTCTTTAACCTTTAACCATTAACAGCTAAGCGTGTATATTGATTCTCATTGTCAATTGCATACGACTTCTTTAACTTCTTGCTGTTCTGTTATTCAGTTATCCTGTTACTCGGCCATTCTTTTATTTGATTGTTCCCTCATCTGCCTCTTCTACCTTGGCTGCAATTTTAGAAATAGCTTCATTTAGCTGTTCATTAGGCAGGATAATATTGAAATTACCCCAGAATCCGGCATCGTATTGAAAATCGGTATCCGAAAAGATATTGGTAGTTTTCAGGCGTTCGCTTCGGGGAAATGGCTTAGCATTAAGCGTATCGATAGAACATGTTGCCATCTCCAGAAAAATATGGAATGGACTATAGAAAAGCTGGTGTTTAGTCTTCATTTTAAAATACAAATCGCCCCGTATGTAGTTGATATAATACTTTCCGTTCAGTTCCTTGTAGGAAACATTATAAATCACCTGTTGCGGATGAATCCTGACATTCCGTCCACGATGAGCGATAAACAGATATTCTGCTTTGTTGATATATTTGGGATTAATTTCAAACTCTGCATGAAGGAGAGCAGCATTCTGAGCATCAATATATAATTTGCCGGTATATAGCGGTTCATCTTCATTCTCTTTTTGCTCAAATGCCACCACATGAGCCAGATGAGAATCATACACTGTCATATCTATTTTGCTGTAATTAAACTGATTGTCATCATCAATCTGCAAAAAATCGGGAACGCTCTTAATGATATCCAACAGTAATGTAGCGTCAGGGCCGGCTTTCATTTTCAGGAGAAAAGTATCCCGCACCGATTCGTTGGTTATTTTGCGCATTTTCAGCAACTTCATCTGATCACTTGCAGGAGGATTCAAGCAAGAGGTTTTGTAAACCTTAAAAACAGATTCGGTCAACGTAAGTAAAGTTTTACGTTTTTCGATGCCTTCGCGATAAAATGTGGTAAGGTAATAAGGTTTCACCGGATAGTTTTGGGCACGAAATTGCAACACTTCGTCCACAATTTTGCGGGGGTTCACCATGCGCACAATCACTTCCTGCATGGGAATAATGCGTTCGGTAAGATAAATATTACGCGGATTTGAATGAAATAACAATATCGGAAGCTGCTGGGTTTCATAACCAAGATGCGAAATGCGCAACTGTTCCCTTCGCATGTCATAGGGAATCTTCAGCATAAACTGCCCGTTGCTATTAGCCACTGTTCCAATTCCTGTTCCATAAATAGTAACAGCACAATCGGCAACCGGCATATTATCCAGTTTATCATAGACTGCTCCGCTCACTACAATGGGTTGCAATGTATCTTTCTCCTGTACAGGGACGGTTACTGATTCTTTGGGAGAAGCAGGCCTGTCGATAACGATATATTTTTCTACTACTTTCAGTAAAAAAACAGTACTACCCAACACCTTATAAACGGCATCCCGCACGGAACAATCCTCTGCCGGCAATTTCACCGGACGATCATTGGCAACCAGTTTACTGTCGTAAATGAAGTTATATCCGGCCATATCGCCGATCTCATTAAGCCAGTTATAAACGGTAGTCTTTTGTTTAGGCAAATGAATGATGCGTTCCAGAGGGTCTGCCCTATCTGCCGCCCAAAGGTGGAAACAAAAACAGAACGTCATCAAAAAAACCGTCAGGGATTTCATGGCCATCCAATCTTAAAAACGCAAAGGCATCAGTCTGATTACTGACGTAGGAAAATCGTATCCTGCCTGAACTCCCGTTGCAGGTGCAATGCCAGGCAAATGACACGTGTCATCGACTCCACGTTGTTGTTATAAAAATGTACATTGAGTTTTTCATCCTGCATCGACGTATCTTCAAGCACAACAGGATGATTTGAAATCTGATTGATCACCCGAATAACATTGACCAGTGGCTCATCCTTGAATCGCAGGTTGGATGTAAAACGACTAAACAACAAGGGATCCTGGTTAAACGTTTTGTAGAAACGTGATCCTTGCTCATTCACACATTCTCCTGCCGTAACAAATACCGTTTCTCCATTCTTCCTGTCGCTCACTTTCACCTTCCCTCTCAGCACGGTGAGACGGAACTGTCCGTTTGAAGCCGCATCCAGATTGAACGCAGTACCAAGAACCTCCACCTGAACATTTTGTGTCTCAATAACAAAAGGCTTTGCAGGATTTCGGGCAATATCAAACACGGCATTCCCTGTCAATGAAACTTCCCGTTTTTGGGTTCCAAAGTGGGAAGGATAATGAAGCAACGCATTCTTTCCCAAATATACCGTTGACCCATCTTCAAGTGTTTTCACCAGAACCCCTTCCGTTTCTCCGTTCTGTACAGCAAGCAAAGGTACTGAACCGGAACGGTGCGTCAGGTAGATCAGAAAAAACGTGCCAATACATAAGGCAATAAATGCAGCCGCAACCCATCGCAAAGCAATATAGCGCCGGGCATACGACACCACAACTGCCTGTTCTTCGAGCAATCCATCCCTGTGAAGACGGTCGTGCAAAAGATGCCATGCAGCATCCGTATCGGGAATCTGATTCTTATGTTTTGATGAGGTCATCATGTCGGATTAAAATAGGCGTTATGATTCGAAAAATGTTTCAATTCTTTTCGGAGAATAGTCAAGACCTTGGTCATGTCAGCTTCCACAGTTTTTACTGAAATAGACAATTCAGGGGCAATTTCATTGTAGGTCTTTCCGTCAAACCGGTTCATGCAAAAAACTCTTCGCTGACGTTCGGGTAATCGTTGCAAAGCTTCAAACAACTGTTGTTCCAATTCTTTATATTCCAGTTCGCTTTCGGGTGTTACCGGATCTGTTTCGGAAGCAACTGCGAGCAAAGCATCCCGGTAGTTCTCTGTGATCTGCTGGTGGTGCAGATAATGAAATGCTCTGTTGCGTGTTGCCCTATATAGATAAGCTTTGGCGGAAATGCCTATGGATACCTGCTCCCGTTCTTTCCAGACATAATAAAAAAGATCCTGTACCAGTTCTTCCGCTGACGGCATGTCATTGATAAAAGAATCTGCATAACGGCACAGAGGCGCGTAGTAAAGCCGAAACAGCTTTTCAAAGGCCTCTATGTCGTCATTTTTTATCCGTTTTATCAGGAACAGGTCATCAAGCATACAAGTATTACAATTAAAGCTAATATTTCGTTTCAGAAAGAACAAAAATCATTCAAAGATAAGCTATTTTTTTGTCTCACTGTTCTTTAAAACTGCTTTTTTCAGCTTGCTTACGGCGTTCTCGAGCGATTCAGTGGGTTCGATAATATTGTAAGCTCCCCAAAAATCGGGATCGAAGAAAGCCCCTACTTTGTCACTAAATGCCTCGTTCTTGGTAAATGCTTCCCTAAACGGGAACGGTTTCACGTCTCTATCATCGCGGTCGGTCATCACCATTTCCGACACCACCGTGTATTTACTTGAGAAGAGTCGGCGCTTCCAGTCGCACTTAAAGACAGCTTCCGTACGGATATAATTCAGGTAACTGACTCCCTGATCCTGTTTGTAAGTGACCAGAAACGAAAACTCATAAGGCCTGAAATGCAGTCCGAAAGGTTTCTTTACCAACATTACTTCCGTAGCCTTGTTCAGGTCGGACATGTCAAGGTTGAAAGAGATCTGGGTAAATGCGAGCGTTTCACGGTCAATGTAGAAATAGCCGTAATAGAGGGCATAAGGCATTGTCACACGAGGTTTGAAACTGATCACATATTGCAGTCGGTTATTGATCGAAACCGGCTCTTCCATTGTGAAGTCATACATTCCCAGCGTCTCTTTATCCAGCAGTATATCAGGATTTTTCACCACATCCAGTAATACAGCAAAATAAGGGCCACCCATCAGCTTCACAGCCAAGGTGTCGTTCTTTTGCGGCGACAATAGCTTCCTCCCTCTAAAGATACGCACCCTGTCTCGATCAATTCCCTGGGTATAACCGGTCTTATACACATTGATCACAGCTTCAGCCACCTGAATGTAACGACGTCCTTTCTGAACAGTTTCGCGGTAGAATGCCGAAAAGAGATCAGGCTTCTTGCTATAGTTATCGCCGATACGGTCAATCGCCTCCTCCACTAAGCGGCGTGCATTGTCGGGTCTTACTGTTACCTCGGTCAGCAATTTAGATGTTGGCTCCATGAAAATAGTTACCCCTTCCACATTATCCGTAGCCTCGAAATGAGCATTCAGGTAACCAAGATGCGAAAATTCGATCTCTTTTGCCTGCAATGAATGTTTAATTTTCAGAGTAAACTGCCCCTCTGAGTTTGTCACTGTTCCCACATTAGTTCCAGGAACGGACACCATTACATAATTCAGTTTCTTTTTGTTATGGCCATCTTTCACAACTCCGCTAACCGTAAAGAAACTGTCGTCGTTCTGAGCAGGCGCTTGCAGCCCGCTTCCCAAAACCAGCATCAATACAATGCCGACGATTCTGGCAAAATCAGTTGTTTTCATAAGATAATAATTTTGTTGTTACAAAGGATATAGGAAACTCATATTTCATACACCCCTGAAAGATTCTCAAAATACACTACACATCTTTAATGCCCAATATTGTTCAAGATTGAAGGATTGAAGGACAGAATCAAGAGTCGAAAGTTGAAGGTCTAATGTCTAAAGCCAGTCTGTTATGGGAATTTTGAATTAATTTTCCAGATTCTCTAACTTCTGAACTTCCGTAACTTCTTTAACTGCTAAATTCCAGATTCCTTCCATCTACCATTTACTTCTATTATTATGACCTTTCAGGAAAGAAGTACCCTATAGCTTACAAACAAAAAAATTCACGATCATTCTTCTTTTTGTTTTGAACAAATGCTCAAAATAAATTGTACCTTTGTATCGTTAAATCACAATAAAACAACTCACCATGCCTCACATGAACGGAACAGGTCCTGAAGGAAAGGGAAAACAAACAGGACGCAATTTAGGAGCATGTCATCGTGACACAGCTGGAGAAGAAACTTCATACCATCTTGGCACCGGTATGGGCATGCGACGTAAATCAGGAAACGGCACCGGAAAAGGAAAACGCTTAAAAAGCGCTGGTAACCTGTACTAATTACATCAAAAGAATTTTGGTGTAATTAGTAGGCCATTGCTATCGGAGCATGAATTTCTTTTTCTATCATCCTTTAAAAAACATCTATTCAATACGCAAAAGCAATTATTCAACTCATTGACTCAATATTTATAAATTCAAAACCAAAACAAACAGTACAGTAACCATTATGATTACCTACAACTATCAATTCCGGGTAGCGTATCCCGACACTGACCAGATGGGAACCATGCATCATGCCAACTATGTAAAATATTATGAATTAGCCCGCTGGGAACTATTGAGAAATATCGGCGTCTCTTACGATTCCGTAGAAAAACAGGGAGTCATGTGTCCTGTGATTACGATGCACTTCCGATTTATCAAACCTACCCGGTATGATGAGCTGTTAACCGTAAAGACCACCCTGAAAAAACTGAAAGGCGTACGTATGTGGTTTACTTATGAGCTTTTCAACGAAAAGAATGAACTGATTAATGAAGCAGAAACCGAACTCGCTTTCGTGGGACGCGACAACTGGAAGCCCTGTCCTCCTCCCGACTTTCTCGTAAAAGCCATTCAGGCAAAAACCGGATCTGACAAATGAATAAAGATGAAATACCTGCACGGGTTGCACGCGCAGTTGAGATTTTTGAAAGCGGCTATACCTGTTCCCAGGCTGTTTTGATGGCCTATGCTGATGTCTATAAACTGGATATGGAAACAGCCGCAAGCATCGCCACCTCATTTGGTGGCGGTATGGGAAGATTGCGCGAAGTGTGCGGAGCAGTAAGCGGAATGTTTATGGTGTTGGGATTGCATTATCCCTCGACGGATGTCAGCAACAAAAAAGCCAAGATTGCCAATTATGAAGCAGTGCAACGCACAGCCAAAAGATTTCAACAGGAGATGGGATCTTACATTTGCGCCGATCTATTGAAAATAAAACGCCAACCGGACAAAATCACGCCTTCCGATCGTAATGCTCATTATTATGCACTCCGTCCATGCAGCCGGTGCGTTGCTGTGGCAGCTACTATTCTAGGCGAAGAGATTGCATCGGAAAGTGAGTGAGATAAAGCCCGGACTAAACCGGCGTCTTTCCTTTCTAACCATATGCTTTTGCAAAAAAGGCAGCTTCGAATCGCGCATCCCTGACATGCTGATCAAAAACCCGCTATGCGGCAAATGCAATAGCGCCCCGCGCTTTACAGCAACAGACAACTGCCTGTTTTACGCTTATAAATCAACAGAAAGTCCTACCACAAAAGTTCTTGCACGCGGATAAGAAGCTTGCTCAATACCTGTCGCCTGCTCAGGATCCTGTCCCTTGTAACCGGTAATAACAAAAGCATTTTGCACGGCAACATACAGGGTTGCACCTAACTTTGTATCCAACAGCTTATCGAAGGTATAACCGGCTGAAATATTGTCCATACTCACAAATGAAGCGTTTTGTATGTAATAATCGGAATAAGGTTGATATGTCCGGAAGTGCGTAACCAATACGTTACGCGACGCATTCTCAAGAAATCCGGAACTGTTGTATAATATACTCAAATTACCTCCACTGGCATCTATATTGTTATATACGTAATTCCCGATATTCGCATGCAAAGAGCAATTGAGAAACCACTTCTTATATGTGAAGTTGGATGATAACCCCATCAGGATCGTTGGATATATCTGATGTTCAATATGAAAGCCCATTGGATTGTCATTAGTAGCATAATCTCCCTCAATAGGTTTATGATTGGCATCATATATTTGTTGGTATGCATCAAAAGATCCGACAGGAAAATTGTTTTTGATGATCAAAATATAATTTCCTGTTCCTCCGTAAATAGCACCATATAAGAGTCCTGCCGAGCTATATTTCGCATCCGTTCGTCTGTTTTGGTTATAACTGAAGGAATAGTTGAGAGTCCACGTCATTTGTTTGGAAACAATAGGCTTGATGCCCAAATGGAGTTCTATCCCTTTGTTGGTTAGCTTACCATCATTGGCATACAGGTATGTAGTTGACCCATAACCGCCGCTTATAGGAACATAGAGTATTATATTATTCGTAGTTCGCTGATATACATTCACACCTCCGGTTATACGCTGATTGAGCATTCCAAACCCCACTCCGGCATCATAAGTCAATACAGTTTCGGGATTGACATTTGGATCAAAATTGTAAGGTCGTACCAACCCACCGGAAGTGGAATTTGATACAACAAAATCATATAAAGCAGAAGCATTCAGTGGATTCAGACTCCATGTATTGCTGTAACTCAATCGTAATTGTAAATCGCTAAGCCAGTCAGCATGCTGCAAAAAGGATTCATGTTTCATATTCCAGGCTAAGCTGCCTGAAGACATCCAATCAGATTTTGAATGAGTGGGGAATTGACTGTCCAGATGTTTTTGTACATGAGCCGAAAGCGAGTAGGTATCTTTCAGGGTGAAATCCACTCCTCCCGTAAACGAAGTAAAATGTGATTCGTCGATCTGTTGCGAAAAATTTGCATTGGGAGAGGTTGAAGCAGGATATATAGTGTAATATGAATCGTTTGTTGATCGATAAGACATATGAGAATAGCCAAAGAATACATTTAGTTTCCCGTCAATGGCTTCCAGCGATTTTGAATAACCCAACTGAAGGTTGAACTGACGATTTCTCTGCGTGATATGATCTGTCCCTGTTGGAGCGTACGTTTGATACCATGCGGCATCCGAATCATTGGTTTCCTGATAATTCTCCCTGAAATAACCGTATGCGTAGTTACCTTCAATATGCAAGCCGGGAAGAAAAGGCAAAGCGTAATCAGCGCCCAGATTACCTTCAATGCGTGTGGTTTTATCTGTTTGATGCACCTGATTCAAAAGGGCAACAGGGTTTTTTGTGGCTGCCATAAGAGGAGCTCCGTAACTCATCCATGTAAAATATCCCCCATACTTACTACCATTCATCACCGGTTGTGTTGGATCGAATGCAATTGCGCTGCCAATGGCATTCGTATTGGCAATGGTATTATTATTAAACGAAGCATTGACATTCAAATGAATTTTCAACGTATTGTCCAACAAAGAAGGAGTGAGCGACAGGGTAGTTGTCGTACGCCGGTAATTATCGGTTTTCAGAATACCTTCCTGATTGGTTTGACCCAAAGAAACCCGATAGGGCAACCCTTTATATGTTCCTGACAAACTCAGGTGATGATCCTGCCCCACTGCAGTCTGATAAATTTCATTTTGCCAATCGGTACTGGCATTCCCCATCAGACCAATAACATCTTTATTGCCTGCATATTGCTGACTTAGTAGCGTACGAAAGGCTGATGCTGAAAGCACACCGGCTTTTTTTGCTATCTCCGAAACGGATACATTACCTGAATAACGGATATGAAATGTTGCACTCCCTTTTTTTGTGGTAATAATCAAAGCGCCATTGGCTGCCATATCGCCAAAGCATTGCAGGGCAGAGGCATCTTTTACCATGACAATGCTTTCTATATCTTCCGGATTCAGGGATATCATGTTGTCATATTGAAACATGCCGTCAACAATGACCAGAGGGGATGTACTGGTTGATAAAGAACCAATGCCCCGGTTTATAATGGTGAAATCACTCTCAGGACTACCGCTGTTGGATGTTATTTGCAATCCCGGTATTTGACCTTGTATCAATTCTTCAGGAGAAATATTGACACCTTTGGGGGAATCTTTTGCATCCACCCGATAGACCATCCCGGTATTGGAAATCGAATCATTAACCATCAGGGATTGTCCGTCTGTATAGTGAACGGAAACCAGAAATAACATCACAAACACAAAAAAATATTCCGAAAAATGTCTCATAGAAATAGGAGTTTTTGTGCCAACGATTTTGAAAGTAGAAGAACAGATCTGGCGCTGACGTTAGCAATTAACATTTGGTTTATTTTCTCTCCAAAGATCGCTGTTTTATTTTTCTCTTACAACATATTTCATCCCTTTTTTGCAACTCATCATTGCTCTTGTCAAAGAGTAAACAGGCGAATTCTATATTCAACATGACGTGCTGAACATTTGACAGAGCGTATCAAACATTGGATACGACGAATAGAATATCTGACAAAGCGAATTCAATATGCTGTCCGCGGATTCTATAAGGAATTGAGTCAATTGCTTCTATTTTCTGCGGATTCCACATGAAATAAAGCAGGCTCTCTTTTTTCAAACTTTTTACGCCAACATATTATCTTCCCTTTATCCAAAACACCTTCTTTTGTGCTACGGTCAAGTTTTTTTGAACACATGTTTTACAACACACATATATTCAACAATGTATAATAAATATACATGCTGTCAAGTTTGTGTCCTCCCCAGTTTTGAATTTTCTATTCTTTTATTTTGTACTTTTAGCTGAATTCTGATCGATTGACTCCAAGTCATCCGAAAACTTGGAGTCATCAGGTGAGGAAACATAATTGTAAATAGATTTACGACCAGGGAAAGGTGATATTTTTACATGCAAGTCCCATACGTCCTACTTGAAGCTTAACCATTAATCGTATGCAAAATGCGTTGCTGTTCTATTCTTATTTGTAGCTGCTCATTACGCATTTGCTCAAAACGGACCAATCACATTGAAGCATACGGGGAAGAAGACACGTGGATAATTGATAATGAAGATCTGAAGATGAGAAATTTGGATTAATTTCCCATCTTCATTAATTTCTGTTCGTTTATTTCAATTTCCTGAACAACGTCATCACTGTATGCAGGGGGATACTGCCCTGATAGGTACAGATTTTATTCCCCTCCTTATCATACAACGCCAGGAAAGGTATTTCCACAATGTGGAAGTAATCGCGGATAAAGAGAGCGGGAGCTTCAGTGCCAATCACTACGTTGCTGTATTGTTTTACATTGAAACGTTTGGCAAACCGTTGTACTTCCTGCAGGGGCAGATAGGAGATCATGGCGATGTTGGCATTGTCAAAATGATGAATCTTCGGGAAAAAAGAATGCATGAAATCCAGGCAATCGGCACAATCGGGAGAAAAATAGATAATGATCAATGGTTTTCCGGCTGGAAGATCTTTGGCATAAAAAACATCCCCGTTGGTTTGGGTAATCCGGAAAGGAGGAATCTTTGCCTGCTCGGCATGCAGGTTTACACTTCCGATCCAGAGGAGGCTTAACGTGATCAACAATATATAGCGAATTCTGTGTGTCATTGCTGTGAATTTTATCATTTAACGGCAAAATGCAAATGTACATCATCCTTTTTAATAACTGCATGACGGAGTAACAGAATAACCAAATAACAAAACTCTCTCAACTTCCGATCTGTCTCTAACCTCTTAATTCCCGGATATTCTCCATCTTCAAAGCACTATATTCTTCATTAGGATTGAACAAAGCACATCTTTTTAAAATAAACCGGGGAGAACCGACCAGCAGCTCTCCCCGGGGAAATATATAAAGGAATCGTTAGAGTTTGCCCACTAACTCAATACCGGGCTTTAATGTCTTTGCTCCTTGTTTCCATTTTGCGGGACAAACATCGGCTGGATTGCTTGCAACAAATTGCAAGGCTTGCAGGCGGCGCAGAAGCTCTTCTGCATTACGTCCGATGTTGCCGGCTACTACTTCATAAGCTACTATTTCACCTTTTGGATTTACAACAAATGTTCCGCGTTCGGCTATCCCGTCTGATTCAATCATTACATCAAAACTTCTGGCAAGTGCGCCGGTGGGATCGGCAAGCATCGGATATTTGATTTTCTTGATGGTGCCCGAAGCATCATGCCATGCTTTGTGAACGAAATGGGTGTCGCATGATACAGAATAGACTTCAGCTCCGGCTGCCTGGAATTGGGCATATGTGTCGGCAAGATCTTCCAATTCGGTAGGACATACAAAGGTGAAGTCTGCCGGATAAAAAAAGAAGATAGACCACTTTCCCAGAACGTCTTGTTTGGTTACTTCTTTGAAACTGTCGTTAACATAAGCCTGAACTTTGAAATCTACAATCTGCTTTCCAATTTGTGACATAGTTGTAATGTTTTGTGTGGTTAAAAAATATAGAGTTGTACTGTTTGTGCTGTTTTGTTGATGCAAAGGTATGGCCCCGGGGATCATAAATCAAACAGATAATTTCTATACCGTTATTGATATTTTCTATATATCTTTGCATAAAGAGACAACTTAGCGATAATGAACTTTTTGCAACGGCGTTGGTTCTACTATTCAAATAATAACTGGTTATGACGCTTCAACAACTCGAATATATTGTTGCCCTTGACAAGACAAGGCATTTTGTACGCGCAGCGGAAATGTGTTCCGTTACACAACCGACATTGAGCACAATGGTGCAGAAACTGGAAGACGAGTTGGGATGTCCTGTTTTCAACCGTGCGGTGCAACCCATCGAACCGACTGAGGCAGGGAAACTCATCATCCAGCAGGCCCAGATCGTGTTGTTCAACATTCGGCAACTGAAAGAAAATGTCGTGTCACAAAAGAATGGATTGACCGGATCGCTGATGCTGGCCATGATCCCAACGGTGGCGCCTTACCTGTTGCCGGGATTTATTTCTGTATTTCGCAGGGATTATCCTGATATTGCACTTCAGGTTACCGAGTTAAGAACAGAGACCATCATCCAGAAGCTACACGATGCCGAAATCGATATGGCGATTCTTGCCACACCACTGGATGATCCGAAAATATTGGAGGTACCGCTTTACTATGAAAAGTTTATCGCATATATATCTCCCAACGAACCCATTTATAATAAGGAAGAACTGACACTTGCCGAAATGCCGACAGAGAACCTGTGGATACTCGAAGAGGGACATTGCCTGCGCAACCAGGTGCTTAATTTCTGTGATCACAAGGTGCAGACATCGACCATCGAAGCCGGAAGCATTGACACCTTGGTGAAGATTGTGGATATCAATGAAGGGTACACCGTGATTCCTGAATTACATATCAACTTTTTGAGTGAAGAACAGAAAAAAAACCTCCGCAACATTGTGCGTCCTGAGGCTACGCGCGAAATATCAATGATTATCCGCCAGGACTATGTCCGCGAGGGGTTGATGAATGCTGTTGCCAATAGTGTGAAGCAATTGATTCCCACTCATATGCTGGACGAGAGATTGAAGAAATTTGCCATAAAACTATAAAGGCAGGAATTTGGAAGATGAGGGTTGGAGATTTAAGACAACAATGGCTAAAAGATTTTGTTTATAAACCAAAACAGTTATCTTTGCACCATGCTTTCGGGCATAAAACAGATTATCAGATGAGAATAAATTTATCCATTATTGCAGCGATTATTGCCGTCGTCGGAATCCCCTGGATTTGCCGAAGGTGATACTATTGTTGCTGTGCAAGATATTTCAACCCCCTTTCGGCAGATGCCGGGAGGGGGCTTCTTTTTTTATTCACTTTAATAACTTTTGTCGTATGAATGCCACTGTAACAAGCCGTTTTTCCCATCGTATGGAAGGAGTTCCACGATCGTTTATCCGTGAAATACTGAAAGTAGCTATTTCGCCGGATGTGATTTCATTTGCAGGAGGTCTTCCGAATAAAGAACTGTTTCCTTTAGAAGAGCTACGGGCGAGCGCTGACAAATTAATGTCAGGTTCCGACCGTAATATCCTTCAATATGCTAATACCGAAGGATATCTGCCTCTGCGTGAGAAAATCGCCGGACGCTATGCACGAAAGGGTATTCAAGTGAATCCGGAAAATATCCTGATCACCAACGGTTCGCAACAAGGGCTCGATTTGCTGGGAAAGATTTTTATCAACGAAGGAGACGCTGTGTTGATTGAAGAACCAGGCTATCTGGGCGCTATCCAGGCTTTCTCACTTTTCAGGCCCCGTTTCGTCACAGTTCCGATGACACACGAAGGGATCGATACAGAGTGGATGGAGCAGGCAATCGACAACAACAACCCCCGGTTGGCTTACCTGATTCCCAATTTCCAGAATCCCTCTGGCATCAGCTATTCGGAAGAGACACGGCATAAAGTATCGGATATCTGCAGAAGGAGGATGCTTTACCTTGTCGAGGACGATCCTTATGGAGATATCCGTTTCGAAGGAGCGCCTAAACATTCGTTGCATCACTATCTGCCGGAGCAGACCATTCTGCTGGGTACTTTTTCGAAGACTGTTGTTCCGGCTTTTCGTATGGGTTGGATTGTAGCTCCCGATGAAGTGATGGAACGTCTGGTGATTGCCAAGCAGGCTGCTGATCTGCATACCGATTACTTTACACAACGGCTGATTTATCAATATCTTACCGATTATGATATCGATGAACATATTGCGCTGATCTGTCATTCATATGGAAAACAGGCCAAGGCCATGATGGCTGCTCTTGAGCATTGCTTCCCCAAAGAAGTACACTTTACCCGTCCCGAAGGAGGTATGTTTCTATGGGTCACCTTGCCTGAAGGACACAGTTCTATGCGTTTATTTGAAAGAGCCATACGTGAAAATGTGGCTTTTGTGCCGGGGAATCCTTTTTATGTCGATAAGGAGGATGTCAATACCTGTCGTCTCAACTTCTCCTGCTCCAATGAACCGGAGATTGAAGAAGGAGTTCGCCGGTTAGCAAAGGTTCTGGAAATGTAACAAATTAAGTGTTTATTATGCAGTCATGAACCCATTCTCATTTTTATTCTTTCAAGGGATACATACCTCAAAAGAATAAGTGCTATTTTTGTTGACATGAAACGGGCATGACAGAGGTTTAATTATGGGGCTGTAGGTTTTAATTCCGGTTATGGGCGTTTCATCTATTCTTTTCAAAATTATTATCCTATGAAAAAGATTGAAGCGATTATTCGCACCTCCAAGTTTGGAGAAGTAAAGGAAGCTTTACGTGAAGCAGGCATTGATTTCTTCTCATACTGGGATGTAACCGGCGTTGGGAATGAAATAACAAGAGGAGAACATTCATATCGCGGGACAGTTTATGACACAAGTTTTATTCCCCGGCAGTTACTCACGATTGTTGTACGTGATGTCAATTTACAGAAAACAGTCGATGCTATTCTCAAGTCAGCACAGACAGGAGTGATTGGCGACGGGAAGATCTTCATATCAGATATCATTGAATCATACCGTATCAGGAATGCTGAAAAAGGAGACACTTCCTTATACAACAAGGAGGAATAACGGTTAAGATAACCAGTCTTGCGTTTTAATCCGTAAAATCACAGAAATCAATTCATCTTCAAATCAAATAATAATCACATGAACTTTCGTTATTCATTATTCATCGGGTTGGGGTTGTTGCTTACGACTGGGCAGACCCTGCAAGCTCAATCGGGCTACGTAGCTCCAACATTGCCGTCAATTCCTGCTAAGGAATTTAATATTAAAGCGTACGGGGCTGTCAGTGACAATAAAACCGACAATACTCAGGCGGTTCAGGATGCTATTGACGCGGCAGGTAAAGCAGGGGGAGGATGCGTGGTGATTCCTTCAGGAACCTATTTGTGCGGTCCACTACAATTTATCAGTAACCTGAATTTTCATCTGGATTCTGCTGCTGTATTGCGATTCTTACCTTTCGACAGGTATCCCGGCGGATTAAAAGAGGGCAGGAGTTTTATCAGCGGCTCCAGACTTCATGATATTGCCATTACTGGGAAAGGTACCATCGACGGGCAGGGAAGTCCGTGGTGGCCTTATGCCAAGGTCAAAGGGGCAAGACGCCCGCGGATGATTGTGCTCCATAGTTGTGACAAGGTTTTAATTGAAAATGTCACCCTGATGAACTCACCGATGTTTCATATTGCCATTAGCGGGAAATCGTCCAATGTAACCGTGAGCGGTGTAACGGTTCGCGCCCCGGCATCGACCGATCCTGTCAATCCGAGTCATAACACCGATGCCTGTGATGTTACCGGAAAGCACATTCTGATCAAAAACTGCGATATCAGTACCGGTGACGATGATTACACCTGTGGCGGCGGGACATCGGATGTACTGATCATCAACTGCAAGTATGGCAATGGTCACGGGGTTTCAATCGGTAGTCCTACATTTGGAGGCATCTCCAATATAACGGTGGAAAATTGCACGTTTACGAATACCGACTGCGGCATTCGCATTAAGTCTGACCGTGATCGCGGCGGGGAAGTTAAGGACCTGATTTACCGGAATCTCACAATGAAGAATGTGGGTATTCCCATTCTGATTTATGCCTCTTATAATGCGAAGGATCGCGAATACCGCAACTTGCAGAAAATAACACCGGAGATAGCCGGAACGTATCCTTCGGCTCCTGTTACCGATCGTACTCCGGTGTACCGTAATATTATCTTCCAGAATATCACGGCTACAGCTCAAAAGGGTAATCGTGCCGGATTAATATGGGGATTGCCGGAAGCACCGGTTTCCAATGTCCTGATGCAAAATGTCCATATTGTTGCTGATAAACCTTTCGGCATCTTCTTTGCCAACAATGTCCGGATGGAGAATTGCCAAATCATAACAAACCAAGGAAAAAACAAACTCGCCGTTACCCATTCGCAGGTTCTCCTCGATGGGAAAGAGATAAAATAATCCGGAAAGATATTGCATTACTGCATCCTCCTGGAGAAAAACAAAAGAGACTTTCACCCTTAATGAAAGTCTCTTTTGTTTTATGACTCAAACAGATGATTCGTTGTTATTCATCAAACATACTGTTGGAATAGGGACCAACATACTTTACTTTGTGGGCATCGGGGAGATGAACGATTTCCGGAACATTAACAGCATCGAAATCAATATAGATCAACTTCTCGGTGTCGGAACCGTTGCGGATCACATGAGTGCCTTCCGGGCCGGTAGGGAATGATATGGCATCACCTGCCTTCACTGTGATTTCTCCTTTGACCGTGCGCACAATGCCGGTGCCGTTGATGATATAAAACACCTCTTCATTCATTTCGTGATAGTGGTAACCGAAAGCCTGATTACCCGGCTCCACTTCAACAAAACTGGCTTTGCATTTGGTAAAATAATCGGATGAAACCACCGGCTTAACGGTAAATTCGTTCCCGGCTCCTCTGTTGATTGTTTCGCCTTCCGCTGTGTGGTAATTTTTTACACTTACTTCTTTCATACGTTTGTTTTTTAATTAAGAATGTATGGAACCCGCATGTCTTATTATCATATTCTTAGAGGTGAATAATTTATATGCTTGTTTCATACTTATTTTTCTCCCTGTTTAGTAATTCATATACATATAAGGCAATGCACACTTTTACAGGGTTTATCTTCGTTTTCCCTTTTTTTCCGTTCAATAGATATCGAACAGTGTATCAATAACTAGAATACAAATATATAATCCGTAACCCCCTTCATGCAAACGGGTTAGTAACGCACTTATTTTGTTAGAATTGTTTATTATCAATTGATTATCAATCTCTGGAAAGTAAAGAATTAATCTTTTTTAGCCGGAAAGTTGCTCTTTGTTGCGGATGCTACTCTCTTTTGGAGATATTTTGTATTTTTGGGGTATTAAAAACAAAGCAAGATGCAAGAGCTCGATTTAAGGTATCCCAATTGTCCCGTCCGGAATGTTTTGATCCGATTCAGTGATAAATGGTCATTGCTGACTTTGCGGAATATTGAGCGGAACGGGAAAATGCGGTATAAGGAGATAGGGAATGCGATTCCTGATATATCGCAGAAGATGCTTTCCAGTACCCTGAAACATTTGGAAGAAGATCATTTGATTGTCCGGGAAGCTTATGCCGAGATTCCTCCCCGGGTAGAGTATTCGTTAAGCGAGATGGGCAAAAGTCTGATGCCTGTCATCCAGTCGTTGATTGACTGGTCGCTGGCTCATTTTGAAGAAGTGACAAGATGACCTACCGGTTTATCCGTGCTTGCTGATCTCTTCCAGTCGTTCGCGATGGAGGATAACGACGCTTTTATCGGTCAGATCGACAATACCTTCTTTTTCAAGGTTCTTCAGAATCTTCACGGCACTTTCGGTGGAGATTCCTGCGAAATCGGCAATCTCCTTACGGGTAAGGTAGGCGGTGACATCTATGCCGTTGAAGTTTTCAGAAGTAAGATAGAGCAAGGCATCGGCCATGTGTCCGTTCATTTGTTTATAGATCAGGTTGCGGACAACGCTAAAAAAACGGGTATTTTGTTCGCAATAGCGTCTGATAATGGTGTAGGCGAACGCTCCGTTTTGTTTCACCACTTTGCTCAACGCCTCCTTTTCGATGAGGTACACCTGCGTTTCGGTCAACGCAGTTGCCGAATAGGGATAGACGGACTCTCCGAACACTGCCGAAAGCCCAAGAAATTCGCCCGACTGGACAATCTGCAGGTTGTAATTGTGTGTGCTGTCTCCTTCAACGTACTGTTTCACCAATCCGCTCATGATAAACAAAACGTACGATGCAAATGTTCCCTGTTTGGTCAGGTTCTCTCCTTTGCGAAAAACCACCTGCGTTTTGCTGGCCCGGATCATGGCGGCTTCTTCTTCCGAAAGCATCTGAAAACATGGCGCCTGGATGTCGCAAATAAACTCCCTGTCTGTTTCGATTAACGGTTTCATCTCTTTCTATTTCTTTCAAAAACGCACAAAGATAAGGCATAAATCAATAAAAACATTGATCTATTTCAATTGTGTGGTTAAAACATCCGCTGCCGGATCGCTTTTATTCGCTTTTCGCAATTACTACCTTTGCCAACGTAAATAATTCGTAAGACTCAACACAACGGTTATATAATCTATAAACACAAACACAATGAAACAAACACTTTCAACAAGCTGGAAAGGCAACATGAAATTTGACGCTTTGGTAAGCGGTCATCATCATGTTGTTATGGACGCGCTTCCGGATGTAGGAGGCGAAGATAGCGGGCCTCGTCCCAAAGAACTGATGCTGGCTTCATTAGCAGGATGTACAGGAATGGATGTTATTTCTATCCTGAAAAAAATGCGCGTTGAGGTCGAAGCATTCGATATGGATATTGTTGCCGATATTACGGAGGAACATCCGAAACATTACACAGCAATGCATATCATTTATAAACTGAAAGGGAAAAATATCGATCCCGAAAAAGTAAAAAAAGCCGTCGACCTGTCGCAGGAGAAATATTGTGGTGTTTCCGCAGCGTATCGCAAGGCACTCACATTGACGTATGAAATTCAGATTAGCGAATAATAAACCAATTAGATATTCAAATTTATGTTGTACACAAATTTAAAACACATTGAAACAGCTGCTCAGCTGGAAAAAGCAATTAGTGATAACGAAAATGTAATGGTAGTTTGTGGCCGTATGGGCCCTATGTGTATTCCGGTTTACGGCATTGCCGAAGATATTGAAGACGAATACAAACATGTACAATTCTTTGACATGGAGTTTGATAATCCCGAAGCAGTGGTTATCCGCCGTTTGCCTGAGGTAAGAGGCTTTATGGGGATTCCTTTTACGATCTATTACAAAAATGGGAAAGTAGTAAAGGCTACATCCAGCATTCAAACCAAAGAGCAGGTAACGACTATTTTAAACAAGGAATTCGGAGCACCTGCAAATAAGAAGACATTATGAATGAGGTACAACAATATGATGCCATCGTGGTCGGTGGCGGCCCTGCCGGACTGACCGCAGGCATCTATTTGTCGCGGGCACGAGTAAAGACACTTATCCTGAATGAAGGAACCCTGGGAGGGCAAATGATTCTCACGCATGAAATTGCCAACTATCCCGGAGTGGAAAGCATCAATGGATTCCAGTTGGCAAATATCATGAAGAAGCAGGCGAAGAGTTTCGGTTGTGATCTTCTGGCCAACATCAACATTGCGTCGATGAGTCTCGGTGATGATATCAAGACCATTACTCTCAGTGACGGAAAAAGCTTCAGCGCTCCTGCGGTGATTCTTTCTCCGGGTGGAAGACCCCGTACATTGGGAGTTCCCGGAGAAGGGAAATTCAAGGGACGTGGTATATCCTATTGCGCAACATGCGACGGAGATTTTTTTACAGATAAGGAAATTGTGGTGGTCGGTGGCGGAAATTCAGCGCTCGAAGAAGCCGTCTCTTTAACCAAGTATGCATCTAAAGTGACCATCGTACACCAATTCGACCATTTCCAGGCATTTGAACATGCTATTGAAGAAGCGAAGAAGCATCCAAAAATCAGTTTCATCATGGAATCTACCATTTCGGCATTTCACGGTGAAAACGGATTGGAAAGCGTCGATATCCTGAATCTGAAAACCAACGCCGTCACTCCGTTCAAAACAGATGGTGTCTTTATTTTTATCGGTTATGTGGCCAACACTGAAAACCTGAAAGGTATGGTTGCCCTGAACGATTGGGGAGAGATTGTGGTGAACAGCGATTTGGAAACAAATCTGCCCGGTGTGTTTGCTGCAGGCGATTGCATCGCCAAGCGCTACCGACAGGTGACAACTGCTGTAGGCGAAGGAACCGTGGCTGCGTTGGCTGCATCCAATTACCTGCACCGCAGAAAACAATCACATTCATAATCTATTAATCAGAATTTTTATGACCATATTTTTTCTTGTACTGGTTGGATTGCTTATCCTGATATTCGGCTACGGCTTTTACAAAACACAAAAGATGCGTAACACGCCTGATGTGCCGAATAGTGAGAAGATAAAGGTATTGTCTGATAAGACATTTGCAACTCAAATAAAGAACAACGTGGTGCTGGTTGATTTCTGGGCTTCATGGTGTATGCCTTGTAAGATGATGGCTCCGATCCTGAATGAAGTGGCCGAACAAGCCACCTCAGGCGTAACGATCGGCAAATTGAATGTAGAGCACAACCAGGCTACGGCAACAAAATATAAAGTGCGGAGTATCCCAACCATGATATTGTTTAAGGACGGAAAAGAGGTAACCCGTATTGTAGGTGTCAAGTCGAAAGACTTTGTTTTGAAGGAAATTGCCAAGGTGAAATAGTTTTTACCATGAATAAAGTTGCTAAAGCATTAATCAACAAACGGTTTTACATCCTCATTGCATTGGGTATTGGCGTCTATCTGACTGTTTCAATGCTTCATATCTCGTTGTGGTATGTAGTGGGAGCAGGCGTTTTGCTCGGCGTCATCTTTGGCAAGGTGTTCTGTCGATGGGTCTGTCCGATGGGATTGATCATGGAGTTACTGATGAGTTTCAGTCCCGACACGAAAGTGCAGCAGATGTATCAATACCACAAGATCGGATGTCCTATCGCATGGATTTCGGGATGGCTGAACCGGATGTCTCTGTTTCATATCAACTTAAAGACAGACAGTTGCAAGAGTTGTGGCCTGTGCGATAAGAAATGCTACATTGTGGCCATGGAACCGACAAAATACAGTCTGTATAAACCGGATAAGATTAATCCGGGCAACAGCTATACCTGTTCAAAATGTTTGCAGTGTGTGGCAGCTTGCCCCAACGGAAGCCTGAAGTACAAAGTCAGAAAATGATATTCTTTCGGAAGTTGTGTTTATAGATATGAGCCGAGGGAGGAGATGATTCGTTGTCTTCTCCCTTTTTATTTCCGGTCGTTAGCCTTTCTGGCTGATTTGCTGCAGAAGTTCTTCGTTCAGGATGGTGATTTCTTTTCCGCTTTGATCGATAATATGCGCTGAATGGAATTCGCCTAAAATGCGGCTGACGCTTTCGCGTGAAATCCCCATCCAGTCGCCTAATTCCTGACGGGAGAATGGAAGGACAAATGTCTGAGCGTTGTAAATCTCATGGGAGAAATAGAGAAGGGCGTCGGCAACCCTGCCGTTGGCTTGTTTTTGGGCCAGATTCAGCGACACCTGAAAGCTCTTAATCTCGTTTTGACTTAGCTCCAGAATAATCTTGTAGGCGAAGTCGCCGTTTTCCAGAATGAATTTTTTGAAAACATGGATGTCAATGAAGCATGCAACTGTCGGTTCGATGGCTGTAGCCGAAAACCGGTTGATTGAATTTCCCAAAACTCCCGGCAGGCATAAATAGGAGGGAGCCTTTGTGAGTCTCAGAATACGGTCTTTTGAGAAATTATCGGTATGAATCTTCACTAAACCGCGTCGTAGATAAACCACATTGGTAGAGATTGCATTTTCTTTAAAAATGATCTCACCCGGTTTGAACTCCACCTGAGAACAATGATCCGTTAACTCGTCCAGTTGATTTTTTATCAGCTTAACGGAGGAGTCTGATTGTAAAACACATTGTTGACACGCTGTTTTTTGCATTGCAGATTCTTGGTTTCGAATAGTCAAAATGGATCATAGGTATAATGTGATACATATCACAAATATCGTTATAAAATCTCACATTTATTCCATTAATTAAATAATTATTTCAGCATACTTTTGTTGTCGAAAAAGGTTAGGATAATTTATGCATAACCCATACCCGGAGTTGCTCTGGTTATCTTTATTAATAGCTTAAATATCAATCTATAAACACATTTATTATGGCAAACGATTTAGAAGCGCAAGTTAAACAACTTGAGGCACAATTAAAAGCGCTACAGGAAGGACAACCGAAAGATCAGCTCTCGATGATTGTCTTTTCCGGCGATTTGGATAAAGTTCTTGCTGCATTTATCATTGCTACCGGAGCCCGCGCAATGGATATGGAAGTAAAAATGTTTTTTACCTTCTGGGCTACACCAGTATTACGTGCAAAAAACAAAAAAGGAGGCAAGAAAGATTTCATGTCATCCATGCTTGGATGCATGCTGCCTAAAGGAAGCACACAGACAAAACTTTCAAAACTGAACATGTGTGGCATGGGAACCAACATGCTGAAATCGGTGATGAAAAAGAAAAATGTTGCCTCGCTGGAGTCATTGATAGAAACAGCCGGAGAGCTGGGCGTTGAAATTGCCATTTGCCAAATGAGTATGGATCTGATGGGATTCAAAAAAGATGAAATGATCGACTATCCTTATTTATCCTACGTGGGAGTTGGCACCTATCTTTCGGATGCACAAGAAAGCAAAATACAGTTATTCATTTAAAAACAAGGAGATAAAGCTATGACAGTAGAAGAATTAAAAGCACTGAAGAGTGACAAAGTAGTTGATGCACGTGGGACAGCCTGCCCGGGTCCGCTTTTGGCAGCAAAAAAAGCCATTGGTGATATTCAGGCCGGACAAGTTATGGAAATCCTTTCGGCTGACGAAGGAACCAAGAGCGATATTCCAAAGTGGGCTAAGAAACAAAGCTTCGAATATCTGGGTTCGATTGACGAAGATGGCATGTTCCGCTTATTCTTAAAAAAGTAACGTACGTATGAGCACTAAACCAAAGATTTTGGTTTTCTCGACCGAAAAAATCTCTGATCCCGCGATAGACCTCGCGGGATTATTAAAAAAACACTATCCCAATACCGTTTATACCATAAGTGTTCCCTGCTCGAGCGGCATCAAACCGAGATGGATCATGCAGGCTTATGAAAAAGGATTTGACGGCGTGTTTATCGCCGCCGACGGTACAGATTGCCCTTATGGGGAGTCATGTGTGGATAAGACATCCGCTATCATTGCGGTAACACATCAAATGATGAAGGAAAAAGGGCTGAAGCCATCGCAATTGAAAATGGCGGCTCTATGCTCGGTGTGTGCCGATCCTTTCGTTGCACACATTAAAAATTTCATGAAAGAACTTGCCAATAAAGATAATTAATTATGACAGATAATCAGAATGCTGCCGCAACCTGCCTGGACGAGACACGCTTTGACGTCATGGTGATTGGGGCCGGGATTGCAGGGGCTGAATCGGCGCTTAAACTTGGCGACATGGGATATAAAGTTCTTTTAGTGGAAAAAGAACCTTCAATCGGCGGGAAAATGATCCTGTTGAGCAAAGTATTCCCCACACTGGATTGCGCTGCTTGTATCACTACTCCGAAAGTATCGGAAACAGCCAGACACCCGAACATCACCATCCATACCCTGACTGAGGTAGAGACGATTCATCGCAATGGCGATCGTCATTTTTCGGTTCAATTGAAAAAGAAACCACGCTATGTTGTTGAAAAAGATTGTACCGGTTGCCAGGAGTGTGAAGCAGTTTGTCCGGTCATCACCAAAGATCAGTTTCAGTTCAATCTGACAGCCCGTAAAGCTGTTTATATCCCCTTTAATATTGCCAATCCGCGTATTGCTTTGATTGATATTGACAACTGTATGCTTTGCGGTGCTTGCGAGAAAGCCTGCCCGTCAGGATGTATCGATTTTACCCAAAAGGAACAACAACTGCAAATCACCGCTAAATCCATCATTGTAGCCACAGGATTCAAACTTTTTGATCCGATCTCCATCGAACGGTATGGATACGGACGCTATAAAAACGTGATCACATCCATGCAAATGGAACGTGAGTTAGCTCCTACCCGGCCTTTCAATAACGTATTGCGTCCGTCAGACGGAAAAATCCCTGACAAGATTGCTTATGTTTTCTGTACCGGGTCACGTGACCACACGGTTGGCAATCCGATATGCTCCCAGGTTTGTTGCATGTACTCCACCAAGCAGGCACAATTGCTGATGGGGGCATTGCCTATGGCCGACATCTCCCTTTATTACATCAATATCCGTGCTTTCGGCAAAGGCTACAACGAGTTTTACCTGCAAGCCAAAGACATGGGGGCTAACTATGTAAAAGGAAAAATAGGAAAGATTACTGAAAAAGAAAACGGGAACCTGATTCTCCGTTTCGAAGATATTGCAACGGGAAAAGTCACTGAAAGAGAACACGACCTGGTCGTTTTGTCGGTAGGTTTACTGGCTAATCCGGCTATTGTCAAAGCGTTCAAAGATGAGAAGCTTGAGTTGGACGCCATCAATTACGTTCAACAGCCGAACATGCTTCAAAGTCCCGCACAGACCTCCATCGAAGGCGTATTTGTCGCCGGAACGGCAACGGGGCCGATGGATATTCCCGATACGATTATGTCGGCAGGCGCCGCAGCTACTGAAACATCAAGCTATTTAACCAGATTGTCATGAAGAAAAAGATAGGTGTTTATGTGTGCCATTGCGGAGGCAACATATCCGATTATGTAGATATTGAAAAGGTCAAAGCAGCCGTTAAGGACGAAGCAGATGTGTTTTTAGTCAAAAACACGCTGTTTGCCTGTGCCGACTCTTCCCAGAAGATGATGGAAGACGATATCAAGGCGCAAGGGTTGGATGCCATGGTGGTTGCATCATGCTCGCCAAAACTCCACCTGAATACGTTCCGTGGGGTTGCAAGCCGTGCAGGATTGAACCCGTATAATTATGTTCAGGTAAATATCCGTGAACAAAATTCATGGGCACACTCCGACAATCCCGCAGGCGCTACCGAGAAAGCCATTCAATTGGTCAAAGCCGGCATCGCCAGAGCAAAAGAATCTGAAGCGTTGACCTCCATGAAGATTCCTACTACCAATGCTGTAGCTGTTATTGGTGCGGGTATCGGGGGAATGCGTACAGCTTTGGGATTAGCAGATATGGGAACCGAAGTCTATCTGATTGAGAAATCATTCTTTGTAGGCGGACGTACGGCTCAATGGGGAACAGTTGCTCCCAACAACGACAAGGGAGATGTTTTAACAGCCGGTTTGTTTGCCGAAATCCAAAAAAGAAGCAACATCAAATTGTTTACCGGAGCCGAGTTGATCGAGAAAAGCGGCAGTGTGGGCAATTTTGATATTAAAATCAGGATTCGTCCCCGTGGTTTTCAGGGCAATGCTACTACCAGCGAAATAGAAAGCGCTGTCAAAGCATGTCCGGTATCAACAGCCGACGAGTTTAATTTTGGACTTACCCAACGCAAGGCAATCTTTATTCCACAAAAGGGACAATTCCCGCAACAGCCTGCTATTGACGAAGCACTTTGTAACCAATGCGGCGCATGTTCAAAAATCAATCCGGCATTTCAACCTGCCTCGACAGCAGAAGAAGTGCTGACATTGCACATCGGTGGATTTGTTGCCAATACCGGTTTCGATCCTTATGAACCTCCTAAAGGAGAATATGGCTATGGTGAAATCGAGAATGTCATTACGTTGCCCCAATTCAAACGTTTGATTGAGTTGAACGATAAAGAATTGGTGTTCAAAGGAAAGAAGGTAAAGAAAATTGCCTATATCTATTGTGTCGGAAGCCGTCAGGATGATGATGAAGGAAACAATAAATATTGCTCGCGTTATTGCTGTACCTCAGCAACACACACGGGTGTGACGGTGAAGAATAAATATAAGGATGTTCTCAATTATCATTTCAACCGTGGCATTCGTACTTATGGGAAAGCCGAACTGATTTATGGTCAGGCTTCGCGTCAGGGCGATGTCTTCCTGCAGTTTACGCTTGATAGTATTCCTCAGGTTGAACGGAGGAATAACAAGACGTATGTAAAAGTCAAGGATATTCTTACTGCCGGAAAGATAATTGAAACAGACGCTGACCTGGTTGTATTGGTAACGGCAATGGTTCCGCGCGAAAATGAGGAGCTTGGCCATTTGCTGAAGATTCCTGAAGGGCGTGATCATTTCTTCAACGAGATTCACATGAAACTGAAACCGGTGGAAACGGTGATTGATGGAGTGATGATTGCAGGAACCTGCCAGGCACCGAAAAACATTCTTGAGACATTGAATTCGTCAATGGCTGCTGCTGCAAAAGTAAACTCGGTACTTACCAAAGGTGAAATGGCGCTCGAGCCTACGTTGGCTATGGTGAATCCCGGCGCTTGTACATGGTGTGGCAAATGTGCCGAAGCATGTCCTTTTGATGCTATTGTCCAGGTGGATAATGACGGGAAGTTGGTGGCCAAGGTTAATGAGTCTAACTGTAAAGGGTGTGGCATGTGTACTCCTGTGTGCCCGACTGATGCCATTGATTTGGCCGGCTATACCAACGCACAGATTGGAGCGATGATTGATGCATTAGCAGAATTATAAAACGATGATGCAATGGAAAAGAAAGAAAGAACAATAGATATCATTAAGCAGGAGCGAAAAGTCTCTGCCGAGGTGCTGGAAGAGCGGAAGATCTATAGCAGAAACCGCAAGGCAATCATGGAAGTGTTGAAGGAAGGCCCGAAGACCATTCCCCAGGTAGCCGCCGAAACAAAGCTGTCTTTGCCTGACACTACCTATTTTATGATGGTGTTATTCAAGTTTGGCGACATTGTCGTAGAGAGCTTAGACGATATGGATGAGTATTATTTTTATGAATTGAAAAAGAAATAAGTCATGGCATTGATACAACCGGAACTGACGAAAGAACTCAAAAAATACGGAGCCTCTGATCTGGATGCTTGCTATAATTGTGGAACATGTACCTCCGTCTGTTCCCTCTCTTCTGAGGATAACTCATTTCCCCGCGAAATGGTTCGATACAGTGTGTTAGGGCTTGAAGACGATCTGAAATCGTCACTGAAACCCTGGCTTTGTTACTATTGTGGACAATGTACCACAAACTGCCCGCAGGAAGCTGCTCCCGGCGAACTGATGATGTCACTGCGCCGTTGGTTGACTGCAAAGTATGACTGGACAGGCTTATCGGGACTATTCTATAAATCATGGCCGCTTACCGTACTTGGTTTTATTTTGATCCTTGCTGCTGAGATTGGATTTGCCGCCCGTTTGCATTTCCATATCGACCGCATCATGCATTATGGCCATTATTTCGAGATGTTTTCTATTTTAGGCGTATTTACTGTTATTTTGTTGCCGAATATTATCCGGATGTGGTATTTCACCATTCTCAAACGGAAGATCAAGGCGCCTCTCAAAGCATACTATACAGCGATCTCCGATTTGTTCGTACATATGTTTACGCAAAAGCGTTCATTGGATTGCGAAGACAACAAATTCCGCTGGCTTGAACACTTTGTCCTGGTACTGGGTTATCTAAGCTTGCTTTTCACCACGGTTTTCCTGAATTGGTTTGAAACCAACAATTTGTTTATCAACATTCTGGGCTACGTGGAAAGTATTGTCATCTTTGTGGTGACATTTGATTTCGTGCTGAGCCGTATCAAGAAAAATAAAGAGATGAACAAACGTTCACAACCTTCCGACTGGTTCTTTGTGATCTGGCTCTTCTTTATGGGAGTCACTGCTTTCGTTGTTCGCCTGTTTATCGACCTGAACCTTATCGAAACCAATAGCTGGATTTACCTGTTCCACCTGATGATTCTCGGACAATGGGCATTGATCATTGTTCCTTTCGGGAAATGGACACACTTCCTGTACCGCTCTTTTGGCATGTATTTCGCTAAAATTGAAGAATTGGCCAAGTAGAAGCATCATACTCTTTATATGCAAAACGCCTCCATGATCTGTAGAAAGTCATAGAGGCGTTTTTTATTATAAAAGGAGAGCTCCATTATAATGTATGCCTACGATGATGTGCCTTTGATTCAAGATATATTTGCAGGCTCCAGATCATCAATAAGGGAATAAGGTTTGTCTGTCCTTAATGTGATATTTTTCTACTAAGGTTTAGTTCCTTCCAAAATAAGGTTTTTACTAATGCAATCACATCATTTTTAATTTGAACGCATTACAGCTTAACAGGAATGGATAGCTTTTTTCTAATTTCATTGCTGACAAACTTATGCCTGAACCTTATTGTATGGGTTCCCCTTAGTAGAAAATAAGCCCACACAACAATTGACCTTATTCCCTTATTTCTAGTATTCAAAGTATGCCTACGATGATGTGCCTTTTAATTCAAGATATATTTATAGGCTCTAGATATTATATCAATAAGGGAATAAGGTTTGTCTGTCCTTAATGTGATATTTTTCTACTAAGGTTTAGTTCCTTCCAAAATAAGGTTTTTACTAATGCAATCATATCATTTTTAATTTGAACGCATTACAGCTTAACAGGAATGGATAGCTTTTTTCTAATTTCATTGCTGACAAACCGGATCAGGTAATGATGCCGGATCCTTTTAATTTTTTTTGTTTTTAGCCGTGTATCTCATTTCCAGGAGGAAGGCAGTCAACAGGCCAAGCCCTCCGAAAATGAATACGGATGCTCCATACACGATGCCTGACATTTCTTTTACCTGATTGATGCGGTTCCAATCCATGTCTCCCGGCATAAAGCTGACGGAGAGCAAATTGTAACTGCCGAAGGCATACATGGTGATAAAGAAGCCGATCAGCAATCCTAATCCTACACCGATGAGCAGGCATCCTATCTTCAATGATCCGAAAGAGATGTTGTTGAAAAATTTGGGTGCAAACATAGTCTGTTCTTCAAGCATTGGGGGATTGAGTTTATCGCTCATCTTCTCAATCATGATCAGACGTTCTCTTTTCCGTACGAAAAGTTCAAATAATTTGTAAATTCCCAGTGTTATCATGCCGACAACCAGAGGGATGGTAATAAAATCCATCATAAGTGTTGTTTTTTGAGGTGAATAATTTTGTTTCTTTGCATAGTTTGACGCAGTAACCTGAGAATGGTTACAGAATAGCCATGAAAAATATTTTTTTGCAGGCAGAATAGTTTCAGAGTGTAACCAAATCCGGAGAATGGCGTCTAACTTTACGTTATGGAATCCCGGGATAGAATGAACATGTTTGGCTACTCAACACATGCGTAAAGAGGGAGTATGAATTCCATCTGGTCTTAAAAAACAAGTTATCAACGCATGCATGATCGATGAAACAGACTACATACGACGTATGATCGATGGGGAGACCCGGTTGTTTTCCTACTTCCTCGATCGTTATAGCCGGCCTGTTTATTCGTTGATTATCCAGTTGGTTTCCAATCATGAGGATGCCGAAGAGTTGACGCAGGATACCTTTATGAAAGCTTTCAGAAAGCTGGATACTTTTAAATACGATTGCAGCTTTTCAACATGGTTGTACCGCATTGCTTACAACACGGCCATTTCGGCAACACGGAAAAAGAGAATGGTGTTTCCCGCTTTAGATGAAGCAATGCTTGGGAATATTCCCGATGAAACGGTGGATGCCTTTTTTGAAAATGATGACGAAGAGATGCTGCAAAAGCTGGAAAAGGCCATTGACTATCTGAATCCGGAAGAAAAGGCATTGATCACGCTGTATTACCTGGATGAGAAATCGGTTGGCGACGTAGCCTCTATTCTTGGTTTGAGCGTGGATAATACCAAAGTAAAACTGTTTCGCGTGCGGAAGAAATTGTATGGATGGATTAAAAGTAACGATGTATGAGTTCGAATAAAGCGTTTAAAAACGCATTGCATAACAGGCAAACAACAAACCTGCCTTATGGATTTGAGCAGCGGATGATGCGCCGGATCACGATGGAGGCTGAAAAGAGGAAGAAGCGTGCTTTTGTAATGGGTTTGGGCGCGATCTCTTTTATCTCAGCCGCAATGATTGCAGCAACGGTTTATGTTCTGAAATATTACCTTTCGTTCAGCATGCATGTCAGCATGCCCGATCTTGTCGTATCATCCGAGGCAAAATCCCTCTTTGTGGCCTGTAGCTATATAGCACTCCTGATCCTCCTTTTGTTGGGCATGGATGCTTACTTCAGAAAGTTACGCCAAAAACGGCACAGCAAATCATCTGCTGAATAATGGGATGGCGAAGCGTTTTTTCATGGTAAATTGCCCCCGGCTTCCTTCGCTTCGGAACTTCAGATTTTCAAATCATTGCATGCCCGCCTCTACATCATTTTGGGATAGGCAGATGTATATCTTCTAACAGTTCCGGATTAAGGATGCCTTCACAGATCTGTCTCACTTCTCCGGTTAAACGGATATTGAAGTCATCATCAACTTCTACGGTCAGTTCTCCTCCGATCATTTGCACGGTGACTTTCGAATCAATCAGTCCTTTCTTTTTCAGTACGCTGGCTACCGCACATGAAGATGTTCCCGAAGCCAGTGTAAATCCTGCTCCTCTTTCCCAAATCAATATTTCAGCCCTTTCCCGGTTGATGATCTTAACGAATTGTGTATTGATGCGATTGGGAAACATATGAAAATGTTCAATATATGTTCCGAACTCTTTTATTTCCGCAGCGTCCAGTGTCTCCTTCAGAATAACACAATGGGGATTACCCACCGAGACACAATTTATTTCAAATTCTTTTCCATGAATCCGGGCTTTTACATCTTGCACTTCTTCGGTATCGTATAGCGTGGGGATCAGCTTTGATTGAAAAATGGCTTTTCCAATGTCAATACGGATTACTTTGGCTTTTCCCTGATGGGTTTCCAATATGTTGGCGTGAACAATGCCGCCTTTTGTCTCTACCGTGAATTCGGGGGTTTGAATAATCTTGTAATCAAATACATATTTGCAAAAGATCCGGATACCATTGCCACTCTTCTCTGCTTCGGAACCGTCCGGATTGAAAATCAGCAATCCTACATCTGCTTTGGTTGAGTTTGTTTTTAACAGGATGCCGTCTGTGCCCAATCCGTAATTGGTGTTACAAAGCCTCCGGATAGCCTGAGCCGACAGCTCGAATGTTATTGCATCACTGTCTAAAACAAGATATTCATTCCCAAGCCCATGTGATTTTACAAAAAAATTATCTTTCATCTGTAGGTGTAGTTTTTTATTTTTACTGATCAGATGACTCCGGGGCGTCCGATCAGTTTTAATCGATCAAGTTCTGTATCTTTATTTCCAAATGGGTTATCTTTGCTTTCTGTCCTCGGAGAAAATAGTGATAAATGATATCTAATGCTCTTTTACATATTGTATCAACTTATCCTTATTTCGGAGGAAGTCATCACTATGATAATCGTTATGGAAAATCATATCAAGATACTCTTTGAGACTCAGATTGACGGGAACTTCTACTTTATCCATATATGGATTCTTTTTACCTCCGCTCAGATCAGCAGAAAAGGCCAGCTCAAAAGCAATACCGGAATTGGGTAATTTAAACAGGATAGGAGGAAGTGTGTATCCGGCAATAACAGGTATTGGTTCTCCTACTAATACCATATTACGTTCTTGTAGCGCTACAGAGGATAGTGCAGCGGCTGCAGAATAGACATGTTGATTTTGCAGCACATATATTTTCCCATTGAAATGTACGCTATTGCTATCGGGTCGTAGCGTTACGTCTTGCGTAAGTATGGCATTGCTTCCTTCTACTTTGATTGTGCCAAATGAACTGACTGCCTTTTCCAGGATTGCATTATGTTTCATACCTACACAATAGCGGTATTTCAGGGGTTTGTCAATGATCTTTTTCAGCAAATCCTGCCATACTCCATCTGATCCTCCTCCATTGTTACGTATATCAATTATAATCTTCTTTATACTTGATATGTATATATGGAGAAATTCATTGATATACCAATTGGCATTGAACATCGATGGCATATCAATGTAAAGAATATCATTGTTTATCAATAACATTTTAGGGCCATGAGATTGTGCATGTATTTTCTGCAGGTTATCCATAGGTTTAGCACAGTCAATGTTTATTTTTTTATTCCCGATGGTGAGTGAAAACTTTTGCATCCCCATTTCCGGTAATGCGTATATAAACGATTCTTCATACCATTGTTTATGAACAGGATCCCATAATGGGAAAAGCATCTGATTACGGTATTTATTGATAAAACGGTTGATGGGTATTCCATCAATAGCACTAATTTTTTCTCCTGATTGTACGGGAATGCCTTTATATGTAAATGATCGTATATTGTAATATTTACCATTGAGGTATTTTATCCAGATGCCGCATTTTACCTTTCCATAGATACTGTCTGTTATCAAACGCTGATAGTATGTTGCATGTAAGGTATCAGCCACTGTCGCATTACTTAATGGACTGAGATAGTAATTCGGAGTACAGCACATTAAGATTTGCCATTTGTTTGCTATGCCGGTATGCCAGTCATTAAGAAAGTTCAATCCTGTACGGACTGTGTAAATAAACTTATCTATCGGTTCTGGTCCTGTGATAGTCTGCTTCAATTGATCGAATTCTGCATTAACAGAAACCCCTGTACGCTGTTCCAATAATGGAACAAAATAGCAATACTCATTCACATGCCCCTGAAGAAAGTTAAGATCTGCGAGCATTTGTGCTTTGGTGAGCATTTGCCCATAAGAGGGAATATTCCACATACATACAAAAATGACGCATAATATGCAGTACCGTTTTATCATCCGGTTTTGCTGATTTGTTTGTTTCATAATGCGATGTTTAGAAAATCCTGCTTATAATAGATCTATTTTCATACTATGTTCCACTATTGTAATTTTATGTTTACCCTGTCTGTCATAAGCAATAGTGCAACTTTAAATCGCGCCTCTCATAAATAAAGATTCCCATCCTTCATCAGTGTTCAATTTCACTCACGATGGCATCCCTGGTTTTTTCAAAAAGGGTATTGAAATCATATTCCTTTACTGCAAGGGGCGGATGAACGGTAAATTTGAGCCGGTTGCCAAGGCCTAACAAAAAGCCGCCATACCGAAACACTTTCCATGAATTGTTGATGGTGACAGGAACCACCCATGCATCCGGAGCATATTTACACAAGATCTTCAATCCGTTTGCTGCAAAGGTGCCTGGCTTTCCATCGCGGGAACGTGTGCCTTCGGGATAGATTACCGTCGAACGATTGTTTGCCTGAATGTATTCGGCCATTTTCTTCAAAGCCGGCAAAGCCTGTTTCGGATCTTTCCGGTCGATAAGCACCGATCCGCCATGATTCAGGTTGTACGAAACACTGGGGATTCCTTTTCCCAACTCTACTTTACTCACATACTTCGGATGGTATTTGCGCATAAACCAACCTATGCCGATGATATCATACAATCCCTGGTGATTGGCCACAAAGATAAGGGGTTTTCCTTCGGGCAACTGAGCTTTGAACTCTGCTTTGGCTGTTGTAAATGTTACCCACAGGATTTGCAACAGGCAGAAATTCAGCAAATCAACGCTCCGTTTGTGTGCTTCATATCCAAACAGATGAAGGCAAAGGTACTGGATGGGATGAAACAGGCAAATAAAGAAAAAGAAGAGAAGGTAGGCAATCAATGAAAGCGGGATGGAAATGATTCGTTGCATATATAAATTGTTTGTTTGGTAGTTTCCTTTCGTTGGAATGGCAAAATTGCTTCAGTGCAGAAATCACTTGATGGCAATGAAAAAGAAGCGTGGGAAGCGAAAAATAATATCCCCGTTTCTCTGTTTCGGGTAAGCTATGACAAGCTTATCATAAATCTCCTTTTCAAATGCCACCCTATCGGCTTCGTCCAGCACATCAAGGTAAGGACGCAATCCGGTTCCACGGTACCATTCCATAATATCATGGTGCGATTTCATCTTATGAAAGTATGTAGTTTGCCACATGGAAAAATCAGAAGCTATATCCGATAAGAGGTCATAATATTCACCCTGCTTCAGGTTGTAGAATATCCGCGGGTTAGGGAAATGGTGACGCCATTTGTCGCTTGTGGCCACTTCGCCTATGATCTGATGGATTGGCTCTTCATCATTCATGGGAGTTTGTATGGCAAGCACGCCATTATCTTTCAGCAACCCCAGCATGTTGCTCAATAACACTTTATGATTGGGAATCCATTGTATGCACGCATTGGAAAACACCACATCAAAGTCCCTCTCCAGGCTACCTAACTCTTTGCTGGCGTCGCACAACATGAAATGAAGATTCGGATAGTTCTTTTTTGCCGCTTCGATCATATTCGGGGAATTATCCACGCCAAGGATATATGCATCCGGGAAACGTTGTGCCAACACATTGGTACTATTGCCCGGCCCGCAACCGATATCAATCATCTTCAACGGCTTCTCCTTGATGATATGATTTGCCAAATCAACAGACGGCTGTGTCCTTTCGTTGTTGAACTTTAAGTACTGTGTTGAATCCCATTCAGCCATAATCGTTATGTTATTGGTTCTACGACTCTTGTCGTCTGTCCTATTGGGTTGATAAGTCTAATGGATTGGACAGATAAAGGTACAAAATAGAATCATATGAAATTCACTATTCCCTAAAAACACAGGGTTGACAGAACGCATTTTAATTAGTGCATAGCATTGAATGTACACACATGGCAATGTGTATTTTATATAATACTCATAAAGAATCAAAATGAAATTTTGAGTAAACAGACCCGATTTGGGAGTAAAAAATGGCATTTTAGGCGCCAAAAGAGGTTCATTTTGCTTCCGTAAATCCGATTTTTTACTGAATAAACTCCATTTTCTTCCAAAAAAACCGGTTTCTTTGATAAAAGAAGACGATCTTTTTGCAAAAGAAGACAATATGTTTGCAAAAGAAGACGATATATTTGCAAACAAAGACGATATGTTTGCAAAAGAAGAGAATATGTTTGCAAAAGAAGAGAATATATTTGCAAAAGAAGACGATCTTTTTGTCATTAAATCCATTTCTTTTGCAAAAGAAGACAGTTTATTTGCAAACAAATCCAGATAGCATGCATCTTATTCATCTAATATAGTGCATTTTGCATCATTTACTCCAGATAATCCAAAGAACAGGGTCTAAAAATCGATTGTTCCCATAGCATTTCGATGATCTTTAATGTGCAACTAACTTGCATGACAAAAAATGCACCTTCCCAGATGGGAGATGCCCGCTCTGCTATTAAATATTATCAGCAGTTTTGTAAATAAAAAACAATATATTTGCGAAGGGAAAAATGTGAAATGGAACGCTTCAATGACTATGTAATGCAATCGTCGTGCAGAAACAATAAGGAGCGTTAGCTCTGGCATATAAATAATGGGAAATACACATATCCCGCTTTATATACAGTTTGGTTTTATTGGCCGATAATTTGTAATCACCCGTGGTTGGAAAAACTTAATAATATAACACTCTCTTATAAAGCAGTAAAGCTATGACTAAGAAACTAACAACTGTCCATTACATCAAAGGATTATTACTATTTAGATTTATAATGATAATAGTGATGCTGATTATTGTCTATATTGTACTAATGAAGCATCCTGAGAAAGGATTTCTTACCGGATTTGCCGACCCAATTTTAGAAAGAGTCAATATAAAAGATAATCCGGAAAATACTTTTGCATATATCATAGGTCAATATAGCATTTCCATGATGATCATACTCTTAGAATACATATTCTTGGTAAAGAAAAAGAAAATTGGATTCTGGATCGTTTTTGGAATTGATTTTGTGGTTACATTAGGGCAACATGCTCCATGGGTATCTATTATAATTTTCATCTTGGCAATAAGTAAAGAAACACGATTATATTTTAAGCAGCAAAAGGTTGCAGAAACAATCAATAATATGGCAGACTCAGAGTTGACTGCAAAGGATGAGGACGGAGAAATAAATAATTTTTAGATTGGGAATTTGGCGGGACATGCAGACAGAATCGTCCATACCAGATCAGAAAGCGTTAGCCCTGCCGTCAAGACAACAAATAATAACAGATAAAGATCGCATGACTAACGTCCCTCTATCAGTAAAACAATGTTTTGTAAACACAAGGATGAAAAAATACTATCGTGTTATAGTATCAAATGGGGTAATAAATAGTCATGAAAGAGCATTACTGGATGATCAATAAAATAATAATTTGTGCTTCTTTTTACGCAAAAAAACAACCCACTTTTTAATCAAAATAGCCTCTTTTTTGCTACTGTAAAGTTCTCCCTAAGACGACTATTTATAGCATGCTAATATACAATGATATATAATATTTAAAATACACAATGCAAAATTCATGATTAGAAGAATTTTGCATTGTATATTATTTTATTTTGTACCTTTAGCTGAATTCTAAATTATATATTTAACTCACGGAAAAATGATCAGATTTTATTATGGAACTCTGAATCCCAATTTTGAAAAGCATATCCATGATATAGGATGAGATCAATCTTTATGATAGGAATATTTCTTGTGCATTCCACTAAATAACAACAATAGTATTAACCGTTTTGAAATGAAGATTATGAAAATAGTTAGAGTAGCAATGATAATATTAAGTTTGATCGTATTTATTGTTTTACTATTAAGCATATTCAATATTATATCTATTGATAAGGCTATAGAAAAAGTCATCTATGGCTTTGCAGCCTTATCAATAATCATGCTCCTAATTTACAATAATAGGACTAAACTCAAACTCTGAAATGAGTCCTAGAATAACTTACACTCAAGTAGAGGACGTTTTCTGCGAGTTCCCCTACATCCCTAGTATAAAAAAGACACGAATGAAATACAAAATAGAATATACATTCCTGATTATTGGGATTATTGCATTGTTGTTTTTGAAGGCTCCTCTTACCTTTCATAATAACATGATACCCTGTTTATTATTGGCATCTTCTGCTATCGGGTACCTTGTCTTTCTGTTTTTTAGGAGGAGACATATTACAGTGCCAACCAAAATATTAATATTCAGAATCTTACTAGTTTATGGAATTATACTTTTTATACTAAGTAGTATTATGATATGCGTAAAACATTTTAAAGTCGGTTTTGCTGAGTATGATATTTGGTTTGTCGATTTATTCCTTTCTCTTTTTTCATATAGTATGCTTCGGTATTTTAATAAGGGAGGAAAGCAAGACAGACGCTAACCTGTAGTTTCTCTGTACATTAAACAGTTCAAATATGGCTATGAAAAAAGTAAGTTTATATTATTGGACGAATATTACGGCATCAGTTATTGTGCTGGCACTTGTTATATTTTATCCTCATTTCCCAGGACTTTTAGCGCCATCAGATGCCTATTTTCTGGTAATCCTTGGCCAACTGTTCCTGAAAAAACATGGGCTGGCAATTAACAGTAATACGTTTACCAAAACAGGGGATGTAGCATTAAGTTTTATTGTTCCATGTCTCATGTTCGGCATACTTGCTGTTGCACTTAGAACAAACATTCCTTATTTCAAATGGATAGGAATAAGCTTATTTGGTATATGTGTCATCTTATTCTGGATCATCGTTTTTTCATTTAAGAAGCAAAAGGCTGAATAATCTATTCCATGGACGATGAAGGAGAAGAAGCTGTTTTTGAATTGAGACAGCCAATTATTGATAAAGAAGAAGCTTATAAATTATATCAAACAACCATTTTCGGGACATGCTAACCCTATTCCGCATTTATTTTTTGTCCATTAAGCGGCATCCCTTATTTGAGGCCAAGCTGATCAAAAAGATTTTATCACTGATAGGCATTTGCTATTTATTCGCCAATCTTGTTGTTATCGGTTTTTTTCTTGACAAAACACTTGTCACATTAAGACCGGGAAGCAGTCCTATGGATACTTTCAGCCGGTTTTTTATCTACTTGTTTGTCATGGAGATTATTCTCAAATATTTCAGCAAGGCCAGCAATCACGTTAATATATTGCCTTATGTGACATTGCCTATCAAACAAAAGAAAATATTTTCTCTCCTGTTTGTTAAAGAATTGCTGTCGGCCTGGAATTTTATTTGGGTAGTAATACTGACTCCTTTCTTGTTTAAAACATTTTATCCTGTCCATCATTTATCGGGCACATGCCTGTTGCTATCTTCTTTTTTCCTGATAAGCGCAGCCATCAGTTTCCTTATCCGTTACACGAATATAGTTATGGTGCAACGATCTTTTGTTTATGGTTTTATTCCAGCCTTATTGGTTATAGGATTAGGATATGCCGCTTACTACATCTCCATTCAATCCGGATTATTAATAAACATCGACCTGGTATTTTCAAAATATGAGCTGTATGTATTGGCAGGCATACTCCTCCTGTTATTGGTCTTGTATGTTACTTTTTTAAGAAGCAGCAAGCATGAAATCTATGCGCAACTTACGGGTAAAAATAAACAAGCCATTCCCCTTCCTTTTAAATGGATTGACAGTTTCGGTGTCAATGGAGAGATTATGAAACTTTGTTTAAAAGAAATGATGCGAAGTCAATTAAAACGAACTGTTTTAATTTCTCTCTTATTTCTATTCTACTATTTATTTATCTACAATCTTAATAATACACATTTCATAGGAAAAATATGTTTTGCAATTTTACCATTAATAATGGTTGGGGCATCTTTGGGTGAATTATCGTTTAGCACCGAATCGACATTCTTTGATAGATTAATCACCTCTCCCCAGAATACACCTTATCTTATCCTGATAAATAAGTATGTGATTTGTCTTCTATTTGCTGCTTTTTGTATGATATTATCTATCATATTGTATTACAATAAAATATCAATATTATTTTGGGTGTCTGTTTTTTTCTTTGAATGTGGAATTCTGTTGTTCTTTATTTTTCAAAATGCTGTGTATAACAAACAGCGGTTTGATATCTTAGGGTCACTTCGAAAAATTTCCGACTCAAATATCTATTCTTTTTTATCTATGGGATTTACTTTGCTATCTTTTGGGATTGTGTTGCTAATAGACTGGCTGGTATCGGAAAGAGCGGCTTGTTATTTCATGCTGATAACAGGGCTGATCTTTACATTAACCAGTCCTTTATGGTTAAAGAATATCTACAACCGCTTTTTAGCCCGCAAATATCAGAATATAAATGGATTTAGAAATACGTAATCACTCAACAACCGTATGATAGAAATTAACAAATTAACAAAGAAATTCGGTGTTTACACGGCAGTAAATATCCCGGAATTAAAAATCGAAAAAGGCGAAATAGTAGGACTGATTGGTAATAACGGAGCGGGGAAAACCACGACGTTCCGTTTAATGCTTGATCTGCTGGAAGCCGACAGAGGAAATGTGCTGATGAAAGGGAAGGATGTGTCAAAAGATGAAGAGTGGAAAACCTATACAGGTTCTTTTATCGACAGCAATTTCCTGATCGATTTCTTTACACCGGATGAATACTTCGGCTTTATCGGTAAAGTGTATAAATTGAAAAACAATGAAATAAAAGAGCGGGTGGCAATGTTTGAGAAGTTCGCAAGTGGAGAGATACTGAACCAAAAGAAGTATATCCGTCATTTTTCATCAGGAAACAGGCAGAAAATAGGGATTATAGCCGCTATGATGATACATCCTGAAATCTTAATCCTGGACGAGCCTTTTAATTTCCTCGACCCTTCTTCGCAAATTGAGATGAAACATTTGCTTCAATCGTTGAATGCCCAATGTGGGACAACGATCATACTATCCAGCCATAATTTGAATTATGTAAGCGATGTCTCATCGCGTATTCTTTTAATGGAAAGAGGAGATATCATTCAAGATGTTAAGAACAATACCCCGGAGAATATAGCTGCTATTTTCCGGTATTTTGAAAAATAACTTTTCCATCTCATCGAATTTTTAAATCTAACAGGACAGGGTAAAAGTATTCTATGGCAGATTCATCTTTTTTGCCGAACTTTGGCTTATAAAACGAAGCCATCATGATTTCCATAAATCCCGATGCCGAAAAGATGACGCCCTTCATCGTAATGGAGGTATTGGAGCGTGCATCCGAACTCGAAAAGCAGGGAATCTCCGTTATCCATCTTGAAGTGGGAGAACCTGACTTTGATGTTCCCCCATGTGTTGCCACTGCAGCCACCCTGGCTCAACAACAAGGTAAAACCCATTATACCCATTCGCTTGGTGCACCTGATTTACGGGAAGCCATCTGCCGGTTTTATCAGAAAGAATATGGCGTTTCCGTTACACCCGATCGCGTGTTGGTTACTTCGGGAAGTTCGCCTGCCATCCTAATGATTCTTATGGCGTTGTGCAATGCCGGCGATGAAGTGATTATGACCAATCCGGGTTATGCCTGTTACCGCAATTTTGTGTTAGCCTGCCGTGCTGTTCCTGTTGATGTGGAGGTGCGTGCCGAAACAGGATTCCAGTATGAGATGGATCTGCTGAGAAAAACGATCACTCCCCGCACACGTACGCTGTTTATCAATTCGCCAATGAATCCTTCGGGTATATTGGTGGAAGATAAAGTATTTGAAGCGTTGGCTCAACTGGATTTCCCTGTTATCTCCGATGAAATTTACCATGGGCTTGTTTACAATGGCCGGGCACGCTCCATTCTTGAGTTTACCGACAATGCCTTTGTGGTGAATGGTTTTTCGAAGCGGTTTGCCATGACCGGGCTTCGGCTCGGATACCTGATTGCTCCGCCGCAATATATGCGTACATTGCAGATTCTGCAACAGAACCTTTTCATTTGTGCTCCTTCCACGGCTCAGGCCGCAGGTATTGCAGCGCTTGAACAAGCTGATCCCGATGTGGTCAGGATGCGGACTGTTTACGATGAAAGAAGAGTGTTTATGATCCGCCGGTTACGGGAGATTGGTTTTGAAATAAAGATCGAACCGCAGGGCGCTTTTTATGTGTTGGCAGATGCCCGGAAGTTTACGGACGATTCCTATCATTTTGCGTTTGATGTACTTGAAAATGCACATGTCGGCATCACTCCAGGCGTTGATTTCGGAACCAGGGGAGAAGGCTTTGTCCGTTTCTCCTATGCCAATTCGCTTGAAAACATTGCCGAAGGACTCGAACGATTGGAAAAATATCTGCATAAGCTGAAGACAAAAGAATAAGAAGTTAAGGAAGTTACAATCCTTCTGTCCTTCAATCTGCCATCTGTCAAACAAGCTAAGGCTGCCATGGTTACCCAAACATGATATTCACGTGCTGTCCCCTTTGGTTAAAGGGGACGAGCGAAGCCGGCGGGGTTGGAAAGAGAATAACTGAATAACAGAGTAACCAATTTAATTGACAACGGACAATGAAAATCTGAAGTTAAAGAAGTTACAAACCTTCAATCTAAAGGAGCGTTAGCTCTGACACCTTGGTAGAACGAAATATACAATGCTGGGGAAAAGGGGCGTAGCCCTGACATCTTACTTAAATGACAGAGTAATTGAAAAATAGAATACAAGAAGGAAAAGAAGTAATACAATGCCTAACCCATCCCCCAATCAAATGACTGAATGATAGAATGACTGAGTGACTGATAAAACAGCAGAATTAATCTGTCAAACAAGCTAAGGCTGCCATGGTTACCAAAACATGATATTCACGTGCTGTCCCCATTGGTTAAAGGGGACGAGCCAAGCGGGCGGGGTTGGAAAGAGAATAACTGAATAACAGAGTAACCGATTTAATTGACAATGGATAATGAAAATCTGAAGTTAAAGAAGTTACAAACCTTCAATCTAAAGGAGCGTTAGCTCTGACATCTTGGTAGAACGAAATATACAATGCTGGGGAAAAGGGGCGTAGCCCTGACATCTTACTTAAATGACAGAGTAATTGAAAAATAGAATACAAGAAGGAAAAGAAGTAACACAATGCCTAACCCATCCCCCAATCAAATGACTGAATGATAGAATGACTGAGTGACTGATAAAACAGCAGAATTAATCTGTCAAACAAGCTAAAACTGCCATGGTTACCAAAATATGATATTCACGTGCTGTCCCCTTTGGTTAAAGGGGACGAGCGAAGCGGGCGGGGTTGGAAAGAGAATAACTGAATAACAGAGTAACCGATTTAATTGACAACGGACAATGAAAATCTGAAGTTAAAGAAGAACTCTAACAAATTAACCAGTAAACAGTAAAAAATCCGAATGTCCGGATGAAGGCATAATAAAGAAATAACAACATGGATCCTAAAGTAGACATCTTTCTAAGTAAAGCCACAAAGTGGCAGGAAGAGTTTGAACAACTGAGAGCGATTGTTCTGGATTGCGGCCTGACCGAAGAGTTGAAATGGGGGAAGCCCTGCTATGCTTTTCAGAAAAGCAACATTGTGATCATACAGGGATTTAAAGAATACTGTGCGCTCCTGTTTTTCAAAGGAGCTTTATTGCACGATGCCAACGGTATTCTGATCAGGACAGGAGAGAACACCCAGGCAGGGCGTCAGGTGCGCTTCACCAGTGTCCGGGAGATTGCAACTGTGGCATCCATCCTGAAAGCCTATATTTATGAAGCCATTGAAGTAGAGAAAGCAGGACTGAAGGTAGAACTGAAAAAGACAGCTGATTACGAAATTCCGGAAGAGTTTCAAAAGAAGCTGGAGGAAATACCTGCCCTGAAGATGGCCTTCGACGCATTAACACCAGGACGGCAAAGAGCCTACCTGCTCTTTTTTGCTGCACCGAAACAATCGAAAACACGGGAGTCGAGAATTGAGAAATGGATACCTCAAATTCTCGATGGAAAGGGAATGAATGATTAAATGCACCCTGCCGGAATTGCCAATCGGACAGTAAAGGACAGTTTGAACTTAGAAAACGAAACATAAAACAGAACTATTCATTCTGGCAGGAATCGACGGATAATTGTCATTTCAGACACCCATGTTTGATTGTAACTTTGCAGCGTAAAACAATTACGAACAAGTAACCACAAAAAAGTAAAGTTATGATCAAAGTTGCTATCAATGGATTCGGTCGGATTGGGCGTTTAGCCTTCCGCGAAATTATGGCCAGTGACAAACTGGAAGTTGTTGCGATCAACGACTTAAGTGCGCCTTCGATGCTGGCTTACCTGCTGAAATATGATTCGGTACAGGGAACATTCCAAAAAACAATCAGCCATACCGATAAGACACTGATTGTGGAAGGAAAAGAAATTGAAGTTTATGCAGAACGAGATCCGGCAAAACTACCTTGGGCCAGTTTACAGGTTGATCTGGTACTGGAATGTACCGGCATTTTCGAATCGCGTGAAAAAGCTTCTGCCCATTTGACTGCCGGAGCTAAAAAAGTGATTATCTCTGCTCCTTCCGATAAAGATGTAAAGACCATTGTCTTTAATGTAAACCATGGCATATTGAATTCGGAGGATAAACTGATCAGTTGTGCTTCGTGTACTACCAATTGCCTGGCTCCTATGGCTAAAGTACTGAACGATACTTTCGGTATCGCAGCCGGACAAATGACTACCATCCATGCTTATACCAACTCACAACCATTGATGGATACTCCCGATCCGAAAGTGAATTACCGCAAGTCACGTGCAGCAGGAGATAGCATTGTCCCCTACACTACCGGTGCTGCAAAAGCCATCGGATTGGTAATTCCGGAACTGAAAGGAAAACTTGATGGTTCATCACAACGTGTTCCGGTACATTCAGGTTCTGTAGTAGAGTTATTTACGTTGCTGGGCAAAGCGGTAAGCGTTGATGAGATCAATGCAACGATGAAAGCAGCGTCCAACGAATCATACGGATATACAGAAGATCCTATTGTGTCAAGCGACGTGATCGGGATGCATTATGGTTCTCTCTTCGATGCCACACAAACGAAAGTTGTTAGCGTAGGCGATAAGCAACTAGTGAAAACCGTTTCCTGGTACGACAACGAAATGTCCTTTGTTTCTCAAATGGTTCGTACTGCCATTTATTTCGGAGGATTGTAATATTAGTTTTGGTAGCCAGGACTTCAGGAAAGAAGTTTCTGACTAACAAACTAAAATGATCCGACAAAATAACGTAACAGATGAGATAAACATGTTGCTTCACAATACCAATAAGAATGGAGATGATTTGAGCAACATGAAATCACAAAACCACCAATTAACGGGAATTCATTCCACCCAACAACAATAAAATCATATACAGATGAAACAAATAGAAAAAATATCAGAAAATTCAAATTATTGTGCCGTAAATCTGAACGAGTTAAATGGCATCAGGGATTATTCACTAATCCACCCTATCAGTAAGAAGGAAATTGAAGGCAAGGTCTTTTTGAAAAATATTACCGGGGCTACCGGTACTGAAATCTCATTCAATTCCTTGCAGGCACATACAGAGCAACCTTATTTTCACTTACACCGAAAAAATGAAGAAACTTACATTATCCTGAAAGGATACGGATCTTTTCAGGTGGATGATGATTGTTTCGGGATAAAAGAAGGGAGTGTGATCCGTGTTGCTCCCAAAGGCGTGAGAGGCATTTACAACGCATCCAATGAAGAAATGATTTATATCGTGATTCAATCGAAACAAAACTCACTGGAAGAATACACAACCGACGATGGAGAAAAGGTTCCCTATCAGGCTAAATGGAAATAGGCTTAATTCGCTATGATTTGTAGTCAGGGTTTCACTAAGTGAAGCCCTGATTTTAGTTTAAAGCCGTAGAAAAACTTTTGCGGTAATCGCTCGGTGTAGTTTTCATATGACGCAGGAATAAACGCCTCAAACCATCCGCATTCCCTATACCGCATTCACTGGATATTTCGTCTATCGTCAGGCGGGTTTCTTCCAACCGGCGGCGGGCCGTTTCCAACCTCATCTTTTCTATGTATTTGGCAGGTGTGATACCTGTTTCACGCAAAAAGACACGGGCAAAGTTTCGCGGACTCATCAGCGCTTTCTCTGCCAGCATCTCTACGGAAAGGTCTTCATACAAATGTTCAAGGATCCACTCCTGAATATGTTGTATAGGTTCGTAATCGACTTTTTGATACATCAAAATATTACTGAATTGGGACTGATTGCCAGGGCGTTTCAGATACAAAACCAGGATTCTGGCTACGTTCACTGCAATATCGCGTCCAAAATCTTCTTCCACCAATGCCAACGACAAATCCATACCGGTAGAAATACCAGCCGACGTATATATGTTTCCGTCTTTGATGTAAATGGGATCTTTTTCCATTATGATTGCCGGATAGCGTTTAGCCATATTATCGCAATTTCTCCAGTGGGTTGTAGCTCTTCGTCCATTAAGCAAGCCCGCTTCAGCCAACATATAAGCCCCGGCACATATGGAACAAATACGACGGAAATGACCGGCGTTTTCCGTTAGCCAGTTTACCAGAGGCTTCAATTCGGTATCATCAGGATCCAAATCCCCTTTTCCGGCAAGAATAACGGTATCTATTTCGTAATGAATAGAGCTTAAATTGCCTTCACACACAACAGGTAACCCTGCTGTGGTTGCAACATAGGTAGAAGTAGTAGCGGAGACTACATGCGTTGTGTAAGATTGCGTTGAAGCCGAAACGTTATCATGGATATACTCGATCGTTTTTGTAAAAACTTCGAGCGGACCTGCAATGTCAAGGATAGAAGTCATCGGCGGTACAATAATGACAATATGTTTTGTTTCTCCCATAATCGTAATGTTTTATTGAAAGACAAAGATAATTTTCATTGGCAGAAATTGCAAGAAATCACACATTCAAGCCATAAATTTTCATATTAAACGTTTTGAATCATACAAAACAACTGTTGCAGCCCGACACATTCTCTTCATGCCATCGTCCTGTTTTTAATCATCCCCCTTAAAAAATATGATCAGATAGTTTGTAAATAAAAAACAATATATTTGCGAAAAAATAAGGTAATGCCAAGTAAGATTCGTCCCGCAGCAACAAACACGATATGAGGAGGTAATTTCAAGCAAAGGTGTTACAGATAGAAGATCAGTTCAATTAATGTAGTTTCCACATATTTTATGATCCTTGACGATTGCCGGAGATAACTTTACAGCGTAAATAAATACTGAAATACAATCAAATGAATTCCTGGAAAATCCTTCTTATTACTTTGGGCTTCATCTCTTTGGTGTCATGCGGTACTAACACGCCGGCTCCCTCGGCTACTACACAGAATGTATTTTTTCTTTTGGCAGATGACCCGGCTACGCAGGATTTTCAATTAAACTTCACCAGAGTGAATGTTGACATAAAAGAACTTGATTATGTGGCATCCGATTCAAGTATCACCAAAGTGGCGCTCACCGATTCCGTCTATAATTTAAAATCGCTCATGAATGGAAATAGCGTCTTGTTATCGCAGATCACTTTATCCAAAAGTGTCACGATCAAACAAATCCATGTAGTTTTTGGAGGCGACAACTACGGTACATTGAAAAACGGAACGATAGTACCACTAACAATTTCAGGCGGGATACAATCGGGGGTTACCATCAATGTGGATGAAACTGCCCCTTCAACATTAAGCAGTTATTCTGTCATTATTGATTTTAATGTAGGGAAATCTATCTTTTCCACAGGGAATAATACCTATACGTTAAACCCGACATTGCGATCGTATATAGCCGATGTTACCTCCTATATCAAAGGGAATATAACTCCGGCCAAATTACTAACAAAAGTATTTGTCGTAACCGGCAGTGACACGCTATGGACCGTGGCAGATACTACAAATAAAAATTATTTCCGGATTTCCGGTCTGATACCCGGCACCTATACCGTACAGTTTATGCCCACAGATACGACGGTAGTTACCAACACAGCTTCCGCAACTGTACAGTCCGGTAGCAATGTCAGTCTGGATACGATCAGAATAACACAGTAGGAAAGAAGATCTGAAAAGCAAAAGTTACAGGAACATCTAACCCATCCCCCTGCAGGTGCTTCCCTTCAAAACAAGGGAAGAAGTAATCTGTCAAACAAGCTAAGGCTACCATGGTTGCCAAAACATGATGTTCAAGTGCTGTCCCCTTTGGTTAAAGGGGACGAGCGAAGCGGGCGGGGTTGGAAATCAAATAACTGAATAACAGAGTAACAGAATGACTGATAAAAAAGCACGAAATTAAAGAAGAAACAGGAAGTTAGAGTCTGCAATCCTCCACGGAATTATCGGGCTTCAGATTTTCCTCTGAGTACCCAATCATAACCATTCATGTCACCATTTGATTATTATCAACATAAAATAGCGTTGCTTGAAAGGGAACTTACTGCATTAAAACGGAAAAGCAAGCAATTCTCATGGATGCGGCTGCTGTCTTTTCTAGCTTTTGCCGGATTCCTGATCCTCTTTTTTTCAACAGGAAGATATTCTCTCTTTCTTGTTTTATCGCTCTTATCGTTAGCCCCTTTCACGATGCTTGTCAACAGGCATGCCAAACTCGAGGCTGAAATAAGAATCGTCATTTTTAAGCTCCAAATCCTGAAGGAAGAGCTACTTTTTCTCGACCACGATTACATTCATCGCGATACGGGACAATCCTATACTCCCATCAATTCATTTCTGGCCAATGATTTTGATCTGTTCGGCAAAGGATCTTTGTTTCAATATCTCAACCGCTGCTCTACACGTATCGGGAGGATGCGGCTGGCAGAGAATCTTTGCAATCCGGAGAAAGAGACTGCCGTCATACGTGCAAAGCAAAAAGCTATTGATGAATTGCGTGGAAAACCCGATTTTATGCATGACTTGCAGGCAAACGGGAAAGCCATTCCTGAAAACGGGCATGAGATCGCTTCCCTGCAAGCATGGATAGACGCAGCAGATGAAAACAGTACAAGAATAAGAACTTTATCATTGATTCTGGCCTGTATCAATATAGTGTGGATTATTCTGGCAGCCGTACAACTCTTGACCTGGACGTCGATCTTGTGGCCTGTCATGGTTTCGTTGGTTGTGGTGGGCCGGCAAAATAAAAAAATCGCAAAAGCTCATTCGCACCTCAGGGATGTGTCCGACATTTTTGTAAAATATACCGCATTGTTCCAACTCATAGAGGAAGAACATTTCACAGCCGCTCACCTGCAAAAGTTACAGCAACAACTACTGCAAGGCGAAATGAAAGCGAGCATTGCCTTAAAATCATTGTTCAGAATTCTTTCCATTCTTGAGATACGGGACAACCTTTTGATATCTTTTATCTTAAATGCACTATTCCTACTTGACATACAGACTTATCATCGCCTTTTGTCATGGAAAAATAGGCATAAAAAAAGCATCAGGATATGGTTTTCATCCCTTTCGGAGATGGAAGTCCTGATTAGCTTTGCCACTTTTGCTTTTAATAACAGCGAAACTACAGCATATCCAACGATTCGTGAAGACAGTTTTGTCATCGAAGCAATAGAGATGGGACATCCCCTGCTGCATCCTAAAGTAAGGGTTAATAACACGTTCAGGATTACCAATACACCTTCGGTTTTGATTATTACCGGAGCCAATATGGCAGGAAAAAGCACTTTCTTGCGCACTGTTGCCGTAAATCTATTGCTGGCCATGAATGGAGCGCCGGTTATTGCGCAACAGTTTGAGTTCACTCCCTGCGACATTCTTTCAAGTATAAAAATACAGGATTCGCTATCCAATAATGAATCCTACTTTTACGCAGAACTGCTACGGCTGAAAGAGATACTTGAGCATGTAGCATCCCATCCCCACACCCTGGTGATTCTGGACGAGATACTACGGGGAACCAACACAAAAGACAAACAAACAGGCTCATTAGGGTTGCTTGAAAAACTGATCAGCCTGCATGCAATGGTCATTATCGCTACGCATGACCTGTCAATAGGAGAATTGGAAACAAAATATTCTGGAGTCGTCAACAATTCCTGCTTTGAAGTAGAACTTACCAATGATCAGCTATTTTTCGATTACAAGCTTAAAAAGGGAATCAGCAAAAAACTAAACGCCTCTTTTCTAATGCAGAAAATGGGAATTATTACTGATTATGAAGAAAAAAAGAAGAGCTGACATGGCGAATTTAAAGAAGTTCTTCAGCAAACATGATAAAAGTAAAACAGACCTATGGAACAAAACAAAAAAATACCAGAACCGGATAATACAGCGGTACGGACAGCTTTATGGAGGGCACTACACATGCAGGTGGATGCAAAACCCTATATCCTGGAAGATGATATTGGGCTGCAATTAATAGCGCCGCCTGATGACTGGCAACAACGCCCTGACATGAAATTTACAAAACGGCTACGGGCATCCATGGTAGCCCGCTCCCGCTTTATTGAAGATTTCGTTATTGAAGAAAACAAAGAGGGAATCGGCCAGTATGTCATTCTCGGAGCAGGACTCGACACCTTCGCCCAACGCAGGCCTGATATTGCATCCGGACTTCAGGTATACGAAATTGATCAACCCGATACGCAAGCCTGGAAACAACAGCGATTAACTGATCTTGGGTTCGGCATCCCTGAATGGCTCCATTTTGTGGCCGTTGACTTTGAAATATCTTCCTGGCAAAATCAACTGTTGAAAGCAGGATTCAATCCCGACAAGCCTGCGGTGGTTGCCTGCACGGGAGTGAGCTTGTACCTGACTAAAGAGGCCATTATAATTTTGTTGAAACAAATTGCAGCGTTTGCACCGGGATCAAAACTTGCCATGACATTTTATTTACCTCTGGAAATCCTTGACGAAGAAGACAAGCCCATGCAGGAGATAGCAGAGAAAGGCGCCCGTGAAGCAGGAACACCGATGATCAGCTTCTTTACACCTGATGAAATCGTAGCTTTAGTTCATGAAACAGGGTTTAAAGAGGTAAAAACAATATCCACCAGAGATATGGAACAATTGTATTTTACAAACAGAACCGACAATCTTTTGCCTGCCAGCGGAGAACTATTCCTGTTGGCAACGACATAATAAAAGAAGGCTTGCCGCTGTTTTTCACGGCAACCCTTCCTGATTCATCCGCTACAATTTCTTCCCGATATAGAACACATAACCGTAATAAGCCTTGTATTTATCATACAATTGAGCTTCATATTGCTGGTAGGCTATAAGGTCTTCCGCCATCGGGTTCCCTGCATATTTCTTCAGGAAAATTTCCTGTGCCTTTCGTTGCGGCAGATAGAAATGTTCCGTCCAGCACGCTTCAGGCAATGTAAACGCGGCAACAAGATGATAACCGGCTTTTTGCATTATTGAAATATTATGCCCTATTGTGTCAATTTCCGGAACAGCATCAACCCAGAACTTTTCAATTTCAACGGGACGTTCATCAGTAAACCATGACTCATATGTTACGGCAATATAGCCATCTGTTTTGAGGAACTCCTTCCAATAATTCAGGCCTTTTTCAAAGCCAATATTGGCAATAGCTCCTTCCGACCAGATAAGGTCTAATTCCTCCCGTTGAAAAGGAAGGTTATCCATGGATCCGACAATACCCTGCACCCTGCTTTGCAAATTCAACTTGCAGGCATTCGCATTGAACAGATCGATAAAAGCAGGGAACAGATCAATCCCCGTAATATATCCGGGAGCATGTTGTGCCAGCATCATGGTTTGGCCTCCGGTTCCGCAACCAAGATCGGCAATAAGCGATTTATCGGTAAGATTTTCGATAAAGCTTAATGCTTTAAGGGTTGCTTCAGGACTGCCCGGACCTTGCCGCTCGATACCTGAAAAATATTCACAGATTAAATTGAAGTCGAATTCGTGAATCGATTTATTTTCGTTGCTCATGATGTTTAAATTTATATATTGAGCCCATGACAAAGAACATTTGCCAAACCTCAATTTGTTATTAAATAGATATAGGAAAAATGACCCGGACAAAGAGATGCCGAGTTAAAATCAGGAGGGATAACCTTTGGCAAAATACCAGAGGTTATTTACTTTACCAAATCCGCATTAAATTTAAACATCCAACTATTTTAAGTGGAGCAAAGATAGGAATTTCTCAGTGAATATATTTATCCAACAGATTGATTTAACCTCAATGCAGTCGATTTCGAAATATTCGACAGACAAAAATCCAGACAAGCACTTTAAGGATATCATTCCCATGCACAACAGTCATTCAATGAACAACATAATCAATTGGGTTATATAAAAATAACCACATATTATTTATCAAAACTTATGTACTTTTGTATGGTCAAATCAACCACTTCATGTCTCGAAAACTATCGATCATCTAATAGATTACTGATTGTTGTTTTTATCTGATTTTCAATTGTAGCAATCTTCCGTGCACTTATAATATAAAACCAACAAATTTAATTGACATGGACATTAATAACATTAACAGTGATGATTATAGCTTAGCAGATTTTGCAGGTTATAAAGGTGAAGATTTATTTGAAGTAAAAGAGGCATTCTGGAATTTCTATCAGGACGCCATTGCAAAAGGGTACATGATTTACGGCAACCCTATCAGTTCAGCTCCTGTTGCTGAATTCAATGCGTACGATCGCTTTCAGGATCACGAAAGAAAATTTCTGAACTTTTGTTCGTACAACTACTTAGGCTATTCGTTCCATCCTGAAGTAATAAAAACCGTACAAGAGACATTGGCTCGCTATGGAACAGGAGCAGTGTCAGCCCCTCTGCTCAGCGGATACTATGACCTGACAAAAAAGTTAGAGAATGCTATTGCCCGATTCAAAGATAAAGAAGATGCCATAGTATTCTCAACCGGCTACGGAGCAAATCTGGGAACACTTTCGTGTCTGCTAAAACCGGGCGATATAGCTGTCCTGGATATCCTTTCGCATGCATCCATTCATGATGGAGCACGGTTGGCCGGCGCTGAAATAAAGATTTTCAGCCACAATAATGCAGAACATCTTGAAAGAATATTGCAAAGTATTAATACCAAAAGAGCGATTGTTTGCATAGAGGGCATCTATAGTATGGATGGGGACATGGTAAATCTCCCCGATATCGTCGCCGTTTGCAAAAAGTATGGAGCCAGAATCTTATTAGATGAAGCGCACTCAACGCTTATATTTGGAGAAAACGGAAGAGGAGTAGCCGAACATTTCGGACTTGAAGATCAAATAGATATTTCTATCGGGACATTCAGTAAGTCATTCGGGGCGTTAGGCGGTTTTGCAGCCGGCGATAAAAAACTTATCACCTATCTTAGAATGTTTGCCCGTTCTTACGTTTTTTCCTGCGCAATAGCCCCCCATACGGCAGCAGGTATCCTGAAGATTATAGAACTTTATCAGCATGATAAATCGCATCGTGACCAGCTATGGAAAAATACCTCTTATATGCAGTCGAAACTCAAAGAAGCCGGACTGGATACCGGAGGCACCGAATCACAGATCATACCCGTAATTATTGGAAGCGACAAGAAACTAAGGAAGATAAGCAAAATCATTTATGACAAAGGATTATATACCGGCGTTGTCACATACCCTGCTGTATCCAGCAAACGAACCCGGTTGCGCTTGTCGATGTCATCCTATCATACGCAGGAACAAATGGATAAATGCGTTGCTATTATCAAAGAGACTATTGATTCAAATCCCTAATGCTTTCTATTCAGCAAAACACAAACAAGAAGAGTAGCGGACAAGAAATAATGCTCATTCACTTGGCCATCGTATATATATTGTATTAAAACAATGTATATTTGCAACATGCAAAAGGATGGAGAAAATATGATGCACTTTATAGAGCGAATGGTGTTGATGGCGCTATTCCTCTTGTTTGTTGTTGCTTTTTCCAATAAATCGGAAGCTGCATCCTCTACACACCAACAGGCAATAACGCAGAATATTCATCCGGATCAGGTCAATGCACTTGTTGTCAATTCCGCTCAACTGCCTTCATTTTTCCCAAAAGCGATTAAGATTGTTGATCAATTGCATCTCAATCTCTCTGATTGGGAAATGATTTGCCAGGCAGACAACCAAAAGGCTAGTCATGTTGTCACCGTTCTCCAAAACGAACGTCGATTAATTCCATTTTCCCTAGTTTACCGCTTTTATAATCATCTATTCCCCAAGGAAAGCGGGGAAGTCCCGATTTTAAGTTGATCATTTATCATATTCGCATTATTACAATCTTTTGTCCATGGCAAGAGGCAGATATTTTACAACTTAAAAATTCAAACAAATGAAAACTATAATATATTTATTTATTGCAATTTGCATATCAGGCATATTTGCATTAGGATGTCCGGCACAGAAGCATTCTCCGGAAAACATCATCATACGATCCTTGAATAAGCAGGCAACACCAACAGCTCTTTTACAATCTGCCAACATTATCTCAAAAAGATTGAATAGTTTTTGTCCGGATCATTTTAAAGTAAGCATAATGGACAAAACGAAAGAGATAAAAATTTCATGGCCCGGTAATGATGACATCAAAATCATCGAACAACTAGCAACGCAAAAAGGCGTTCTTGCTTTTTACACCGTCTACCCGGGTAATGATGTATTGGAATTTATTCATGGAGACCGTTATCTGGATTCTTTATTAAAAAGAGACAAGATGGATGGAGGGATAGGGTATGCTCCTTACACTGAAGTTAACGCAATTGATCATTATTTGAATACACATAATACGGTGCAACAATGCCGTTTTGTGTGGGGAACCGTGAAGCGTGATTCCGTAGTTACACTTTATGCACTTACTGCAGAACCTGTCATTACAAAGAATGACATTAAAACAATTCAGTACAAGCAAGATGTATCAGGCTACAATCTGAATATTGTTTTGCATAAATCAGCAATTGAGAAATGGAAGGCTACAACAAAAGCATCCATTCATCAACCCATTGCCATAGTATTAGACAACCAGGTGCTGTATGCTCCGGTAATAAAAACTGAGATTGACAATGGACGTTGTTCCATTTCAGGAAAATTCAAACAACCTGAAGTCAGGTCGTTTAAAGCTATTGGTGACAACGGAGTGTTACCTTTAAATCTTCAGGTAGTCAAGTAAACATTGATGTGCAAGTAAACATAACCCGGGACAATGTAAGCCCCGGGTTATTCTTTGTTTCAATGCGCAGAGAATCCTGGCAATTCTTTATTTAGAAGTCAATGTAATGTGCGTGCTTTCTTTGATATTATCCGTCACAGGACAGCGTTTCTCCGTTTCTTCAAGCCAGGCATCTTTCTCTTCCTGCGTGGCGCCCTCGAAATCAGCCTCAACATTAACATTTATCATCTGAAATCCGGGACGCTCTTCAAAGGAAACGCCCATAAAAGCACAAGGATTCATCGTTCCGTCGATCTTTATCTTCAGGTCTTTGAGTTTCATCCCGCGTTGTTGTGCCACGGCATGACCGGTAATACTGAGACAGCCTGCCAGCGACATTAACAGAACCTGTACAGGAGTAGGACCTTCGTCACTACCACCCATGGCAGCAGGTTCATCAATAATCAGGTTAAACTTCCCGGCGCGCAGATTAATTTTCGTTTCACTTTCACTCTGCCCCTCAATTACAACTCTGATTTGTTTGTTTGTAGTTTCCATTATTTCATATTTATGTCACCCGGATGTTTATCTCTAAAAGAGCGGATGACGGGTTTATATATCCTGGTTATCTAACTCCAAGCATATCGACTCCTTGATGTTGCCGCATGCGAAGCCTTACGGGTGCAAATCATGGCATTTTTCTTCCAGGGTTTCAAATTCAAGCGTGGCATGATGAATATTGACAGATGCCAATCGCTCTTTAATAACATGTTTTAAGGTGGCCTGTTGTTCGATGGTTGTATTGCAAAGCACAAGCACATGGGCAGTCAAAGCGTTTTGTGTCGTACTCATCGCCCATACATGCACGTGATGTACATCCTCAACGCCTTCGACGCTTTTCATGGCATCAATAACAACGGACATATCAACGCCTTTTGGAACGCCGTCGAGTGTCAGGGAAAGGCTGTCGCGGAAAAGATTCCATGTGGAATAAAAAATCACCACCACAATAATGAGGCTCATCACCATATCAAGCCAGTAGATATGCCAGACAACCATCAAAGCTCCCGAAATAACGACACCAAGGGATACAATGGCGTCAGACATCAGGTGAAGGTAAGCCCCTTTCACATTCAGGTCTTTTTCCCTATCGCGAAAGAAAAGCAAAGCCGACACGGCATTAATCACAATTCCCAGTCCTGCAACGATAGATACAGGCATACCAGGCACCACAACAGGATGATGCAAACGGGCAATACTCTCGGCAATAATCCCTCCGATCACGATGAACAGCACTACCGAATTGATCAGCGATACCAAAATGGTCGATTTACGATAACCGTATGTAAATTTATCATTTGCTTTCACTTTCATCAGGCGGAATGCCAGCAATGACAATGCCAATGCCGCCACATCGCTCACGTTATGCCCTGCATCGGAAATCAGCGATAGGGAATTAAAACGGAATCCCGCCCCGAATTCTACAAATACATAGAGAATATTCAGAGAAATACCCACAATAAAAGCCCTGTTAAGATGTGTGATCTGAGGCGCTTCGTGGTGATGGTGGTGATGATGATGTTCTTCCATGTCAATTCATCATTTGAAAAAGTAAATCAGTCATAAATCATTTCCTACATGATAGCCAAGGACTAAAAGATCCAGTTGAACAGATAACCCACAATCATAATGCCGGTTCCAACCACTCCGATAAAGGTAAAAATAAGAGGTAGCCTCAGCACTTTTCGCAGGATAATCATTTCCGGCAAAGATAGTGCAATGACAGACATCATGAAAGCCAAAGAGGTACCAAGTGATGCACCTTTTTCAATTAACACCGAAACAATGGGTACAATACCTGCTGCATTGGAGTATAAAGGAATACCGATAAGTACCGATAAAGGGACCGAATACCAGGCGCTGCTACCCATCAGTGAAATCATGAATCCCTGAGGAACATAACCATGAGCACCGGCTCCGACAGCAATTCCCAATGCTACATAAATCCATACTTTCCCGATAATTTCTTTCACGGCATCCCATCCTGCCTGCATACGCAAAGCAAGAGTTATACCTAACGTTTTTTCTTCCTCTTGTTGTTCGGGATGAATGTCAAACACCCATGGTTCGACCCATTTCTCCAACTTCAACCACCCGATGACCGCTCCCGCCAGCATGGCAATAACAAGTCCGGTGCTGATATAAATAAATACCGTTTCCCAGCCAAAGAGGCCATACAGTAAAATGATAGCGACCTCGTTAATCATGGGCGAAGCAATGAGAAAAGAGAAGGTAACTCCTAACGGAACTCCCGACTCTACAAAACCCAAAAACAGAGGAATGGCTGAACAGGAACAAAACGGGGTGACAACACCAAGCAATGACGCCATTATGTTACCTGTGAATGTTCTGCGGCCTTCCAAAGCTTTACGCGTACGCTCTGGCGTAAAAAAAGTACGGATTATACCCACAAAAAAAATGATCAGCAGCAGCAACATCATCACTTTGGGATATTCGAACACAAAAAAGCGTACTGCTTCAGCCAGTCGAGCTCCCGGCGTCATCCGCAAAAGAGAATCGACAAACCAATCGGCTACTGGTTGCAGAAAATGATAGACGATCAACCAAACGATCACTCCTCCGGAAATCCATCCAATGCGTGCAAAATCTGTCTTATGCATCGTACTATCAAACAGAAGTTATGCGATATTGGTCAGTAATCGTTGCAATTCGTCCGCAGAAGGAATTCTGCCTTTCATCAATACCTTTTCATTGACTACCAAGGCAGGCGTCATCATCACATTATAACGCATAATATCAATAACATTCTCTACTTTGGAGATTGTAGCCTCAATAGAAGCTTTTGCTACTACTTCACGCGTCAGCTTTTCCAACGCTTTACATTTGGGACAACCTGTCCCTAAAATTTTAATATCCATCATAACGGTAATATCATTTCATTATTAAACAAAAAGTCCTTCAAAAAGCTGCCGGGCTTCTTCCCAATGTTCCTGATGAATGCAGTAACGGATATAAGGAGAAGTTATTTCGCCCTGAATCAGGCCGGCATCTTTCAATTCACTCAAATGCTGCGACAGCGTGGAGCGTGCAATTGGTAATTCCATCGAAAGATCACCGCTGTAGCAACAACGGTTAGCATTTTTCACCAGATACTCCATAATGTAAACCCGGATGGGATGCCCCAGCGCTTTTGCATAACGTGCCAAACGGATTTGTTGGTCGGAAAGAATGGTTTCTTGTGACATGATGAATCGCATTTCGTATTTCGTAAAATAACGAAACAAAGATACAGTGTTTTTGCAAATAATCTACCTTGGGCGGGTCAAAAAGCCGGAGATAGAGAAGATACGTAATTTGAACCCGATAATGTCGCGTTTGGAACTACTTATTTTCATAACAATCATGGAATAGATTGCAATTTTCACCCGGCTGATCTTTATGCATAGTGTATTGAAAATAAAAACAGGTAGCATAGGATTTTTGTGGATTGAAAATCGGATGGAATGGAAAAATTCGGAATAATTACCTTACGACCCAACAACAAGCTTGCATTTATACATAAATAACCATAATATTTCAGCGCATAAATATTACTATTTTATATATTCCTAGATAACAAACAGTTATTCAGACACAAAAAGAAATGGCTTGGTAGTGTCCAAAAATTTGTGTAAACGCATTCTTATCTCATTTATTATTATTTTTTCTTTTCGAATCCCCTCTCAAAATTTTTGAGGGGTTTGAAAAGAAAAAACTTCCGTTTTTATTTTATTCTTAAACTAGTGTCACTAATATTTGCTCTATCAGGATATAAAATCATAAACTGATTGGCAATCAATGGCCAGTTGGAAACTTTTGCACTCCAAGATATTGAGGCTTGTTGGATCGCCAGATACACTGCTTTTTTCATTGCCTGATCATCAGGAAACATCAATTTATTTTTGGTGTATTTGCGTATGCTTCGATTTAGATTTTCAATCACATTAGTGGTATAGATAATCTTTCGTATTTCGGCTGGATAGGTAAAATAGGCTGTCAGATTTTCCCAATTTGCAATCCAGGATTTAATGGCATAAGGATATTTCTCTCCCCATTTAGTTTCCAATTCAGCAAAAGCTTCCCCAGCAGCATCTAAGTTTCGGGCCTGATACACTTGTTGAAGATCATGCATAAAACTCCGTTTTTCCTTTGTCCCAATATAGTTCATCGTGTTTCTTATCTGATGAACAATACATAATTGTGTTACTGTTTCCGGAAACACAGCCTGAATAGCCTGGGTTAGCCCTTTCAGATTATCTGAACAGGCAATTAAAATATCTTTCACCCCTCGTTTCTTCAAATCATCCAACACGTTCATCCAAAATGAAGCCGATTCAGTTTCATTGATCCACATACTAATAACTTCTCTATGTCCATTGGTATTTAAACCGATAATCAGATAAACGCTTTTACTTATTATCTTACCTCCTGAACGAACTTTGATACGAATACCATCTAACCAAACAATCAGATAAGTATCATCCAATGGACGGGTTTGCCAGGCTTCTACATCGCTCATTACCTGATCTGTGATATTGGATATGGACGAAGAACTGATAGTGACACCATAAATGTCTTTTATCTGAGCTTCTATGTCACGAGTCGACATGCCTCGTGCATACAAAGAAATCACAACGCTTTCTATCTTGTCTATTACTTTTTGACGCTTGGGCAAAACGATGGGATTAAACTCACCCTGACGATCGCGGGGAACCTCTATAATTATTTCTCCACTACTGCTCTTTACTAACTTGCGGGTTTTTCCATTACGAGAGTTCCCACTGCCATTTCCTTTGACTGAGTGCTTGTCGTAGCCAAGATGTTCGCTCAACTCACTTTCTAACATCTTTTCTACTCCCCGCTTAAATAGCTTATCCATAAAACCATTTATGTCTTGCATGGTCTTGAAACCCTTGAAAAAATCTGTTGGTAACTGGGAGAAAAGTGCCTCATCTTCTGCACTCAATTTTGATAATACTGATTTCTGCTTTTTCATGTCCTTTTTTTTCTGTTATAAAAATAAGCATTTATTTCTATTTACACAGTTTTTTGGACGGTCTCAATGGCTTTTGCATATCACATTGCATATCGGGCAGATTCCTTCAATTGTGGACAAACAACGCTTCATTTCGTACACACATTTGTTCATTTCGTACACGAAACAGAAAATTGCTTACACGAAACGGAGCATTTCGTACACGAAATAATGTTTTTAACATACAATATGCCTCATTTTTTAGGCGAAAAAGGCATTTCATACATGAAAAATGTCATTTCGTACACGATATGCATCATTTCGTGTACGAAATGGATTTTTGTGGACATGAAAAACATCATTGTGTGTACACAATAACTTATTGTTTACCCACAATAGCCCGTTTCCAGACAAAACAGCATAAATCGGCCATCATTTACATTAAATCATGTCAACAATACCTCATTGTGAATACACCACAAAGCATATTCAACCGAATCCAGGTTTTTTATTGTGCCTATATTTTTATTGTAATCTTAAAACAAGTTCTTATGGCAACAATCTCATCTGATTTTTTATCACACTGCTACACGGATAGCGATCTGAATGTGAAAGCGATGGCCATTGTCAGGAAGACTTTCAACACTTCATCATTTTTTGGGGTAATTTAGCAACATAGAAAAAGAGCAAATCTTTTTCATTCAAAACTATTTCTTCTCAAATATCCATACCTTTGCAAAGAAAGAAATCAAAATCCATGCACTATTCATCCAAACACATGGGAAATCTTCTACATAAATCCGGCAAGGGTTTGTTCGAATGCTGGATGATTTAAGCTCCTGCAAACTTTCTTTCATCTATTCTTTTCCTCGTATTGCTTTTTCAGTTTTAGTTTTTCATTGTATTGCCTTTTCAGGGCATTCTTATCATGGGTATTATATTTGATATTAAACGCTTTGCGGTACATGACGGCCCGGGAATACGGACAACAGTCTTTATGAAAGGATGTCCGCTATCATGTATCTGGTGCCACAACCCCGAAAGCATCAATGGCGACATATGTACGGTTCCAAAGACCATACGAATCGGGCAAAAAACCTTTATTGAAAATGAAACCGCAGGGAACAATATGTCTGTGGAAACATTGATGAAGGAACTATTGAAAGAAAAAATTTTCATGGATGAATCGGGCGGCGGAGTGACATTTTCAGGAGGAGAACCTATGCTGCAGCATCTGTTTCTCAACGAAGCTCTGGCGGCCTGTAAAGCGCATGGCATGCATACCGCAGTGGATACGTCGGGGTATGCACAGTGGAACTGGTTTGAAGAGACAATGCAGTGGACAGATCTGTTTCTGTACGATCTGAAATTGATGGATGAAGAACAACACCGGAAATATACCGGCGTCTCCAATAAAACGATTCTTGAAAATCTGAAACAGCTCCTATCCATCGGGAAAAAAGTCCGCGTAAGAGTCCCTATGGTCCCGGAAATCACGCATACGGAAGGAAATATTGAAAAGATTATTCGTTTCCTATCTTCCATACCCAATCGACCGGAAAGTGTGGATCTGTTGCCATACCATAATACTGCCACACACAAATATGAACGGTTCGGAATAATGAATATGCTTACCGGGGTCAAATCAATGAATAAAAGTGATCTGGAAGCGACAAAACAACGATTTGAAGAAGCCGGATTTGACGTAAAAATCGGAGGATAAGCATAAGATACCTCCGATGAAACCGATTCGGACAATGCAATGATAAAAAAAGAAACGATGACTCCAAGAATAAAACAATTACGGGAACAAAGCCTGAATGCCATCAATCGCATCTCCGCCGAGAGAGCTTTGTTGATAACAGAATTTTATAAAGACCATGTGGCACCTGGCGATTCCATCCCCGTACAACGGGCAAAAGCATTCGAATATCTATTGTTACATAAAAGCATTTGCATCAATGATCCGGAACTGATTGTAGGAGAACGGGGACCTGCGCCAAAAGCGACGCCAACATATCCCGAAATCACCCTTCACTCACTACATGATCTGGAGATTCTGAACTCCCGTGAAAAGGTTTGGTTTCGTGTGGATGAAGAGACACGCGAAGCTTACGCTAAAACCATTATTCCTTTCTGGGAAGGACGCTCCAATCGCGATCGTATTATGAACGCCATGAGTAGCGAATGGCATGATGCTTATGAAGCTGGCATTTTTACTGAATTTATGGAACAACGCGCTCCGGGGCACACCGTAGCAGGGTATCAAATTTTCCGTAAAGGAATGCTTGATATTATCGAAGATGTGGAAGAGAGTATGCAGTCGCTCGACTTCATTAACGATCCTCAGGCATGCAATAAATTGGAGGAGTTGAAAGCGATGAAGATTTCGGCCAATGCACTGATCGTGTATGCCAACCGGCACGCTGAAAAACTCGATCAAATGGCAATTAACGAAGCCAATACAGAGCGAAGAAACGAGTTGCATGAAATGGCACGTATCTGCCGCCGCGTCCCGGCACACGCGCCTGCTACATTTCATGAAGTGTTGCAACACTATTGGTTCGTTCATTTGGGAGTCGTTACCGAAGTAAACCCATGGGATTCGTTTAACCCCGGACGGCTCGATCAACATCTTTATCCGTTTTATAAAACGGAAACCGAAGCGGGGACACTTAGTCGGGATAAAGCCATAGAACTGCTCGAATCCTTCTGGGTGAAGTTCAACAATCATCCATCTCCTCCAAAAATCGGGGTTACGGCTGAAGAAAGCAGCACATACACGGATTTTTGCCTCATCAACCTTGGAGGAGTGAAACCGGACGGAAGTGATGCCGTGAATGAAATGTCCTATATCCTGCTGGATGTGATTGAAGAAATGCGATTGCTACAACCAAGTTCAATGGTTCAACTCAGCAGGCTGAATCCCGACAAATTTATTGACCGGGCAATAGAAATCACAAAAACAGGTTTCGGACAACCTTCTATTTTTAATACCGATGCTATTATCCAGGAATTAGTGATTCAGGGAAAAGATATCACAGATGCACGGAATGGAGGATGCAGCGGATGTGTGGAAGCAGGAGCTTTTGGAACCGAAAGCTATATCCTTTGCGGCTATTTCAATCTGCCGAAGATTTTGGAAATAACCCTGCACAATGGGTTCGATCCACGTACCAAAAAACAAATCGGCCCGAAGACAGGCGATGTTTCGACATTTGACGCATATATACAACTGTTGGAAGCTTTCAGAGTACAGGTAGAACATTTTATCCGCATCAAAATTACAGGAAACGATATCATTGAAAAGATTTTCATGTCACATATTCCAACACCTTTCCTGTCGCTGATCATAGACAATTGCGTAGCACGCGGAATGGACTACATTCAGGGAGGAGCGCGCTATAACACCAACTATATCCAGGGAGTGGGAATGGGCACAATGACCGACGCGCTTACCGCATTGAACAAACATGTTTTCATTGATAAATCATTAACTTTGGCAGAGTTTGTCAAAGCATTGGAAGATAATTTTGAAGGACATGACGCGTTGCTTTATCAACTACTGTACAAAACGCCAAAATACGGAAACGATGATGACGCTGCCGACAGCCAGCTCATGGACGTCTTTATGATCTATTATAATGCAGTAAAAGGTCATATTAGTCCGCGCGGCGCGCAATATAGGATAAACCTGTTGCCCACAACCAGTCACGTTTATTTCGGAAGCGTGATGCATGCAAGCGCCGATGGACGAAAAGCAGGATTGCCTGTTTCGGAAGGAATATCACCGGTACAGGGAGCTGACAGGAAAGGGCCGACATCAGTTATAAAATCCGCGGCAAAAATCGATCATTTACACACTGGAGGTACGCTGTTGAATCAAAAATTCAGTCCGGGATTCTTTGAAGACGAAACAGCGATCCGCAAGGTATCCGGTTTGGTGCGCAGTTACTTCCGCATGAACGGGCATCACATCCAGTTCAACGTAGTAGATGCGGATACATTACGCGATGCACAGAAACACCCGGAGCAGCATCAGGATCTGATTGTTCGTGTAGCCGGATATAGCGATTATTTCAACGATCTGGGAACTGACCTGCAGAACGAAATCATCGCACGAACCGAACACGAAGCCATGTAATCCTTGAAAAAACTTTGCCGTAAATTTAAAGATAGGAAGACATCAATGGAAGATGTCAATACATTTTCAGTGATCAGTAATACAATTCCCGCAAGGGACTAAAAACAAAATATTATGTTCAACAAAGAAACGTACATTCAACGACGCAAGACATTGGCCGGAATCATCGGATCCGGCGTGATACTGCTTCCCGGAAACGATGAGAGTCCGATGAATTATGCCGACAACGGCTATCATTTCCGGCAGGACAGTACTTTCCTGTACTATTTTGGCATTGATTTTCCCTCGTTGGTAGCTATAATCGACATTGACAACGATCGGGAGATTATATTTGGGGATGATTATACCATAGATGATATCGTGTGGATGGGGCCGCAACCCACCATTTCCGAAAGAGCTTCTTTAGGGGGGATTACAGATGTCAGACCGGTGAAAGAACTGACACATGTCGTCACAGAAGTCATTCGGAAAGGACATAAAGTACATTTTCTTCCCCCCTATCGTTCGGAACACATGTTGCTATTTCATCAACTGTTGGGTTTGCATCCCAAAACTATTGATCAAAAGGCATCGCTGGAATTAGTCCGGGCTGTCATTAGCCAGCGTGAGATAAAAACCGACGAAGAAATAGCTGAAATCGAAAAAGCAGTCGATTTATCGGTAGATATGCACACCGCAGCCATGCAAATAGCCCGTCCCGGAATGACGGAAGCACAAATTGCTGCACGGGTCTATGAAATCGCCCATTCGGCTAACTGTGAAATATCATTTCCTATCATTGCCACCATTAATGGGCAGACGTTACACAACCATTATCATGGCAACATCCTTAAAAGTGGCGATCTCTTCCTGCTTGACGCAGGAGCAGAAGCGGGAAGTCATTATGCAGGCGATTTGTCAAGTACCTTCCCAGTAGATAAAACTTTCACAAGCCAGCAGAAACTGGTTTACGAAATGAGTTTGAAGGCACATCAGGCTGCTATTGACGCTTTAGCATTCAATGCTCCTTTCAAAAATGTGCATCTTGCCGCCTGTCGCTCCATTACCGAAAGCATGAAAGAGCTGGGACTAATGAAAGGCGACACTGATGAAGCCGTGGCAGCCGGAGCACATGCCCTGTTCATCCCTTGCGGAACGGGACACATGATGGGGCTTGATGTACACGACATGGAAAATCTCGGAGAAGTTTGGGTGGGTTATGACGGCGAGCCCAAAAGCACACAGTTTGGTTTGAAATCACTCCGACTGGCAAAGCCGTTACAGGCAGGGCATGTATTTACCATCGAACCGGGCATCTATTTCATTCCGGAGTTGATGGATAAATGGCAGGACGAAGAAAAATTTACGGAATTCATCAATTGGCAGGAAGTACAAAAGTTTAGAACATTTGGGGGCATTCGGAATGAAGAAAATTACATGATGACATCAACCGGAGCTCGCCGTCTTGGCACCAAAGTAAAACCCAAAACAGTGGAAGAGGTGGAAGCCATACGAAACCAATAGTGATATAAAAAAAGAAACATAATCAGTCGCTTTGCAAAGAGGGAAAAGACGAGATTTGGAAAAAGGGGGGTCCAAAAAACAGGAGACAAAAAGCTTCCTATTTTACCTTAAATGCATCAAAGCCTTCCCCGTACACACCAATAACAGATCCCTGGGAGACAAAAGCATCAGGGTCAATCTCTTTGATTAAGCGAAAAATAGCAAGAGACTGATTTTTGCGTGCAATAAGCATAATCACCTTTACCGGTTCGTGCGAGTACCATCCCTCACCGTTCAAAATGGTAACACCGCGGTGAATATCAGTATTGATACGGTCGGCAATCTTTTCATATTCGCGGGAGATGATGAAAAACTGTACCGATTGGCGCACCCCGTTGATCATAGTATCCACCGTAATGGAATAGACCGCCATGGTAACCAGACCATACACCACCTTTTCGATACTTCCAAAGATAAGATAGGACGAAGAGATGATCAATACGTCGCAATAGACCATGGCGCGACCCAAGGTAACATTACGGTATTTATGCAGCATCTTTACAATGATGTCGGTTCCCCCCGAACTTCCGTTCGACATAAAAACCATGCCAATACCAATCCCCGAAAGAATTCCTCCCACTACACATGCCATGAATGAATCATTCGCATTGATAAAAGTTCCTTTGGGAACAATCGGGATAATCGAAAAAAGCAAGGTTAACACTCCAACACCAAAGATGGTACGCAGACTAAAAGTGAGGCCAATGGATCTAATAGAGATAACCAATAAAATAGAATTGAGAATAAAATAGGAAATTGAAATCGGGGTACCGAAAGCGTAATAAAGCAATGCACTGATACCAGTAACACCACCACCCGTAATTTGATGGGGCAACAATAGCCCCTTCCACGCAAAAGCATAAATAGCCAGACCAATCACAATAAGCAAATGATCGCGAACAGACTCGCGGGTCGGACGTAATTTATTTACATGCTCCGGGATGCGTATTCCTTTAATGTTTTGAAGTTGCATGAATAAAATCTGTTTCCAAAAATTGTTTTATAGCCGTTTGCTAATCCTATCCCTGAAATAAGTACCAAACTTCAAAATAATTACTACTTTTGTTCGGTAAAACAGCAAGTTAAGATTGTTTTGTTTGCGACTGCAAAGATACAACAATTAAAGGTGTAAATCATGTCTTTGGCCATTCATCAGGTAAGTAAATATTATGGGAAGCAGGCTGCCCTGGAGAACGTCTCCTTTCGCCTGAACGGGGGAGAAATTGCAGGTTTCCTGGGACCGAACGGAGCCGGAAAATCAACATTGATGAAAATTGCTACGGGATTTCTGGCAGCCGACCATGGATTTGCCGAAGTTAATGGGCAACGAATGAATGAAATGAACGTGGAAGTTCGCCGCATGATTGGCTATTTGCCCGAACACAACCCGCTTTATCCTGATCTGTATGTAAAAGAATACCTGCGCTTCGTAGCCGGAATGTATCATCTGGGTCGCCGTACAAAACCGCGTGTTGACGAAATGATTGAGCGAACCGGATTAACACATGAGTATAAAAAACGGATCGGAGAGTTATCTAAAGGATACCGGCAACGGGTAGGACTTGCTCAGGCATTGATCCATGATCCCAATGTATTGATTCTGGATGAACCGACTACCGGACTTGATCCCAATCAACTTGAAGAGATCCGTCAGTTGATCCGGGAGGTGGGACAGGAGAAAACGGTTTTGTTTTCAACGCATATTATGCAAGAGGTAAAAGCGCTTTGCCAAAGGGTAATCATTATTCATCAGGGACATATCGTAGCCGATGGAACCGAACAGATGCTTACGCACGATATAAACGACGGACATTATGAAACAATAGTGGAGTTTGATCGTCCGGTCAGCACAGAGGCATTACGGAGCATCGATAACGTATCAGATGCCAAAGCACTCTCCCCGACGCTCTATCATGTACAAAGCGCTGCAGATGTACGCGCCGATTTATTCCGGTTTGCAGTAGCCTACGGATATGTGATCCTGACATTGAAGCAGCAGGAACACAGCATGGAAGAAGTATTTAAAGAATTGACATTGAAATAAAAAGTACTATGGCATTCTTCAAATTGACCAAATTCAGAAACCGCTGGGACGGCATAGCTCCTTATCAAGGGGTTATTTTGTTTTTTGTTATCATGATGCTGGCCAACTGGACATGGAAAACCTTCGTACATGACGGAGACTATGATTCTTATGTATCTCTTTTTGGATATAACATCTCATGGCCTTTTATAAAAATACAGCATGAAGTGGTAAGAGTGGTAAGCCTCGTTTATGTACTCTTTGATCTACCTTTCGGAATCCGGCATGCAACCGAGTTTACCTTTAGCAACGGGACGGCAAGCGATGTAGCGTGGGGTTGTACCGCCGTGAAGCAGGCATTTATCTATACGTGCATCATTGCATTCAGTCGTGGTCCCTGGAAACATAAATGGTGGTACATTTTAGCGGCATTTCCTATCCTGCATACTTTCAACGTGATCCGCATCAGTGCTATCGGAATGGTTTTAGCCTATCATCCTCACTATTTCTACCTGGCACACAAGATTATCTTCAAATACTCCTTCTATTTCCTTATTTTCCTGTTGTGGGTATTGTGGGAGGAAGTATTTCGTCTTCGTCCTCTGAAAAAAAACAGCGCCTCACAATAGATACAACAAATTAATTACGTATCTACACATCAACAGAGACGATGAGCGTTTTACTCTTCCATCCCAGAAATTAGAGATATAATCATAACAAAAACAGAAATATTTCATTGAAATAAGTATATTTGTACTATAAATGTATTTTTACTGATGAAAAACTATACTTTACCAAATTACCACATCAAAAAAATAGAAATCCACAATTTCTGGGGGTTACACAATGTTATTTGGGATAACTTGCATCCTGATGTCAATATTCTGGTTGGTATTAATGGGAGTGGAAAATCAACTCTATTAAATATAGTCAATTCTGTTTTTTCTCTTGATAAAAATGCATTAAAAAAAATGGGTATCGAAACAGTCAGTATTGAATGTGACGATTTTTCAATAACTTATGAAAACAATTCTATCACAAACACAAGCTCTGTTCAACGCTTATTTACCACCATCAATACTTTTGATATACCAGTAAACAAAAATAAGCTCAAACAAGACGAAAGTCCATTAACTATTGAACTTAAACAACTTATCCTTCAAACGGGAGGGCATTCTTTTAATGATTATCGCTTAATGGCAACGACTTCCAGCAGCAAAGCAAAAGAAATTACCGAAAGGATAAAAAGATTTTTTTCATTGATAGATACGTTGTTTAATTATACTGGCAAGCAAATCGAAATAGATGACAAAAACAATATTGTTTTCAAAAGCGATACTGGGACAATTTATTTAGAACAACTTTCATCAGGAGAAAAGCAATTGCTGTTAATTCTTTTCAAAGTATTTCTCATGGACAACAGACCTTATGTATTATTAATGGATGAACCTGAGATTTCTTTACATATTAGTTGGCAACAAGATTTAATAAAAATACTACGTGAATTGAATCCAAATTGTCAGTTAATTATTGCTACTCATTCTCCAAGTCTTTTTGGGAAAGGATGGGGAGATAAAATAACTTTTATGGAACAATTATTTCAAAAATAAAATATGATTCCAGTTAGTCCTGCAAATCATTATCAATATTGGGCCATACACTTTGCCGGAGAAGCACTTCAATTACATTGCGTAGCGAGTATACATGTAGAAGATTTTGACGATGCTAGTTTCTGGGAAGTATTATTCGATCATTATACATCTAACACAAAGAAGTTTAATTTCATATATCATTCGAAGACTCCTGCAGGTAAAGAGGCAACTGGAGTGAATCACTGCCTGCAATACGTACCTTATCTGAATAAACAATTTTTTATCTGCATTGACAGTGATTATCGCTATTTAATGCAAGAACCAAATATCAATCCTAGCCATTTTATTTTTCAGACTTATACATATTCTATTGAAAATCATTATTGTTATCCTAAAGAGTTAAATGCTATTTGTGAAAATGCAACTCAACTAAAAAATAACATTTTTGACTTTGATGCATTCTTACTGTCGTATTCCCACGTTCTTTATGAAACTTTAATATGGCATCTGTATTTTCTTAAACATGAAAAATCTCTATTTTCAAAAACTGAATTCATTCGATTAATATCCTTACAACAAAGCATTGATAATTATGATATTAATCATAACGGACAAGCTATTATTGAAGAACTTAATAAAAGATACCAACAAAAAGTTCAACAACTTATTACGCTATATCCGAACACTGATATAGAAAATACAAAAGCCTATTATAAAAATTTGGGATTACACTCAGACAATGCTTATTTATACGTTCGTGGACACAATTTGTACAATCTTATTTGCGTAATAGGGAATGCCGTTGATGAACAATTATTGAGTTTAGAAAAAAAGAAGCTCAATGACACAAAAGCTATACAAAAACTATATGACAGAACAGTTTGTTTTAAAGTAGCATTATTAAATCACATAATGTTTGATGAATATCCTGAAATTCAAAAAATTGGGAAAGAAATTCGTGAGTTTTTTGAGTAATATACGAATAGTCCTAATTGTTTTTTATTAGCATTCTACATGTTTATAACGTCTTTGCAGCATCTGCTGAATCCCCGGTAATAACTGGTCAATATTTCCAGCACCAAAGGTAGCCAACACATCAAATGAATCTTTCTTTTCCAACAAGGGCAACAACTCTTCCTTTGAACATAAAGTCTTGTGAGGAGCTGTAATCTGATCAAAAATAACTTGTGAAGAAACCCCTTCAATAGGCAACTCACGGGCAGGATAGATATCCAGTAAAATCACCTCATCCAATTGGGATAATGCTTTGGCAAACTCGTCTGCAAAATCACGCGTACGGGTATAAAGGTGCGGCTGAAAAATGCCACATACCGTACGCCCTTTGTAAACTTTTTTCAAAGAGCGGATACTGGCATTCAATTCAGTGGGATGATGCGCATAATCATCGATAAAAACAACTTTTTCATTCTTAAATAAAATATCGAAACGACGACGAATGCCAGCATATGAGGCCATTCCCGCACGTAACTCCTCAGCTTTGGCACCTGCCAGCCAGGCTAGCGACATGGCAGCGGTGCCATTCTCAATGTTGATGGGAACAGGAACGCCCAACAAAATATCAGGAATGACTTCACCTGGAGCATGAAAATCAAACCATATTTCACCATTATCAATTCGGATATTATCGGCAAAGAAATCGGCCTCTTCTTCTACCGCATAGGTATAGAGACGGGCTGAGCTTTGCAAACGAGGAGTAAGTGGAAGCCCTTTTTTCATCACCAAAGCCCCATTAGGTTGAATAAGGGAAGTGAAGTGTTCAAAACTTTCACGGAAAGCGGCAGGAGTACCGTAAATATCCAGATGATCGGGATCGGCAGCCGTGATAGCAGCCAGATAAGGAGACAAATGATGAAAAGAACGGTCGAATTCATCAGCCTCAATCACCACATAATCGCTATCAGGAGATAACATAAGATTGGAATCATAGTTTTTGGAAATGCCGCCAAGGAAGGCACTACAATCAATCCCAGACTGGTGTAGTAAATGCGCCGTCATGGTCGAGGTTGTCGTTTTACCGTGAGTTCCTGCAATGCAAACACCCTTCTGGCTGCGTGTAATCTCTCCCAGAACAGCAGCACGTTTCATCAACGTAAAACCATGCTGTTCAAAGAAACATTTTTCGGAATGTTCTGCAGGAATGGCAGGGGTAAAGACAACCAATGTTGTTGTTTTATCCAGAAAAAGAAAAGGAATTGCCTTCACATCATCATAATAGTGAATGACAATCCCTTCCTGTGCTAGTTGTTCCGTTAGAGGAGTCTTTGTACGATCATAGCCGGCGACATCACACCCTTTGGCGTGAAAATAACGAGCCAAAGCGCTCATTCCGATACCGCCGATTCCAATAAAATAATAGTGCTGATAAGTCATTTGCTTGTTGTGAGTGATTTTTATCTGGTAGAAGCCTTGTCAGGCAAAGTGCATTCTCCATAATAACTGATCGGTTGTCTGTTGTTGGAGTTTACCGAAATAGAAGCATATCCATCGAGAGAAATCCACAAGTCGAACTGATAATTATCTTCGGTTGTCTGTACCGAAAACTGCCATGTATAGCCTTGCTTCTTTTTTTGGGTAATTTGATCGTTCTTGCGTATACCTTTAAAGTCAAATCCCCCACCTCCATTGTAAGGAACCGAATAAGCACGGCCATAATAAGGCAAATAAACCCAGACGGAATCATTCTTTAATCGCACCCAATAATCGGAAGTCAGGTTAATAGACGGGTGTCCCATCGGGATAGCCTGATTAACACTAATCGTTAGATGGCGATGATTCACTGCCTGTTCAATACGCATCGCCTTTGCTTCTTTTTTCGTTACACTGGTTTTATGTTGTCCTGTTGCAAAAGGAGAAAAAAGCAACAGGCCGCCCAGCATCAAAATTGTTGCTTTCATGTTTCATTTTTATTGTTTAGACTAAGAATATACGGGGATTCATGGCACTCCATGACAGGTGATATTTCAAATGTAACTTATTGATAAAATACAAACTACTGATCAGCCCTTATCCGGCAAGACTCTACAATCCGGTCGATCAGGTGGTTTGATCTCTCATTGACAATCATACGTGCAGGGTCGGCTTCAAACCAGGCAATCGTTTGGCGGATGCCCTGCGCAAAAGGGATGGAAGCCCTAAACGAAGGGACAAACCGTTTGATCTTTGTGTTATCAAAGACAGCAGGATAGGACTTGTCACCCAATAATGATCCTCTTACTGTAGGAATCCCTTCTGCATCGGCTATCGCTGCAATAGCTTCGGAAGTCGCATGTACAATGTTTGCTTCACAACCCACCGCTTCAGCCAGATAATGGTGAATGCGATCCCAACTCAATGCCTCGTTGGAGGTAATATGAAACGCTTCCCCAATAGCATAATCATTGCCTATAAGCCCGATAAAAGCTTTGGCGAAATCATCCGCATGCGTTAACGTCCAGGGTGAGGTGCCGTCACCATGTACAACAATAGGTAAACCTTTCCGGATGCGGTCTACAACAGTATATTCGGCAGAACCTCCCAATGTTGCAGGAATAATATTGCGGTACGTATGCGAAGGACGAACGATAGTTACCGGAAAATCATCCTCCCGGTAATGTTTGGCCAGCAAATCCTCACATGCAATCTTATTCCGGGAATAATCCCAAAAAGGATTTTTCAGCGGAGTTGATTCCGTAATGACAGACATTAAAAGCGGTTTTTGATACGCCGACGCCGAACTGATAAAGATATATTGGCGTGTCTTCCCGTGAAAAAGCTGAAAATCGCGTTCCACTTCGTCAGGAGTAAAAGCTATCCAATCAACCACGCAATCCCACGTGTGCGATTTCAACACTGTTTTCACAGCCTCCACATCTCGGATATCGGCTCGTAGCGAGGTGACGCCATCCATATGTTTTGATCCGCGATTAAGATGAAATAGTTCGATATGATTAGCTAAAGCTGCCTGAGAAACAGACGTGCTGATATTGCCGGTTCCCCCGATAAAAAGGACTTTCATAGGTAATATAATTATTCTTTACTTGAGTATTGCAAAGGTACATCTTTTCGACAGGGTTTTGCCGCAATTTTTTATCAAAATGAAACAGGAGAGAAAGAATTTTCCTTACAACAGCGGACTAAACAACCGTGCGAAAGATTCTTTGATACGAGTGGAAAGAGGACGTTGCTGCCAATGCTCAAGCGTGATCTCGGAACATTGTTGCTGATCGGCAACAAAAAACTCGCGAAGCGTTACAGCGGTTTCGTGATCAAAAACAAAAGCATTGAGCTCAAAGTTTTGTTCATAACTACGAAAATCCATGTTAGCTGATCCTACAGTAGAAAAATGATCGTCAATAACAATAGTTTTACTGTGTAAAAAGGCATTTCGGTAAAGGTAAATCTTCACGCCTGCCTCAAGCGATTGCGTGATATAGGAATAACTGCTCGACTGTGTCATCCAGGTATCGGTACGTTCAGGAAGCATCACGCGCACATCCACTCCTCCCATCGCTGCAATCTGAAGAGCGGAAATAACAACCTCGGTCGGCATAAAGTATGGAGTCTGCACATAGACATATTTTGTAGCTGTGTTGATGGCAGAGACAATGCCCTGCATAATGCTCTCCCAATCGGAGTCAGGCCCGCTCGTAACAATCTGTACAACATTCAGGTTATCGTGTATTCGAATATTACTATACAGATTTTCGATATTCAGCAGCTCCCTACTCACAAAATACCAATCGATAAGGAATGCATTAAGCAATCCATAGACAGCAGGTCCGTCAACTTCGAGAAAAGTATCGCGCCAACGTCCCAATTTGTTTCCAACCAGATAACGGGCTGCCATGTTGATGCCGCCTGTAAAGCCAACCTCGCCATCAATAATAATAATCTTACGGTGATTACGATAATTCACCCTGTTACGGCGCAAGGTAACCTTAAAATGAACAGGTAGAAAAGGAAAAATCTCAATACCTGCTTTCCGGAGGGTCCGTTGCAGGGATCTTTTGAAATGAAAACTTCCTACATAATCGAAAATCAATCTCACCTTAACCCCTTCAAGCGCCTTTTGCATTAACAGGTTAAGGAATTGCTTCCCGACGACATCATTTTCAATAATATAAAACTCGGCATTAATCTCATGTTTGGCATTGGCAATCACACTGAACAGCCTTTTGAACGTTTCTCTCTCATCGCCGTAAGCAACAAGCTTATTACCGCAAAAAGGGAAAGCATCACTGTTCTTTTGTAACAAACGAATCAGCAATTGATGATGAACAGGGAGCGTTTTATTTTCCAGATCAGCCTCTTCCGCCCTAATTTTCGGTATTTCTCCCAGGCGACGGATACTTTTTCTGGAAACAATTTTCTGCCGTCGATAATCCTGTCCGAAATAAAGATACAAAACAAAGCCCAACCATGGCAAAAAAAGCAACACCAATATCCAGGAAAGTGATTTTACCGGATTTCTGTTCTCCAATAAAATCACTGAGATAGTGGGTATCACCGTAAAAAGATAAATTGCCACCAAAAGCCAACCTGATACAGTATCAAAATACAACATGGTCGATTTGTGGTTATAGAAGATTGACTTCTAATGTAGTGACAACAAAAATAAGGTTATTTCATGGAATTTCAATAAGAGAAAGACGAAAGTTTCCAATGGAACTTTATTTCATAATATTATCGCAGGTTGTTTTACCCTTTTGTTCAGCCTGTTCTTCCCGCACATTGTGTTTGCTGAAGAGAAAGTATCATTCATTGCAGGAATAATATTATGAAATCAGAATATTCATCTATACATTTGTACGCTAGAAGAAACATGACGTTAGAGAAGTTAAAGGAAGATCAGAAGTTAAAGAAGAACTCTCACTATTACCCGGTAGTTCTTCTTTAACTTCGTGGTTTTCTTAATTTCAGATTTCTATTATCTACCAACCTGTTATTTATTATATAGTTATCTCCAGAACTTTTTAACTGCAAATCTTCATTTTCAATTGTTCATTGCATTCGTGTTCCTTAACTTCGGAACTTCTTTAACTTCCGGTTGTTTATTATTCAGCGTCTTAGCCAAAATCACAAATAGTAATCAAAAATAAATTATAATCTCATGAAAGCATTACTTCTTTCTATGCTTCTTTTTTGCAGCACATTGTTTACTTTTGCGTCCGAAAGTATGACGTTTTACAAAGCTTCTGATCCTCGGTTTTTCTATATGGGACGCGGAGATTTCTCTAATCCCGATCATCCTACTTTTTGGGTTCCCGGAGCTCAAATCATTTTCAGATTTAAGGGGAATGCCTGTACGGTCAACCTGACTGACGAACATTTGTATGACCGTTTTTTCAATTATGTACAATTTATTGTCGACGGACATTACTCTAGATTCAAATTATCATCCGCCCAAAATGAACTTTCCGTGGGAGATCATCTGAAAGATACCGTCCACACGGTGATTATCTGTAAAACGACCGAATCAAATATAGGGTATTTACAATTCAACGGTGCCACATGCCATGAATTGTTGCCACATCCCGTTCCTCCAAAACGAAAAATCGAATTCATAGGAAACTCCATCACATGCGGTACCGGCAGCGACCAGAGTGAAATCCCTTGCGGCAAAGGGGAATGGTACGACGAGCACAATTCCTATTTAAGCTACGGACCGGTTACAGCCAGAACATTAGATGCTCAATATCACCTTACTTCCTATTCAGGAATAGGATTAATTCATAGTTGCTGCGGCTTGAAATTTGTCATGCCCCAAATATTTGACAAAATCGACCTGCTGGATGATTCACTCCAATGGAATTTTGAAAAATATCAACCGGATGTCGTTACAATCTGTCTTGGACAAAACGACGGAATACAAGATGCCACTAAATTTTGCAATGCCTATATCGATTTCATCCATACCCTGCGTAAAGATTATCCAAAAGCTCATATTGTATTGCTTTCAAGTCCTATGGCAGACTCAACATTATCTCCTGTGCTGAAAGGATATATCAGTATGGTAGCTGAAAGGCTGAATGCAAGTGGAGATAAACGAGTCTCCAAATTCTTTTTCAGCAAACGCTATCACGGTGGTTGCGCCTCGCATCCCACTTTAATGCAACACCAGTTAATGGCACATGAATTGACGCAGTATCTCAAAAAATTGATGCACTGGTAACGCCATGATGGTAACATTTCGAAGAAGCAACCATATGACCAAAACCACCGACCTGCAGAAAATCAAACTTTTTCTCGACGAAAGAGTAGCATGCTATAACCGGCAAGAGTTTATCGAAACTGATCCCATTCAGGTGCCACATCAGTTTACCAAAAAAGAAGATATTGAAATTGCAGCATTCTTCACGGCGACGTTATCATGGGGGCAACGGACAAATATCATCAGGAATGCCAAACGTCTGATAGAGATGATGGATAATGCTCCTCATGATTTTTTATATTATGCCGGGGACAACGATCTGTCAAGGATTGCACAGTTTGTGCACCGAACCTTCAATGGGGACGACTGCCTGTTTTTTATTCATTCTCTGCAAAATATCTATAGAAATCACGGTGGGATGGAGCATGTTTTCAATGAAGGATTCCAGCAGGAAGAAGCCATAGAGGGAACGTTACAGGCTTTTCGTACCCGCTTCTTATCAATCCCACATGAACCACGTGTCCGCAAGCATATTGCAGATGTATCTGCCAATTCAAGCGCCAAGAGACTTAATATGTTCCTTCGTTGGATGGTGCGGCACGATGAAAATGAAGTTGACTTCGGATTATGGAAGCACATTCCAACTTCAGCACTGATGCTTCCCCTGGATGTACACACAGGTAATGTTGCAAGGGCGCTTGGACTTCTTACCCGGAAACAAAACGATTGGAAAGCTGTCGAAGAGGTAACCTCCATCCTGCGTACCTTCGATTGCACAGATCCGATAAAATATGATTATGCCCTGTTTGGCATTGAAGCCTTTGAAGGGATACCTTTCATAACGAAATAATTCCAGACCTATCTATCAACAGGAGTAGGATGTATTATTTATGCAATGAAAAATGAAATTCAAGTCCACCTCCAACGCGGTTATGGACTGAAATAACGCCATGATGCAATTCAACGGCATTTTTGACTATAGAAAGTCCCAGTCCTGTTCCGCCGGTTTTGCGGGAACGGCCTTTATCAACACGGTAGAAACGATCGAACAGATGGCGTAAATGCTCCTCTGCCACTCCTGTTCCATTATCGGAAACAACAAAAAAGAAATGGGATGTATTCTCTTCGGTACGTGCAATACGCACCGACACTCCTTCACCGGCATATGCAATCACATTGTCTAATAGATTACGAAAGATGGAATAAAGCAGCATGGAGTTCCCTTTAAGCCAGATTTCTCCTCCCAATGACGTCTCCACATGAATGGTCTTTTGCTGCAGCCGCAATGCCACGTCTTCCAATACCTGATCTACAAGGGGATTCAGGCAGACTGCTTCCATGTCGACCATTTGGGGAGCTTCATTCAGCTCATTGAGCAACAGAATATCCTGTAACAACTGATTCAATCGCTGTGCTTGGGCAAAACTTCGGTTAATAAAGAACTGCTGTCGTTCAAGAGGAAGCGTCGGGTTCTCATGCAACGTCTCCATATAACCGATAATACTGCTTAAAGGGGTCTTCAGCTCGTGTGCCACTTGGTGTGTTAACCTTCGCCGGATAGTAGCATCATGTTCCAGTTGTGATTGTTGCAATTGCTCATTAAATCGATTGGAGAAATAAAACAGCACGGCTGTCACGACAAAGGTTAGCAGCAACCAAAAATAAAAATAAAGGTTATCGGGCGATAACAAGGAAGAGACCGTTACATCATAGGGTAATGCAGAACGTACATAGCAGGTGCTAAACAATGTCGCGTGATAATAATACCGTTTCCCTGTCGTGTGTGACGTCCGAATGTCGGATCCATTCCCCTGTTCGCGGGCTAAGACAATTTCAGGACGTTCAAAGTGGTTCTCCATGCGAGATACATTTTTCACCACATTATCATACAAAACATTACCTTTCAAGCTAATAACTGTTACCCGTTGATCAGTATAAGGTAGCAACACAACTAATGAATCAAGATGTGACAACGAACCTTTGTGTTCAGCAATGGAATGGAACACCATTTCATTGGTGTCATTTAAAACGGTATTCAGCAAGTCAGCCTTGTAAAGCTTTTCCCGGTGATACTGAAACGCCAGTATCGTAATGGCAAAAACCAGAAAAAGAAGAAGATAATATATAAGTATCTTTTTTTTCAAGGATAGAGGAGATTTATCGGGGCAACAGTGTTTCACCAGTTATTCCAAAAAGCAATAGCCATAACCGGAACGAGTCACAATGTTCCTTCCATAAGGAGCAATTTTTTTACGAAGCCGGGTAATGTGTACATCAACCGTCCTATCCGTCACGAAAACATCATCTGCCCATACTTCCTGTAAAATAACATCCCGTGAAAAGACTTTGGCAGGATTCTGGATAAACAATCCCAGAAGTTCAAATTCCGTCTTGGTTAAAACAATTTCGATATCATCAATCTTCACTTTCTTGCTAGTCAGATCAACGGATAATGTTTTGAATGTAACAATGTTATCTTCTGAAATTTTCACGGAACGGTTAATAACTGCCTTCACACGGGCAGCAACCACTTTGACAGAGAAAGGCTTTACGATATAATCGTCAGCACCGGCTTCAAATCCGCGCAACATATCCTGTTCGGTAACACGGGCAGTCAGGAAAATAATCGGGATATCCTTGGTTTCGTCCTTGCTTTTGAGTATCTGAGCCAGCTTCAGTCCGCTCATCTGCCCCATCATGATGTCCAGCAGAAAAAGATGAAAGCCGCTTAAATCTTTTTTCAGGGCTTCTTCTGCCGAATAGGCCACTTCAACATGGTATCCCTCATTTTCCAAGTTAAACTGAAGAATCTCACACAAATCAGGTTCATCTTCCACAACCAGTAACGAGTAAGTATTTTGCATACCGATAATGTTTAACTTGTTGATGCAAAGATAACCAAGAATCTTTAAACTATAAATAAAAAACGGCAGAAAGAATATGCATATCTTCTGCCGTCCGGACTATATGAAAAGATTTCTTATAAATGGCTGATGCCCCATACCAGAAATGCACCGCCAATGATAAGTACAACCCAAAGCACTCCTGCCAAAGCAAACGATTTTCCTCCGGCTTCTTTGAATTTGCTCCATTTCATCTCGAGTCCCAGTGCGGTCATTGCCATTGTCAATAAAAGCGTATCCACCCATGTGATGATTTGTTGAATGACATGAGGAAAAGGAATATAATAGTTCAAACCGATACATGCCAGGAAGCCCAAGGCAAACCAGGGCACGGTAATTTTACCTCCTTTGCCTTTCATTCCAAATAATGATACTCCAAACAACAGGGGAACAAGCAAAATCACCCGAATCATCTTCACCACAACGCCCACTTTCAACGTCGTTGGAGCGATAGCGCTTCCGGCTCCTACCACCATGGCAACTTCATGCAACGTACCCCCGACATAAAATCCTTCCCAGTAATGATTGAACGGAACCCATCCGAACCGATAGACAATAGGATAGAGGAACATCGACAAAATACCAAACACAATGACGGTTCCTACGGCAATAGAGCTTTTGGTAGGCGCCGAACGTAAGGTCGATTCCAAAGCCAACACGGCGGCAGCGCCACAAACAGCGCTTCCACACGATACTAGCATACTGGTTTCGCTATCCAGTTTAAAAACTTTCTTCCCCAGCCATGTCCCGAGGAGGAAAATGCCAGCCACTACGATGACGCCCATCAATACGCCATGTATTCCCAGACTGGCAATACCATTGACACTGACACGAAACCCAAAAAGGATAATCCCCAAACGCAATAATTGTTTGGCGGCATAATTGATCCCTTTTGCCATTCGTTTTCTTTTGTGGTAATAAGGGCCAACCACGATCCCTATCAATGTTCCGATGATCAGCGGGGAGATGGCAGCAGCGGTGATCCACTTGATCTGACCGATTGCCAGAGCGGCTAATGAAATGACAAACACATGCCCCAAGGCTGTGTAAAAATGAGCACGACGCTTACGTACTGCTTTTTTTGCATGGGTTGAAATTGCTTCCATATCTGTTAATTTTTGCGCAAAGGTAGCTTTTGCACAGCAATCCAACCCATTCTTTTTTGTTATTATCAATAACTACAAGTTATAGCTAATAACAAAATCAATAAATTTATGTTGATAACTAAACGCTGGTTCAGGTAATTGTGCAATACGAAAGAAACGTTTGATAACTACGTTTTTTATCTCTATTTTTCTGAGAAATCCCCATTGAAGCTCCTGCACAATAGCACGTTCAGAGGTAAAAGCAATGCCTTCTGCATGGCGTAGGAAATCTTTAATCGCTTCCGTTGCGTCCAGACGGATCAATACATTCAGTTGATCTGTTTGGATACCCAATTGATTAAACGACTGCATCAGGGTTTGCAGCGTACCGGAGCCCTGCTCCCTGAGAATCAGGGGAACCGATTGCAAATCCTGCACGGAAAGGCGTCCTCTTCTACCGTAAACACTGGTTGTGCCGGCTACAGGGACAATACGATCTTCCATAAAGGGTAAATAATGCAAGGCAGCGTTCCCCGATCCGTTTTCAACAAGGGCGATATCAATTTCACGGTCGAGAAGCAATCGTTCCATGGCCAGAGAGTTACCCGAAACGACCGAGATATGCAGTTTTGAATGCCTTCGCTGAAAGTCGGCCAATATTTTCGGAAGAACGTATTGTGCTATCGTAGAACTTGCACCCAAATGCAATGTGCCTTCGCTTTCTCCTTTGAGTGAGCTGATTTCATCATTCAATTCAGAATATAATTGATCAATTTTTTGCAAATGATCATACAGCAAAGCTCCTGCTTTGGTCAGGAATACATGGTTTCCCTTTCGCTCAAACAGCGCAATACCGAATTTTTGCTCCAGTTCTTTCACATGCTTTGTGACTGCCGGCTGCGAAATGAACAACACGGAAGCAGCATTGGAAAAACTAAGATGCTCAGCAACCGTCATAAAAACACGTTCACGATAGTCCATACCATTCAGTTTGAGAAAAAACGCATCATTAAGAGTAGATGGTAGTTTAAGAAGTTAATGGAATTCCACAAATGACAAAGACAAAAGTAACCTTTTTGTTGCATAAATGAAGTCCGTAAAATTTCAAAATGAGAAGATTCCTCCGGTTTCAAGGCATTTAGGTAATCACGACTTTTTTGTAGTTTTGCACACGCAAAATGTATGTCGAATATCTTTCCCTAAAAAAGGCTAATCCGGAACATATCATTTCAACTCACACTTTATTCTTATGAACATTACCCGGCAATCTTTTCCTGTCACAGGCAAGCCGCTCTTTTCCATTCTGATTCCTTCATGGAATAATCTGCCGTTCCTAAAACTTTGTGTGGAGAGTATCCGGAAAAACAGCAGATTTGAACATCAAATCATCATTCATATCAACGAAGGTCATGATGGAACACTGGAATGGGTGCAGCAACAACAGCTCGCCTACACTCACAGCACCGAGAACATAGGCGTTTGTTATGCACTGAATGCCGCTGCAGCATTAGCCGTTACCGATTATATTGCTTATATGAATGATGACATGTATGTTTGTCCTGATTGGGATAAATATCTTTACGATGAAATACAGGCATGCCAAACGGAATATTTCTTCTTTTCGTCTACGCTGATCGAACCACATAAAACACGTTGTCATTGCATGATTGCTCCGGCAAATTACGGTACATCTCCTGCCCATTTTGACGAAGCACGATTGCTAAAAGAATATAAGTCCTTCCAATTTCACGACTGGAACGGTGCATCATGGCCTCCAAACGTAGTACACAGGAATATCTGGCATCTGGTAGGAGGATATAGCATCGAATTTTCGCCGGGTATGTATTCTGATCCGGACTTTTCGATGAAACTATGGCAGGCAGGCGTACGACTTTTCAAAGGAATATCGGCCAGCCGCGTGTACCACTTCATGTCAAAGTCGACAGGAAAACTCCCTCAAGAAGCTAATAAAGACGGAAAGAAAGAGTTTCTGGATAAATGGCAAATGACAGCGCGTACTTTCTACTATCATTTCCTCTCTATTGGAAAACCATTTGAAGGAGAACGTAGCGAACCAAAAGATTCGCTCCATTATACCGCAAAAAAAATTGGAAATAGCCTGAAAAGACGCCTTTCGTAGAAACCAGAAACAGCGATCTGCTAATGTTTCACTCATCGTTTTTACAAATCAGATGAGACGCAAATCGTTTTAACCCATCAACGCTCAGCACTATACGATTCACTTTATAATTCAACCTATCAACTCCACTGTCAATCTGAAATTCTCTAATATAGCTGGTTTTGATAATCTTTATATGCTTTCCCAGCATATTAGTCAACAAGGACTGGCTATTGAAAACACTCAAACAGGCAATGTCAATCTGACGATAACGCGTATTACTATAATACTCGTTTCTATTTTTCTGAATCTAAATAAGCTTATCCTGTAAAATAGGGCATATCATCCGCCTTTGTTGCTTTCAGATATTGCTTAAACACAACTCCTGCATGATATAATTGTGTGGAATTATGTCCTGTTGAATTACAAATCTTATGGGATGAAAAATTATCTGTCTACTATACGATTCTAATCTAGTTCAATATCCAAAATGACAACCTCACCAACATCGGTTAAAGGATATTTCTGCATTGTGCAGTGTTGATTGTTTGTACCGCGTATTGATTTATAATCTATTGGATATATACCAAAGAATTATTGATTGGATTTGGGAATTTTATAGTGTTTACTTTAATATCTAAAGTCATTGGTGTCCACTAAAAAATTGCAAAAGATCTTTGAAAATATTGAAAGTTAGATAGTTACAGCGATTTCTTGGGTGCGACGATTTCAATTTATCCTTGTATTGATATTCAATACGATATGCATAAAGAGAAGTTCGTTTTCGCCCAATTAGTCGAGTTTCTTAATGCCGATAAATTCAGGCACATTGTAGACAAGCACCAAGGAAACCGCTATATCAAGTCTTTTACCTGTTGGAATCAGCTGCTTGTTCTCATGTTCGGACAACTTTGCAACAGAAGGAGTCTGAGAGATTTGGCGATGGCTATCGGTGCGCATAGGGGTAAAGGATATCATCTGGGTTTTGGCAGTGATGTCAAGCTAAGCAATCTTTCCAAGGCAAATACCAATCGGGACTATCGCATTTTTGAAGAGTTTGCCTATTACATGGTTGGCAAAGCTCAATCAAAACGTATGGACAACATCTTCAAGCTTGGAGGTAAAGTCTATGCCTTTGATTCAACGACCATTGACTTATGTATGAACATTTATCAATGGGCTCGTTTCAGAAAGACAAAAGGTGGAGTTAAAATCCATACCCTGTTTGACCTGGAAACTCAGATCCCAATGTTCTTCCATATCACTCCTGCTGCGGTAAATGACGTAAACGCGATGGATGTGATTCCCTATGAACCAGGATCTTTTTATGTGTTTGACCGCGGGTACAACGATTTCAAACGATTGTTTAGAATCAACGAAATCAGGTCATTATTTGTGGTCAGAGCCAAGAACAATCTACAGTGCAAGGCAGTCAGATGGAAGAGAAGGATGCCGAAAAACATCCTCTCAGATTCCGTGGTGACATTCACTGGTTACATGAGCGAAAGGCATTATCCGAAGCCCATACGAAGAATTGTCTTCTACGACGAAGAGCAAGACCGAGTGTTTACATTCCTAACCAATGCTTTTAGTCTTGATGCTTTGCAAGTCGTGCTGCTTTACAAGAACAGATGGCAGATCGAGCTGTTTTTCAAGTGGATGAAGCAACACCTCAATATCCAAAAGTTTTGGGGCGTAACTGAGAATGCTGTCAGGATCCAGATTTACTCGGCTATTACCGCCTACTGCTTGGTAGCTATTGTGCATCATGACTTGAAGATGGAATGCTCCATCTACGAAATGCTTCAGATTCTCAGCATGTCACTAACGGACAAAGCCAACATAAATGATTTGCTCAACAAATCTAACTTCAACAATTTCAATGAACGATGCGGTTCAAGTGAACCAAGTTTATTTGCTTTTTAATATTTATACAGTGCCGTTTTTTTAGTGGACACTAGTGTTCTAAAGTATATACTCTAATCTTTACAGTGAATACTGTAGACGCTAAAGTGTCTACTCAAGTTACAGAAATGAGCTTCTTAGCAAGCGTGCTACTGGTCATAGCAACTTTGACATAGCTTGTTTCCTGATTATGCTATGTCCATCATTGTCAAGATCAATACACAGGAAGAAAAAGGTGAACTTTAAACATTAAGAGATGACTTGATAATGGTAAAGAGCAGCTTTGATCGAAAAAACTATATTGGTATATATCAGAAACTTTCACTAAAAGCTTACGAATAGAAACTACAAAACCTCCCTCTGTATCGGAGACTTCGCTTCCTCAGAAAGACAGAAGTAATCTGTCTCAATAAGCAAATGCAAAAAAAATTACCAGAAGATAAAGGTTAAGAGCGTCTGCTTTGGCAGAAAGAAACGAGTGAAATAGAGAGATTAGAATTTCAAATGGATGAACAACAACCAACTCTTTTCAACGGAAGTTTGATCAAAGCGATAACATGAACTAATGAAGGGATATACGTTGAATAAATTGCATCAAAAGAGGGAAAATCCCAGAAATTAGGGAATGACAGAAGTAACAGACACATTCTGATCATTCTAAATCTCTGAAAATTCTGATCCTGAGAAGGATGTCACTCTAGCTTAAACCGGACACGCCAAATATTATCCTGATAGTCATGACTCAAAATAACAAACCTGCCGATCTCGGAAGTATTTTCCACATGCATTCCGATACAGGCACATGCATCATAATCGCCAACACGAACTACCCGTACTGTATCACCTGCATCGGACGGTAATTTTGATAAATCAAGGAAACAAGAGGCCTCTTCTTTCGGGATAACAGAAATGGAGACAGGCAGGTGGGAATCAATCACCGCATTAACCTGCTTTTCAATAGCTGTGATTTGATTTTCGGTAGGCGCTTCGGGCAAAAGATAATCGCATTTGCTCTTTTTGCGTTCAATATGGGCATTACGCGAACGTCCACAACCAAACATCCTGACCATGGTCTGGTTCAGAATATGCTCGGCTGTGTGCATAGGCTCATAATAAAGTTTCTTCGGAGCTTCCATAGGCAGATCCAAAGGGTTAGACCAGTTTATTGGTAGCGGTATCAGGGAAAATAATCGTGGGCTTGAACGTCTTCGCTTCTTCAAAGTCCATCTGAGCAAAAGAAACAACCAAAACTACGTCACCCGGTTGTACCAATCGGGCTGCAGCACCGTTAAGACATACGGTTCCGCTACCCCGTTCCCCTTTAATGATATACGTCTCGAAACGAGCTCCGTTATTAATATTCAGAACCTGAACTTTTTCAAACTCAATCATATTAGCGGCATCCATCAAATCCTCATCAAGCGTTATACTCCCGATATAATTCAGATTGGCATCCGTCACCGTCACACGATGAATCTTGGATTTTAATACTTCAATTTGCATGAAACTAAATTTTTAAATAAACAGGCAACATCACGTTGCAAAATTACAAATAATGTAAGTTATCAATCAGACGGACATCGCCACAGAAGACAGCGATACAACCCACCACGCAATCGCACTCGTTCCAGTCGGCAATCGGTTGAAGCGTTTGACTATTAACAATCTCAAAATATTCCACATTCATTTCTTCCACTCCGTTAATGGTCTCGATCACCCATTTTTTGACATCAGAGACCGACCAGTCAGATACAAACTTGCGGCTTTCGAACAGTGTTTGCGCGATAATGGGAGCATTACTCCTTTGCTTGGGGGTTAAACGGCTGTTACGGCTGCTTAAAGCCAACCCATCCGCTTCGCGTACAATCTGACATCCGGTAATTTCCACCGGAATTTGCAATTGCTTCACCAAATGACGGATAATAGCTAGTTGTTGAAAATCTTTTTCTCCAAAGTAAGCCCGATCCGGTTTTACAATGTCAAATAATCGTGTTACCACCTGCGCAACGCCGTTAAAATGACCAGGACGGAACTTTCCTTCCATCACACCGCCCAATTGTCCGAAATCAAACTGGCGTGAATCTGGCTCCGGGTAGATTTCCGCTTCGGAAGGAGCGAAAACATAGGTACAACCTGCCTGAGTAAGTAATTCAACATCCTGATCAAGTGTGCGCGGATATTTCAGTAGGTCATTTTTATCGTTAAACTGAGTAGGATTCACGAACACAGAAACCACAGTTACATCATTGTCGGCTACGCAATGTTGCACCAATGAAAGATGTCCTGCATGCAATGCTCCCATTGTAGGCACCAAGCCTACTCCGAAGCCTTTTGCTTTCGCTTCCGAAAGCGCTGCCTGTAAAGCAGCAATGGTTAAAAAAACTTCCATGATGATTTTCTTTTTAATACCCGCATTCCGATCGTTATCGTAGCGGGCTGGAATTAAATCATTTGTTACTCTTTCACTAAAGTACCAATAGATTCACCATTAAGCACTTTCTTCAAATTTCCATATTTGTCCATATTGAACACAACTATGGGCAAATGATTTTCTTTACACATGGTAGTAGCAGTCAGGTCCATCACTTTAAGGCCACGTTTATAAATTTCGTCATACGTGATTTCATCAAACTTCACCGCAGTGGCATCTTTTTCGGGATCTGCCGTATAAATTCCATCCACGCGCGTACCTTTCAGCATTACGTCGGCTTCGATCTCGATGGCCCGTAAGGAAGATCCGGTATCGGTAGTAAAGAACGGATTTCCTGTCCCGGCTGCCAGCAACACAATCTCACCTCTTTCAAGAGATTCAATGGCTTTCTGTTTGCTGTAAAATTCGCCGATGGGTTCCATCCGGATTGCCGTTAGCACCCGCGTCTTTACACTCAGTGATGCCAATGCGGAACTTAATGCAAGACTATTGATGGTAGTTGCCAACATGCCCATCTGATCCCCTTTTACGCGATCAAAACCTTTACTGGTACCACTCAATCCACGAAAGATATTTCCTCCGCCGATGACAATGGCAACCTGAATGCCCTGAGCAGCTACCTCTCTGATTTGTTCGGCATATTGTTGCAAGCGTTGGGCATCAATACCATACTGTTGCTCTCCCATCAACGACTCTCCGCTGATTTTCAATAAAATACGTTTATAAGTAGCCATATCCACTATTCTATTGCCGGATGTTAATCCGCTTTGATTTATTGCGGTGCAAAGTTCGTTATTTTTATTGAACCTGACAGCATAAAATGAAAAGAAACTCTTTTATGAGAATGCTATTCCTCAGATTTCTTAGTTCACCGGCTGCACAAACACCGCGTGGAAAGGCAAAGTTAACCACAAAAAAGGAAGATTGTCATTCACCTTCTTTTCATAAAAACGGATGGCGTGATCTATTTCGATGCGTGAATATCCGGCAGGCAAAACGGCATTACTTTGTAAAGTCCGTGTCAACACATCGGGAATACCATCTTCGCTAAAAAAAACATTCCGGTGATAATGTCCTCCGAGTATCGCCTCAACGTTATACGGTTTTACCATCCTCAGGAAAACATCCCGGTTGCCCACATCAGAAGGATTGAGCGGGAAATGGGTCACAAAGAAGAGTGGTTGAGTCTTGTCCGTCTTTTCCAACTGGCTCTTTATCCAACGCATCTCTCCATCGCTGACCCATCCCGTATTGACGCCATTGCCCTGTCCCGTATTAAAACCGATAAAACGGACATGCTGAAAGGTAAACGCAAAATGATGATAGCCGAATACAGAATCAAAGGTAGTTGTATCCGTGCGGCAATAGCGTGTGTCATGATTTCCCGGAACAACATAATAAGGTACATCCAACTGATCGAAAAGCTTTTTAGCCGTAAGTAATGTAGGACGATCTCCTTTATCGGCAATGTCACCCGCCACAAGGACAAAGGATAGATCTTTCTCCGTATTGATATCTTTCACCGCCTCCCGGAGTGTTTCCGTATTTTTCGGATCATTTTGCTTTAAGTGCATATCGGTGATCAGGGCAAACCGAAACGCATGGGAAGCTTCCTGTGCAAAGGTGGCAAGCGGATAAACAATGACCAGCAACAATATAAAAAAGGAGAAGCGTTTCATCTAAAATAAAATAAGAAGATAACCATATAGTCGGAATGAATGAGATATTATAAGGACATTAATCCCGTAACATCTATTTCATCCGGCAAAAATAGGAAGAGTTTCAGATATGTAGCAAGCTCTGAAAAATAATGTGGGGTAGAAACCTTATAAATGGGAAGAAAAATAGATGAGGATATATAGAAAATAGCGATATTTGGAAGTCGTATATTATGCGTTTGCATACCATCATGTGTCATAACATTAACTTCAACACAGATTTTTCGTCCGAAGGAACAAACCAATGACTAATCGGAGCATAGCCGACTGTACAGTAAACGGAATTAACATACATTATACCAGAACAGGAGGAAATAAACCCACGCTGGTTTTACTACATGGATTAACAGCAAACGGAGCATGCTGGGAAGGTGTATCAAATCTTCTTGAAAAAGGATATGACATCATTATGCCGGATGCGCGTGGTCACGGAGGATCAGATGCTCCGAATCATGGTTATCGTTACGAAGACCATGCAAAGGATGTAACGGGTTTAATTCACTCCCTTAAGCTTCCGCCTTTCGTTTTGCTTGGGCATTCCATGGGAGGTATGACTGCAACCGTAGTAGCAAGCTGCAAACCAAAGCTACTCCGTGGCGTGATATTAGCAGATCCGACATTTTTGAGCCTCAACATTCAATATGAAGTGTGCAATAGTGATGTACGCAATCAGCATCGACAAATGCTCAGTAAATCTTTCGAGGAGCTGGTAGCGGATTTAAAAAGAAGCCACCCCAACCGTTCATTGGATACTATTGAGCGAATTGCCTTGGCAAAACTTCAAACCAGTATGGCGGCTTTCGAAGCCCTCACGCCACCAAATCCTGATTATAAACAGCTAGTACGTAAGATTGATGTACCGGGGATACTCATATTCGGTGAGAAAGGAGTGGTTTCGCCGGATGTTGCCGAAGAGCTGCAACAGCTTAATTCAAAACTTCAGGTTGAACAAATCCCCATGGCCGGTCACGGCCTCCATTATGATCAACCCGAACATTTCGCAGCTATCGTTGGATCTTTTCTGCGTACAATCACTTTAGATAACTGAACCCTAAGTTAATCTAAATCCGGGGTGTGTTTATATTTAAAGAAAACCGCAAATAACACAGCAATTACCAACGCATAAGCTGCAAAAATAAACCAGATGGCAGGCCAGTTGCGGCTGATTAGATCATGATTGGGAGCATATTTTGAATAAAAATCAACGATAGCTCCACTTCCGTATCCACCGATCAGAGCGCCTGCTCCATTTGTCACCATCATAAACAATCCCTGAGCGCTCCCCCGAATGTCAGGCTTTGCTTCCTTTTCAACAAAAAGCGATCCAGAGATATTGAAAAAATCAAATGCCATGCCATACACAATCATGGAGAGAATCAGCATCCATAATCCAGTTCCGGGATTCCCTGCACCAAACAATCCAAAACGGAACACCCAGGCAAGCATACTCATCAGCATGACACGCTTAATGCCAAAACGACGCAAAAAGAAAGGAATCGTCAAAATAAAAAGTGTTTCCGACATCTGAGAAATAGAAAGCAGGATGACCGAATGTTTCACACCAAAAGCATTGGCATATTGAGGAATACTTTTGAAACTGCCGATAAACAAATCGCCATAGGAGTTGGTAATCTGCAAAGCGGCTCCAAGCAACATCGCAAATAAAAAGAAAATAGTCATTTTACTACTTCTGAAAAGCACCAGGGCATCAAGACCAAAGGCTGAAAGCCACGATTTCTTCTGGCTTTTTGCTGGCGGACATTTGGGTAATGTAAATGAATACAATCCAAGCACTACAGCCGAGATTCCAGCCATATAAAGTTGAGCGCTCGAATTCTTAAAACCTGTGAGATCAACCACCCACATCGCTACAATAAAACCAATGGTACCAAAGGTGCGGATAGGAGGAAATTCTTTTACAATATCATAATGGTATTGTTCCAGCGCATTATAAGCAACTGTATTGTTCAGTGCAATAGTAGGCATATAACAAAGCAGGTTGAGCAACATCGCCCAATACATGTGATCATAATCCGTGACCGTTGAAGCATAAAACAGACAGGCAGCGCCCAACAGATGACAAATTCCGAGTAACCGCTCGGCATTTATCCATTTGTCGGCAATAATACCTACCACACCCGGCATAATTAATGACGCAATACCTAATGTCGCAAAAATGGAACCGATTTGTCCTCCTTCGAAATTTAAATTTCGGCCTAAATAGCCACCCAGTGAAATCAACCATGCCCCCCAAATAAAAAACTGGAGGAATGTCATCAACGTCAAACGAAATTTAATGCCCATGATGTGTATTTTTTGGTGTTATGATTAAAGTAAAACAGTAAAAAAAAGGAAGATACCGTCTCCCTCGGGAAACAAAGGTACAAAGTTTTCAGAATGTGACAAATTCATTGTGGCAATCGGCAAAACAGCTTTATCCGGTCACCGGATTTGCCTCTTTTGTCATGATTCTGGCAGCGTTTCGATCAATCTTTCCGTTAGGAGTAAAAGGCAGTTTTTCACAGACATAAACAGCCTTGGGCATTTCATAAACTGACAAAACAGACCTCATTTTATAGTTCATTGCTTCAAGATCAAGCTGTCCCTTTTCCGTAGTACTATTACGTTGTAATAGTAAGACCAGCTTTTGCCCTAACACAACATCAGGTACAGAGGTCACAACAAAAGCATCAGGCAATACCGCATGCAATTTCTTCTCCAGTAGTTCAGGATGAAATTTCAATCCGCCGCTATTGATGACATTATCCTTTCTGCCCAGAATCTCAAAGCTTCCATCCGGAAGAATATGCGCAATATCGTTTGTTTCAATCACCTCCTCCGCAACCAGGGGCGCGTTTATAATTAATGTATCTTCATCCGACAGTGAAAGATGTACCTGAGGGAAAACATGATAATAGGGGGATGCATCTTTTCCATTAAGTTTCCGCATGGCAATATGCGAAAGAGTTTCCGTCATACCATATGTCACATAAAAGGAGTTCGGCATGGCAAGCAATTCTTCCTCCAGCGTTGCATCCACAGAAGCGCCTCCGACAATACAGTGGTTGATATGCTGCAACCGGATCTTTCCAACTGCTTCATGCAATGAGTGCAATACCTGCATCGGAATCATGGCCGCAAAAGCAAATTCCATATCCGGAACATGTTGCAATGGATGACCGGAAGGTACTACCCGATATAAATCAAGACCTGCAACCAATGCACGTACTACCATCATTTTTCCGGCAATATACTCTGTCGGGAGGCACAACAACGCTTTGTCTCCTTGTTGTAATTGAAGGTATTTGCAGGTAAGCATGGCACTCTGCATCATGCGTCCCTTTTCGACGATAATTAGCTTGGGGGTTCCGGTGGAACCTGACGTTTGTACCGTCAGCGTGGGAGAATCATTCCACCAGATCTGAATAAAAGAGAAAAATGCCCGTTCCCATTCTGGAATGGTAGCATCGCTTAATCGCTGCGAAGCAAGCTCTAAAGCAAGTTCTTTGGGATAAGGAATCCCTTCCAGCCAAAGCACCTGCTGTTCTCTGTCCGTTTCATAGATTTGCTCCTGCAACTGCCTAACACCTTTGCATAAATCAGATTGATACCATAACTCATCTTTATGAATCGTAAGCGGTAAAGGAATATTGTTTGTAAACAATTGGCCTGTACCAAGTCCTTGCGGCATAGATACATTCAACGTTGCACACCATTGAGCAACAGCGTTCAACCCAATGTTGGATTCGAGAGCAGAAGTAATCCACCATCCAATATTTCGTTCCCGTGCAAAATCAATCCACTCGGTTGACCCCTGAATTCCTCCATGCAGGGAAGGTTTCAGAATAATATAGTGAGGGTTGATGGCATCCAGCAAGCGTTGTTTTTCCTGGAGAATATTAACCCCGATTAATTCCTCATCCAGCGCAACCGGAATCGGCGTGTTTTTAACAAGATGTGCCATCGCCTCCCATTGTCCTGCACGAACAGGCTGTTCAATAGAATGAATGAAAAAGCGAGACAATCTTTCCAATTTCTGTAAAGCATTCTTCGGCGCAAAAGCACCATTGGCATCCAGCCTCAGTTCAATTTCCGAAGCCGAAAAACGCTGTCTGATGTACTTTAGCAGAGTGATTTCCTCTTCAAAATCGATTGCGCCGATCTTTAACTTCACACAACGGAATCCCTGGTCTAGTTTTCGCTCAATCTGGGCTAACATCCGTTCTTTCGTTCCCATCCAGATCAATCCATTGATGGGAATACCTGTTTCATGGCGTGAAAATGGAGTATTCCATAACGCAAATGACCCTGTTTGCAAGTGGCGTAATGCGGTCTCCAATCCAAATAAAATGGAAGGATAAGCACGTAATGCTTCGGCATCAATAATCCCAGTCATTGCCAAATGGCGGCAGGCTGCTTTCAGGTGATGCTCATAATCAGGACCTGCATCACAACTTAAATCGGGCAATGGAGCACATTCCCCGATGCCCGTTCGCAAGGGATACGCAGGAGATGAAAGCAGGACAAACCATGATTGCCTGTTGAGATACACCCCACGGGATGTACCAGCAGGTTGGTAAAAATGAAGCACATATGGAATAATACGAAAAGAATAGGACATAACCAATCAAGAATAGATCAGGGAAATTGTGGAAACTTTTTAAAGTCGGGATCCCGCTTCTCTAAAAAAGCATTTTTCCCTTCCTGAGCTTCTTCCGTCATATAATACAATAACGTTGCATTTCCGGCAAATTCCTGCAACCCAGCCTGACCATCCAAATCGGCATTCAAAGCCAGTTTCAGCATTCGCATAGCCATCGGACTATGTTGCATCATAATTTTTGCCCATTCCACTACGGCATCTTCCAATTGATCAAGCGGAACTACCTTATTCACCAATCCCATTTCCAGAGCCTCCTGTGCTGAATACTGACGACAAAGGAACCAAATCTCGCGTGCTTTCTTTTGCCCTACAACGCTTGCCAGATAAGAAGCTCCAAATCCTGCATCAAAACTTCCGACACGAGGGCCTGTTTGTCCGAAAATGGCATTTTCAGACGCAATAGAAAGATCGCATACCACATGTAGTACATGTCCTCCTCCAATCGCATATCCATTAACCATAGCAATAACCGGCTTTGGCATCGAACGAATTTGTTTTTGTACTTCCAGGATATTAAGACGGGGAATGCCATCTTTCCCGACATAACCACCGACGCCTTTTACGTTCTGGTCACCGCCTGAACAAAAAGCTTTATCTCCGGCTCCTGTAAGAACAATCACCTGTATATCAGAATTTTCATGACAATAACGCAAAGCATCACTGATCTCGGCTGCTGTTGTCGGGGTAAAAGCATTGCGGTAGCGGGGACGGTTAATCGTTATTTTTCCTATGCCTTCACAATAGTCAAACAGGATATCTTCATAGATTTTAATGGGTGTCCATGTACGTTGAGTTGTCATTTTATATGATTTTTAAATGATTGATATAATGAATTAAAGACGGCACTATTCACTTCTGTTTGTGTAAATACCTCCATGAGAATAGGCTGTTCTGTGTTTGCATTCCATAATAAAGGTAATTGCGATTCATACTCCACTTCAGCTCCCGCTGAAAGATATTGAAATCCGAGTGTTATAGCACGTTCCCTAGCAGTCGTGTTATGTTTATAAGCGATAGATTCATCGAGAGCCGAGGATTTTCGGGGACCGCCGATCAGATGAAACAGATTTCCTCCACCATTATTTAGCAATACAATGCGAAGGCGAGGAGAAAGATAACGGTTCCACAAACCGTTGATATCGTAAAAAAAACTAAGATCGCCTATCAGCAGAAAAGTCAGCTTTTGATTCTCAGCAGCAAAACCTACTGCAGTGGAAAGGACTCCGTCAATGCCATTGGTTCCTCGATTAGAAAAGATCTCAATGGTGGGTTTTAAGGGAAACAACTGAGCATAACGCAGAGGGGAGCTATTGCTCAACTGCAACGTTACATTATCAGGTAAGCCATGCATGAATGCAGACACAGCTTTCAAATCAGAAAAAGGTTGTGCTGGCACATAACGCTGAAGGATTTGCTTTGTTTGCAATATGCGTTGTTTCCACCGCTCCGAAAAAGAATGTTCCTGATCAACATTAACAGACTCCAGTAATTGAGTAAAAAACACATCTGATTCAACCGGGATCACGGTGGTAAGTGATTGATATGTATCCGCCACCTGTCCGTTAGGTCGGACATCCCATAACTGCGGGCTTTTATTCTTGCGCAAAACTTGTTTAATCCGTTTTGAAGTAATATGGCCGCCAACCGTAATCACCAAATCAGGCATAAACATATTCAGCTCCTCATCTGATAATGCGGACAAAACAGCGTCAAAATGACCTGTTGCCTCAGAAATAGCCAAATTAGAAAGATGTTCCGCAACAATAACAACATCGGTCTTTTGTGTAAGAAGAGACAAGATTTCCTTCAATTCATGTTGGGGAGCCATTTGCCCCACAATAATCATCCTTTTCCTGACGTGATTCCATTCGTTTGCAAAAAATGCCACCTCAAATGTTGAAGTTACATGCTCCAACCTGACAACGCGGACTACAGGCAAAGCTGCCTCAGTAAACTGATATAAAGGTTCCGATAAAGGAACATTAATGTGTACCGGACCAAATCCATTCTTTGTCAACGCTATAAGAGCCTCATTAATGAGCCTGTTGCAATACCAGTGTTCTTCATCTGTATTGATTTCAGGCAATTGGATACTCTTTTTAACTAATGATCCGAAAGCTCCGGGCTGAGGCAATGTCTGTCCATCAGTTTGGCCAATCCATGCGGCAGGCCTATCGGCAGAAAGCACCAATAAAGGAATTTCCTGATAGAATGCCTCTGCCACTGCCGGACTATAATTTAATAAAGCTGTTCCTGAAGTACAGCACACAGCCACAGGCTTCTGTAAGCGTTGCGCCATTCCTAATGCAAAAAATGCAGCGCTGCGTTCGTCAACAATAGTATAACAAATAAAATCTGGATGCTCCACAAATGTATGAATCAAAGGAGCGTTACGGGAACCGGGAGACAACACCACATGGTGAATATCAAATGCATCCATCAATGCAACCAGTTCCAAAAGGTTTTTTTTATCAGAATATGCCATAAACAATCATTCTAATCAATTTGCTTCATCATGAAGGATATTAAGCATGGTCTGCAATTTATCCTCGGTTTCCTTCCATTCTTTATGAAGCTGGGAACTCACAAGCAATCCTCCTCCTGCATAAAGAATGGTTTGATGCCGGGTCCATTCCATACAACGCAAATTTACATACAAATTCGTCTGATCGTTTTTAGAAAGCACTCCGACAAATCCGCTGTAATATTTTCTATTATAACCCTCGTTATCAACAATAAAACGGTAAGCCTTTTCTTTCGGAAATCCACACACGGCTGGTGTAGGATGGAGTTTTTTCAAAAGATCGCCTAAATGGTTATATTGGCTAAACTCAAAATCAAATGAGGTCTTCAGATGAATAACATTCCCGGCTTTGATGGTGTGTGTCTGGTTTTCATGCCATTCAATCTCCAGATCAGAAAAAAGTTCCTTTAAATAAGTAACCACCCACTGTTGCTCTTGTCTGTTTTTGGTGTCCCATCGTACCACTTTACCATCAATAGCAGCTGGTTTTGTGCCTGCTAATGCCACTGTATGAAAATGGGGAGCAACGCCGCTTAATAACATCTCAGGTGTGCTACCAAGCCAAAGGCCCGAAACTGGCGTATAACATAAATAAACAAAGGCATCAGGATAACGGTTACAAGCTTTCAGAAATGTTTCAGTCGGTTTGATATTTTCACTCCGGGATTCAACATGATAACGGGATAACACCAATTTATCCGCTTCCTTCAGGGTCAATGCTTGTAAAAACCGTTGAAAAGAAATCTCATAAGCTTTTTTCTCCGAATCGATTGCCTGGCAGGCTGATTCAGCAGAATGCGACTGAGGGAGCGCAACCCACCTCTTCATCGCATCTGATTGCAAAAAAGTCTCCATGTTTTTGATTCCGCTGATGATCACCTCCGGATGCAAAACCAGAACAGGATGCAAGGCATTACAATAAAACGGAGCCATCACAAAGCCTTCAACATCATTTAAAGCAGCATAATCATCTTGTTGTTCAATCTGATTCAGGAAGGACAACAACAGGGTAGGTTCCTCTGAGCCGGGCAGCCGATACAGTGCTATCCCCAATTCTTTCCCTATTAATTGATCAATAGTGTCAATATGTAGTTGCAAAAAATTCAAAGGAGAGGTTGTTTTACAATCAGATTAGTAACCCGGATGGTCGAAACTAACTTCCGGTCATCCGATAAAATATCAACATTCCACACATGGCTTTTCCGGCCATGGTGAATAAGAGAAGCAACGGCATGAACTGTTCCGGAACTCACGGAAGAAATATGACTTGCACTGACTTGCATACCCAGAGCAGTCTCATCCGATTCGCATATCCATTGAGAGCCAAATCCGGCTACTGTTTCTGCAAGCGCAATGGAAGCGCCTCCGTGTAAAATACCTATCGGTTGAATCGTCCGCGAATCCACGGGCATATCAGCTTCTACCTTATCATTCGATACAAACGTAAACTCAATGCCTAAACGATCCAACAAAGATCCCCGGCACATCTCATTTATCTGATTTAATGGGATATCATGATCTATCATAAACTTAATAATTCATTTTGGGAACACAAAGTTAAGCAAATATGACGCGGAATGGAGATTCTCAAATATCAAAAAACGTTGCAAACAGTATGTTGTCTGTTTGCAGAAAAGCCACCGGACACACCCCTAAAAACAAAAAACCTCTGTAATATAACAAATTACAGAGGAAATTCATAAGAGCGGTGAGGGGGGGATTCGAACCCCCGGTACGGTTACCCGTACGACAGTTTAGCAAACTGTTGGTTTAAGCCACTCACCCACCTCACCTTTCTTTACTCGTTGAGTAGCTTACTTCAAAAAGTGCTGCAAAAGTAAGTAATTATTTTTGCTTTTTCAAATTATCTTACTGAATATTGCAGAAAGCATTATCTAATTTTGTAACCTGTTTGATAGTCACGAAAATAATCGATTTATGAAAAGAAGAGCCACATTGCGGACATTTACTATTCGTCTTATTATCATCATATTGATAGCAGTCGGAGGCTATCAGCTCTATAATTATTTTCATTCCAATTTTGCCACATCCAACCACGAAACTACCTATCTGTATATACGGCCGGGAGATACTTTTACTGATGTTATCAATCAGTTAAAGAAAAAAGGGGTGGTCAGAAACATGCATTCATTCATTGAAGCAGCTAACCTGATCGGATATGAAAAACATATACACAGTGGGCGATATGCTATTACAGATGGAATGGACAACGAAACGCTACTTTATCATTTATCCAAACACATTCAGACTCCTGTTCATCTGACATTCAATAACATAAGGACAAAAGAACAGTTAGCGGGAAGATTAGGGGAACAATTGATGCTCGATTCTTTATCTATTCTTCAACACCTCAACGACACAGATTTTGATACACGCTTCGGATTTACACCGGCTACCATTGTGGCTATGTTTATCCCAAATACGTACGATATTTTATGGGATATTTCGATGCCTCAATTGATGAAACGAATGGAACATGAATATAAGGTTTTTTGGACACCCGAAAGGCTTGCCCAAGCTAAATCAGAGAATTTATCTCCGATTCAGGCAGTTACACTAGCATCTATTGTAGAAGAAGAAACTAACAGAGCACAAGACAAACCGATTATTGCCGGCTTGTACTTAAACCGATTAAAACGGAACATGCCCCTTCAATCGTGCCCAACTGTAAAATTTGCATTACAAGACTTTGCATTGCAGCGTATTACAGACAAAGACCTACAAGTACAATCCCCCTATAATACGTATCGGCATAAAGGATTGCCTCCGGGACCCATCCGCATTCCAAGCATTGAAAGCGTGGAAGCAGTTTTAAACTACACCCCCAATGATTATCTCTATATGTGCGCCAAAGAAACCTTAAACGGAGAGCATTATTTTGCTACAACATGGGCACAGCAAAAAAAGAACGCCGCAAGATATGCCGCTGCGTTAGACAAACGAGGAATTTACCAATAATTACGCCCAAGCAGAAAGAGAAAAATGCTTTAATTCATTTCGCAAAGCCTTGCAATCAGGCAATATGCGTTCTACATGAGTCCAAAATCGCTCACTATGATTATGTTCTATAGTATGGCAGAGTTCATGAACAATGACATAATCAATAAGATGAGAAGGGAGTAGCAGTAAATATAAGGAAAGGTTAATATTATTGACCGAAGAACAACTACCCCAACGCGTGGTGCTGGATTGAATTTTAAGAGATCTGTATTTCAATCCGCTTTGCATAGCCAATTGGAAGGTTTTCTCCGGTAACACCTGTTTAGCCGCCTTCCTAAGGAAATAAACAATCCCTTCCCGAATCACTTTTTGCACAGCAGGCGATTGGATTCCGCGTTGTCGCGGGTATTCAATTGTCAGCACATTATCTGCTAATTTAAAGAATATCTTCGGCTGGTCAGAAGCTACAACATGTGCTGTAAAAGTCAATGTCTTTAACGGATGACCTTCATCGATTATCTGATGTCCATTATCTCTCTTTTTCTGTTTAGTCAGAATTTGCGAACGATTTTTCTCAATCAATGATAGAGCTTCATTGTAAAAATCAGTGGATGGCATAGTTATCCTAAGCCCGTCATTTACCAATCGAATCGTAATATGTGTCGAACGGAAATGTGTCTTGAAATGAATACTTCCTAATTCAGGATCGTGCAGTGGCAACATTATACACAAAAATGACAAAACAGATAATATAAAAAACGCCGCATCATAACTGTGCGGCGTTCGAAATGCTTTGCTAAGAAGCAATAATTACTTTACTTCAGCTTTTTTTTCTGCTTTCTTTACTGCTTTTTTTACAGGAGCAGCTTTTTTCTCAGCTTTCTTAGCTACTTTTTTTACTTCTTTCTTTTCAGCTTTCTTAGCTACTTGTTCGGTTTTAGCTTTAACTTCTTTCTTCATTTCTTTTTTAGCTTCCTGAGCAAAAGCTGATGCGGAAACGATCATGGCTAAAGCCATCATAACAGTTACAACTTGTTTTTTCATAACGGATAAATTTTTAATTAGACGATGCAAAATTACGCCATGTTTCTAAGATCGCAAGAGGCGATTTGTATTTTTATCGCACCACAATGATTAAATATTCTTAAAGATATTTGTCATTATAATACATCTTATCCATATCATTGATATACTGAATATTAATCCAGAAAAGAAGCTTGTAATTTACATAAAAGATATCAGATTTTAAGATTTCAACATCGCATCAAAAATCATAGCAAATTCATATCAATAAAAATCTGACAAACCATATTCATCGAATTATTTAAAACATCTATTCAAGAAAACAATTAAGCATATATCTAATTTACAGAAAAATATAATTACATCAACATGGACCGATTTATCGGGTTTCTATTCCTCACACCACTTAATTCAATACTTGAAATAGATCAGGAACACACAATATCACTTGGCAAATCAAAAGAAAAAATGTAAGTTTGCAAGCACAAAAACAGCAAAATTGACATCAAAAGTCCATTTTTACCGACTATTTATTAATTCATTTATCTTCCCACAACTTCATCATGATTTGGAACGAACATGCAGAATGTATGAACAGGGAGCAACTTGTCAGGCTCCAAAGCGAACGATTACATTCGATGATTAATCGGTTGTATTATAACGTACCGTTTTATCGCAAAAAATTTCAGGAACAAGGTATCGGAGCCGATGACATTCAAAGCATTGATCAATTAAAATACCTGCCGTTAACCACTAAACAAGACTTACGTGATAATTACCCTTTTGGCCTTTTCTCCGTACCACAACAGGAAATCATAAGGCTCCATGCTTCGAGCGGTACTACAGGGAAACCGACTGTAGGTGGATACACGCGTCACGATCTTGAAATATGGTCAGAAGTGGTAGCCCGCAGTTTATACGCAGCAGGTGTTGACCATAATGACGTTGTGCATGTTTCATATGGATATGGTTTATTTACCGGAGGATTAGGAATTCATCAGGGAGCGCAAAAGATTGGCGCTACAGTGATCCCGGCTTCCGGAGGCAATACAAAGAAGCAATTACAAATCATGCATGATTTTGGATCAACGGTATTAGCCTGCACTCCTTCTTATGCACTTTATTTGGCTGACACCATGAAAGAAATCGGCATGGATCCTTCCGAACTAAAGTTGCGTCGTGGAATTTTTGGAGCAGAACCCTGGACGGAAGAGATGCGCAAAGAAATTGAGAACAAATTGCATCTTAAAGCATTAGATATATATGGATTGACAGAAATCATCGGCCCTGGAGTAGCGATGGAATGTGAACATCAGAATGGGCTTCATGTTTTTGAAGATCATTTCATCCCCGAAATTCTTGATCCGCAAACTTTGCAGCCGGTTCCTTATGGCGAAATTGGCGAGTTGGTCTTTACAACAATTACCAAAGAAGGAATGCCTCTGTTACGCTATCGCACACGGGACTTAACCTCCATGACAATTGAGACATGTAGTTGTGGACGCACAACCGCCCGTCTGCATAAATTTATGGGGCGTACTGATGACATGTTGATTATCAGGGGAGTAAACGTATTTCCTTCGCAGGTAGAATCTGTTTTATTGGAAATGAGCGAGACAGAACCTCATTACCAGCTCATTGTTGACAGAATGAACAATCTGGATGTATTGGAAATTTTAGTTGAGGTAAACGAAACGTTTTTCTCCGATGAGATACGCCAACTCGAAGCTTTAACGCACAAAATCAAAGCCAATATCGAAAGCACGCTGGGTATTAGCGCCAAAATCAAACTGGTAGAACCCAAAACGATTGAGCGTTCCGAAGGGAAAGCGAAACGTGTGATCGACAAACGACCTCACTAATAAACTCATTTATTCATTTCAAAATCAACGCTTATGCTTTTGCAACAATTATCGCTTTTTTTAGAAAACAAAAAGGGAAGACTTACAGAGGTTACGCGGGTACTTTCCGAGAATGGCATCAATATTGCAGCGTTTAGCATTGCTGACACTGCTGATTATGGTATACTCCGCATGATCGTTGACCAAACGGAAATAGCGCTTATCGCATTAAAAGAACAGGGATTTGCTGTTCATACCACACAGGTGGTTGGATTTGTCATTCCAAATGAGCCTGGAAATTTGTATCAGGCCTTACAACATCTTGATAGTATTGATATTGAGATAGAATATCTGTATGCATTTGCCCACAACGGAAATGCAGCAACTGTCATAAAAACAAACGACAACACCTTGGTTGCAAAAATCTTAGCCGAGTTTGGCTATCAACTATTGGGACAAGGAAGCCAACTCCATTCCTAAATTCAAGATCCACTTTGGTAACAGATTGATCATTAATTGAATAAGAGGTTTCCCCAGATTATGTAAAAACAAAAAAAAGTATTACCTTTGTGCAGCCTAAAAAAGGCATAAGTGTGATGGGAAAATTTAGCCACAAAAGCTTGAATCTCAACAGCTTTAATTTTGAGTAACACAAACAATTTTAACAATGAAAACTTTTCAATTAGGCGGTACTCTCCGCGAAGGGGTAGGCAAAAAGGCTACTAATGCAGTAAGAAACAACGGAAATATCCCTTGCGTTCTTTACGGTGGATCAACAAACATTACTTTTCAAGTCACTTCAGGAGATGTTCGTAAATTAGTTTACACACCTGAAATCTTTTTAGTCGAACTTACCATTGATGGCAAGCAATATTCGGCAATCATGAAAGATCTTCAGTTTCATCCTGTTTCTGACAAATTATTACACATTGACTTTTACGAAGTTTCTAATGAAAAACCTGTTGAAATAGCAGTGCCTGTACGTCTTGAAGGATTAGCCGAAGGGGTAAAAGCTGGAGGTAAATTACAACAAAATTTACGATTAATCAAGGTAAAAGGTTTGGTAAATCATATCCCGGAACAACTCAAAATCAATGTCGAAGATTTAGGCTTAGGAAAGACAATCCAGATTATTGATCTTTCATTCCCTAACTTGATTTTAACTACTCCGAAAACAGCAATTGTTGCCACTGTCAATGCAACACGTGCAACAAAGAAATAAAGATCACATAACGCCCAACGCGTTATTTACATTTTTGTTCTTGTGAAATATTTAATTGCAGGACTTGGAAATATTGGCGATGAATATCAAAATACACGCCACAACATAGGATTTAATGTATTGGACGCTTTTGCCGAAGCGTCCAATATTGTTTTTACGGATCGCCGATATGGAGCAATTGGCGAGATATCCCTCAAAGGGCATAAACTGATTTTACTCAAGCCTTCCACATACATGAACTTAAGTGGCAATGCCATTCGTTATTGGCTTGCACAAGAGCATATTCTCCAGGAAAATCTTTTAGTTGTAGTAGATGATATCGCTCTGCCTTTAGGCACTTTAAGGCTTAAACCAAAGGGAAGTGATGCGGGACACAATGGATTGAAACACATTGAATCTGTTCTCAATACACAAAATTATGCCCGCTTACGCTTTGGAATTGGCAACGATTTTGCTCGTGGAGCGCAGATAAATTTTGTTTTAGGAAAATGGAGTAACGATGATTGGAACGTGATCAAACCCAAGATTTCAATGGCCATTGAAATCATTAAAAGTTTCTGTCTAAGCGGAATACAAAACACGATGAATCAATATAATAATAAATAAGCATCCGTTGATTTTCGTTCTTTTAATCAAGAATACCGTTGATTCATCCCAATTTGCAGCTTTTTGTTATAGTTTTGCACTTAATTGAGATTTGAGAATGAACGACATGCACTACATGCAACGTTGTTTGCAATTGGCTAAAAATGGTATGGGGCGTGTAGCTCCCAATCCATTGGTAGGATCAGTTATTGTTTACAATGATCAGGTCATAGGCGAAGGCTACCACAGACATTATGGAGGTCCGCATGCTGAAGTTAATGCCATTGCAAGTGTAAAAAGCCCGGAACTTCTTTCAAAATCGACCATTTATGTAAATCTTGAACCATGCTCACATTATGGACAAACACCACCCTGTGCAGCATTAATTATTGAGAAGAAGATTCCCCGCGTCGTGATTGCCAATATTGACCCGAACCCTAAGGTAGCTGGGAAAGGCATAAACATGTTGAAAGATGCCGGAGTTGAAGTGCTCACAGGAATATTAGCGAAAGAAGGAGAATGGCTTAACAGACGCTTCTTTACGTACCAACGCGACAAGCGCCCTTTTGTTATATTGAAATGGGCTCAAAGCGCAGATGGATATTTAGACCGACCACGTGCAGACAATTGCAACATTCCGCCCGTACAACTTTCATCCGACTTTACAAAAATGTTGGTTCATAAAACCCGTACGGAAGAAACGGCAATCATGGTTGGGACTACCACCGCAATAAAAGATAATCCTAAATTGACTTCCCATCAATGGATTGGAAAAAATCCTTTACGGATTGTTGTCGATCGGCAATTGCGCATTCCACAAGATTATCATATTTTCGATCAGACTGTTCCTACAATTGTGTATACAGAGCAGGTTCAGGAAAATCGGCATAATGTGACCTTTGTTTCCATCACATTTGGAGAAAATGTTATCCGGCAAATCATGGATGATCTGTTTCGGAGACATGTTCTTTCTGTCATCGTAGAAGGCGGACAACAAATACTCCAGTCATTTATTCAGGCTGGTATTTGGGATGAAGCCCGTGTGGAAATTGCCTCAGTCTGGTTGAATGAAGGAGTAAAAGTTCCCTCATTACAAGGAAATATTATTGCAAAAGAGATCATTGATTCATCACAAATTCTTACGTTTGCCCCCATAAAAGAATAAACAATACAACTAAAACAGCATTCGTATGGCAACAAATGGTATTTTGGATTTTCCCGAACAGTTGGGACCTCAATCAGCAATCGACCTTTTATCCAAAATGATTGCCATCCCATCCATCAGTCGCGAAGAAAAAGCAGTAGCGGATTTTCTTGAAAAATGGATCGAAGAACATGGGTATGTCGCAAATCGTTCCGGCGATAATGTTTGGATGCTTTCGCCGGGATTCGATGCGTCAAAACCCACCATATTACTTAATTCACACATAGATACCGTAAAACCTAATAATGGATGGCAACGGAATCCTTTTCGGGCAGTTTTTGAAGGCGATCGCCTTTATGGATTAGGGAGCAACGACGCGGGAGCTTCAGTTGTAAGTTTATTGCATGCCTATCTTCACCTTATAGAAAAGAATCAACCCTATAATTTGATTTTTGCAGCAACGGCAGAAGAAGAAATTTCAGGAGACAATGGGATTGCAAAACTGCTACCCATTCTTCCTCCCGTTCATTTTGCTATTGTTGGGGAACCAACCGAGATGAACGCTGCCATTGCAGAGAAAGGATTACTTGTCCTCGATTGTACTGTTACCGGACAATCCGGGCATGCCGCCCATGCCATTGGAGACAATGCCATCTACAAAGCAATCCCTGAAATAGAATGGTTTCGATCACATCGTTTCGAAAAAACATCCCAATGGCTGGGAGAGGTCAAAATGACCGTTACCATGATCCAGGCCGGCACGCAACATAATGTCATTCCCGATCGATGTACGTTTGTAGTTGACGTCCGCAGTAATGAGCGCTATACAAATCAGGGATTATTGGAAGAAATCAGAAACTCCGTCTCATGCGAAGTAAATCCCCGCTCTTTAAAACTTGGCTCATCCCACATTGATATACTCCATCCGGCTGTTCAACGATCTATCAGGATAGGACGGACTTGTTACGGATCGCCTACATTATCGGATATGACAAAAATGAATTTTCCCGCTCTCAAGATCGGCCCGGGAAAATCATCCCGTTCACATCAAGCAGACGAATTTATCCAACGCTCAGAAATAGAAGAAGCTATTGCAATTTACATACAGCTTCTAGACCAATTGGTTATCAAATAAATTGTCGTTGCTAAATTGTCCTCTATACACAAGAGTTATACTCAAATTTTGCTCTCTTGAGTGAACAGCTCCAATCTGAGATATTCAGTAATTTTTTTACCCTGTAAATTTTTCCCATAACGAATTACAGGAGGATCAATCAAAATACCGGAAAATAGCAGCTATATTCTCCGGGCTGTTATTCTTAACATCTTGAATGATGTTTCCTTTCTCCATTAAAAGAATACGCGATGAGACATCGCTTACATAATTCAAATTATGGCTGGATAGTATGATCGTTGTTCCACATTGGGCATTCAACGATTGAAGCAAATGTTTCGTCTCAATTTGCGAGGAAGGATCGAGGAAATTAAAAGGCTCGTCCAGAATTAAGATTTCAGGATGTATCATCGCGGCTATAATCCCTATTTTCTGCCTGTTCTCTGATGAAAAGTGACGGATATATTTCTTCTCATTGCTGTCCCATTAAAATCTAAGGAAGCTCTTTGAAACATTTGAAATATTTGAAATTTAGTTCATTACTGGGTTTTTTCGATTAAACGGATTTCAGTTTGCACTTTTGCAATACTTAAACAGATTTGCAAATGCATAAGGAAAAATACGTTTTCGCCCAGTTAGCCTCTTTCTTGGATCGGAATAAGTTCAACTGCATTGTTCGCAAGTTCGATGGTGACAAATATGTAAAGCATTTCACGTGCTGGAATCAACTGCTTGCTCTGATGTTCGGACAACTGTCCAACCGAGAAAGTCTGAGAGATTTGATCGTCGCACTTGATGCTCATCACTCCAAATCTTACCATTTGGGTTTTGGCAAAAATGTTTCAAAATCATCTCTGGCAAGAGCCAATCAAGACAGAGATTATCACATTTTTGAAGAGTATGCTTACTACCTGATAACACAAGCCAGAGAGAAACGAGTTTCTGATATCTTCCAACTTGGTGGTAATGTCTACGCTTTCGATTCAACAACGATTGACTTGCGCCTTTCCGTATTCTGGTGGGCGAAGTTTCGCAAGAAAAAAGGCGGAATCAAAGTGCATACATTGTATGATGTAGAAACACAGGTCCAGCTTTCTTTCATATTACCGAGGCGTCGGTACATGACTCAAAGGCAATGAAAGAAATTCCGTATGAATCAGGATCATATTATATATTTGACAGAGCATACAACAGCTTCAAAATGCTGTATAAGATTCATCAGATAGAAGCTTTCTTTGTTGTTAGAGCCAAGAAGAACCTGCAATACAAATCCATCAAATGGAGACGCAGAGTACCGAAAAATGTGCTTTCAGATGTGATGATTGAATTGACGGGATTTTATCCAAGTCAATACTATCCGGGAACTCTTCGTTTGGTCAGATACTGGGATGAAGAACAAGAACGTGAGTTTGTTTTCTTAACCAATGCGATGCATATTTCAGCTCTTCATGTTGCCGAACTTTACAAGAACCGCTGGCAAATCGAGCTGTTCTTCAAATGGTTGAAACAACATCTGAAAATAAAGAAATTCTGGGGTACAACTGAAAACGCAGTTCGGATTCAAATCTACGTGGCTATATGTACTTACTGTCTGGTTGCAATTGTCCAAAAAGACATACAACTTGATAGAAGTACCTATGAGGTCTTGCAGATATTGAGTATGTCATTAACTGATAAAACTCATCTTCGGGACCTCTTCGAGAGAACTAAATTTCAAAATGACAAAGATCGTTTTAGGCTTAATGAGCCAAGTTTGTTTGATTGTAATACGTCCCAAGTTTAATGGGACAATAATGATAAAAAGAATAACAACACCATCAAATAAGCGATGGAATGCACCTTAGTTTTATAAATATTCAAAAACAAACAACTAACATACTGTTATTTATCTCAAAATTAGCAAGCCGGATATCTTAGTAAAAAAAGTATGACAGTGGAATCGGCTATTTTGGAGCATCAAAAACAGGAGAAAAACTCGTGAAAATTGCAGGATAAAAACCAAACTAATTGAATGGCTTTGAGGTGTAAAGTTTATAGGGAAACAACAAACGAAAAACAAAGGTCTAAAGTCTAAAACGAAGAATTCTTTAATCATTGACAGCTAATCGCTATATGTTGATTTCCATTGTCAACTGTCCATTGTCAATTAAATCGGTTACTCTGTTATTCTGTTATTTGATTCCTGCCGAACTTCCCAGTTTCATCGTCAATTTTCGGAGGAATATTGCATAATCGGGAAGTAAGCATTCTCACAAAAAAAGCGTACCGCCACATCCCTGTTTTGGTACGCTTCGGGAGTTTTTTCACAATCTTCCTTATAACCCATTAGCAATGTCTACACATAACAAGATTGTTCAAAATTAAAAAACTCCGTTTTTACGGGTTTGATATTTCAATATTGGATAGTTTCTGATTATATGTTTTAACTAGCTGTAATGTGGATTGATCCTTACTGAACACAGAGTTTAAGCCTTGTTGTTCCATGGGAGGATCACCGGTAAATTCATCTCCTTTTCGCCATTGATATTTGTCATTGGAAGCTTTTCCTTCGCCACCAAATGCCCATAAGTTAATCCCTTGTATCGTTGGACATTTCAGCATTATATCAAACAATGCCTTAAAATATTCGTTCCGGTATGTCGCAGGAGTTGCAGGATTAAAACTTTGCGTATCCCGAGGGAAACCTATTTCTTCAATTACCAGCGGTTTATGAATTTCCTGTGCAATTTTAGCATGTTCGCGGACATACTGCTTCATGTTAGCCATTGTTTTTACATAAGTTGAATCAAAATGATCAAAATTGATCCATCCCCAATTTTTAGCCCATACATGAATCGTTGCATAATCAATATCGGGACTTTCGTGAATGACCTTCCACAAATTGATATCATTTTCCGTCCCCATCTCTCCTTCCGTGCCGGTTGTCACCAAATGATTATGATCCACTGATTTTATGTATTTTGATTCAGAATAGATCCAGTTCTTGTAAACAGTTTTATTCCCTACTCCATCCGGGCGCGGTTCGTTGGCAAGCTCCCAAGCCATGATGGTCGGGTCATTTCGATAAGCCACATGCGTATATTCATTCACATGATTAACAATAAAATGAATATGCGCATTAAAAAGCTTCTGGCACTCTTCACAACCATAAAACTGACTTATGAAATGTTCAAATTTATTCCATCCGGCAACTTCAGGATATTCCATTGGGACATTCTTTGTCCAGGCAAGATATTGGGCAAATCCACCTGTCCATTCCCAATTGTTGTTCAGAAATAATACAACAGTCATGTGTCTCTTAGCCAAAGCAGCTAAAAAATAATCAAGACCGGCTAAAACATTTTTATCATAAGCACCCGGCGTCTTTTGTAAAGCATCTGGCAATTGGGCAATATTCGTTGAAACGCCATCAACCCCCACCATAGCACGCACATTAGTTACGCCATCTTGCTTCAATTGATCCAGTTCGCGTTCCATTCGTGCCCGATCGCCTCCTTTTGGAACAGCAATCAAAGGACCATACCAATAATTAACCCCGATAAAACGATATGGAATCCCGTTCCGCATCAATTCTCCATGCCGGATGCTAACAAAGTCATTTCCGGAAGCCATAGCCATTATTGGAATAAACAAAAAAATAATCTGCAATAATTTACGCATAATCAAACCGTTTCATTACCAGCGATCCGTTCTGAAAGGAACTAACGGCAATCCATTCGTATCAAACAGATTAGGGACAGCAGCATTTGTAAAACAATAACGTACAGCCACCGGATCTTTCACATAAGGAGATGTCACTACAATCGAACCATTTTTCTCCAATTTGGCTTGCGCATTATAAAATACCTTATCCGCCCCTGCAATCTGAAAACTTTGGATGGTTTTACCTTTCACAGAAAGTTTCCCATAGGAAGCAATGGTTAGAATAGCTTTGTGTTTGTCAATCTTCATCGTAGCAAGATGAGGTTGATAGGGAAGAAGCCCATAGCCTTCGTACATTTCTTTGATTACCAGATTCGCCAGACGATTTGCTACTGCTTGTTTCAGTTTTGGATGGATATTGGTCGTATCGTTCACCAGATCACCTATCGTAATCATCCCTGTTTTTGGGAGAGTTAGTGCAGTCGCCTGCTGTTCTCTCAACAATGCCCCGTTGATGCCCGGATAACCGTTAAATGGAGCTATTTGTACATAATAGAACGGGAAAATATCATGAAACGCTTTCCGCCAATTTGTAATAAGAGCCTTAAACAAATCCCCATAATAAAGCGGACGCTCGGTATTGTTTTCTCCCTGATACCAGATAGTACCGGCAATCGTATAATTGATAATCGGGTGAATCATGGCATTATAAATTGTCGAATAAGCCACCGGAGCCCAACTGACAGGCGATATATCTTCTGCCATTCGACGCAATGTTGTATCGCGGAATGCCTGGCGGGGCGTCCATGCCTGAACACAGGTTCCTCCCCAATAAGAACCAATCAAACCGACAGGTTGATGAAGATGGTCGAACAAATCCTTTCCAAAGAAATATCCGATGAGGCTAAAACTCTTCATGGTAGTCGAATCACAGATTTCCCATTTTCCCTGGCAATCTTCATCCGGATAATCCCCAAAGTTTCTTTCTAATTCAAAAAACCGAATCGAATTATTCTTACACGTTTGCAATACATTCCCTGCATCCAGATCGCCCCAGGTATAATTAAACTGCATATTGGATTGTCCTGAACAAAGCCATGTCTGCCCCATTAAAAGATCACTGATCACAATCCGTTGCCGTCCATTGATAAATGTAATCGAATATGGGCCTCCTGCTGTTTGCGGGGTATTAACTGATGTCTCCCAAGAACAATCTTTAGCCGGCATCACCGAGATAGTATCACTCGGACTCCAGCTACAAATAATCTTTACCGGAATAGTGCAGGATCCCCAGCCCCATAATTTCTCCTTGGCATTAGCTTGCATCACTGCATGATCACTTAAAATAGCTGGTAACCGCAACTGAGCCTGTGCTACTGCCAGCATAGGAAAAACAAGCAAAGCAATAAATAATACTTTTTTCATTGTTAAATCTATTTAGTTAGTTCAAATATAAAGGTAGCACAATTAAATAACTACAAATCAATAATATATAAATACAATCATCCTTCCCCTTGTGAGTTTCTAAATATACACTATTTTGTTTGAATTGCAGACTGTATCTCAGGATATGACTTACAAGGTTTTGTCTGGATCATAATCTTTGCTGTTGATAGGTCATCGGATGTTGCCGACAAAGTTAAAGTTCCAGGCGTCTTGCCTGACTGTACAATCACTTGCGCCAAGCCGTTAAATGCTTTTCGCCGCCATGTTGAAGCCGGCGTACATACCTGAATAGTACCCGGATCAGTATTCAAATTTTCATACTGATACTTTTTCTCTAAAGGAATTGCCACAACCGTATAGATGTTTTTTCCCTTATGAAGAATCGCATGATTAATCTCATAGCGTACAACCGGATCATTCCTTTTTATATGGCTAGCGATAAGATGCCCGTTGATATAAACATTCTCTGTTTCTCCAAGACTTTTTGGCCACAAAGCAATGGTTGTATTTGATTCATACGAAGACAAATAAAATTGACCACAAATAATGCATGCTTTGAGAGAGTCGTGCGGCTGTACGTTGTAGTCACCCTGAGCCGTAGTCAATGAAGGCCAATATCGATCATTCCAAGTCTTGATAGCATCAGGATAATCTTGTTGTGATTTAACTAATTGGAATGTAAGGCTGTCGATGGCCACCATCTGATTGTTTTCAACAAACCGGTCTTTTTCGTGTGAAGAAGGATCTCCATTGCCAACGCCAATAATTTTACCCGGCCCGGCCAGATGAAAATAGATTTCATTATCAGCATCAGGTACGAATCGGGCTTTTGCATCATTCATCCGAACCGTAATTACTGAGACATCCGCTCCATCGGCTTTAATGACAGACCGATCCGGAATAAGCTGAATAGCCGCCGGAGGTCCGGACGTTTGTACACTGTCGGCAATAATTTGTTTTCCATTTTTAAACCCAAGCGCTAACAAAGTCCCCCGTTCATACGGGACTTGCCATTCCAGATGTGAATTTACAGGCATTATTTTACTCCCCAAACTCTTATGATTCAGAAACAGTTCTACCGAATCACAGTTGCTGTAGGCAATGACCTGAATCGACGTACCTTCTTTCACATTCCAATTCCAATAAGGAGAAATATGTAAAACAGGTTGTTTTCCCCACCACGATTTTAGATAATAAAAAATATCTTTGGGAAATCCACACATATCCAAAATACCAAATTGCGAAGAGACCTGAGGCCAGCCATAGGGAGTAGGTTCTCCCCGGTAATCAAATCCCGTCCAATAGCATAAACCAGCCAGGAAAGGCCGTGCAGCATAAAATTTCCATCCTGATTCTGTTCCGACATTTTGCGGCATCCGGTTTGTCGGTGCCATATGTGCTGTTGAATCATTCGTAATATAAACGCCCCGTGTCCCAATCGTATTGCTTTCTTCCGTTCCAATGCCCGACTGCCATGGAAATTTAGCATGATGTTCGTCTATATTGCCTTGTACAATATAATTGTAACCCATTACCTGAGTGACCATTCCAATCCCATTATCCCAGCCGCCGCTTACAGCAGCGGTAAAAGCCCGTGAAGAATCCAATCGTCCTGCATAGTCCTGCATGGTTCTGATAACTCGGGCTCCCTTTATATTACCCTCAATAGCCCATTCTTCATTACCTAATGACCAGAGAAATACACAAGGATGATTGCGATCATGGCAGATCATCTCCCTTAGTTGATGAAGTTGTTGTGGATTCGTCCCTACTTCCCTGTTTTCGTCAATCACAAGCATTCCCAAACTGTCACAAGCATTCAATAAAGCCGGTGAAGGAGGGTTATGGGAACAACGAATGGCATTATCACCCATCTCTTTTAATCGTTTGATTCGGAAAACCTGCATGGCATCTGGAACTGCAATGCCTACCCCGGCAGCATCCTGATGGTTGTTGGTTCCTTTAATCTCTAAACGCTTGCCATTGAGAAAGAATCCCTTATCCGGGTCAAATCTCACAGTGCGTATCCCAAATGTTGTTGTGTAACGATCTGTAAGTGTATCATCCGAGACAACCTTTGTAATCAGCTTGTACAGATAAGGAGAATTAACATCCCACAATTCAGGGTTTTTGACGGGTAAAACACAATAAAATTCTTTATGTTCACCAGGTTTTAAATTCAGGTTAGCAATTTTTCTTGTTGCAATGAGATTGCTTTTAGCATCAATGATCGTCTGGCTGATTTCAAACACACTCTTCTTCCGTCCATCGTTTGCAAGTGTAGCCCGCGCCATAACATCGGCAGAATGATTTTTAGTAAGGGTAGAGGTAATAAAAGTACCATATTGAGCCACGTGCAGGGGTGACGTGATATCCAACCAGACATGGCGATAAATACCTGCCCCCTCATAAAACCAACCCTCTTCCCTGGTTGCATTCACACGAACCACAACCACATTGTTCCCATCATAATTGAGATAATCGGTAATATCATAGGTAAAAGGTAAATATCCGGAACTATGATGCCCAAGATAAAAGCCATTTACAAATACCTTTGCATCACGGAAAACTCCATCGAACTGGATAGAAATACGTTTGCCAAGATCAGTTTCCGGGATAAAAAAAGTTTTGCGATACCATCCTATGCTGGTTTCCGGAAAACCTCTCCCAACTGTTTTGTACCCATGGCTTGAGCTTGCCTTAGGACTAAAAGGCATTTCTACTGCCCAGTCATGCGGAAGATTTAATAACCGCCAGCAACGGTCATCAAAACCAGAAGATGCAGGCCCATCTCCATAGCCGGCTTTGGCCAGATATGAAAAATAACCTGTTCCAAAATTGAAATCTTTCTTTGCATCTATGGCATTCCCAAATGCAAATCGCCAACCAAAGTCCATAAGCAAATGCTCCCTAATAGAAGAGGATTTGCCTTCTTTTGCCTGGTTTTTCCCAAAGGAAGCTGTTGCCAAAAACAACATACCCACAAAGCAGACAATGCCTTTGAACGAGTGGATTTTATACATCATATAACTGCTCTATTTATTAATTTCTCCTTTTGCTGCTTTTTCAAAGAATTTGCCGCAATCCGTCAATTTAAATGTGTTCCACGATTCAATCATGCCGGGAGTCCATTGAGGATCATACACCCACCACATCCAACTTATGCCTTTCCCTTCAAGGTATTGAATAATTGCCTTTCCATAATCGCCATTATCTTTTATACTTCCATCTCCCAATGTAAAACCGATTTCAGTTGCAATTACCGGATATTTATTGGCGGCAAATCCAAAATCTTCTTCCCATTTCGGGACATACGGTGGAGTACGTTTGTGCGGATAAGGATGGGTGACATAGCCAATTCCCTCTGCATGGACAGGAGCATAATGCAACGGCGTTAAATCATAGGCCCAATCGAAGCCGGCAACCAAGGGAATGCTGTGATTATCATAAGAACGGATTAATTGAATCAACTCTTCATTGAGGGTCTTCCATTGCTCCCATGACAGATTTCCAAGTTTACCATTATAATCGGTCGGTTCGTTGAAAAGTTCCAGAAATGCAACAGTATGATTACCACTGAAATGTTGTGCAATAGTGCGCCAAAAATTAAACGTTTCGGCTTTTGTGGTCACATACATCGGGTCTTGAAATAAACCTTCATCCAAATTTCCGATGGAATGCCAATCGATGTCCACATACAACCCTGTTTCGGTGCACCATTCAACAGCCTGATCAAGTAGTTTCAGATAGTTAGCCGGCGTTCTTTCCCTCCATGCTATAGGATGTACTGGAATACGCACCACCATAGCTCCAAGTTGTTTAATCCTAACAAACAGAGCTTTATTCCATTGTCCCTGATGTTCAATCTTATCAGGATCGGCAATGGAAAGACCGCGAAAGAGAACCGGTATGCCTTGAGGGTTTACGAAGCGATTTCCTTTGACACTGATTCTGGGCAACAATTTCGCATTGGGAGCGGGAGTACTATTATAAACCGTATTATCTTCCCACCAGTGATGAAAAGCAGGTTGTACGGTCTGCGAACTCACGGACTGCGAAATATTTACCATCAGCCCTATAAACATGGATAAGAGGATAATTTTTTTTCTCATGTGTATCTGTTTAGGTCTAAAATAATGTGTACTGTTTTGTCGATTTTTAAGTGGATCAGGCTATAGGTTCGCTTCTACAATTAAATCGGCATGGACATCCTGTTGCTTAATATCGATTGAAAGCATTTTTGTTGCAGCATCCCAACTCCAACTTGTACAGGGCTTCCCATTCAGACGCAAGCTTTTTGGGTGTGGTGTATTTATCACAAATATTTTATATGCCCTTTGCTTCACACTCCCTTTGAAATTTCCTTTTGCAGGGTGAATCAGGATCTCCTGCGACACCTTATTTGTATATATATAATCCAGGTTAGTCCATCTATATGCTCCCTTTTTATATGAAAAACTAATGCCATCATCTTCATAAAGGCGAAAAACGGTTTTCCCTGTCTTCACAGGGGTATATACATAAATGAGCAATGTATCCAACGGTACACCGGAATAACTATAATAAGGAGACATAGGAATAATAGCCCCTGCCTTGACAAATAATGGAAACTGAAATAACGACTTGGATACGGATATTTGTTGATTTCCGCTATACAATGTTTGGTTGAAAAAATCATACCAGTTGCCTTGAGGGAGCCATACATTTCTTGTTGTATAATCGTTTTTATCAGAAGATGCCTGTAAAATAGGAGCAACCAGAAAATCATTTCCAAACATATATTCATCATATCGATATGCTTGACCTGACTGGGGATATTCAAGATACAACCCCCTGCACAAAGGCATCCCGGTATCATGGGCAATCCTTGTCATAGTGTATATATAGGGCAATAACTTATATCTTAACTGAATAGAAACTCTTGCAGAACGAAGAACGGTATCTCCCCATTGCCAAGGCAGTCTTGACCCAAAGTCAAATTCCCCAGGCTTGCATGGTGGAGTCCAATATGCTGCTTTTTTGGCATGCACCCTGAAAACAGGAGACATCGCTCCCAATTGAAGCCATCGGGCAAATAGCTCTCCTGTTGGGATATATCCCGACAAGCCTTGCGGCATATAGCCTCCGATATCATGAGACCAATAGACTCCATTATTACTCCCAGCAATATTATTTTCCAAGCAATAAGCCATTGTGTTCCAACTAATATACGTATCACCGGAAAATCCTACCGGATAGCGATGGTTACAAAGGACGCCGGCATGTAACCGGTTCAATATAAAAGTTCTTTTATGAGTCTCCTGAGCAAGGTACTTTTGATACCACTCAGACGAATAGATGGAGTTTTCGCCATCCACCCAAAGAAAATCAAACCCATCTTTAATCAGAGGAGAAATATAGATATCATAAAAGGCTTTGAATTGTTTTTTGTTCTTTACATCATAATGAATATCCGGCTTATCCGGCTCCCATGACATGCCCGGGATTAAAGATTTCGCATAATCAATGCCTGCCTTTCGACAAAACTCCATGATATGAGGATCTTTGGCATAAATTGCCCCGGAATGATGATTAAATCCGGTTTCTACATGTACGCTATCAGCCCACAGATTAAATACCTTTAGATCAGGAAAATTACAAGTATCAATCTGATAACCATACCATTCATTGGTATGCCAGCACATGTCTAAAACAATAGCATCAATAGGAATTCTTTCCTGGCGAAATTTATTGACAATATGCTTATAGTCGTTTGCCGTATAATCCGCCCAACGAGAATAAATAAGGCCAAGCGACCATTTTGGTAGCATGGGAATTTTCCCAGACAAACGATAGAAATCGTGAAAGGCCTCTCTAAAATCATCTCCATAACCCATTACATACAGATCTTCGTATCTATCTCCCGGGTTATACAAAGCAAGCGTATCCTGCGTATGTCTGAACACAGAAAAACCTCTTCTGCTAAGTATTCCGTCAGGAATGAGATGCAAATGGCTTTTGGAATGAATATTATTTTGCTCAGCATATTTCAGGTCTCCATTGCAATTATCCAAAGATGGAATTACACCTCCTAAGTTCAAGGTATCTTGTGCATCCAACCTTTTAAGAATCATTACAGGATTTCGTCTTAAGGATACTTGAATCCCACCTTGCGTAAAATCTTCGTGCGGATTGTACCAGATAAGTAGAGAGTCAGTCAGAATTACATAGGTTGCACCGTGTTGTTTAATACTGAAAAAGACTTTCGGGAATCGATAATTGATGATGCTTAAATCATGTGCAGAAGGGTTTAATTTATCTCCTTTCCAGATTCTGAACATGGTTGGTGAAAGAATTTGAATACAAACATTCTTAAACACCAAAACATCCCCGGCCTCCTTATATTCCTTCGAAAAACTATTAGAAACAGGAGCAACAATAAATAATAGTACAAATAATACCCTACTAACATCCTGCTTTAATCTGACAAAGATGTTATTTGTAATACAATTTTTAATATGGCTCTTCAACATGCACATAAGATGAGAAAAATCAAAAACAAATATACAAACCAAAAGCCTGACAAAGAAAATAGTATCCGTAAGCACATTGTTTTTAAATGTACTTACGGATCTCTACTTTACACTACATGATTAACTATTAAACTATGAAGGACAAGCCATATTAACTAAAAGTATATCCCTGACGTTTGAATATCCAGAACCAGGCAACTCCCCAAGCTCCGGCTCCTGGTTCAGGAGCACCCAAGATCATCACATTATTATCAAGATAAAGAATATCATATGTATAGATCGGAGTAGCATTGTAGTTAGGTTGATACCCTAAACTAACAGTTGCCCCTGATAATGTTAAAGTCCCTATAGACCAGTTATTATCATTCGTAGCTGAAGGAGGATTCGAGGTCGTTAATGTTTGAGACATATCAAATTTAAATGTACCCTTATAAGTTCCTGCTGGTAAACCTTTTGGAGTAGTACCGGAAAGAATTTGATTATTCCCTGTTATTAACGTAAAATTAGCTCCTCCATTCAAATCAAAAGTCATTTGATCAGTTGCGACTCCCCAGCCTTGTAAAGCAGAAAGACCATTTGTCCACCACGCAGCAGCATTACTAGCAAGATATCCACCATTGCCATAGCACATGCCTGCTGCATTGCCGCCCGGAACCCAATTAGCAGGAATATCAGTAGCCCACACCCATGTTTTTGAACCTGTGCCAGCCAAATAAGTCCAAGTTGGAGAGAGAGCATGATCTATAGTAGAAATAGTGATCGACACAGAATCCTTAACGATACCACCAGCAGTTGTTCCATAAAAATAGATCGTATTTTTACCAAGAAACGGAAGCAAAATTGTATCAGTCTGACTAGTAGACGTTCCAATCCCGGATACCCACATTCCTGCAACATCAGGTGTGTTATTTATCATTACTATCTGATTCCCGCCAGTTGTTGTAGCATGTACATCTAATTTAAATTGAGATGCAGGAATAAGAGCGCCAAGAGAACCGTCATTACTTTGTATTGGATTACATGCAGTAAGCAACAACAGCATGAACGCTGCGATACCATACCATAATTTATTGTATTTCATTGTTATATCATTTTAATGGTTACTATTCAGAGGATAGACTCATTATTCCGTGATGAGTCTATCCTCCATAATCATTTTAATTTCCCTGATAAGTTCTGTCTCCATCAGTAGAATTCCATCCGTCATTTTGTTGGAGTTCTCCGCTGGAAAGAGAGATTTGTGTTTCAGGGATAGGTAAGAACCCTTTTGTTTCGTTGAAACGGGTCACATTAGGAGTATAGGTTGTTTTAGTTCCGGCATTCCAAATAGTAGCTCCGCTTTCAGCAGCAAGATCAGTAGCCATTGTTCCCCAACGAAGTTCATCCCAGTAACGTACGCCTTCGAAAGCCAATTCTGCCTTTCTTTCTTGCTGTATTGCTGCTAATGAAACTGCGGTTAAAGCAGGCAATCCAGAATGTTCATGGACATCATTCAAATAGGTCAAAGCCTTTGAACTGCCTAACTCAGCACCCATTAATAATACATCAGAGAAACGAATCAAAATCAAATTTTGAGTGTTATCTGTAGATGTATTATACGTTAAAGTAGGATAAATTTCATGGCTATAGTTCCAGATATTGCCAGTGGCACCTGCGCTAGCCGGAGCTTTTACATTGATTGGAACATATTTCTTTTGCCAATATCCGGTTTCCTCCCATAAATCTCCACCCCAAGTATATGAAGGTGTAATCCCTTCATTGGGATCGGTAACATCACAAACCGAACCAACCTTACGCAGATCCCCCGGCAAGAACCAGCTAGTAGTGTTGAACACCGTCGGGCTAACAGTACACCAGCCCCAACCGTAACCAAAAGGCAAAGTTCCTTGCAATCTCCATCCCTGGAATAGATCTATGCTATTGCAAAACGAGGTACTTTGATTGTTGTTCCAACCTCCAAAAGTTGAATATACAATCTGGAATACAGCTTCATGATTGTTGCCACCGTTTGAACCATCATCACCAACCCATGACAAATCATTGTTGATAGCATATGGATAGGTGTTGTTAGCGCTTTTGTACGAATATGGCCATAAATCCCCGAAAGTAGACACAACAGCATACCCACTATTGGCAATACAATCATCAATCCAGCCCACAACCTCAGCATTAGTAACTTTACCGCCGCCAACCAAAGGCATGGTTGCATTCGAACCAAGTTGACTGTAGTTTCGACCATAAGCTTCTCCATTATAAAATAAAAACACACGAGCCATCAAAGCCTCTGCCGCCCACTTTGTAGCATGCCCCGGATCTAATGAATTATAAGCAACACCAGGCATGCTGTCAATGGCAAATTTAAGATCAGAAGCGATTTGTGCATAACAACTATCTACTGAAGCTCTTTTAGCTGTAGGATAAGCCGGATCGGTGATTAAAGGGACTCCCGTCATCGTTCCGCTAACCGGGCCACCAAACAAACGCATCAGATCAAAATAATTCATGGCTCTCATAAAATGAGCTTCTCCTGCAATTTGATTCTTTTGCGCTTCATTCGACCATCCAGTTACTTGACCAATATACTTAATCAGATTGTTTGCCCTGAAAATGCCTTGATAATAATTAGCCCATGTACTTCCATATTGATCTGTCTTTGATTCTTGCCATTGATCCATGGCTCCTTGATTGTCATGTTGTCCACCACCACTAAAACACTCATCTGACATTTGTTCGGAAAGTAAAAAGATAGAACCTCCATTATTAGGGTCTATGGCCGAACAATAGGATGAATAAATAGCGGTCAGTGCTTGTGCAGCATCCGAAGGTGTTTGATAAAAATTGGCAGTTGTTTTTGTTGTCAAATCCTGCGTATCCAGAAAACTTTGGGAACATCCTGATAAAGTCAATATCAGGACTGCAGATAAATATATTGCTATCTTTTTCATACGAATATTATTTTATAGATTAGAATTTAAGATCAACACCAATCATAACTGTCCTTGGTGAAGGATAATATCCTATATCAATTCCTTGAGACCAACTATCCGGAGCATATCCGACTTCTGGATCCATTCCACGATATTTGGTAAAAGTATAAGCGTTTTGTATGGTTGCATACAATCGTGCTTGCTGGAGTGGCATAGATTTCCAGATATGTTTGAAATCATATCCTAATGTTAAGTTGGAAATCCGGAAATAATCACCTGATTGCAACCACATATCAGAAAGATAATTATTGTTATTGTTCCCGTTTAATGAAACACGTGGCATTGTATTCGAAGTGCCAGGTCCATGCCACCGGTTTAATATCCCCGTTGTATAATTAGCGAGCGGATCATTTAATGAATTCCAGTCGGTAGCCTGAATAATCTTATTACCGGAAACACCAGTACCTAAAAATGAGAAATCAAATCCTTGATAACTTAAAGCAATCGTTACTCCATAAGTATAAGGAGCGTGTGGATTCCCAATATTTGTCATATCGCTGTTATCAATCTTGCCATCACCATTAATATCAACGAAGCGGATATCACCTGGCACAGCGTTAGGCATAATTAAGCCTCCGTTTTTATTTTTGTAGGCAAGCACATCAGCTTCCGTCTGGAATATACCATTAGTTTTATATCCATAGAAACATCCTGCCGGCATACCTACTTTTGCCACATACCAATAACTATTGTTCCCATAGAAACCTTTTTGTCCATAAATAGGAACGCCACCTTCAATCTTAGTTACTTCATTGTGATTAAAGGAGATATTTCCACTGATATTATACTGGAACTGACCAATATGGTCTTTCCAGCCTAAATTAATTTCATAACCTCTATTCAAAATATTGCCACCATTAATATAAGGAGCATTAGTTCCATAAACGGCCTGAACAGGAGCTTGTACTAACCAATTATCAGTAGCCTTATTATACCAGTCAAAATTTAATGTTAAGCGACTATTAAATAAATTGGCATCAAATCCTATGTCTGTCTGGGTTGATGTTTCCCACGTCACATTCGGATTTGGGATAATATTAGGATAAGCCCCTGCACTTTGGGCTGTCTTATCTCCAAAGGTATAGTAATTACCTGCACCAACTCCTCCTGTTTGAATCGTTGATAAATAATTGAAATTAGGAATTGCCTGATTCCCGTTTTTACCCCAGCTTGCACGTATTTTCAAGAAATCCAACCACGATTGGGTATTTTTCATAAAGGATTCATTAGTAATAATCCACCCTGCAGAAAATGCAGGGAACGTTCCCCAACGGTGTCCTGCTGCAAAATTAGAAGAGCCATCGTCTCGAACTACCGCAGAAAACAAATAAGTACCTTTATAATCATAATTCAAACGACCAAAATAAGAAAGGATTCCTCCTCCGCCCCATGATGAACCGCCAACAACAGTACCTCCAGTCGAAGAAATGGTAGGAGTATTAGATAAATAAGCATATTCAAAACTATTGAAAATATTATTCTGATTCGATGCATTCATTGATTCTCCAAGATTATCCCGCTCTGCCGATTCACCGGCTAAAATAGTAAAGTTGTGTTCCTGATTAATCTTAAAGTTATAGGTGATCGTATTATCCCACATCCAGTTTAAACCCACATACATACTTTGGGAGGTATTGTTCACAGAATTGCCTACAGCAGTGGTTGATGTAGATACAGACCCTAAATCATATGTTGGCTGAAAAGAGCGGTAACTTCCAGCAGAAACATTGGTACTAAAACGAGATGTTAATTCAAGGCCTTTAATGGGAGAGACCGTGGTATAAAAACTTGCTGTCAGATTATGATTCTTGGAACTATTCAATCCACGAGTATAAATCATTGTTGCAATAGGATTATTCTGAAGGTGATCCCATGGAATAGGATAGCTGTACAAGCCTTTTGCTCCATAAATTGGCAAAAATGGATTAGCTGATTCCATGTCATAAATATCATTCCAATAACCATTGCTCACAGCAATACCACTCTTTTCATTAAATGAATAGTTGATATTTTCGCCTATTTTCCAAATAGCTCTATTACTGTTTGTTATGATTTTATGATCACTGTTCATCCGGAGATTGTAACGATCAAAATGCGAAGCGACCGGCTTACCTAAAATCCCGTCCTGAGACATATACGACAATCCAAATGAATAAGTTGATTTTGCACTACCACCTGTTAAGTTCAATGAATGATTTTGAATCGGCGCATTGTCATTGGTAATAGCTTGCATCCAGTTCGTACCTTTATTCGTTCCTGCTAAAATAGCAGCTGCATTGGGTACAAGTGGCACTTGCGCTCCATAATCATTCCCATTCAAACTTGTTGCCAGTTTGGTTATATCATACGGCATTTGGCCACTATTAACCATTCCTTCGTTAATAATAGTCAAATATTGTTGAGCATTTAAGGTGTTAGCCGTTTTATAAACATTTTGCCACCCATAATAACCATCATAAGTGATCGTCGGTTTCTCATCTGTTTTTCCTTGTTTTGTTGTGATAAGTATTACTCCATTTGCAGCGCGGGATCCATAAATGGCTGCTGTAGCATCTTTCAATACATCAACGCTTTGAATATCTGAAGGAGATAAATTGTCGATACTTCCTACAACAACTCCATCAACCACATATAAAGGGATAGCATTCCCAATTGTTCCCATACCACGGATATCAATCTTATAGCTATCACCAGGCTGGCCATCTGACTTGGTAAGTTGAACCCCAGGCGTGCTACCTTGCAAAGCACCCAGTGTTGAAACAGTATTCAGCTTCTGAATATCATTACCCGTTACCTGAACAGTCGCACCTGTCATTACTTTCTTTTGTTGAACGCCATACCCGATAGCGACTACTTCATTCAGGCCAATCGCTTCATCTTCCATAGTTATATTTACTGACAAACGGTTATGAACACTCACATCCTGCGTTTTCATCCCTACAAAAGAAAACTGCAAAGTACCGTTTTCAGGTACCTGATTGAGTCTGAACACACCGTTTGCATCAGTAATCGTTCCTTTTGTTGTTCCTTTTACAACAACAGTGACACCTGGAAGTGGATTACCTGATTTGTCAACTACTTTGCCGCTCACCGTTTTTTCTGCTTGACTTTGATCTGTTTGTGCCGAAGCTGCATTAGTATTTACTGCATAAACACCAGCTCCGGTACCAAACGCTATAAACAATAATAGCATCAAAGCTCGTTTCATCTGTTTGGGTAGAGGGATCGTTGTGCCTCTCCCACCTTTTGTGGTTCTTTTCATAAATTTGTTCATGTTTTAAATGAATACTCACCTGCATCAACAGGTGATGGTTAATTAATAATGAATGCAAATTGTGATTTTAATGTACCAAAACCAATATTGAGCTATAAAAGACAAGACATATTGATTTTGCAACGCGCTATTTTTTGCATAATTACCATCGGATACCCGACTTAACGTGACCTCAGACAACTTCGATTTGTTATTCTCTACTTATCTGATGTAAGGATCATTACTCAAAATACTATTTACCCTAAACAAACAAAGAGCAAATTGAATTGGAGTTTTTGCAGATGTGTTAGTTGATTTTGTGTGGTGTAAGTGTAGTTTTTCGTGTTATGTCATGGTTTTAAGTGTTTAAATTAACATGGTAATAAAATCTTGCTATATACATATCATTTGTCATCCCTAGTGTGAATAGCTAATGGCTTGTCTAAAAAAAACACACTAATAAACATATGATTATAACTGCTCTCTTATCTTGGTAAGAAAACAAGAAACTGAACTGCGCAAAGTTAGAAGCCTTTGACGCAAATTTCAAGTACAATTTTATCGAAAAATGATACTTTTCCTATATTTGTTAAAAAAGGAGCGTTTTTAACAAACAAGCATTCGACGAAGTCACACTATCACTTTCTTTTTATGATAGTTATCTCTAAATTCTTTGGGTGAGCACCCTTTGCGTTTACGGAAAATACGATTAAAATTAGAAAGATTATTAAAACCGCTACTGAAACAAATTTCGCCTATGGTTTGTGAAGAATCAACTAATAAACGAATAGCATTCCCAATGCGAATATCTAATAAGTAATCCGTTACACTTTTACCTGTCCGCTGTTTAAAAAAACGACTGAAAGAGGCCTCTGTCATATTGACACTTTCGGCCAACTGAGCCAGACGAATCTCCTCAGCAAAATGGGAAGTAAGATAATCATGCACTTTTTGCACACGACGACTTTCATTTGTGATGGTAGATCTTGCAAATGTAGTACTGGACAACGTCCTCACATCATTACTTAATGACAGTTCGTACAGCAATGTAAAAAAGCTAATAACAGCATAAAAACCCTGCTTCTCATGGGCAAGGGAGGTAAGCAAAGGTCTGACAACCAAAATTGTGTTTAACGGAAAAACTAATCCTTTTTCTGCTAATTCAAGCATCTTCTTGATGCTCTTGAACTGGTTTTTATTTAATAATCCCTGAGAAAAGAGTTCTGGAGAAAATTGAATCGTAATTTCATGAATTTCATTTGAGGAACACTGATAATTCTCCCACGTATGCTCCAGTTCTTTACCTGTAATAAGAACTAAATCATAATCGCCAATCACCTCTAAAGAATCACCGACAATACGTCTCGTCCCCCTTGCATTTTCCACATAATTGATTTCACAATCAGCATGTTTGTGCAATGGAAAAGTAAATGTTGATTTAGTACGATCGACAATGTAAAAACAATCTTTCTCAGATAGCGGAGTAAGTTCCTGAAGTATGGTATTATTGAACATGATACTTTTTTATCATCTTAAGGTGATGACAAAGATAATGTAAATTCTTGACTATGGAACTTCGCCAACACGACAACAATAGCCATTTATTGAAATCGTTTCTTTCGGATAAAAAGATAAAGAGCAGCAAAAACTAACAATAAGAGCACAGGGGCCAACACATTGATTAGTTGCCAGGTTAATTTTCCTTCGGTGCTGGCCAGCCGGTTAAGCAGCCTAAGTTTAAATTGGCGTGAACGAAGATTCATCCAGCCATCCTGATCACTCAGATATTGTACAGCATTGACAATAAAAGCCCGGTTACTGTATTGGCGATTAGAATACCGGTCATATCCCAAAGGCAAAGCCTGTAATTTTCCCTGGTTATCCTGAACATCATTACGAATTATATCGCCATCCGACACAACAATCATGCGCGTAGGTTTACTAAAGCGAGCAATGGGTGTATGAGGATCAATCCCTTCAGGAACCATCTGATTAGCAAAATCGGACGTAAAAATTCCAGAAAGAGCCACAGCAACAGGTACATTTTGAATATTAAAATAATGTTGATCTTCCGGATCAGGCAAATGCTTTAAATCAATAAAGGCAGGTGGTGCTAAAATATGTGATGCATTAGAGGTAACCAGCAATATATCTGCCTTAGCATGAACCGAGTCTCCCACCAAATCAATGGATGATGCAAAATCCGCCTTTACTGCACCAAGATTTCGCGTAACAGGATTATATGGAGAAGTAAGTAATAGCGGAGAGAAAAACCAAGGCATGGGTTTAAACTGTGGTGGATCATTCTGGCGGGCAACATTCACCGGAACATTTATACACTGAACATCCTCCACAACGTCCGGATTGATACGCACACCATAACAAAAAAGTTGGTCGCTCAGATTTACATCCAGAGGCAAAATGGTGGCTTGTCCATTCCGTGTAAGATTCTGCGTGTCAATATTTGCTCCATCCACAAGCCACAACACACGACCTCCGTGCATAATATATTGATCAATAATAAATTTTTCCTGCTCGGTGAAAGGTGTTTTGGGTTTTGCAATAATAACAACTTTAAACGGATCCAGCGCTTTAGGATCAGTACCCAAGCTGCCACGATCGATTTCAAAATAGCGGCTCAACGCTGTCGATGCATCATACACTTCTGCTTCTGAAAGCTCGCCGTTGCCTTCCAGAAAAGCAATCTTCTCTATCTCTTTTGATTCTAACCGACGAATAGCATCCGTAATTTGATATTCCAGCTCTTCAACAGATGCATTCAGGTTTTCATCTCCTGAATTTCCTGGAATGTTAACCAATAAATTCACCGGTACCGTATCATGATGGGCAATGATTTCCGCCCAGGGAAAAATAACTTTTTCCACAGCTTTCCCATTGCCATCCTTTTCATACACAGTTGTAGCATGTAATCCTCTGTTCTCAAGCGCTGCATACGCTTTTGCCTGAGCTTCAGATGAAGATTGATTCGTCGGGTCAATAAAATGAATATCAATAGGTTCTTTAGAATAAATTTTTAATTCATCCAACAGATTGGCAGTCGCATTTTTCAGTCTTAAAAAGCCCACATTTAAGTCCCCATCCAGATATACATTCACTTTCAAAGGATCTTGCAATGATTTCATCAGATGCTTTGTATTGGAAGATAACGAAAAGCGTTTATCCGATGTTAAATCTATCCGAAAAAAATAATGTCGAGACAATATGTTGACAACCACAATAGACGCTATGATCAAAAAAGACTGAAACATAAGCTTTCGCGTTGTCGCGCCAAACCGGAACCATTGCATGAGGGAACTCGTGTAAAAACAGTTAGTAAATTACAAAATGAAAGCTAGAAATCTTACTGGCACATGATTACGCGCCTGCATGCCATGCGTCAGTTCTGCATTGAAATAAATCGCATCGCCCTCTTCTAAAATGATTCGTTTCCCATTGATCTGCAACAACAAGCTCCCTTCAATGACATAATTGAATTCCTGACCCGCATGTGCATTTGAAGGAAATGGAGCATCCGAAGGTTCAACCGTTACAATAAACGGATCGCCTTTCCTATTGGCAAAGCCGGCTGCCAATGACTCATATTTGTATGCTTTGCTACGTTCCAGAGCAACCCCTTGTCCTTTCCGGGTTACATAATAAGCATTCATACGTGGTTCATCACCAAAAAGCAACGCAGTCATCTCAACGCCATAATGAGAAGCTATGGTGTGCAACAATCCAACTGGAATATCTTTTTCTCCACTTTCATATGCCAGATATTCCTGCTCAGACAACTCACACGATGCAGCCATTTCTTCTATATCAATGGCCAAAGCTTCACGCAAGCCGCGCAACCGGGCAGCAATTTGTTTAATTGATTCGTTCATAATTAATAATTTACCAACAAAACATCACACTGTTTGAAGACGGATAATACATTGGCCCAGACTTTCTTCCCAGTGTGTAATAGGAATATGGAATGTATTTTTGAATTTCGTTTTATTCAGGACACTATAAAAAGGACGTGGAGCTTTAGCCGGATAAGCGGAAGATTCAATAGGTTGTACATTGCATTTTATCCCCGCAAGGCGATGAATGGCTATAGCAAAATCATACCAACTACAAACGCCTTCATTTGAGAAATGGTATGTGCCAGTTCTGAAATAATTCTCATCCCGAATGGTTTCTTTCACAATGTGTACAATAGCAACAGCCAGATCAGCAGCATATGTTGGAGTTCCAATCTGATCATAGACAACCGATATCGTGTCTTTTTCCTTGCCTAATCTGATCATGGTCTTCACAAAATTATTTCCAAAAGAGGAATAAAGCCATGATGTGCGAAGGATAATAGCATCCAGGCAGACACGAAGCAATTCTTCTTCTCCTTCGGCTTTTGATTTACCATAAACTGTTTCAGGAGCCGTTTGCATATCTTCTACATACGGATGATACGTTTTTCCGCTAAAAACATAGTCAGTCGAAACATGAATAACTTTACAACCAACAGAAGCTGCTACTTCTCCGATATTGCGTACAGCATCACGATTAATTGCATAACACAGTTCTACATCATCTTCTGCTTTATCAACAGCTGTATAAGCTGCACAATTAATGATAAAGTCCAAAGAATACCGGGAACCAAATTGTTCTAAAGCTTCTTTATTACAAATATCCAGTGTATCAACATCTGTAAATACAAAGTTCATATCATCCAATTCCGGCGCCAATCGTTGGATTTCGTTCCCTAACTGTCCATTTGATCCGGTTACTAAAATCGTCACCATGATTTGATTATTAAATAATTACAATTAATGGGATATAAAATTGAAATTCATTTCCGCCTCTGCGAAGTCAGGATGAATCTTGTCCTTTGGAGAAACAATAGCTTGATCTGTTGGAATACGCCAATCAATAGCCAAAGCAGGATCATCAAACCGAATACCTCTTTCAGCCGGCTGATTATAATATTGATCACATTTATAACTAAAAATGGCTGTCTCGCTTAACACCGAAAAACCGTGAGCAAATCCTTGCGGAATAAGAAAATGTGTTTTATTGTCATCCGAAAGTTCAATGCCAACCCATTGTCCGAAAGTAGGCGATCCCTTACGTAAATCGACAGCAACATCCCATACTCTTCCGACAATTACCGACACGAGCTTGGTTTGCGCGTGAGGAGCAAGTTGATAATGCAACCCACGAATAACACCGTAACTCGATTGAGACAAATTATCCTGACAGAAAGCAATATGAATATTATGTTCAGCCAATTGTTTTTTATTATAGTGCTCCATAAAGAAGCCACGTTCGTCTTTGAAAAAGCGATTTTTAACAATCAGCAAATCAGGAATTTGTGTTTTAATTATTTCCATATTCTTTAGGCTCATGAGCGATTTTAAGCAAATATTGTCCGTAATGGTTTTTAAGCAATGGCTGGGCCAATTGAATCAATTGGTCTTTGTCAATAAATCCCATGCGGAATGCTATCTCTTCAATACAAGCAACTTTCAGACCTTGTCGGTTTTCAATAGTGGCAATGTAGTTTGAAGCTTCCAGCAAACTATCGTGCGTTCCGGTATCCAGCCATGCCATACCACGTCCAAGCATTTTAAGCGACAGTCGATTTTCTTGCAAATAAAGACGATTCAAATCGGTAATTTCCAATTCTCCCCGAGCAGACGGACTCAACGCTTTGGCTTTTTCAACCACATCGTTTCCATAGAAATACAAGCCTGTCACAGCATAATTTGATTTAGGATTTATCGGCTTTTCTTCCAGACTCAGCACACGACCGTTAGCATCAAACTCTGCCACACCATATCGCTCCGGATCGTTGACATAATATCCGAAAACAATGGCTCCATCCTTTAAAGCTGCGGCATCCATCAGTTGAGAAGAGAAGTTGTATCCGTAAAAGATATTATCTCCCAAAATCATACAGACTGGACTACTCCCAATAAATTCTTCTCCTATCAAAAAAGCCTGAGCCAATCCGTCGGGTGACGGTTGAATGGCATAAGTAATATTGAGTCCAAAGGAAGAGCCATCTTCAAACAAATCTTTGTATAAATGAATATCTTGTGGAGTAGAAATAATTAATATTTCACGAATTCCGGCTAACATCAAAACAGATAACGGATAATAAATCATTGGTTTATCATATACTGGAATAATCTGTTTCGAAATAGTTTTGGTAACCGGATAAAGACGGGTACCAGATCCTCCTGCTAAAATAATACCTTTCATGAGTTTATAATTTTGTTTGAACACCTAAACTACCACCCAAAAGCCACATCATCATCCATCCATTTACCCTGGACTTTCATTACCTGTTCCAAAACATCGCGGGCACAACCTTCACCTCCATTACAGGGAGAAACATACAAAGACAGGGCTTTGATTTCAGGAGCAGCATCAGCAGGGCAAACAGGAATGCCGACATAGCTCATCACTTTATAATCAGGGATATCATCTCCCATGTACATAATTTCCTCTTTCGCCAGATTATGAAGTTGCATAAAATGCAATAAATCTTTCATTTTGAAATCAGAAGCCATATAAATATCCGAAACGCCAAGCCGTTCAAAACGTAAACGCACAGCTGCTGTATTACCACCTGTTATAATAGCAACATGAAATCCTTTTTTTACAGCATGCTGAATGGCATAGCCATCTTTAATATTAACCATTCGCATCGGTTCTCCATTAGGATGCAAAGGTATTGTTGAATGTGACAATACTCCATCAACATCAAAGACAAATGCTTTGACCTGAGCCAGTAATTCTTTGAAATTTGCCATACATTAAATGATGCAGATATGAAGTTAAAATCTATTACTTGTAACGAAATCGCTGATTAAAACCAATGAGAAAAATGAACTATATAAAACAAATAAGGCCAATTGTTTGAAAATCAAACGACCGGCCTTATTTTAAGTTGTCCCGCGAAGATTCGAACTCAGACTAACAGAACCAAAATCTGCTGTGCTACCATTACACCACGGGACAAGCTCGCTTTTCTTATAAAAGCGGTGCAAAGTTAATGGAATTATGTCTTTCCACAAAATTTTTGCACAATTTTTTATCTCAATAAAACCAAAGCCTTCTCTAATTTGATTCTTAGCACGGCGCACCGTTCTAACGATGTAAAAGCTACATCAAAACACACACATACGGCATACAATTATTCTTTATTCGTTGTTATTGTATCCAAGCTGACTTTCTAACTTGGCAATTTTTATCTCCTGATTGTAAATAGTCGTCAAAAGGGCGTTCAATTCTTCATTGTCGATACTTGACGGATATTCTTCTTTAACCCGATGAATAAAATCAGATAGAATATTCATATAATTTGTAAAGGCATCATATGGTGACTCATACTGGGGCCAGATAACAAAGCTATTCCATGGTTTAGTCGTCATAAAATGAAAATTTTCAGATCCCTGAAGACACAGCCAATCCCTTTTTATGCTTCGGTCAGAACAAAGGCGAACGCGTTCCCCGAGAGCATACAGCTTTTGTAATGCTTCCGTTTGCATGATATTTCCAGTCCAGTGACTAACATCTTTTTCTTCGCCGCTCCATGAATGAGGATAAATAACAGTTATAGGAGAAATTGGATTAAACTTTTGAGCTATTTCGGAAGGAGTTGAAAATGTGATACGATTGGCAAGTGCATGAAATGGAATTGCTTTTAGAAATTCAAAAATGCCGCTTTCGGGTTTCTGGCGTTCTCCAAAAGTCTGATATCCCATACAAATATTGAAAATTTGCTCCGAAGCGTCGGTTGATTTAATCCATCCCATAAATTTTTCAGCAGTCAGAGGAAAATCAGACCAACTGTTATTGGAAAAACGAAAACCAATATCATCACTTAGACGCATGTTACGAACCAAAATTTTCAAATCGGGAATGACCGCATGTCCATAAAGAAAATTTGGACTTTTCCAGCCTAATAATTGCTTGGCACCTTCAGTTAAAATGGTTTTAAATCCCAAATTATAAATCATCTCTCCTATTTCATCCGAATAAATCATTTCGGTATTGCAAAACGTAGTAGGCCTTATTCCAAACAACTCAAAAATAGTATTGCTATGTTGCTGAACCTGTTGCGTAAATTCATCCGGATCAAACATTGACGACAACGAATGAGCATATGTTTCTGCAATGAATTCCACATTACCGGTTTTGGCTAATTCGGAAAAACTCTCCATTACCTCTGGCGCAAATTGCTCAAAAAGTTCAATGCTTACTCCGGAAATCGAAAGCGCAATTTTGAATTTTCCTCTCGAAGTCCTGATCAGTTCCAACAGCAATAAATTGAGCGGCAAAATCGATGTTTTTGCTAATCGTTGTACATTAGCTTCATTGGCAAAATCATCGTAATAATAATGATCTTGATCTATTTCCAAAAAACGATACCGGCGGAGCATCATCGGGACATGCAGTTGAAAGTAGAAACAGATGGTTTTCATTAAGAAGAGGTTTTGTAATTAAAAAATTCCGGAAAAACTTTTAGCATGGGCAATTCCAATAATATTGCCACACACAAAAGTAAGTTATTTTTCAGCAAAACACAAAAAAAGCACCTCTTTTATAACAAGGGTGCCATCGTGTGAAATAGAAAAAATGCTATAGCTCTTTTATGAAGGCTCTTCTGGTTTTAACATGCTTTGTTTCAAAGCTATCCCAAAGAGTAGAAACCTTCTGGTTCGTTTCCAGTTCAGGATTACTTTCGGCATATTCAAAACCTTCACGCGCATATTCGGGCATAAGTTCGGCAAATAACATTGCACTGGCTCCTTTTACCTGGTAATCAGGGCGTACTGCCATTAAATATAAGTCAACCACTTTACTTTTTCCATAAAGCGCTTTGAGTAGGTAAATAAATCCGAAGGGAAAAAGTCTTCCTTTTGCTTTTTGCAAGGCTTTCGTCATGCTAGGAAGGGAAAAACCAAAAGCCACAACTTCATCTTCCTTGTTCACAATGATGCTGGCTAAATTAAGCCGTGCTAATGACAAATAAAGACCAATATAGAATTGTATCTGTTCGTCAGAAAGAAGAGAAAAACCATACAAATCACTGTAGCAAACATTCAGCAAATCAAAGATTTTTTTTCCGTAATTTTTTGCCAACGTTTTTGTCGAGCGAAAATGTAACGCTTCTAACTGGTATTTTTCTTTTACAATTTTAGCAATTCGAAAATGCTTTTCAGGAAATACCTTTGGTATCTGGATATTATATTCTTTCCAGTCTATATCTTTTTGATAACCTAATGCAGCCAAATGTTCAGGATAATAAGGAAAATTATAATTGGTTGCCATCGTGCCCGGTTTGTCAAATCCATGAACGAGCATACCTTCGCGATCAAAATCGGTAAACCCTACAGGTCCATGAATCGCCGTCATTTTTTTCTCTTTTGCCCAAGTTTCAACTGCCTCTAAAAGTGCTTTCGTCACTTCCAAATCATCAATCATATCAAGCCAGCCAAAACGCGCATGTTGATAACTCCACCGTTCATTAGCCCGATGATTAATGATCCCAGCTACACGCCCTACCATTTTATTATCTCTAAAAGCCATAAAATAGCGGGCTTCACAAAAAGCAAAGGAAGGATTTTTTTCTTTGTTCAACACAGTCATATCATCCATCAACAAAGGAGGTGCAGCATATGGATGGTTTGAATAGAGGCGAATGCCAAACAAGACAAATTGTTTTAATTCTTTTTTCGTCTGTACTTCTCGTATTTCTATTGACATGGTTGATTTTCTTGTGGCTGCAAATATACAAAAAAGTTATTAAACAAATAGGCCGTTCCTGGACAGAACGGCCTATTGCAATACGTTGTTTCAAAACACATTAATTGTTTTCTGGACGAAGCTTCCGAACTACAGCACCAGCTTGCCACATTTCACTATTGCGCATAGCGGCTAACTCTTCTTCCAATTTTACACGATAGTCCGTCTGGCTGTTGGAGTCGATGGAGCGCTGTGCTTCATTTCCGCAGGCAACTTCGGCATAAAGTTTTTCAAATACAGGTTTTGCAGCATCACGGAACGGCTTCCACCAGTCAAGTGCACCACGCTGAGCTGTTGTAGAGCAATTGGCATACATCCAATCCATTCCGTTTTCAGCAACTAAAGGCATCAAAGATTGCGTTAATTCTTCAATAGTCTCATTAAATGCTTCGGAAGGTGTGTGTCCGTGAGCACGCAACACATCATATTGTGCAGCAAAAATACCCTGAATTGCTCCCATCAGGGTTCCGCGTTCACCAGTTAAATCAGAATATACTTCACGTTGGAACGTAGTTTCAAACAAGTAGCCTGAACCTACACCAATACCCAGAGAAACAACCCGTTCATAAGCATGCCCGGTGGCATCCTGGAAAATTGCATAGGATGAATTTAATCCACGGCCTTGCAGGAACATACGTCGAAGGGAAGTACCAGATCCTTTCGGAGCAACAAGAATTACATCAACATCTGCCGGAGGAATAATATTTGTACGTTCCTTGTACGTAATAGCAAACCCATGTGAAAAATAAAGAGCTTTGCCAGCCGTCAAATGTTTCTTCACCAGAGGCCAAACAGCAATTTGGGCAGCATCTGAAAGCAGATATTGAATAATAGTTGCACGCTGGCATGCTTCTTCAATTTCAAACAATGTTTGACCCGGAACCCATCCATCAGCGACAGCTTTATCCCATGTTTTGGAATCTTTACGTTGTCCGACAATAACATTGAATCCATTATCGCGTAAATTCATGCTTTGACCGGGGCCTTGTACTCCATATCCGATTATAGCAATCACTTCATTCTTCAATATTTCACGTGCTTTTTCCAATGGAAATTCTTCGCGGGTAACAACATTCTCGTTTACACCCCCAAAATTCATTACAGCCATATTACTTAGTATTAAGTTGATAAAAGTATTTCACTCCTTGCAATTCCGGAGCGTTTCTTATTCGTTTTTCTTCCATTTAATCTGCACTTTGCAAAGCGGTTCTTCATCAACGAACCGGCTAATCTGAAACTGATCTTTGTCTTCTTTTGCATGGCGAAACAGCATCACTTCTTCACCATATAAAGCTTCGTGCAAGAAATTGATATCAAATCTTTTAATCGCATGTTCAGCAAACCAGTCAATGGAATATTCATTGAGCACCCATTGCAAATATTTCATACTATTGACGTGTCTGTTAAAGTCAATATCACTATATTGAACTTTATGTCTGTTGATTGGAGTTCCATCTACCGACGGCAGCTTAACTGTCGATTCAACAGGAATGGGATTTCCACCAATATAATGCGTCAGGCTTGGCAACTTTGCCAAATCAACAGGTTTTCGGGTTTCCACATCAATCATTGCCCAATTTGTCGTAGCATAACCAATAGGTTCATTCTGCTCATTACGTACCGTAAAATTACGTGTCGTCGAAGCGAACCGGATGCTTTCAATCCAGGTTTCTATTGTAATCTGTTGATAAATGGTTGGCATCTGAAGAATTTCAGTTCCCATCCGGATCAACACCCAGGTATAATTTTCACGATTTAGCTCTCTAACGCCAAATCCGTTATCGTCTGCATTTTTCCCTGCCGCCTGAAGGATATAATCTCCAAGGGAATAAGCAAAAAGTTGCTCCATGAAGTCACCATCCTGTGGCTGCAATTGAAATGTATATCGCCCTAATAAACCCATTCCTCCTTAATTATCGATTGCTTACAATACGATCAAATATCATTGATATTGATTTAAAATTGGAAGCTAAAATCCCTGCAAAGGTACACTTTTTTAAGCAAAACACATAATTCTCCAATACAGTTTTTCCGCGTACTTCTATTTTCTTCTTTTCACAACTTGTTTTTTATGTGTAGACGAAGATCGGCCAATGTCGTTTTTACCCGTATAATGGTAATCTAATAATTTATCTATCAAATCATTTCTATTCATTTTTCGTAAATCATGCAAAATAGATTGTCTGTATTCCGGTTTGTACCAGAAAAAGAATCGTTGTTGCGATATTTTATCGCTGGCCTGTTTTGGCGTTTCAACCGATTCTCCCGTGTAGGGATTGATGCCTGAATAATACATCTCGGTGGACAAGGTCATGGGTGTGGGAGTGAAATCCTGCACCTGTTCCAGTTTGAAATGCAATGATTTGGTTATTACAGCAAGTTCCGCCATATCCATATTACTACATCCGGGATGACTTGAAATAAAATAGGGAATAAGCTGTTGCTTTAGGTTAGCATCGCGATTATATTGCTCAAATTTCTGCTGAAACTGTTTGAATAATTCAAACGAAGGTTTGCGCATCAGTTTTAAAACTTGTGGAGATGTATGTTCAGGCGCCACTTTCAACCGGCCTGAAACATGATGCTGAATAACCTCCTTTGTATATTCAGTAAGGCTTTTATCAACCTCACTGTTACCTGAAGGCTGGAGTAGCAAATCATAACGAATGCCACTGCCAATAAAAGCTTTCTTGATATAGGGTAATTGATCGACAGCTTTATAAAGACGAATCATTCTTGAATGGTTCCGGTCCAGATTCCTGCAGATAGCAGGAAATATACACGAGGGCCGTTTACATGCTTCGCAAATTGACTGGTCTATGCCGCGTAAGCCATACATGTTTGCCGATGGTCCGCCCAAATCCGTAAGAATGCCTTTAAATTCAGGCAATTTACCCAGTTGTTCTATTTCTTTGAAAATAGATTTTTCGGAACGGGAAAGTACCTGTTTCCCCTGATGCATGGAAATGGTACAAAAAGAACATCCACCAAAACAACCACGATGCGTATTAACAGAAAATCGGATCATATCGTAGGCAGGAATTCTTTTATCTTTATATTTAGGATGTGGCAGCCGGGTGTAAGGTAAATCGTAAGTAGCATCAATTTCTTCTTGTGTCCAGGTTTCGTAAGGAGGGTTCACCACCACCAACTCATTATTGCAACGTTGTGTCAGCCTCGCAGCCTTTATCTTATTGGATTCTTCTTCAATAATTCTAAAGTTCTGCGCTGATTTATGTTTATCTGCCAAACATGCTTCATGAGAAAAAAGAGCGATTGTTTCAGCGTTCAATTCTTCCACATTTTGATGATCTGAAGAAACCACAAAGGCCGTTTGTGGAATTGTCTGCAAACCGGTAACCGAACGATTCTGTTGTAATGCACGGGCAATTGCTATAATTGATTTCTCCCCCATGCCATACACCAGCAAGTCGGCTTTGCTATCAAGTAAAATACTTTTCTTTAATTGATCCGACCAATAGTCATAATGCGTAAAGCGGCGCATGGATGCTTCAATTCCCCCGATAATAACCGGAACGTCCGGGAATAAATTTTTCAGAATTGTTGAATAAACGATCGTTGTGTAATCGGGACGAAACCCTGAAACACCTCCGGCCGTATATGCGTCATTGGATCGCAGTCGTTTGTTCGCAGTATAATGATTTACCATGGAATCCATGCAGCCTGCTGAAATACCAAAAAAGAGACGAGGCGTTCCCAGTTTTTTAAAATCCCGGAGATCATCCCGCCAATTCGGTTGAGGAACAATTGCCACACGTAAACCTTCCGCTTCTAAAGTGCGTCCGATTACAGCCGCACCGAACGAGGGATGGTCAATATATGCATCGCCGGAGAAAAGGATAACATCCAACGCATCCCAACCACGTTGTTCTACTTCTTTTTTCGTTGTGGGAAGCCAGTTATTTTGAAATGATTCTTGCAATAATATGTTTTTTAAATGCACATCAGGCAACAATATGCACTCTGTTTAATGTTATATAATCAACATCGCATCACCATAGATTCCGAAGCGATATCCTTCTTCCACAGCTACGCTGTAAGCTTTCATTACATTATCATATCCTCCAAAAGCTGAAGTAGCCATTAAAAGGGGAGAATAAGGAAGATGAAGATTGGCGATCAGGCTTTCAGTTACACCAAAATCATAAGGGGGAAAAATAAATTTATTCGTCCATCCGTCGTAAGGTTTCACAGTCCCGTTAGTACAGGCGCATGTTTCAATAGCCCGTAAAACAGTTGTACCTACAGCACAAACGTTGCGGTTTGATTCTTTTGCTAAATTAATAATTTGCGCAGTATCCGGGGTAAGCAACATTTGCTCGGAATCCATCTTGTTCTTGGTCAGATCCTCAACATCAATTTCACGGTAATTGCACAAACCGGCATGCAACGTTAGAAAAGCAAAGTTTACGCCTAAAATTTCAAGACGTTTCATCAACTCGCGACTAAAGTGCAATCCTGCAGTGGGAGCAACGACAGCACCTTCGTTTCGGGCAAAAATCGTTTGATAGCGACTCGCATCTTCCGGCTCAACTTGCCGTTGAATAAAACGGGGAAGAGGAGTCTCTCCCAAAGCATAAAGGGTCTTTCGGAAGTCTTCATATTCACCATCATACAGAAAACGGACAGTCCGGCCACGTGAGGTTGTGTTATCAATGACTTCGGCAACCAACTCATTATTTTGTCCAAAATAAAGTTTGTTCCCGACACGAATTTTACGGGCAGGATCAACCAGCACATCCCACATGCGCAGGTTATGATTTAATTCCCGCAACAAAAAAACTTCGATTTTTGCCTCGGAATTATCTTTTGTCCCGTATAAACGGGCAGGAAATACCCGTGTATCATTAAAAACAAATACATCCTGATCGTTGAAATAAGCAAGGATATCGGTAAAATAGCGATGTTCAATTTCTCCGGTTTTTCGGTGTAAGACTAAAAGGCGTGATTCGTCTCTGTGTTTAGTAGGATAGAGGGCGATTAATTCGTCAGGTAATTTAAATTTGAACTGGGAAAGCTTCATAATATGAATTAATTAGATAATAAAGAATCTCGCGATTATTTGATTAAGCTTATTAGAATAGATCACAGATGAGATTACAAAACAGCAAATTGTGTGCAAAAGTACGCTTTGCAGATAGGCAATGTCAATAGACAAACGGTTAAATTACCGTAACATTTGACTGAGAATGTGCTAACAAGGAAACTTTAGGGCTCCTTTTGTGGTAATTTAAGGAACTTTTCAAAATCCTCCGGCGTCATGCACTGGTCAATGGTAACATTTCCAATGCGTGTGCGTGTAAGTTCGGTAAGATGAGCTCCGCTGTCGAGTGCTTGCCCGATATCTCTTGCCAAAGCCCGGATATAAGTTCCTTTGCTACACACGATACGAAGTTTTAAGACAGGCAGGTCAAAAGCAAGGATTTCCAGCTCGTCAATGACCAGCGTTTTTGAAGCCAGCTCTACATCGGCACCTTCACGTGCATATTCATACGCTCTTTTCCCATCCACTTTCACGGCGGAGTAAACGGGTGGAATCTGCTCTATAGAGCCAATAAACTGTTGCAATTTAGTCTCTACTAATTCTCTTGTGATATGGCTTGTGGGATATTCTTTATCAATTGGTTTTTCAAGGTCGAATGAAGGCGTAGTGGCGCCCAGAAAAAGCGTTGCCACATATTCTTTTGTCTGATATTGAAAAGATTCAATCAGTTTGGTGGCCCGCCCGGTACAAAGAATCATCACGCCGGTTGCAAGAGGATCAAGCGTTCCGGCGTGGCCTACCTTTATTTTTTTGACTTTAAGCTGTTTACTGATTAACCAACGAATTTTGTTGACTAAGCTAAATGAAGTCCAATGCAGGGGTTTATTGAAATAAAGAACTTCTCCTTCGATAAAATCCATGTAAAAAAATTTCGTATCGCATTAAAAGTCAACGTGGACGTGCAATAGTAACAGTACAATAATGATAAAACCGAAGATAATACGGTAATAGCCGAAAAATTTGAATCCGTGTTTGGTTAAATAAGCAATAAAACCTTTGATGGCAAAGATAGCTACCACAAACCCGATAAAGTTACCTGCTGCGAGCAGCATAAGGTTATGGTGCGTCAGCAATTCAGGAGTTTTCTTATAAGCATCCCAAAAGCTTACTACAAATGCGCCTGCCAGGGTAGGCACTCCAAGAAAAAACGAAAACTCGGCAGCGGCTTTACGCGTCAGTTTTTGTTGCATCCCGCCGATAATTGTCGAAGCGCTTCTGCTCAATCCGGGAAGCACAACCGATAATATCTGATACACACCGATCATCCATGCTTTTTTATAAGGAATTTCTTCTTCGGAATGAATCGTTGGATTCAGGAACCATTTGTCAACGAACAAAAGGACAAAGCCACCTCCGAACATGGTAAACGCAATCATCAACGGAGTTTGCAGGGCGTTGTCGATATAACTCTTCAACAACAAACCAACCACAGCAGAAGGAATCAATGCCAGGATTAATTTGAGATAAAAATGCCAGCTTTTGAAGTCAATAAATTTTCTCCAATACACAACAACCACCGATAAAATGGTTCCAAACTGGATATTCTCAATAAATAATTTAGTAAAAGCGTTTTTATCAATGCCCATAAAAGCTCCGGCTAAAGCCATGTGACCAGTTGATGAAACGGGCAAAAATTCGGTAAGGCCTTCTATAACCGATAAGATGAGGGTATGTAACCAGGTCATTTATTCTCGTCCTCCTTTTTGTTACGCCACATGATAGAAAAGAACATAGATAAGAAGCCAAATAAAGAAATCATTGGGCCAACAGTGATGCGTCGTGTGCTAAAAATATCCGGATTAAATACCGATCCTGACTTACCGCCTGTCATGAGAAGAAAACCTAAAATGATCATAAACACAGAAACGCCTATTAAAATCCAATTGGTCTTTCCCAGGGCAAAATCCCTCTGGTTTTGCGTTTCATCGGTTTTTACCGGTTGTTTTGTCTGTTTCATCAGTAGAAAGTATTAATGTTTTGGTAAATACTATGGACTAAATAAAATACATATCATTAGTTCGCATCCGTATATAGCGGTTTACGGCAAAAAGGGCAGCAAAGAAGCTGATCAGCAATCCGAACAGGACTACTACCCCGCTAACCATCAGCTCAACACGAAGGTTGTACAGATTAAAGTTGACGCCAAGGGCAATCTGAACATAATAGGCAGCAACACCAAGCAACGCCAGCGCTATTACAGCGGCAATGAGTCCGTTCCACAAATACCGCCACACAAACGCCCGGCGGATAAACCATGCCTTAGCGCCTACCAAACGCATGGTATTAATCACAAACCGCTTGGAATAAATACTCAACCGGATCGTATTATTCAGCAATACCGTCGAAATAAAGATCAGAATAGCCGCTATCCCCATCAGGAAATAGCCTGTCTTGGTTAAATTATCATTTACCAGCTGGATAATATCTTTTTGGTAAATAACCTGCTTCACGCCGGCATATTTTTTCAACCGTTTCTCGATATGGGACACACTGTCTGTATTAGCATAAAAAGAGGTCAGTTTCACTTCAAAAGAAGCCAGCAAAGGATTGTAGCCCAGAAAATCGGCAGGATTTTCTCCCAAATCGCGGATATGATCTTTTAAGGCCTGCTCCTTGCTGATATATTCATAGGATTTTACACCAGGCATTGTTTGAATCAATTGCTGCACCACCTGCAAATCATGCGGGGAAATGCTATCCTCGATGACAACTGACATGTTCACGTTTTCCTTCACATAGTTTGATACATCATTCCCAATAATAACCAGTATGGAGATGAGTCCTATGAGGAAAAGTACAAATGCAATACTTATCGTGGAGATAACATGCAAGTTAAAAAACCGCTTTTTTTGCCTTGATGCACGATGTGACATTCTCTTTCTGCTTTAACCGTGTTTCCTGTAAATGCTTCAGAATAATCCTTCCCGAAAACCGGGTTGGTTTCACGCCTGCAAAGATAGCGTTTTATGTCTGTTATTTATCCGAAGCTAACCAATCAATCGTTTATTGTTCTCTTTTTTTCCTGCATTTTCTGAAAAGCAAAAACAGACCACCCAGCACAAAGAGGATCAACAGGATAGAAGAAATCATCGAAATGGCATTTCCAAGTGAATATGATTTCGGATCAAACCGGAACATAATCTGATACTGACCTGCATTAAGCGCCATTGCGCGCAACAGGTAATCTGCTTTGACAAACGGCACCTTCTTCCCGTCAATATAAGCGTTCCATCCTTTGGGATAATAAATTTCCGAGAAGACAGCAATCTGGGGACTCTTTGACTGATAATCATAGACCAGTTTATTGGGTTCATATTTCTGCAGGGTAATTGTAGCTGTAGTATCGCTCCCGAATGACGATGGCAGAGTAGTTGCCACAGATTGTGTCACTACTGCCTCATGTTTGGTATCAATCTGTCCTACTTTCTGAAGGGCAGCTGCCTGATCGGGTACCGTAACGACTTTCCGGATCAGCCATTGGCTTCCGTTAGCATATGGATTAAGGATCGGGGGAGCCTGCGGATCGTAGATCAGGTATTTCATATCAAGCATATTCAACACTACCTGTGCTGCCAGGGGCTGTTGTATGTCTGCTGCTGTTTTGGCCTGTTTGAACGAACTAAAGATGGATTCAATTTCAGGAATCAGTTGTGCGTCTATCAAATCCTGATATTCGCGCAATTTTGCGCCATGATAACCTCCGATGCTCTTATGAAAATAGGAAGTCGAGGCATCATTAAACGGACTTACCGATAAATTCAGCACACGATAATACGTTGTGTCCTGCAAAATGGCTTTATCGGCAACACTGGGTTTAATGCTTGCAGCAACTGTCTTCGATTCAAAGTTGCTATCGTTCAGATAGCGTTTTGCGACGGGATACATGTCAAGTAAAATCAAAACACCAAGACTGATGTAAAGCCATGAGGTATTGATTTTCTTTTTTGTAAACAACCAGATGGCAGCTCCTGCCAACAGGATGAAGATGAACGAACGGAACGCGTCAGAGCGAAGCAACGATTCACGGTCTATTGGCAATGTGTTTTGCAGGAAAGCATAATTTCCGGTAAACTGGTTATCTGACGGTGACATAAAATTACCGGCCAGCGAAGGTATCAGCGCAAAAAGCAAACTCAGACCTCCCGTGATGCCCAATGACCAGTAAAGCGCTTTTTTGAATTTTTCCTGATCATATTCGCCCTTCACAATACGCTGTATGGCCAACACGGCCAAAATCGGCATGGTATATCCGGCAATGACCAGAATCATGGATACCGTTCGGAACTTATTATACATAGGTACATGATCGATAAAGAAGTCTGTCATCAGTCCGAAGTTTTTACCCCATGCCAGCATAACAGACAGGATAGTAGCTGCCAGAAGCCACCACTTATAACGTCCTTCCACCAAAAACAATCCAAGGACAAAAAGGAAGCAAACAATAGCCCCTACATAAACAGGGCCTGAGGTCATTGGTTGGTTCCCCCAGTAAAGCGGCCATTTTTGAGTACTCATTATCTGTGAAGCATCCGCTCCCAAAGCGTCGAGCTTCTGACCCGTTGCCGAATTCTCCGTCAATGTTCCATCGCTTGCACCGCCACGGAAATCGGGGATCAGCAATGTTAATGTTTCTCCAATCCCATAACTCCATTGGGTAATATAATCCTTATCCAGTCCGCCTTTGTTACTCTGGTGATTTTGAGAGGCCGATGATCCTTGTCCCCGCATCGAATACTGGCCATATTCATAAGTGGTAAGCAACGTTGTGGCATTAATCCCTACAGCCAGCACCAGGCTGATGCCCAATGCGCCAAGTGTTTTCAGAAAGTCACCAAACTGTTTGTCTTTTATGCTGTAAATCAGTTCCGAAATGCCCAGGATAAGAATAATAATCAGCACATAATAGACAATCTGGAAATGTCCTGCTTTAATGCCCAGTCCCAGGAAGATAGCAGTCAATATTGCCCCGAGCCATCGTCGTTCCCTGAAAGCCATCACCACGCTGCCAATCACAGGCGCCATGTAGGCAATTGTAATCGCCTTGCTGCTATGTCCGGCGGCAATGATGATAAAATTATATGAAGCAAAAGCAAACGCCGCCGCACCTATCATGCTCAGCCACGGATTGATGCGCAAAGCAAGCATTAGGATATAAAAACCGATTAGATATAATATCAGGTAGTAAACCGGACGTGGGAAAACCGTAAAAAAGGAATAAATGAAGCTCACTGCGTCGGCAGGTGTTTTCATTGCAATCTGATAGGTCGGCATTCCGCCAAACATACTGTTTGTCCATAGCGTAGGCGTTTTATGGGTGGCATTATAATCCATTGTTTCTTTTGACATGCCCGCCCATGTCTGGTTATCATGGCCAATCACGACCTTTCCTTCAATAACCGGACTGAAATAGATATAAGAAACGATAATGAAAAAAAGAATTGCCACAAGGTGCGGTACTGATTTCGACCAAATTTGTTTGTTCATTTGTGCTGTGTTTTTTAATGTTTTACGGCAATATCTGATGACTCTTCAAGTGTTTTGAAATAATTATGAATGCATTATGGGTTCTCCCTGGAGGGTTGCCGACGAAGCATCGGTAATGCGTACCTCAACCCGGTCGCCGATGTGATAACCCGCCTTGGGGAAAACAACCACCTTGTTCTGGGATGTCCTTCCAAAGAAATGTTCACGCGACCTTTTTGAAAATCCTTCCACCAACACCTCAAAGGTTTTGCCAATAGCTGCTTTGTTGCTTTCGGCCGAGAGTTGGTTTTGCAAATCAATGATCTCCTGCAACCGTTTCACTTTTACCGGCTCGGAGATATCGTCCGGCAAATGTTTTGCGGCAAAAGTGCCCGGCCTTTCCGAATATTTGAACATAAAGGCGGCGTCGAAACCCACCTCACGCATCAATGAAAGGGTCTGTTCATGATCTTCATCCGTCTCTGTCGGGAATCCGCAAAAAACGTCCGTCGTGATGCTCGCTTCAGGTAAGATCCGCCGGATAGCTGCAATACGGTCCAGATACCACTCGCGTGTGTATTTGCGGTTCATCTTGTGCAATATGCGATTGCTTCCTGACTGCACGGGAAGGTGGATATTTTTGCATAAATTCGGATAAGCCGCCATAACTTCCAGTGTTTTATCGCTCATGTCCTTGGGATGTGATGTTGTAAAGCGGATACGCAATCCGGGAGCTGCTTCGGCAACGAGTTTCAGCAATGCGGGGAAATCAATGTTGCTATCGGGTTGACGCGACAAATAAGAGTTCACGTTTTGCCCCAGGAGGATCACTTCGCGGTATCCTTTTTGCTGCAAATCGGCCACTTCCTGCAAAATACTTTCCACATCACGGCTGCGTTCGCGCCCCCGGGTGTAAGGCACTATGCAGTAAGAACAAAAATTGTTGCATCCCCGCGTAATGGAAACATATCCCGAAATAGAAGCCCCAATACGTGCCGGAAGCACTTTGCTATACGTCTCTGTTGTGGAGAGATTCACATTGATGGCTTTTTCGCCCTGCAACGCGCTTTGCATCAGATGCGGAAGATCAAGATAGGCATCAGGGCCGGCAACTACATCAACACCATAATGATTGATGAGATCTTCTTTTGCCCTCTCGGCCATACAGCCGATAACGCCTACGATCAACCGTTCCTTTTTCTTTTTCAGGCTGTCAAACTGCTGCAAACGGTGGATGACACGCTGCTCTGCATTGTCCCTCACGGAACAGGTGTTCATCAGGATAGCGTCCGCTTCGTTCAGCTGATCGGTTAGCTCGTAGTCATCCATTTTCAGGATGGAAGCCACAACCTCCGAATCTGCTGCATTCATCTGGCATCCATAAGTTTCAATGTATAATTTTTTAGGAAGAGCAGGCGTTCCTGTCTCTTCTGTATCTTTGTTGTATGTTGATTGCATGAATAGTAAGCACTTAATTTGTGGCAAAGATACGCATTTTTTGAATATTGTTCCATGACGCGGGAAAGGGAGGAAAAGGGATCGTTTCTCTTCATCCGGTAATCTTTAACTCTGCCCAAGAAACAATGATATTCCAGAAATCTTTCCTGGAATGGACCAAAATACATAGATACTGAGGCACATGTGCATCCCAATATTAAAGCCGTTCCCTAAATTCCTCTAACACAAGAGAGGAACTTTATTGATTTCAATCGGGAAGATTTACAATATTATTTCCTACTTAAATCACTAAGGATAAATACGTTATTTCTGATATTTTGTCCTTGTTCCGAATATCCGGATCCCAACTATAAGGGCTACTCTGTTGTAATTAGAGTCCCAATTAATATAATTATCCAGAAAGTTTGTAGAAGTATAATACCGGAGTTCCACGCTA